>CAZVGL010000023.1:0-1504 GCA_964626705.1 uncultured Candidatus Saccharibacteria bacterium | reverse complement strand
TCATTTGGAGTGGGTACGCTCGTAGCAGAGCTACGAGGTAAAATGAGAATTTATCTAAATACGCCTGTTTACATTCTGCGGATGTGTACACTTTTGTTTTTAGTTTATATAAATCTATATTTTCACACATTCCAATGATCTCAAATTGATCAGGATTATATTTATCCAAAAAACTAATTGGTACACCCATCACACCTTTGTAGTCACTCGGAATGTATTTAACGAATGATACCTCTATTGCATTATAGTTGTCGTATTTTTCAAATGGTTTTTTTGTACCAAATTTAATCACTTCTTCTTTAGTCATTGGTGATAACGGTTGATGGCGTCGTCCGTGGTCAAGATTTGTAAACCAACGAACGCCCACAACTCTTTGATAATATTTACCGTCTCGTATTTCACCTGTAAATTTATTCATATCTATAACACCTTGAGGGACTTCAAATTCTCTATCGCCACTAGTAATACTAGGCCCAAGCCATATTTTATTATCTTTAATCAACGGAAATATTTCTTTGTAAGTAATTGCATTCAAGTTGCCAATAATCACGAATTTTTTATTATACTTAAAAAGCTGTTTTGCATATTCTCGGAATAAGCTGAACGGTGGATTCGTTACCACGATGTCTGACTGTTTAAGTAAATTTACACATTCATCGCTACGGAAATCGCCGTCGTCTTCTAGTGGCGTCCATTCGTTGTGTTTGTTTGCCTTTAACTGCTGGGCAACATCTTTCAAGTTGAACTCGCCATCGCCGTCTATATCATGCACTTCGTTGATAATAAATTTGTTAGCATTTATCTTAGGACGGCCTTTTACCTTTGTGAGAGTTTTGTCATCGCCATACAAGGGTAACTCCATATTGGCTACTGGTGATGGTTTGTAGCTGGTGGTGATAAGCTGTTTCAGTCTAAGCTTATTGAAATTGAGTACAAAATAGCGAAAGAAATTACTTTCGAACGGGTCGTCGCAGTTGCAATACACCACCTTATCTCGAAATACATTGGGATTGTATTCCAAATACGCTTCAATTTCTTTCTGAATATCACTGTACTGAGTATAAAACTCGTCATTCTTTACCCTTTTTGCATTTGTAAGATTACTGTTTGCCATAATTATTTCAAAAGTTTATCTATCGGTACACCAAGTGAATCGGCGATTTTTGTTAGAGTTTCAAGTGTAGGGTTTTTGTTTCCGCTTTCGACATTACTGATATATGCTCGATCCGCGCCTGTGGCGCGACAAATATCACCTTGCGACATGCCTTTCTCTGTGCGTATTCTTTTCATATTTTCTCCGAGTTTCTTTGCTTGTTTTTTCATATCCACAGTATAACTCTCAATGTATTTCAAAACAATAGTGTATTATGTTACAATATAATAGATAAAGAAAAATCGCCAAGCGGTCTTGAGAAATACATCATTCTCTCTATGTTCGGGGAACATTATAGAAAGAATAATATATTTGTCTCAAGTCTGTTTAGATAGGTTACAAAACAAAAAA
>CAZVGL010000022.1:0-2281 GCA_964626705.1 uncultured Candidatus Saccharibacteria bacterium | reverse complement strand
TTTCGGATAAAGAGGCTTCTGTATATATGGCATCACTCGAGCTTGGCTCTGATACCGTACAGGAGATAGCTCAAAGAGCTGAGGTAAAACGTGCTAACACTTATGCAGTTATAGAGAAGCTTATGAGTAAAGGGCTTATGAGCTCAGTTGAAAAAGGTAAGAAAACCCTCTACCAAGTAGAAGATCCCAAACAACTCTTGCGCTTACTTCAAGAACAAGAGGAGGATATAAAGAAAAAAGAGCAAGAGTTTAAGAAACACCTACCAGAACTTGAAACACTTTTTGATATAGCAGAAGAAAAACCAAAAGTAAGATATTTTGAAGGCAAAGAAGGGTTGATAGCCATAAGAGAAGATTACTTCAAAGCAAAAAATAAAGATGCGTTAGGCGTCTTTGCATTAGATGAAGAGAAAAAAGTTTTTTCTGAAGAAGAAAGAAAAAATGCTTATGAAAGAAGGGTTAATAAAAATATTAATACAAAACTACTTTATACAAGTGAAAAAAGAATGGAAGCAACACCTAAACTAACCATAAGAAGATTTATTCCAAAAGATAAATTTCCACTGAGTTCGTCTATTATTATTTATGACAATAAAGTTGGTATTGTTTCTTTGAAAGGTAAGTTGATTGGAGTAATTATAGAAAATAAAGAAATATCCAATACACTAAGATCAATATTTAATATTGCATGGGACGGAGCTGAAAAATATCAATAAAAAAAGGACTACCGTAAACAACGATAGCCCTTTCGACGAACATAACTTTTATACTTTTTCTCTTTTTTAATATTAAACAAGAGAAAATTCCAAATGACTTAATCTTTTTCGGCTATAAACTTATAACCTATTCTTTTTCGGTCAAAATCCCATCACATACCTCCTTCTGTCGTTAAAAAATTAAAAAATAACGAATAGAAAGGAGGGTTAGTCGGTAGAGAAGTATTTATCAACAGCTTTACGGTATTTTTTCATTGCCGCTTCTGCATCTTGAGATCTTTTTTCTGCTTCTGCAGTCTGCATCTTAACAAGTTGCAAATAAGCTTCCTCAAGAACTTCTTCTGTTTCTCCAACCTCTTTTACCGCTTCCTCAAGATTGGTTACGCCACTTTCTAACATAGCCATAGCTTCTTCATGTTGAGCTTTAAACTCTTCGAAAGAAATTCCTTCAGCAGTCTTCCCTACTATTTTTTCTGATTTCTCAGAATAGCCAGTAGTTTCAAATGCCAAAATAGCTATAAAAACCGCAACAAATATAAAACTTCTCATCTTACAACCCTCCCTATTCGTATTTTTAATATAAAGAACCCCAACTTCAGTTCTGTGAGGAGTATAGCAAAATACAAAACTTTTGTCAAGTGTCATTAACAAATGTTAATATTTTTTACATAATAAATTACTCTGTCAATAGCACAAAGCATAATACAGCTTATTGAATACGGCTATAAATAGCCGTATTCTTGTATTAAATGAAAGAAAGTGTCAAAAGTACTTGACAAAAAATACGATGTGTGTATACTGGCTAACAGATTGATAACAAAAATTTAAAACTTCTTTAAAGGAGAACCTTATGAATGCAACAAAAAGAGTAATTTGGCGATCGTTCCTATTAGTGTGTTCAAGTTGTGGACATAGGAATCGCCCGCATAATTCTCCGAGAATGGCTATTCGCCTAACTCTAACCGGAAAGGCTGGTCAGTGTAAGACGTGTGGTAAGGCTCTCAAGCCTTCGCGCTTATCTGATAAACCTTTGACTCTTAGTGTTAGGGCGGAGCTTCTCAAAGAGAAGGTTACTACCGTATGCTAGTCGTATGGTAGTGGCCCGCAGAGCTGAAACTGCGGTAATTAAACAGTGGGGTCGACGAATTCCTTATTACCCAAATTCGTCAAAAGTCGTCAAAATCCTGACGCTGAGTGGAAGTAGGCGATGACGGCCAAGACATCTTCTCACAAGACTATTCGTGAAAGTTCACATGCAAAATATGTGCATGACCACATACAGCATGTGAATGACTATGTTTACAAGGTTCGATGTAATTGTGGTAGACCACAGTATTAGGGGAAGCTTTGGCAGGAGCTTTGACTCTCGATCCTAAATCGCTTGTCGCTGTTCGCGATTGAAAGATCACAAGAGGGATTATTAAAGAGAACAAGAGGGGGCAACTCTTGTGTCTGTACACAGCCCCAGCCGAGTTTGATTATCGGCAAGTAACCCCATATGAGGGTTGCACTGCCCGCGTAAATTAAAAGCTTCGGCTTTTGACATAAGAGTTTAAGGTCTCTTA
>CAZVGL010000021.1:0-2701 GCA_964626705.1 uncultured Candidatus Saccharibacteria bacterium | reverse complement strand
AAGAGGATAGTTCTGTTTATGAACAGAACCCTACTCAAAATGATAAAAACTATAATGTCATATTTGCAAATATTCCTAGTGGGGATTATGAATTAAGATTGATAGCTGATGCTACGACTTTGATTGGAATAGCTAAAGCTTTTAATTTAGATTATCTGGTTAAATAGAGTTATATAAGATTGGAGAAAAACTGGTAAGTATTAGAAGAAATTGCTATTCTATTAGTTATGTCAGAATTTGATTTTTCTAAAGTAGTAAAGCCGTCAACTTCTATAAAGGATCCAGATTTTGCGAACCCTGTAAAATTTTTTTATAAATTATCTCATCCAGAAATCACAGACCCAAGACCTCCACAAGATGACATTCTAAATAGATGGTTCAATGCTTATAATACAGGTCAAAATGACAATGTAATTTCCTTAAACACAGGAGCTGGAAAAACTTTGGTTGGGATATATATTGCCGAATCAATTCGTAGGAGTACAGGCGGTAAAGTTTTATATGTTTGTCCAAATAATTTATTAGGAAAACAAACCGTTGACGAAGCTAAAAAATACGGTTTACAAGTTGCTTCTTATTTAAATCTTAGTGGGGATGGTGTAAGGTGGACAAATGAAGATGAATATCTAAGCAATGAAATGATTTGTGTAACGAACTATCATGCAGTCTTTAATTCTAAATCAATTTTTTCTAGTCATGAGTTGCGAGGGGTAATTTTTGACGATGCACACATCGCTCTTGAATCACTTGATCAACAATACAGAGTTTCTGTTGATAATGAAGAATTAATACGTGAGATCGCAACAGTTTTTAATCAATCTTCAACAATAGAGCATAAAATCAAAAGTATTATTGAAGGAGATCCACAATCAATGGTGATGATCCCACCACTTGAATGGATTGAATTTAACGATGTCATAAGAGAAAAATTATTGAAAGCAAAAATAGAAGAAACAGACTCTTTTGGATGGACAAATATCCGTGAAGTTTTCTCAAAATCATTGTGTTTTATTTCACCTAAACGTATAGAAATATCACTTCTTTATCCAAATATTCAAGACCACTTTCTTTTTAAAAAGGATGTTCATCGTGTGTATCTTTCCGCAACTGTACCTAACTTAGGAGATATTGTTAGAGTATTTGGTGTTACACCGACTCGTATTCAGTCTAATAAGATCGACTATAGACCAGAAAGACTTTTTCTATTTCCACGCAAGACTGCGATTAAGCAAGCTGACGATATTGTACAAAAAAACTTAACTAAATTAACAACTAAAGCATTAGTATTGGTACCAAGTAATTACAAACTACAAGTATACGCAAAACAAGGAATTTCTATACCAACAAATCCTAAGGAAGTAATGGAACAGACATCAAATTTTAAACTTGGTAAGAGTAATATTTTGTGTCTAGCAAGTAGGTATGATGGAATTGATTTGCCAGGTAATATTTGCAATACACTAGTAATTGATGGATTACCAAACTCGGGAGATTTAAAAACCAGATTCTTTTCAGAATATTTTCATAATGGAAAAAATTCATTTTTACGGTCGATTATTGCAAGTAAATTAGTTCAAGCTTTTGGTCGTACTGTAAGATCATCTGATGACTACAGTGTTATTTTCCTGTTGGGCGAAAAGCTGTATAGGTGGATTGCAAATAAAGATAATGAGCGATTTTTTAAACCCGATTTATTAGAAGATTTAGATATCGGTCTGCGAGTTTCGTCAGGTGTCACTTCTCTAGAAAATCTAACCAATCTTACAAAATTAGTATTCGATCGTGATGATAAATGGAAGGTATATATAGAATCTGAACGAAAGGTTGAGATACCAGAAGGCATAGTGCCAAATTTGGAAGACGAAGATAGTGATGTAGCTGTAGCAAAGATTGAACGTGAAATAATAAATGATTATCTTCAAAATAATTATGGGGATTGTATTCAAAAAATTATTGATAATCAAGATGAAATTGGTCGCTATTCAAAACCTATGTTAGGTCTATATCTATCTTTAGCAAGTGTATGTGCTTCAATTTTAAAAGACGATCGTATTCATGAACTTTCTTCACAAGCTTACGGCATTAATCAAGTCTTTGGAAGATCTGTTTTGGACAAAAGAGAAAAAAGGAGTATTCAGGTTCAGAAGATTTTAGATTTTAAAGGAGTAATACCTAATTTTAGCATCAAAATGTCAGAGCCTCAGTTCAATGAAGCGATTAAAAATTTAGGACTTGCTTTAGGATATGATTCATATCGTCCAGATACTGAAGGTGAAGGCACTCTAGATGCTTGTTGGTATGATCAGGAATATAAAGTTGTGTTAGGGCTTGAAAACAAGACAGAAAAAGAAAATAAGACCTTGTTTAAAAAAGAGATTGATCAGTGTAGTGGTCATTCAAATTATTTATCTGATGAGTATTCAGGTTTTGAAAAGAAAGTTTATGCGATTGGTGAATTTGAATTATATGATCAAGTGGCTTCTCCTCGAGATCTGCTTCATGTTACACCAGAACTACTTAAAAAGATTGAATTACTAGTAAAGGAATTATATAAACATCGAGAAAATCCCATTGCACTTGAAAAAAAGGTCGATGAACTAAAATTAAGAATTATAGATATTTTCCCTATTAATAAAGTTTTAGATTTAAAATCTATTAGAATCTAAAATGTATTAGAACTTAAGAAGTTAAAAGAGTAGTG
>CAZVGL010000020.1:0-5244 GCA_964626705.1 uncultured Candidatus Saccharibacteria bacterium | reverse complement strand
CTCATCTTGACCATGTCTTATTAAGATTATTTTTGTCATTTCAATTATTTAAAATATAGTACACATCTCGTCCTCTTTCACCGATTTGTTTGATTTTATTTTCGCTTTCTAATTCGTTTAAATACTTTCTTGCAGTTGCGTTTGATACATCAAGTAGTTTTTCAACATTATCACAAGTTATACCTTTTTTGATATCGGCTACATTACAGGCCTTTAGCTCTTCATCGTGAACAGCTTCGCTGTTCATCAGATTCAAAATCTTTTCTTTTCGCTTTTCCGTTCGTTCGGTTAAAGCCTCGCGCGCTTCCTCTCGCATTTCACTCATTTCTTCTGACTGTTTTGGTGTAAAAGATTTCTTTTGCACTATTTTGTCTTTGATATAAAATCCAAGAGCAATACCTGCGATAAAAAATAATATACTTATCATAGGTTTAGTTTAGCATTTTTACAAGTAACTCCATATTTAGACATACAAAAATTAAATGATTAAGAAATTAATTTCTTAATCTCCGCGGTATAAGTAACAAGCTGTTGATTTACAAGAATAAGATCTTGTACCATGTCGTTATAAAATGGATATTGTCTTTGAATTTCTTGTGGAGTTTTATCATTATCTATATTTTTTCTCAATTCAATCTCATACCATCTACGGAATTTAGCTTGCCATTTTGTAAGATGCGGCCTCATTCCTTTATTAAGTGAATCAATTAAAATATTAACAAGTTTTTTTGTGCCGTCTTTTTTTAGATGTTTCGCTGGAATTTCTTTCACTAATAATCTCATTTCAACAAAAAGTTGATACCAAGAATTGTAAACTTCAACAATAACATCGTGGTCTGGTTCAAATTGAAGTCCTGCTTTACGAGTTATCAGCTCAGACCATGCTTTGTGCGCAATTTGAGCAACCTCATGACTTGATTTTAATTTTACATTACCAATGCCACCTAATGAGATGTTAAGTTCAGTTTCGCCAAAAAATAAGTTTCTATTCATAGATCCTCTGAATAGGAAAATTAAGCCCGCCAAAATTACAAGTATGGCAATAAGGCTGATACCGATTTCAATATTGATGGACAAATTATCTGATAACCAAATATGTAAAATTTCTTTCCAATCCATAATCTATCTATTACTTTTATATTGTATATCCGTATTGTCTATTAAGTGTTTATGAGTGATACGTTTGTCAAATGACTCTTGTAATATATCTGAAATATGAACAGTTGGGAGATGTTGATACATAGTTGGCCAAAAATACACTTTTGCAAAGCCAGATTTGATATTTTTTGCTGTTCGTGGGTGTACATGCGGATAAATTAGTTCTTCTTTATAATTTCCATTAGTATCAAAAGGTACAACTGGAAAAGAAGGAAGCAATATAACAATTAAGCCGGAGCAACCACCTGCATTACCGCTAAGACCAGCTGAAATTTCCCAGTCAACATGTTTTCTTTCCTTTGTTTCATTCCCGTATAAAGCGACAATAATACTTGAGTCAGATATAAAATCTTCCCTTATTAATCTTTTTGTATACTCGGTTTCATTATTAGGATCAATATCTCCGTTTTGTACAGATTTACCAATAAAATGTTCTTTATAATCCTCTTCGAATTTTATTTTATAGCTTTCGTCTTTATTGTGGAAACTTGTAAAAACTTTGTGCTTTTCTGTTTCCTGTGGTTGGAATATATAATTCATAATTTTAAAAAATTATTCTATATCGTCGGGCATTTGCTTACGAGTGTTATCGATCAAATTGTCATTTATCCTATTTTCAAATGCTTCCTGAATTCTTTTTTTGATAATTTCTTCGTTTTCTGTCCAGTCGATTATTTTTGCAAATTTTGTTTCAAGATTGTCTGCCAACCTTGCAGGAATATTGCTTTTATTATATTTATCTTCCTTATAATCTGGGTGTGTTGGTAAATGTATACCGAGTAATCCTGAATAACCACCAACTTTTTTATTTAGACCAGCTGAAATTTCCCAGTCAACATGTTTTCTTTTCCATGTGTTTGGTCCACACAAAACAACAACAACGCTTGCATCATTGATATAATCTTCTTGAATAAGACGTTTGATATATTCGTCGCTATTATCACTATCAATATCGCCTTCCTCTACAGATTTATTAGCGAATAAGTGCCCAAATAAATCTTCGAATTCATCACGATAAACTTGATCGTCTTTGTGGTAATAGCTAATAAAAACCCCATGTTTCTCTTTATTAAATTCTGACATATATTTTTATATTATTAACATTGTGAATAAATTATTTACAACGTTATATTTCTAATAAACTTTAACTCAAACTCCTACTTTTAGACTTTCAAATACTATTTGTCACTCTATCTACAGAAATTTAAACTTTGAAATGATTTTTCAATCAAAAAGTTATTAAGTTAACTCTATGATATCAAGAAATTGACGAGAAGTCAAGTTCGTTTTGTGCAAACTGTGGATAACTTTCGGTAAATTTTCGGTATTATCTAGTATAATATATATAATATTATGTTAACCAAAAGACAACAACAGATTTTAGATTTTATTGTAAAACGAACAGAAAAAAATCGTATTTCCCCGTCATTAGAGGAAATACGAAAACACTTTAAATTAAGATCTGTCTCAAATATTCATCAACATATTGAAGCGATAAAAAAAAGAGGTTATTTACAAAAAGAAAAAAACCAACATAGAGGAATTGCTGTTATAGAAAAAGATAGTTTAGTAAAGATTCCTCTCTTAGGAACAATTGCGGCAGGACAACCAATTGAAGCGATTGAACTGCAAGATGAAGTAATTACAATAACAAGAAATGAAATCGGAGATTTTGGGAAGCATTATGCATTACGTGTTTCTGGAAATAGTATGATTGATGAAGGTATTTTTGATGGAGATGTTGTTGTAATTAGAGAACAAAAAACAGCATATGACGGACAAACTGTAGTTGCTATTATAGACGACAACGAAGCAACACTAAAAAAATTATACAGAGAGAATAGTCGTTTTCGTCTTGAACCTGCAAACCCAACTTTATTTCCTATATATCGAGAAGAAGTGGAAGTTAGAGGGATTGTTGTAAAGATAATAAGAAATTTAGAATTAGATGAAAATGGATCAGGTATTTTAGTAAAAAATATTTATAAATTTCCGTACACTAAGGATTCAAGACGAATATCTAAAATAAACCAAGGTGGCGCAAAACCTTTTCTGCAATGGGTTGGTGGAAAAAGAGAAATGATCTCTCAATGCAAAAATTATTTTCCGAAGAAATATAATACATATTTCGAGCCATTTTTAGGAGGTGGAGCAGTTTTTTTCTTTCTAAATCCTAAAAAAGCTGTCCTTAATGACAGTAATCCAGAATTAATAGAGGCTTATAAAGGAGTTCGTGACAATTCTAATGAAATAATCAAAATCTTGAAAGAATTAAAAAAACGACATTCAAAAGATTTGTATATGAAAATTCGCGGTATAGACAGAGAGATAAATATTTTTGAGGAATTAAGTGATGCTGAGATTGCCGCAAGAATGATATATCTTAATCAAACAGGATTTAATGCTGTATATAGAGTTAATAAATCAGGGCAATTTAATGTACCGATAGGAAGCTCATTAAATAGACTAATTTGTGATGAAACGACCATTAACTCTGATAGTAACATTTTAAAAAATACGGATATATGCTGCGAGGATTTTGAGAAAATTTTAAATAAAGCGGTAAAAGGAGATTTTGTGTACCTAGATCCACCTTATTTCCCAGTTTCAAAATATTCAGATTTTACAAGATATACTAAAGAAAAATTTTTTAAAGAAGATCAGGAGCGTCTAAAAAAGATGGTAGATAAGCTAACTAAAAAAAATGTAAAAGTTATGTTATCTAATTCTGATTGCGATTTTATCAATGACCTCTATTCAGATTATAAAATTCAAAAAGTTGGAGCAAATAGGTCGCTGAATAGTCGTGCTGATAAACGAGGGAAAATATCAGAGCTTTTAATAATGAATTATTAATGAGGTTTATTGGAAACAAAGAAAAATTATTGGACAACATCTATGATGTTGTACTTTCTACTGGAACAAAAGACGGGATCTTTTGCGATTTCTTTTCTGGTACAAGTAATGTTGGTAGATTTTTTAAACAAAAAGGTTTTAATGTGGTGTCTTCTGATGTTTTATATTTTTCATATATTTTACAGGAAGCTTATATAAAAAATAACAAAGAGCCTAGTTTTACAAAACTTTTAAGAAAGATAAAAGTGTCACAAACTGCACTATTTAATACACCACTTGATAAAGTTAGAGAATATTTAAATAACATAAAAGGAGAGGAAGGGTTTATATATAAAAACTATACCCCAGAAGGTACAGTAAATAATAAGCATAAAAGGATATACTTCACAGGCGAAAATGGAAAAAAGATTGATGCTATTAGAATGACTATTGAGAGTTGGTATAAAAAGAAAGAAGTAACTCGTAACGAGTATTTTACACTTCTTGCAACTTTAATTGAAAGTGTCCCATTTTATGCAAATATTTCTGGAGTATACGCAGCTTTTCTAAAACAATATGATCCGAGAGCAGTGAAACAATTTGAATTAAAGCCAATATTGCTTTATAAGGGAGACAGAAAGCATGAAGTATATAATAAAAATAGTATGGATTTATTGAATGATTTAGATGTTGATATTTTATATCTAGATCCTCCATACAATAATAGACAGTATGGTAGTAATTATCATGTACTAGAAACCATTGCGAAATATGATAATCCAGAGATAAAAGGTGTCACTGGTATGAGAAATTATGATCACCAAAAGTCAGGTTTTTGCAATCCTACTACCGCAATTCAATTACTTGAAGAGGTGGCAAATACTGCGAAATACAAATATCTTATATTAAGTTACAACTCTGAAGGCATAATGCCACAAAAGCAGATTGAAGATGTTTTAAGTAAATATGGAAAGCTAGATTTAATTGAAGTGGATTATCTTAGATTTAAAAGTAACAGTAATGGTGATTCAAAGCACAAGAAACACATTAAAGAACAATTATATTTATTGAGTAGAAATTAATTTATTTAAAGCTTCTTTAAATATTTCAGGTGCCTTTTTCCCTAAAATAATTTCGCCGTCAGAATTCAACAACAATCCAATCTTAGTACTTCTAAATTTAGTATTAGAGCTACCAAATAATATGACAGTTCTTTGTATTTTAGAATTTTCATAATACTTATTTATATAA
>CAZVGL010000019.1:0-7908 GCA_964626705.1 uncultured Candidatus Saccharibacteria bacterium | reverse complement strand
ATCATTTGGAGTGGGTACGCTCGTAGCAGAGCTACGAGGTAAAATGAGAATATAGCCGAATAAAATTATCCAATAATTACTTATATTATCGTATAATATTTAATGCTATACAATTAAGTTATACACTATCTCTTTGCTAGAATACTCTTTTTATATGTATCCAAATGATTAAGAGCTACCCCAGTACCCTTTGCTACACAAAAGGCAGCTTCGTTAGCAAGTACTGCTTTTACTCCAGTGCGCCTAAACACAAGGTCTGGAAAGTTGCGAAGTTGCGAAGTACCACCTGTAGTTATAATTCCTCTATCTATAATATCTGCAGAAAGTTCTGGAGGAGTTTCTTGAAGTACTGTCTTGATAGCTTTTATCATCTCTTTAAGTTCCCTACCTATAGCCTTTACAACTTCATTTGTTTTTACTTCAGCTGAACGTGGAAGCCCTGTAAGAAAATCCCTTCCTTTTATAATCATTACCAAATCTTCCTCTACTACAATAGCAGAGCCTACTTGTATCTTAATATCTTCCGCCGTCTTGTCTCCTATCGCCAAATTAAATGTTCTTTTTATATAATCTGCTATAGCTCTGTCTATCCTATTGCCGGCACATTTTACAGATGTGGACGCTACGATACCACCAAGGGAGATTACCGCTACATCAATAGTTCCTCCTCCACAATCCACTATCATATGTCCGCGTGCTTCATGTATCGGTATACCTGCACCTATTGCAGCAAGTATTGGCTCTTTCACCACATAAACACTTTTTGCTCCAGCTTTCATTGTCGCTTCTATCACCGCACGCTTCTCAGTAGAGGTAACTCCTGCAGGAACTGATATCATAACTTCTGGTTTAAACATATTCCATTTGCCAAGAGCTTTTCTCATATAGTAACGGATCATAGCTTCTGTCACTCTATAGTCTGCTATTACTCCATCTTTCATCGGCCTATAAGCGATAATGTTATCCGGCGTTCTTCCTATCATCTCTTTTGCATCATTACCGACAGCTAGTATTTTATTATCCTGTTCAGACACAGCAACAACAGATGGTTCATTTAAAACCACTCCTTTCCCAGGGACAAAAACGAGTGTGTACGTAGTCCCTAGATCTATTCCTATTTTTGGCGTAAAGAATGACATATGTCTAATTATAGTATAGTTTTTAAAAGCTATTGCAAACTATACAAATAATCTTATTGTATTGTGAATAAATATGTAACATCTCATGGTATATGTGCTATATTATGAAAATGAATTTAAAGATCGAAGGGGGTAAAAAACTAAAAGGCACTGTTATAACGAATTCTTCAAAAAATGGAGCAGTCGGGTTACTTTGTGCCTCTCTTTTAAACAAAGGTGTTACTACACTTAAAGATATGCCTCGTATAGAAGAGGTAAACAGAATTATAGAGGTATTACAAAGTATTGGAGTATCAGTTTCTTGGAAAGAAAAAGACGTCGAAATAAAACCACCGAAAACATTTTCCCTTGATAAAATAAACACCGAGTCAGCAACCAAAACACGTAGTGTGATTATGTTCATTGGACCACTTATCCATTCTCTAAAACACTTTTCTCTACCACAATCTGGAGGTTGTAAATTAGGAGAGAGAACGATCAGACCTCATTTTTTTGCACTAGAAAAACTTGGTGTATCTATTACCACAAAAGATGACCATTACGAGATAAAGCATAAATCACTAAAAGAAAATACTGTTGTTTTATATGAGTCTGGAGACACGGTTACCGAAAATGCTATTATGGCTGCAGCAAGAATCCAAGGAACAACAATAATTAAATACGCTTCTGCTAATTATCAAGTTCAGGATCTTTGCTTCTTTTTAGAAAAACTCGGTATTGCGATTGATGGAATAGGAACAACAACACTTACCATACATGGTAAAAAAGATATTAATATAAATGCTGAATATTCTGTAAGTGAAGATCCTACAGACACTATGTTCTTCCTTGCCACTGCTATTGTAACTAATTCGTCAATAACTATTAAGAGATGCCCTATAGACTTCTTAGAATTAGAATTATTAAAACTTGAGAAAATGGGTTTTCGTTATGACCTAACAAAAAACTACAAGGCAAAAAATGGTAGAACAAATCTAGTAGACATAAAAACACATTCTTCAACACTAACGGCACTTGAAGACAAGATTCACCCGCTCCCGTACCCCGGACTCAATGTTGATAATATTCCATTTTTTGCAGTTATAGCGACACAGGCAAAAGGTCAAACTTTGATCCACGATTGGATATATGAAAAGAGAGCAATTTATTATACAGAGCTAGACAAACTTGGCGCAGACACACTACTTGCTGATCCACATCGTATCTATATTACTGGACCCACATCATTAAAACCTGCAGAACTAATCTGCCCACCGGCATTACGTCCTGCTACAATACTACTCATAGGTATGCTTGGCGCATCTGGTAAATCAATCCTGCGCAATGTATATAGCATTAATCGTGGATACGAAGACCTTGTAAATAGGCTAAATAAAATAGGTGCAAACGTAAAACAACTTTCTGAATCTATATCTTAATTCCATCTTTTTTAAAAAACATACTGGTTTTTAGGTGCTTTTACAAATCTATGACTTATTAGCCCATCTCTGATATTCTGTACCTATGCAACTGATTAATGTTATCCCAATAGCTCGCAGTATAAGCATGGAATCCCTTACTTATTTTTCTCTTAAACCTCTTAAAAACGGGTCTGTGGTTTTTGTCCCGCTTCGTAAAAAAGAGGTACCAGCTATCGTACTTTCATCTCAGAATATTACTGACATGAAAACACAGATCAGGAGTGCTGGCTTTGCACTTAAAAAGATCGAGAATAAAAAAACTTCTACTTTTTTACTTCCAGAGTTCGTTGCAGCTGCACAAGTTGCAGCAGACTATTTTGCTACGACAACAGGGGCGATCTTACATTCTTCAGTACCTAGTGCCATATGGAATGACATAGGGAAAGCAAAAGGTCACAAAGGTCGAACCTTTGTCGCTACAAAGGTTCGACCTTTGTGTCGAAAGTTAATACTTCAGTCTGAAATAAATGATCGTTTTGGAAGCTATAAATCTCTCGTGCGAGAAGAGTTTGCAAAAAAATCTTCTGTATTTATCTTAGTGCCAACAATGCAAGAAGCACAAAAAGCAGAAAGTCTTTTAAAAAAGGGTGTAGAAAATTATACTTTTGTTTTGCATGGCAATCTCACAAAAAAAGAAATGCTAACAAGGTGGAAAAATACTCTTAAAAGTAGGCATCCTGTCCTTATTATCGCTACGGGATCATTCTTATCTATTCCAAGAGAAGACGTTGAAACGATAATAGTGGAGCGTGAAAACTCTCGTTCATATAAACAATTCAACAGACCATTCATGGATATTCGCGTACTAGCGGAAGAGTTTGCAAAACACAGAAAAATACGAATAATCTTCGGCGACCTACCACTATCTATAGATACAATGTGGCGATACAAAGAAAACGAGCTGGACGAATTCTCTCCCCCAAAACTTCGCACCATAAGAGAAGCTACGCAATCTCTCGTAGATATGAAAGAAAAAAAGCATCAGAAAGCTGGTAAGTTTGAGGTGGTAAGTGATGAGTTAAAAGATCTTGCTATAGACGCCATAAAGAAAAACGACAATATGTTTATATTTACCGCACGTCGTGGGCTTGCTTCTTCTACCACATGCCACGACTGTGGTAGCCCTGTACTTTGCCATGAATGCGAAGCACCTATAGTCCTTCACGGTACATCAAAAGGAAACCGCTTCATATGTCATGCATGCGGAGCATCACGAAATGCAGACGAAAGATGTAAGACTTGTGCAAGCTGGAAACTTGAAACTATAGGTATAGGTGTACAGCTTGTAGAGAAAACCCTAAAAGAGATGCTTCCTGAAGATAAGGTTTTTATAATAGACAAAGACACTGCCAGTACTCACAAAAAAGCGTTTACTCTAATAGATAAATTTTACGCTACAAAAGGTGCTGTGCTTATAGGTACAGAGATGGCTCTCTCTTACATAGACAAACCTATAACAAACAGTGCTATAGCGACAATGGACTCACTCTTTTCTCTTCCAGAATGGAGAATGCCAGAAAAGATCCTCTCACTTCTTCTAAAGATAAAAGAGGTCACAGAAAAAGAAATGTTGATACAAACAAGGAAACCAAGCCAAAAGATATTTGACTATGTAGCAAAAGGTAACTTGGTTGATTTCTACAAAGATGAAATAAAAAAAAGAAAAGATTTCGGTTATCCGCCGTTTAGTGTATTTATAAAAATAAGTGTTATCGGTACATCAGAGAGAGTTTCAAAAGAGATGGAGTATATCAAAAAACTATTAAGCAAATACGACATACAAATATATCCATCTTCTATTAAAGTAGCTCGAGGCAAATTTGCAATGCATGGGTTAATAAGAGTAGAGAGAAGTAAGTGGCCAAACACAGAGATCGTAGAAATACTTCGTTCACTCCCACCACACTTCTCTGTTGACGTAGACCCTGAAAGTTTGTTATAGTATAAACAGCGTAGTTAGATTTTGTTCTATTTCTTTAGCATCTGTATGTGTATCGGCCTTCCTTGAGGCAGGAACTGTTTTAGGAGAACTCAACCCACTCCTGTTCCTGCTTCTTACGGGGCCTTTTTTTATGCCTGATTTTACGCTATTATGGCTAAATGGCAGAGATAATTCAAGATGGAGATCCCGTACTTAGAGGTATAGCAGAGGAAGTGCCTACTGAGGACCTTAAATCCCCTAAAATAAAGAAACTTTTGGCAGATATGTCAGGAGCTTTAGGTACCCAAAAAGATGGTGTGGCTATCGCAGCGCCCCAGATCGGTGTACCATGTCGTGTTTTCATAGTATCTGGTAAACTTTTTAGTAATGAAGAAGATGTGGAAGATTTTACACATCCTGATCTTGTTTTTATAAATCCGACTATTACAAAGATTTCAAAGGAGAGTAGCGACGAGGAAGAAGGGTGTCTTTCAGTAGTTGGTAAATATGGCACAGTAAGTCGTGCGACAAAAACAACAGTGCGAGCATTTAACGAGCACGGAGAAATATTTGAAAGAGGAGGAAGCGGTTTACTTTCAAAAATCTTTCAACATGAGATAGACCACCTAGATGGAATATTATTTATAGATAAAGCAGAAAACCTACATGACACAAAATAAAACAAAAATAGTATTTTTTGGGACTCCAGATATTTCTGTGATAGTCCTAAACGAGCTCAAGAATGCCGGGCTTACTCCGAGCTTGGTTGTCACAATGCCAGACAAACCAAAAGGACGAAAACTAATCTTAACTTCCCCGCCAGCAAAAGTTTGGGCGCAAGAAAATAAGGTGGACTTCGTACAACCAGAAAAGCTTGATGAAGATTTCTTAGAGCTTTTACGTGATGGGGGTTTTGATTTGTTTGTAGTTGCGTCATATGGAAAGATACTTAAACAAGTACTTTTAGATATACCTAAGCACGGCACACTTAATGTACACCCTTCACTATTACCAAAGCTCCGAGGCGCATCCCCTATCATCTCTGCAATATTGGAAGATGAAAGAGAAACAGGAGTAACTATAATGTTACTGGATGCAGGTATGGACAGCGGACCAATACTCGCACAAGCAAGTATCGAAGCAGAACCCTGGCCACCAAAAGCAAGCGAGCTCGGAGAGCTCCTTGTGAGCGAAGGCGGTAAAATGCTTGCAGAGGTTATACCAGAGTGGGTTGCAGGTAAGATAAAGCCAGAAGTACAAGACCACGACAAAGCAACTTTTACAAAAAAAATAACGAAAGAAGATGGACTTATAGAACTAGACGGCGATGCTAATAAGAATCTTTTGAAAATTAGAGCATTTGAACAATGGCCAGGAACGTATTTTTTTGCAGACAGACACGACAAGCAAATACGCGTGAAAATAATTGACGCAGAAGTCACAGATGGTGAGCTTGTTATAAAAAGAGTTGTACCGGAAGGTAAAAAAGAAATGGACTATGAAGATTTCTTAAGAGGATAGAAAATAAAAAAACCACCTTGTTGCTTACGAGCAACAAGGTGGTTTTTTTATTTATCGTCGTCGTCTTTTTGCAAAGTCTCTTAATCTTCCGCCACCACTACCTACACTATGCATAAAACCTTTTATAGCAGTACCCCCTCTTCGCAACAACCTTAATCTTTTACCTTTAGTTTTTCTTAATTCCATCAATACGTCACTACGTGCCTTATCGATAGCATTTAGTATCGTTTCTTCTTTTGCCTCAGCACGGAGATGTCCTCCTGCAATACTCAAATTAATCTCCGCTCTGAACACATCGCCAGTTTGATGACTTACTATCTTTTCTATCTCGATTTCAAATATCGCACTAGTATCGTTTTTATCAATTAACTTTTCTACAGACTGTAATCTTTTATCTAAATAATCTGAAACCTCTTGCGTAAGCTCCATATTTGTAGCTTTTATATTTTTTCGAGTATCCATAATATTTTATTTATTAATACTAATAATCTTTGACGATGATTTGTGTCCACTTATTATCTTAACTTCTCCTTTTATTATACCAAAATGCCCAGCAATGAGTTCTTGAATTCTTCTATTTGCCATGTTCTGCTTTGCTTTCTCTTTCACAGATATCTCAAACAACTCATCCCCCTTTTGCTCAAACTTCTCCTTCTTTGCATCGGCTGTCACTTTTACTTTTATATACATCCTTATATACTATTACGTTCATAAAGCCCGATAAGTTCCGCCTGTTGTAATATATGCCCATCCATAGCTTTCTCTACTTCTTTTTTTGTCGCACCTTCTTCTAGCCCAAGCTCCACATCAAGCGAGAAGAGTTTGAAGAAATATCTATGCTCTCTATCTGGCGGACACGGTGGAAGGTATTCTTTATTACCAGACGTACCAACTCCAAAAACTCCATCCGGCTCTGCAGCTTCTTTTATCTCCGTTGTAGATGTAGAAATATTAAACTTCACCCAATGGTCCCAAGTACCAGAAGGTGCATCGGGGTCATCCATTATAAGTACGAGAGAACTCGCTCTTTCGTCAACTCCTTCTATTTTAAAAGCAGGATTCACTCCCTCGCCATCACAAGTATATCTTTCAGGAATCTTTCCATTATTCCCAAAAGAAGAGCTCGTAAGTTTAAGTGTATTCATAAGCTGATCTTGATTATTTATAACCTCCCCATCTTGTTGCGTATCTTCATCAACATCCACAGACCTATCGTTACTAAGTGCCATAACAAAACTCGCTATTATCACCAACATAACAATGATAAAAAGTATTACTTTCATATATCTTAATTATATCACGCAAGATTACAATCCAACGAATTTACTTATAAACCAAAAAATCACCCCGGCTGCTCCCCACACAGGTATAGACAAAAGACTTGTATAGCCACCTATACTGAAACGCTTGTAAATCCACAATCTTCTATTCAAAGTCTTATGATAAGCAAATCCTATTATATATTCTAAAACAAAGCCCATAAATGAACTTACAACAAACAGACTTAGCACCTTGATCTCAATAAAATAAGAAAACAATATTATAAATATAATTGGCATAGCCATAAGTGCTAAATACTCACTCCATCTGAAGTTTTTAGTTTTTCTACCATACAAATAAGCCAACCAAAATCCCAGAAAAGTAACTAAGATAAATATTGTTCCCCAAAGTATATAATTAGGTTCCATATAATATATATTACTATACGCTTTGCATTTTGACCAAATTTTAGTAATATATAAAGATTCCACAGTAGCTCAATGGTAGAGCAGTTCCCTGTTAAGGAATTGGTTGTAGGTTCGAGTCCTACCTGTGGAGCCAGCCAAAATACCGCTTTAGTTAGCGGTATTTTTTGTTATAATTTTTC
>CAZVGL010000018.1:0-8503 GCA_964626705.1 uncultured Candidatus Saccharibacteria bacterium | reverse complement strand
GTTTTTTCTGCCCCCAATTTTTAAAAGTAAATTTGAAAAAAAATTTCTGTTTTGCCTCTCTGTTCGTACCTCACAGAGTTGGTGCTCACTACGAAACGAAGTCGTCTTAGTAAGTATATCTAGTATAGTAATAATTCTAGATTTTTCCAACGTACCCTCGGCATTCGCCTCGGGCATTACCGCTAGGGCTACTCGCGCCTAGATATTAGGTGTGTGCGGTTTCGCCTAACGGCAAACGCACACCTCAGGTTGGGGGAAGGAAGGAATCCTTCCCCCAGCTTCGCGCTCCTCCTCGCAGTTGTGATGTAACATATTCAATACCGTTCGGATTTTCTTCAAATTTAACATTTGCAGTTCGCTTTATTGTGCCTACGGAGTCCACGCTCGCACAACCCCCTTCCTCTTTTTCATCACCGATTATTTTTCAAAGCATCTTTCGTTTTTTTACTTCGTCTAACGTCGGCGCTCATACTTATCATAACGCCCTAGTGGTAATGCCCTCGGACGACGACGCTTTCTATATACGCTTGTCCCTCCCTCCCTTACGCGCGTAGAAAGCTCCCAAATGCGTGAAAACGATGGCAAAGCTTCGCTTTGCGGAGTTCTAAGTGTTTCTAACGCCAAACGGGACAAATGGTGTATTTGTCCCGTTTGGCTTGTTTGAGTTTTGTGAGAATTATTACTTTTTTGTATAAAAAACAGCTTTTCCGGTCTTTCCGACTTGTGTTATCTTTTGCTCTTGTTCCAAGAGGTCAAAGTAGCGAGTTGATGATCTTTTTGTAGTTCGGAGTAATTTTTGGATATCTTTGTTTGTTACTTGAGACTTTGTCTCAAGTAGTGTCATAATCTTGTCTAATTTCTTTCGTTTTCGTTCTTGAATTTTTGCGCGAGCTTTATTTAACAATTTTTGGATGATGTTTGGATCAATTTTATATATAATCTTTTCTATTGTTTTGATTTGAGGTTTTGGAGTTGTTTTTGTTTCCTCTTTTGGCGTTTCGGCTGGTGGCGGTGTGATTTCTTGAGTAGGTTGTTGAATTTCTGGTTCAATTTCGGGTTCAATTTCAATCTTTTCTTCAGTTTCAGAAATAACTTCAGTTGGCATTTCTATTTTATTTTCATTCTCTGGCGAGGCAGTTTCGACAGGTTGGTTTTCTGTTGATGTTTCAGCTTCGGAGATATTTTGAGTTTTGCTTTCTTCTGACATAGGTTTATTTTAGCATAAAAAAACCGCCTACATTCTCACCGATAAGAATGCAGGGGTTGTTTAAAAAAATTAACTATAATTCATATTACATCTTTATTCCCATGCCATGTACAACTTAGAGCCATTTTCTATAGGTATTTCAAACTTAATACAATTGTTTGTTGTAAAATACTTAACATACATATCCTTGTATCTTTTTACAATATCTTTGTGTCCACCTACGTTAAGTATTAGATGTCCTCCGCCACTTTCAGCATGATCTGAACTTATTGTACCAGGGAAACCTCCCCAAATACGAAACTGGGTTCCTTTGGCACTAAGTGTTGCTATCATTCCTTTGTGAGCGTACTTAGTATACATCTCACCAAACACTCCAAATTCTTCACCTGTTGTTTTTCCACACCATAACTTGAACAATACTCTCTCTATAAATGCTATGCGATCCGTTTCTTCTTCAATCACACCCTGAGCTTTGTTCAATTTTTCACACACTTCTTTTGTGAATTGTAACATGCCATTATCACACCTGAACTCAATACCATTATAATAATTGTCTACAGCCCTTGAAGCCAAATCATTTATTTCCTTTACTATGCTCTTCTTTGTTACTTCCATCACACACCCCATTTCTTTAAAAAGATTAGAACGACGTAATTTATTTACTATAGTCTCTTTATTTACTACTGTAATTGTACTTCTGCTGACCAGTATAACATACTGGTACTATTTGTCAAGGATTTTGGGGCTTATTTTACGCCATTTTTGATTAACTCAACGCGTTGAGTTAATCAGGAAAATTGTTATTTTAGTGTGTAGAATACGTTTTGTCCGATTTTGCCGTGTTGTGTGAGTTTGCCCTCTTTTTCAAGATCATTCAAATATCGCTCGGCTGTGGCGTTAGATACTTTTGCTAATTTTTCAACATCGTTGTTTTGAATTTTTCCATTCTCTTGCAAAAAATCCAAGATTTTTTGCTTGTTTTCTTGCTTTCGTTTCGCTTGTCCGAAAATCAAACCCTCTTTCCGTCGTAGCGCGAGTAAATAGCCGATTACAATTCCAATGATGGCAATGATTATTATAGTTGTGTAGTTCATGTTTTATTTTAAGTTTAAAATTTCCCAATCCTTACTTTCCTCCGAAAAAGACTTATATTTATCTTTCTGATTTATTTTGTAATGCGTCCCATCTTTTATAATCAGTCCTCCAAACAGTTTCTTGCCTTTTTTATTTTGTTCATTTATGTATTTTTGCAAAGCTTCACTCTTCACTTTTTGGTCTTCAATTCTGTCATCTTTGGCTTTCGTATCAAAAATACCAATTTTTCCATCTTTTAACTTAATTAAAAAGTCGGGCTGAAAAGTCTGTGGTATTTTATTTCCTTTGCTATAGTATTTAACACCAAAATTAACTTGCATGTGTTCACTACCATTTTGCCACCACCATTCTATATTTTTATCTTCCTCTAAAATATCATCTACAAATTCTTCTTCTATTTTTGAATCAAATTTAATATAAGTTGGCTCATAAATATTCTTCTTGTACTTTTCTTTTTTATAACTATTTGGACTATAGTTTCTCGTATTTAATATTTCCCAGTCTTCTTTTAATTCTTCTGTATCTTTTATTTTAGCTATAACTTCTTTCTCTTTTACATCCTTATATTTCAATATGGAAGAATCTAAAATGCTCGAAAAAATATCTCTATTTGAAACAATTAAACCTTGAGTGTATATAGCACCAACGCCAGCCTTTTTAATACCTAAATATTTCTCCATCCATAAATAAAATGATTCTTTAACTGTTGGGATAGACCTTTTGGGCGCATATCCATGTAAATTTTCTTTTACAAGATTTTCAAATTCTGCTAACAAATCATCGCTTGACAACTTTACAGATAAATTTTTATCAGATTGAATTGTTTTATCTACTAATTTTTCAAACTCTGCAGAATCTACTGTTTCGTCAAAAATTATTTCTGCATTTGAACCTGTTATATCTAGGTTAATCTTTTTACTAACCAATTTTTTATTTTTTTCAAAATCCTTACTATCTTTTTTCAAACTAAATTCTTCACAAAATTCATTTTCCAAAACCTCATAAAAACTAGAAGTAACATCACCAAAATCAACACGATTTCTATAATATGAAGTTAATGTTATGTTTTTATATATAGATTTCCTTTTTGATATTAACGATTTTAATATATTTGGGTTATATATTTCTTTTTTAATTTTTATACTTTGCAAATTAGAATATACATAACCTCTATTAAGTTCGTCCTCTGTATAATGCTGTGCCTCTGGCATCCTCAAAATTCTTCCTACAGTCTGAATTTCAAAAGTTATACTTTTTGTTTCTCTGAACTTAACTAAAATCTGTGCCCTCGGACAATCCCAACCAGTATCAATTGCTTGTTTAAAAATCAAAAATTCTGCTTTATCGTTTGACTGCTTTATAAAATCTTTATCTTGATTTACTTTTTCCTCATTTAACCAAACAGCCAGTTTTTTATTTTTAGTTGTTATCTTTTTATCTTCTAAAAATTTTTCAATAAATTCTTTTTTATCTTTCCCACTTTCTCCAGTTGGTATTTGTATCAGAACAAGCGGATTTATATTAAGTCCTTTTTTCTCAAATAGTTTTTTTAATTCTTTTCTTTTTAAAAAAGCACTCTCTAAAATCAATTCTTGGGATGTAATTTCATCATCTTCTATCTCATCTAGCCCATCATTGATAATAATTTCTTTTTTGATCATCCCTGCGTCTATCACATCCTTTGGATCAACAGTCACTTTCTCATCGCCAGTCAAAACTGGAGGGGTAGCACTCATCTCAATAGTCAGATCTGGTTTAACTATTTCATCCCGTAAAAACATTGCTCTGTCACTTGTAGCACTAGAATGACTCTCGTCAATTATCAATACAACTGTTTTTCCTTCTTCTTGGGTATTTTTTACAAGCTCTCTAAAATTTACAGTTTCTTTATCTTTCATTAATAAATTTCTCCATTCGCCAGTCTCTTTATCTTGCGAACGTAATTTTTCCCAATTCACCACAACAACCTCATTTTTAGCTATTGATTCTCTCGAGCCAAAAAATTCGTCTTCCAGCAAATAACATTCCGGATAGCCTTGGAAAATCTCGTCCAAAAACTCAAAACTTTGTTTGTGTAACTCACCTTTACCAATACTAAACCAAAGAAAACAAATATCTTTATCCTCATTTTCTTCTATCAACTCATAAATATACTGAGACATCATAAAGGTTTTTCCAGACCCTGTTGGAGATTGAAAAACTATAGTTTTACTTTTGTCATCATCTAAAACCTCTTTTGATCTTGAAAGCAACTTATCTACAGCTTTATTTTGATATTCTTTTGGTGTTTTTAATGACATAATTTATTTCTTACTGATTTTCACGAGTTGTTCATAAATTTCTAAAATCTTATACGGGATTGCTTCAAACGAAACATCTTTGATTCCTTTAAATTCTTTTTTATTAATTTTGTTATTTAATGCAAAAATATAAACTGATTTTTTACCACTTAATTTTGTGACTTCTTTTATAAAATCATCAAAATCTTTATTTATAAAATTATAGTAGATACAAAGATGTTTATTACCATCGTTAGAAGTAAATATTTTATAATTTTCTTTGTCTTTTTTCAGATTAAAAATATTTTCTTTAACACAAAGTATTTCTGTACACTTTTTCGTTAAATTGATTTTCAGTTGATCACGATTATTTGTATTTTTTACAAAATCAGTTTCAAAATACTTCAAATTTCCACCTAATCCATTAATTTTTTCTTTTCTTAGATTTTTATATCCATTTATAGCTTTTTCAAGTCTTGGATAAGTAACTTCCTCACAAATTTTATTTTCATTATTAGTACAAAGTATAAATTTTCTATTTCCTCCATCTTCTTTATTTAAGTCTAAAACAGCATGCCCTGTTGTTCCTGAACCAGCCATAAAATCCAAAATAATTCCATTATTTATATCAGTTAAATTTAGTAAATATTTAATTAAATTTATCGGTTTAGTTGTATCAAACACTTTACTTCCTAAAATATTTTTTATCTCTATTGTACCAGTAGACGCTGTGCCTAAGCCAAACAAAAGAGTACCAAAAGCTGTTTTAGTAATTTTCCCGTCTCTAATTTTTTTATATAAGTTATATTTCTCTCCATCAGATACAAAATCAACATCACCAGTATCAATTAATTTTTTCATTGATACTTCTCCTATTCTCCACCTACCGTCAGAACCGTCCTCTTTAGTTGGAAAAACTATTGTATTATCTGGAGAAACTACAGAATAATACATAGTTGGTCTGTCTTCTCGTTTATCTCCTTGACCCCACTGTCTTAATTGCTCACGCTTATACTTACCTTTTATGTCTTCAAAATTTCCATTATGACTTTCTCTAATATCGTATTTTAATTTAAGATTATCTATTTTCTTTGCATAACATAAAACATATTCATGTTGATTAACAACATACTTAGCAGTAGCACCTTTTCCACTTCTAGATTCCCAAATATAATTTGCAACAAAATTTAATTCACCAAATATACGATCGCAAAGTAATTTCAATTGAGCAAATTCATTATGATCTATTGAAATAAAAATTACACCTTTATCGTTTAGTAATTTTTTCCCAATAATCAATCTCTTTTCAATAAAGTTAAGCCACATTGAATGTCTGTAACTGTTTTCTCTATCAACAAAACTGTCGTTATATTTAAAATCTTTATTACCTGTATTATATGGCGGATCAATATAAATTACATCAATTTTATTTCTATGAGTATAATTTAAAACATTTAGAGCATGATAATTATCTCCATTAATCAAAATATTATCTTCATTGTCATTAGTTTTAATTTCCCGATTTTTTATTCTTTTCAAAACTGGCAAATTGTTTTCACAATCGGCAACAACATCTTCAACAACCTTTTCCTTATCCCAAAAAAGTCCATACTTTTTTGGGTCTTGAAGTTCCTTGTCTTGTTGCTCCACAATCTCCAACAATTTTTCTTTTGGAAGGTTTTTATATTTACTCATAATTATTTTAAAAGCTCATCGGGAGACACTTTAATCGCTTTCGCCAATTTTGTAATTGTATCAAGTGTTGGATTTGTTTTGCCACTTTCTATATTGCTAACAAAACTTCTACTAAACCCAAGAGCACGAACAATATCGCCTTGAGTCATTTTTTTCTCTATTCGGATTCTTTTTAAATTCCGACCAAGATTCATTGATTCACTTTTCATTATCCACAGTATATCGTATTATTATAGTGTATCATACTAGTATATTATACTATAATAGTATAGAGAATCTGCGAACGCCTCAAGTCGTTGAGGTATTCATAAAAAATCGCCAAAAGGTCTTGAGAAATATATCATTCTCTCTATGTTCAAAGAACATTACAGAAAGAATAATATATTTGTCTCAAGTCTGTTTAAACACATAGCAAAACAGAAATTTTTTTTCAAATTTACTTTTAAAAATTGGGGGCAGAAAAAACGAAAAGAACAGTGAAGAAAAATTTTCTGTTTTGGCTACGGCGGAGCGATAGCGGAGGCGGTGGTGTGATTAGGGTTACCGCGGACTCGTGGCGTAGTTTGTTCGTTGAAGATACCACGCGCGCGGCGCGTTAAAGGAACTTTGACTCGAAGTGAGTTCGAGCAAAGTGCAGTAATTCTTCACAATTTAGAACTTGCCCAAACGCCCGTCGGTCGGCGACGAAAACGCTAGGAACTGGCACGCCGAAGCGCGCGGATTTGTCAGTTTCGTATCTAAAAACTGTATATGAATATCAAACCAAAATATTTTCTTTATGCTCGCAAGAGTACAGAGGATGACGACAAACAAATTATGAGTATTGAAGCTCAACTCTTTGAGCTTAGAGAGTTTGCTCGCAAAGAAAATCTTGAAATCCTTGAGGAATTTCAAGAGTCGAAAAGCGCAAAGACACCCGGAAGAACAGTGTTCGGTGAAATGATGGCGAAAGTTGAGGAAAGTGAGGGTGTTGGTATTTTATCGTGGCATCCAGATAGATTAGCTCGCAATAGTATAGATGGCGGTCGCATCATTTATGCGGTGGATCAGAAAAATATAGTGTCTTTACGCTTTCCGACATTTTGGTTTGAACCGACACCGCAAGGGCTCTTTATGCTTCAAGTGGCTTTCGGGCAGAGCAAATACTATTCGGATAATTTAACAGAGAATACAAAACGAGGATTCCGCCAAAAAGTACGGCGAGGAGAGTGGCTCACACAAGCTCCGTTTGGATATGTAAATAACGCAAAGACGAGAAATATTGAGCCACATCCAGTGAATAGTAAGATCATAGTTCGCGCATATAGGGAGTATGCAAAAGGCATACATGGTTTAGTATCCCTCGCCGACTTTTTGGCTCTCCACGGTGTAACTACTAAAGCTGGAAAGTCACTTTGCAAAGCTTCCGTCAAACGTATGCTGATTAACCGAGCGTATCTCGGATTTACAAAGCATTATGATGAATGGTTTGAAGGAAGCTTTGCGCCAATTATTACCCCGAAATTGTTTGAAGCCGTGCAGAAAGTACTTGCGACAAGAGAGCGACCGCGCAAAACAAAAGTAGGACACAATTTTCCTTTCGTTGGACTTTTTCGTTGTGGAGAATGCGGGAGTATGTTCACAGCTCAATGGGCAACAGGAAAGTGCGGAGGCAGATATAGATATTATCGTTGCACGAAAAAGAATGGAAAATGCTCTCAAGGATATTTGCGCGAAGAAGTTCTTGTCGCACAAGTTAAGGAACGGCTTCAAGCAATTTCACTTTGCGATGAGATGACAGATAAAATGCTCAAGCAAGTTGAGAAATGGGAAAAAGAGGAAACACACTCATCGCAAAGTAGTGTTCAAAATCTTGCAGACAAAATCAAAGCAAGTGAATCGCGCTTAGAGAAGTTAGTCAATACATATTTAGATGGAGATATACCAAAAGAGATTTATATACAAAAGAAAGATGAAAATATGCGCTCAACACTTACTTTGCGTGAAAAATTGAAAGATTTGAAACACTCGGGTAATAATTGGGTCGAACCCCTGCGGGAATGGATTTTAGATACTAAACAAGCCAACTTTTTAACAAAGTCAGATAATTTTTATGATATTAAGGTCTTTGTCCAAAAAGTTGGAACGAACCCTTTGGTTCGTGACAAATCCGCGCGCTTCGGCGTGCCAGTTCCTAGCGTTTTCGTCGCCGACCGACGGGCGTTTGGGCAAGTTCTAAATTGTGACC
>CAZVGL010000017.1:0-8526 GCA_964626705.1 uncultured Candidatus Saccharibacteria bacterium | reverse complement strand
GCAAAGACTAAACGACATTTGGGAAAGACCAAATAGTCAGCTTAGGCTGATGAGAGCGAAACAAAAGAAAGAATATGTATTTTAATACTTACCTAATATATAAAAACACACATACATAAGTATGTGTGTTTTTGTATTGCATTGCCCTAAACCCATATTTTTGGTACTATTGCGCTATTGTTAGAACAACAATGCGAGTGTAGCTCAGTTGGACTCGTTTATAAATCAATAATCATATATTTGTATGCACTGTGCGAGTGTAGCTCAGTTGGTAGAGCATTCCGCTGATACCGGAAAGGTCCAAGGTTCAAATCCTTGCGCTCGCACACTGCATATAAATGATTATTTATTTAAAACGATAGAGCATGAAAAAAGGTTCCCCAAACCTTTTTTCTAACACCGGAAAGGTCCAAGGTTCAAATCCTTGCGCTCGCACAAAATAGCTTAGGGCGGCAAAGTTTTTATTAACTTTACCGCCCTTTGTCGTTCTTTATACCTTTGGTTTTATGCCCTTCATAATTAACTTTTTGACACCAAATCTTTTAGCATCTTCATGGTTTGGAAACCAGAAGTCGATATGCTTACCTTTAACAGCGCCACCAACATCTTCGGCTATAAATATAGTATTAGGAAACTGTTTTATGCTCAATTTTGTTCCAAGTTTTATTACATCTTTATCTACTGCCACAGTACCCCAGCGCGCCTTCTTTCCTGTAGCTGTAATGCCGTACCACTTATCTGAAGGGTCTTTGTCGCAGCATTTTATACATGAACAATATGCCGTAGCTTTAAACACTTCCGCCTCACATATGCTGCAAAAGACTGTAAATATAAAAAATACAAATATTAACAATATTAACTTCTTCATAACCATTCTCCTAAAATTATCTGATGATTTTTAAAGTAGTCTTCTTCTTGTTTTATCAAATCTTTTATTATTATGAACCATATAATTAAAAAGTCAATATTTGAGCAAATCTCATTTTTATTCAAAATATCACATGTGATATTTCTATTTCTGCAAAAACACTAAAAACAAAAATAGCTTATTCGTAAAGATGTCTTATAAAGGACATTAAACCGAGGCTAGTAAACTATATAGTCTAAAGGACATCTTTAATAATATAAATAGCTATTGACAAGAACTATTTATTATTACCTTATGCGGTTAAGCTAGTTGACTAGTGCACGTCAGAAGCATAAAGTAAGGGCGGATATATGATTAGTACATTAATAAGAAGAACGGGTTAAAATCCGTAGTTTCGAGATAGTTGCTCTTTGTAGTGCTTTTATTTTAACTATATGGAGTACAACAAATCTCACAAAACAATAAATATTATCGCCAGTATTGGCGCTATAGTAACCGGTTTCATGATCGGGCTATTTCTGTTTGGTTTGTTACCGCAAGTTATGCCAATAGTGAATACAGTGAACGCCGAATCTCTTTCAGCCTCATGTTCAGTTACAGCTGATTCAGCTGATACAGCAACATGGGTAGCAAGTGTTTCTGGTGGTTCAGGGTCGGTATCGTATTCATGGTCAGGAACTGACGGCTTGTCAGATTCTACAGCAACTACTACCAAGACGTATGCTACGTCTGGTACAAAAGTAGGAACTGTAACTATTTCATCAGGTAGCTCAAGCTCTTCAGCAACGTGTTCTATCGTTATGACTGTCTCATCATCGCCAGCTTGTTCTGATGGAATAGACAATGATGGAGATGGTGATTTTGATTATCCAGACGATATAGGATGTTCAAGTGATACAGACACTGACGAAAGTAATACCCCTCTTGCAGGAACATGTTCTGTAGATCTTACAACAGCTGATACTGGAGATACTGTTACTTGGACAGCAGTTCCAGTAGGAGGAGTGAGTCCATATACTTTCACATGGTCAGGTACAGATGGTCTTTCAGGATCTGCGACAACTACGACAAAGTCATATTCATCTGCTGGTACAAAAACTGCTTCTACGACTATAGTTTCAGGTACTGAGAGTGAAATTATTTCTTGTAGTAATTCAGCTACTATTAGTGCTGTAAATACAGCACCTGTTATTACACTCCTTGGTACAACACCAACGACACTAACAGTAGGTTCAACGTATACAGATGCAGGAGCTACAGCAGCAGATATTGAAGATGGAGACATAACATCAAGTATTGTTACTTTAAGTACGGTTAGTACGACAACAGCTGGGACATATACAGTCTCATACAATGTCACAGATTCAGAAGGTTTATCTGCGACAGAAGTTGTAAGAACGGTTATAGTTGCAACATCTCCACAGTGTTCTGATAGTGCCGACAATGACGGCGATGGACTTACTGATGAAGATGATCCAGCGTGTCATACAGACGGAGATGCGACAAACACAGCTTCATATGATGCAAGTATAGACGACGAGAATTCTATTCCTGTCATTACTTTAATTGACGGAGACATATCTCTTACAACTGGTGATACGTTCACAGACCCAGGCCAAACTGCAGCAGATGAAGAAGACGGAGACATAACATCTAGTGTTGTTGTAGCAGGAGACACTGTTGATACAGCTACAGCAGGGACATATACGATCACTTACAATGTGAGTGATTCAAAAGGTGCTGCAGCTGTCGAAGTTACTCGTACAATTACAGTTACAGATCCTACACCATCAACACCACCGTCAACCCCAGCACCATCAGGTGGCGGAGGAGGAGGTGGAGGTGGCCCACGAATTCGTCTAGAAATAAGTAATGAGAAAGTAGAAAGACTTGCTACAAGTACAGCACTTGTAACATGGGATACAAATCTACAAGCACAAAGTCAGGTATTCTATGGTAAGACTTCTTATGCATCATCTACGTTGCCGTTTTCAGAGTATGCAACATCAACAACAATGACAGATTTGTCTGTTACAAAACACTCAGTAGTTGTATCAGGACTTGAACACGGTATGCCTTATTTCTTTAGACCAACAGCAACAAGGTCAGATGAAGAAAAGGGTGGAATAGAACTAACTCTTACATTAGAAGGAGAGGTAGCGATAGTAGCACCAGCTATATGTTCAGAATATCTTCTTGAGCCGATAAAGTTTGGTGAAGATAATAATCCTATTGAGGTTACAAAACTTCAAATATTCTTAAATGAATTTGAAGGTTTTGATCTAGATGTTACAGGGTTTTATAATCTCGATACATTCGAAGCTGTAGAAGTATTCCAAGAGAAATATGCTGACGATATTCTTACACCGTGGGGTATAGAGGGAAGTACTGGATATGTTTACATAACCACAATGAAAAAAATAAATGAGATCTACTGTAATAGATTTATTGATTTTAATATTAATGATGTAGAGAAGGAGATAGACAGAGACGAGATTATAGAATTTAAGGCACTTCTTGAGTCACTGCGTGAACGTGGACTACCTCTTCCAGACACTTCAAAAGTTGGTTTCTTTAAAGCACCCATTGATACTGGTATCACAGCTCCTGATACTTCAACTTCACTTGCAGTAGATAGTACAGATGCATCTGATGGTATTGCAGAAGGTTTGGCTATAGATATTTCAGGTGCCATAACTACACAACCTGATTCTGCTGATAGTGTATCAACAGACTCAGCTACTACAGAAAGTGTAGATAGTGGAGGTATATTTAGTGGCAGGGCAGGCACACTGGCTTCTGTTATAAGATCAACTGAAATAGGTGAGGATAATAAGCCAAGTGTATTTAGAAGTCTGATAAATGACTTTAGTATAGGGAATATTTTCAATATATTATTCCGACTAGTATTTTAGTATTTAAAAAATTATAAAAAATAATACAGTTTTTTACTGCCACACCGCCAATTCAGACCTGCGGATTTTTTTTATTTCTTATTTATTGAAACTCTTTTTATAAGAGGATTAATAGTGGTAAGTACTTCGTATTTATAAATCATGTTATTAGATGTTTCAACATGATCATCTGCTGTCAATACTTCTTTACCATTTTTACCAATAATGGTAACTACATCACCCACTTTTGTTGCAGGGCTTTTGCATTCAATTATTGTCAAATCCATAGATACTTTACCTACCACCTTACAACGTTTATCTTTAACAAGAACTTGTCCTTTGTGAGAAAGCGTTCTATTAAAACCATGCCAATATCCTATTGGTATTATTGAAACCAAAGTATCTTTTTCAAGTTTTTCTGCAAGGTCATAACCTACATAATCTCCTTTTTTCAATTTTTTAACTTCACTTATTTTGGCTTTCCAGCTTAGTACGGGTTTTAATGTAAGTTTCTTTTTGAGTGTAATTAAATGTTGCTTTTCACTTTCTTTAGATGGTAGATAACCATAGAGCCCTATACCGATGCGTACCATGTCAAAATTAGCTTGTGGATATAGGACCGTACCACCAGTACCAGATGTATGGAATATTATCTTTTCAAGACTAGATTCTTTAAACATAATCTGCACTTTTTTAAATTCTTCAATTTGTTTGTCAGTGTAGTTTTTGTGGGCAATATTTTTTGCAGAAGCAAAATGTGTATACACTCCGTTGAGTTTTTTATCTAGTTTGCTGTCTTGTATGGTCTTAATAACTTTTTGTATATCCTCTGTAAAAAAGCCTTGCCTATGCATTCCGGTATCTATTTTCAAATGGAAGTAAGGGCTATTTTTGATATTGGAAAGTTGTTTTAAGGTTTCAAGTGTTGAGATAGTGATTTCTAAATTATTTTTAAATGCAATCCCTATTTCATCTTTTGAAAGAGTTGGTCCTAAAATAAGGATCGATTTTTTGATCCCTACAGAACGAAGAGTTTTTCCTTCGTATACGCTATCCACACAAAAACCATCAACTTTGGTGTTAACTGCAAGCGAGAACTCACGAAGCCCATGGCCATATGCATTAGATTTTACTACTGCATATAGCTTTGTTTTTTTCTTGAGAATAGAACGAAAAGTCTTTATATTGTGTAGTGCTGAATTTTTGTCTATTTCTACCCATGTTTTTAGGTTTGGTATTTTCATAATATATGTAAACTATACCATATCAAAAAAGCTAGAATTGCGATATACTTGGGGTTATTATCTTTCTATACTGTTTTTCTGTATGATAATTAATCAATTTAGAGATAAAAAAATAACGGTCATTGGTCTAGGTCTTTTGGGGCGTGGCGTTGGTGACGTGAAGTTTTTAGCAGAAAATGGTGCTGATTTAATAGTGACTGATTTAAAAGATGAGAAACAACTAAAAGTTTCTTTAGATAAGTTAAAAAAGTTAAAAAATATTAGATATGTTTTAGGTCAACACAGATTAGAAGATTTTAAAAACAGAGATATGGTTTTAAAATCGGCTGGTGTACCACTCGATTCGCCATATATAAAAGAAGCAAAGAAAAATAATATTCCAGTAGAGATGAGTGCATCTCTTGTTGCAAAACTCACTGATGCAAAGATTATTGGTGTTACTGGTACTAGAGGTAAATCTACTGTAACGCAGATGATTTACGAAGTGTTAAAAAAAGATAAAAAGAAAAAAGTTTTTTTGGGTGGCAATATTAGGGGTATTGCCACACTCCCACTTCTCAAAAAAGCAAAGAAAGGAGATATTATAGTAATGGAGTTGGACTCATGGCAGTTGCAAGGTTTTGGGGAAAATAAAATCAGTCCGCACATTGCAGTGTTCACGAACCTCATGCGTGACCATATGAATTATTATAAAAACAGTATGAGTAAGTATTTTAATGATAAAGCTAATATTTATAAATACCAAAAGAAAGGAGATTATTTGATTGCAGGAAAAGAAATAGCAAATAAAATTAAGAACACAAGTACAAACACAAAGGACTGTCTTTTGTCGCTACAAAGGACAGTCCTTTGTGTGCCGAAAACTTGGAAGCTAAAAGTAGTAGGTGAACACAATAGAGAAAATGCTGCATTTGCTATGGAAGTCGCAAAAGTAGCTGGTGTATCACAGAGTATAATTAAGAAAACACTTGAGAATTTCAAAGGTGTTGAAGGACGACTTGAATATATGAAAACACTACGTGGTGTGAAGATTTACAACGACAACAATGCCACAAGTCCAGATGCAACTATTGCTGCATTAAAAGCACTTGGCAGTAAAGACAAAAACATTGTCTTAATAATAGGTGGCGCAGATAAAGGGCTTGATATGTCAAAGCTTATGAAAGAGATTCCAAAATATTGTAAATATGTAGTATTGCTTGCAGGGTCTGGGACAGATAAATTAAAAAAACTAAAAGTTGAAAATAAAGAAGTTGATAATCTGAAAGATGGAATCATGTTAGCTATAAAAAATGCAAAACGTGGCGATACAGTATTGTTCAGCCCAACATTTGCATCATTTGGAATATTTAAGAATGAATATGATAGAAACGATCAATTTGTAGATATAATAAAGAAGTTAAAGTAATTATGAATTTAGATAATATTAAAAAAGTTCACTTTATCGGTATTGGTGGTATCGGTGTGTCTGCTATTGCGCGAATGTTTTTGGATAGGGGGATGGAGGTGAGCGGATCTGACACAGATGAATCTGAGATTGCTAAAGAACTCGAAGGTAAGGGTGCTAAGATTTCCTATGAGCATAATGCTAAGAATCTTACAGATGATACTGATTTGGTTGTTTACACTGTTGCGATTGATCAAGATAATCCAGAGTTTCTAAAAGCAAAACAACTTGGTAACGGGGTTACCAAGTTGTATACATACTCGCAAATGCTCGGCATCATATCAACCGGACATTATACTGTTGCAGTATCAGGAACACACGGCAAGACCACTACAACTGCAATGCTTGCAAAAGTTGCAGTAGATGCGGGATTAGATCCAACTGTAATAGTCGGAAGTCTTTTGAAAGATTCTGGAAGTAATTTGATTACAGGAAAGAGCGATTTATTTATAGTAGAAGCCTGTGAGTACAAAAGATCGTTCTTAGATCTTAATCCAAACATTCTTGTGATCACAAATATAGAAGAAGATCATCTGGATTATTATAAAGACCTTGCTGATATACAAAGTGCGTTTAGTGAACTTGTAGGGAAGTTGGGAAAAGATGATTTTGTTGTCTGTAATCCAAATGATTCTAAGGTCGTACCTGTACTTAAAGATGTCGTATGTAATATTGTCGATTATACAAAAGCTGGAGACACTTTAGACTTAAAAGTTACAGGAGATTATAATCAGGAAAATGCAAAAGCTGCATTTGCTGTGGCAGAGATTTTGAAAGTTGAAAAAGAAAAAGCGCTAAAAGCACTCGCTGAGTTTGAAGGAGTGTGGCGACGGTTTGAATATAAAGGAGAGATGAAAAGTGGTGCACAAGTGTACGATGACTATGCGCATCATCCAACAGAGATACAAGCGGTACTTAAGGCTACCCGAGAGAGATTTCCAAGCCAAAGAATCATTACAGTATTTATGCCACACCTATATAGTCGTACAAAAATACTTTTTGATGATATCGTAAAGAGTTTTACAAATGCAGATAAAGTGCTTTTAACTCCAATATATGCCGCACGTGAGAAGAATGACCCAAGTATAAATAGTGCAATACTTGCAGACGCAATAAGTAAGAATGGCTCAGATGCTGTGGCGTATGATAATTTTGAAGAGATAGAGCGGTATTTGAGAGACAATACTCAAAAAGATGATATTATACTAACAATAGGTGCAGGGGATATTTATAAAATAGGGGAAGATTTAATTAAAGATTAATTATGAGTAAACACAGTATAATAATCACATTAGCAGTTTGGATAATAATACTCCCATTTTTAGGCTTTCCAAGTTTTTGGAGAACTCTGTTTTTTGTATTGTCTGGGTTAGGAATTATTTCCTATACTTTTCTATTGCGAAGTGAGTCATCAAATAGTTCATCATTTAGTTTTGATAAAAACAATGACGTTTATGTAGAAAATGGAATAAATCATAGAAATGAAAAAGGTAAAGAAGAATAAAACAAATAAAACCGGATTAATAATAACTGGTGTACTTGTAGCTGGATTTATATCTATCTTGTATTTTGGTATACCATCTGTTGTACAAGTGGAATATAACGGTGTTGGCTTAGTATCAGACTTTAATAATCCCAACACTACCGCCACTACCGCCACAACAACTTCTTTAAATACAATAAAAAAAGTTCCTGAAAAAAAGAAGTTTGTAGCAACACATATTAAAACTCCAGAAGCGGTAAAAGCGATTTACATGAGCAGTTGGGTGGCAGGCACACCAAGCTTTAGAGAAAAACTTGTAAAGATTGCAGACGAGACTGAGATCAACTCTATAATTATTGATATTAAAGACTACACAGGAAAGATTGCTTTTAAAGTGGAAGACGAAATGTTGCAAGAAGTCGGATCAGTAGAAAATAGGATCTCAGATGTACGTGAGTTTATCGCGCGTTTACATGACAAGGGTATTTATGTAATGGGGCGCATATCAGTGTTTCAGGATCCTTACTATGTATCTAAGTATCCAGAGTTTGCTGTAAGGCGTGAGAGTGACGATGGAATATGGGAGGATT
>CAZVGL010000016.1:0-8747 GCA_964626705.1 uncultured Candidatus Saccharibacteria bacterium | reverse complement strand
TCATTTGGAGTGGGTACGCTCGTAGCAGAGCTACGAGGTAAAATGAGAATTTATCAAAAATAGTATACCAGAAGACTATATTTTAGTCAATATCTCAGCCTTATCTTCTGTGACTAAAATAGTGTGTTCGAAATGTGCGCTATTTTTGCCGTCGGCGGTTTTATATGTATAGTCGTCTTCTGCAAGTATTATACGAGAATCTCCAGCATTTAACATCGGCTCAAGTGCCAATACCATTCCTGCTTTTAGCTTAGGACCAGTGCCTTTATCACCATAGTTTGCAATATATGGCTCTTCAGCTACTTTATGTCCTACACCATGCCCACCAAGCTCTAAAGGAAATCCGTAGCCATACTGCTCTGCAAACTGTTCTATAGCATAACCTATATCTCCTACAGTATTACCAGCGCGTGCTGCATTTATACCTACTTGCAGCGCTTCTTTGGTTATATTCATAAGCTTCTGGTCTTCTTTACTCACCTCTCCTACCCCCACAGTGATCGCAGTGTCTAGGAACAAACCTTTATGCTTGAGTCCGATATCAAGACCAACAATGTCACCCTCTTTTAAAACTCTATCTTCTTCATTTGGAATACCATGGACTATTTCGTCGTTTATAGATACGCAAAGTGTCGCAGGATATGGACGACTTGAACCTTCCGGCGTGTAGTCCAAAAACGAAGGAATGTCACCTCCATCTCTAATAAGTTTCTCTGCAAGATCATTTAAAGTTGATATATTAACTTCTGGCATAGCTCCCTGAGCTACTTTTTGTAAAATTTCTGCAAGCCGTTTTCCACCTTCACGCATTATTTCTATTTCTTCTTTTGTTTTGATCATTTTATTTTTCTAAATTTTCCACTATTTCATTGTGTACTTCTTCAACAGCCTGCTCACCGTTTATTTCAAAAAAATTATATCCCGAGTCATCTCTATAGAAATCAATAGCTTGCATTGTGTCTGTGTCAAACCAACCTTGTCGTTTCTTAATACCTTCACGCGTATCATCTGTTCTATCACTTTTTCGACTCATTAATTTGTCTGTTGCCCAATCTGTTGAAACATTTATATATATTACATTAACATTCTCACGTCCATAAAAGCTTAAAGCTTCATTTAAAACAAGTGCTTCACTTAACTTTCTTGGAGTTCCATCAAGTATTATATGTTTTTTGTCATCTAGATATTTGATTAAAGAATCAGCCCATACCCAAACAGCAAGAAATGCCGGCTGCAACTTACCCTCTGTTATTATCCCTTTTGCAAGCTTGCTTGCATAAGCATCTCTCCTTAAAAAGTCTCTGAATTCATCTCCTGATTCTATGTGAAGTATCTCAGTCTCTGGATCTTGCTTCTCTGTATACTCTTTTAAAAGCTTAGTTTGAGTGCCTTTACCGGACCCAGACCGCCCTATCATTATGTATGTTTTTGGTTTCATAGGTGTTAAGTATGCGATAAAAAAGCTCTGTTTTCAAGTATATAAAATAAATATTGTGACAAATTAAGTATAGTGCTATCATTTTAGTATTATGGATAATTTAACAAAATTACAAAATATCATAAAAGATTCATCTTTATCAGATGAAAATAAGAGTTTTTGGAACGAAAAACTTTCAATAAAAATCCCGTCAAAAGTGATTGACTCGTTTTTAGAATACTTGGAAGAAAAACCAGATGATTTAGAATGGTTTACTGATTTTACAAAAAGAAAGTTTACAGCTATTGAAAGTGGCGACAAAAACGCATTAGACAAAATCTTAAAAGAGGAAGAAGAAAGATTAAACGCAATAAATTAAAAATATGGGATTTGAAAATATAAATAAACAAGAGCAAGAAAATGGGCCTGAAAATATCACAAATTTTATAGACAAAGAAGTGGGGCTTCTTAATGCTGATAAAGAAAAATCTAGTATAACCAAAAACGTTTTTCTTGCACTTACATTGGCAACGGTTTTTTGGTCAGCTGGTAACGTAAAAGGTAGTAAGGTGGAAGCGTCAGAGGGTAATACACAAATAGAACTAACAGTGGGTGAAAGACTTGAAATGTTAAGAAGTGAAGGAGAAAAAGAAGATTTAACAACGTGGGAGCAGTTGATAAGTTTAAAAGAAAGGTTTCTAGGAGGTAATAATGGGTCAGAAACATACAAAGAAAGTCTTGGCGGTACATCTGAAGACTTTAGAGATGAATTAGATAGTCTTACAAACCAAAAAGGAAGGCTTGAAAATGTATTAGAAAGATTAGAAGAAAAACTGACAACAGCACCCGAAGAATTAACACTAGAGGAAATACAACGAGAAGTTCAAGAAGGAAATTCAGATCCAGGAAGTATGACAAAAAGTGGAATATCTCAAGAGATAGAAAGAACAAAAAAAGAGGTTGAGGAACTTAATAAAAAAAGATCTACATTAATGAAAGCTCTAAGGTAGACCTTTTAAAGTAAAAACCGCTAAATTCTGCAGAATTTAGCGGTTTTTACTTTTATTTATATTACTTAGGTACGCAATACACCAAAATGGTTTAATACTCTCTCATTGAGATCTGGGCTTCTATTTTTCGTACAAGGTCTATTACTACTGATACAGCGATTAGAAGTGCTGTACCGCCAATAGCAAGCGCTGTAACGCCTGTTATAGCCTGCATACCGAGTGGAATAACTGCGATAACACCTAAGAAAATAGCTCCAACTAACGTTATTCTAGTTAGGATTTTTCCGATATATTCTGATGTAGTTCTACCTGGCCTTACACCTGGTACAAATGCTCCACTCTTTTGTAAGTTTGTAGCTATTGAATCCGGGTCGAAAGTAACAGCAGTGTAGAAATATGTAAATAAGAATACAAGCAAGAAATAAAGTGCACCGTATATCCAGCCGTTTTCTAATATCCTTAATATAAAACTAGACACGGACGCAATGATCTGACTATCTACATTGGCGACAAAGTTTAATATCATCTGTGGGAAAAGAAGTATTGAAAGTGCAAAGATAATAGGTATAACTCCTGCTTGGTTCACACGAAGTGGTAAGTATGTAGAAATACCACCATACTGCTTCATACCTCTAACACGTTTTGCATATGTAATAGGGATAGGTCGTTCTGCTTCTGTAACAACCACAACTCCTGCTGTGATAAGAAGCCCAGCTACTATAAAACCTAGGTAAAGTGGAATCTGTGATACATCAAATGTAAAGATAAGCTGGTTTATAGTACTTGGAAGTCCTGCTACGATACCAGCAAAGATGATGAGAGAAACTCCGTTACCGATACCATACTCTGTAATAAGTTCACCTATCCACATCAGAAGTATAGAACCTGCCGCTATAACAAGCACGTTTGTTATTAGTCCAAACATACCAAGGTCTGGCACTATACCCTGCCTTGTAAGCAATGTAAGGAACGCAAAACCTTGCATAAAAGCAAGTGGTATTGTTATAAGTCTTGAATACTGACTGAACTTCTTTCTTCCTGCTTCTCCCTCTTCTTGATATATAGCCTTTAGCTTCGGTGACATGATAGTCAAAAGCTGCATAATAATAGATGAGGTAATGTACGGAGCAACACCAAGCATCACTATAGATAGGTTTGAAAGCCCACCACCAGAGAAGATATTAAGAAGTCCTAAAAACTGATTTCCTGAGAAAAACTGATCCAACTGTAAAGCATCTACACCCGGAATAGGAATAACTGCAAGCAGTCTAAAGATCGCAAGTGCTACAAATACAAAAAGTATTCTCTTGCGAAGTGTTGCGTCTTTAAAGACTAAACCTAATTTATTTAAAAAATTACTCATATTGTGTTTTAAACCTCGACTTCAACCTTTCCACCTGCTTTTTCAACCTGAGCTTTAGCACTCTCTGAAATAGCACAGTTTGAAACTTCTAGTTTTTTAGAAAGTGTACCTACTCCAAGTATTTTTACTTTAGGTAATTTTCCTTTTTTCTTATCTACAAGACCTACTGATACAAGTACCTTTGGATTAACCTTATCACCATTTGAGAAGTTTTCTTCAAGAACTGTTAAGTTTATAGGAGTTGGTTTTACTACAGAACTATTTACAGTTCGTGATCTGTTTACACCATGTCCACGGAGCTTAGGAAGTTTCTTTATCATGTCTCGGATCTCCGGTCGAACCCTATGTCCCGCTCGAGCGTTTTGTCCTTTGTGTCCACGCCCTGAAGTCTTACCACGAAGACCACCACGTCCTACACGCTTCTTTGACTTTGTTTTTGTTTTTCTTTTTAGTTCGTGTAATTGCATAGTATTAATTTAATTGTTCAAGTGCTTTTATAGCAGCTCGAGCATTGTTTAGTTTGTTTTTACTTCGTGACATAACCTTTGCTGTAACATCTTTCACACCCGCAAGTTCTAACACATTTCTAAGCGATGACCCAGCCACCATACCTCTTTCTGGTGCTGGCCTTATAGTTACGACTGATGCATTGTATTTTGCAGAAACATCATAAGCTATTCTCATATTCTTATCCATCTTTACCTTTATCATCGCTTTCTTAGCACTTCTTGTTGCTTTCTCTATCGCAAGTGCTGTATCTGAGGCTTTACCGATACCTACACCTACAGAACCTTTCTTATTTCCTGAAATCATTGCAACTGAAAAACTAAACCTTCGTCCACCTTTAACAACACGCACAACTCTTCTAATACTTATGATTTTATTGTCATATTCTGAACGCGGCTTTTCAGGACGTTTTGAATGACGTTTATTCTTTGGTCGTGTATTTTTAGTAAACTCTCTTTTAACAAAACCACCAGCTTTAGGAGCGCTAGAAGGGGCAGATGTTTTAACATCAGCTTTTGGTGCATCAGCTTTTACTTCCGTAACAACTGCTACATCTTCTGTTTTATTTTCTTCTTTTTTTATTTCTTCTGACATAATATTTAAAATTTAAGTCCTGCCTCACGCGCACTATCTGCAAATGCTTTTATTTTCCCAGAATAAAGGAAACCTCCTCTATCGAACACGACTTTTTCTATCTTTTTCTCAATAGCTTTCTTAGCTATGTCTTTTCCAGCTTCTATGGCTTTCTCTGTCATTGTCTTCCCTTTTTTGTCATCAGTTAAAACACTCACAATAGTAGCACTGCTGTCGTCGTCAATAACTTGCGCATAAATACGCTTGTTTGATTTATATAGAGAAAGTCGTGGAGTCTCTTTTGTACCAGAGATCCGCGCACGCACCTTTTTATGGCGCTTTATTCTATTTCTTGTTTTTTCGTTTAATTTACTCATATTATTCTATGTAACAGCTCGCTTACCTTGTTTTCGACGAACCACTTCGTCATCATAATGTATACCTTTACCTTTATATGGTTCTGGCTTCTTAGTAGCACGTACCTTTGCTGCAAACTGCCCTACCTTTTCTTTGTCAGTACTTGATATTGTAATAACGTTTTTCTCAACTTCTATATTTACTCCTTCTGGGATCTCCATCTTTACAGGATGAGAAAAACCAACATTTAAAACCACGTTATTACCTTCTTTTGCTACCTTAAATCCGATACCTTCTACTACAAGCTTTTTAACGAACGCTTCGTTAACACCTTTAACCATATTAGCAATATGAGATGCATATGTACCCCAAAGCATGTTGTTTTTATTTGTGACTTTCACAGGTTCAAGTGTGACCTGCTTATCTTCTATCTTTATAGCAATGTCTGATTTAAACTCTCGAGAAAGCTCTCCGAGAGGACCTTTGGCAGAAAAAACACCATCAGTTAGTTTAACTTCTGTTTTGTCTGGAATATTTATTTGTTGTTTTCCTACTCGTGACATATTATTTACCAAATTTTAAATAGAGCTTCTCCACCTACCTTTTTCTTTCGTGCTTCTTCTCCTGTAAGGATACCTTCTGGAGTGGAAAGAATAAGTGAACCTTTCCCGTATTTTACTGGGAAGATCTCATCTGTTTTTTTATAAATTCTTCTACTTGGTTTTGAAACTCGTGCAACATCGTGAATCTTAGGTTTTCTTTTTTTATCGTCAATATATTGAAGTTCTACTTCAAGAAACTTTTTGATCTTCTTACCCTTTTTTGAGACTGATTTTACGTAATCTTTTTGCTTAAGCTTTTCTGCAACACTAAACTTAAAGTCTGAATAGGGCACAGAAACAGAATCAAGGCCTACATTGCCCGCGTTTTTAAGTTGTATTATAAAATCTCCTATTTGATCGCTTACCATGATGATTTTTTTATTCCTGGGATCATACCCTCGTTAGCTAATTCTCTAAAACATATTCGGCACATATCAAAATCTCTCATATAACCATGCTTTCTACCACATTTAAAACATCGACGCACTACACGTGATGCGAATTTAGGTTCTTTTTTTGATCTTGCTATTACTGATGCTTTTGCCATATTTGCTTAAAAAATAAGCCCCTTCGAGCTTTCATAGAATATTACCAAATTACAGCGCAATGTCAACAAAAACCACCTAAACCGCTCATTTAGTCCTGAAACGAGCGGTTTATCGCGAGAAAAAGACTTTCCTCGGCGTAGTGCAACGAAGCGGAGGAGGGTCATTGAGGAGCGATGGGAGTGGGCTTGACAGAATGATATAAGTATGCTATACTCTTATTGTCTTAATGTAATGTTACATTAAATGTTCTTTACAACCTTTTCTCTCGAAAGGAGAAAAAAATGCGAAAATTGATTGGTAGTTTTGTGATAGTTTGTTGTCTGTTTATTGTCTCGGTTTCAATGTCATCTTCTGTGTTTTCACAAGAAGAAACGCAAGGACCGTTTGGTGATGACTTCTGGGAATCAGCAAATGTGTTTATGTCAATATACTCTGAGGCAGTTGAAGATATTGAAAAAACTGCTGCTTACTCTTCTGTAACTAAGGAAGAGCTTGTAAAGATGAGGCAGAAAATAAATATGACCAATGACATTTATACTGATCTTACAACTAATACCGAGCAGGCTATTTCTAGACTTAGAAAAGATACTAATTTAGAAAATGCCATCGCTTCTTTGATAGAAATACAGACAAAGTTTTCCAAACTGGATAATCTGCAGAAAAAGGTATTCAAATACGAAGGCTGGGAATCTTCTAAACTAGAGACAATGCTTGCTATACTTAGAGAACACCGATCTTGAATCCAAAAAGATGTGGGGGGGCTTCGTTGGGAAGCCCTCCCAAGGTGGAGTACTAAATTTATTTTATAATAAGTTTGGTGCTTTTTTGTTTTTAAAATTCACTCTTCAAGGACTGACCTCTCCCGTCATTTCGCTTCGCTACATTCCTCCTCGAGGTACAGACCTTTTCCCGCTTAGTTTATACAACGCTTGCTTCTTCTAATCTTTCAATACGCGTAGAATGTTTGCGAACCGCATCATCTATATCATGGAGTTTCATATTTACTTCTCTGAAGTTTTCGTCAACTTTCTCAAATCTCTCGTCAATTTTGTCAAACCGTATATTCATCTCATCTTTAACATCACCAAAACCTTTGGCAACCATTCGAGCCAGTTCATCTATTTTTTCATCTGTAGTTTTTTTAGTCATTTGTTATATTGTATCAAAGTAAATATACTTGTCTATTCAACTATCTCTATGTCATCTCCTAACTCTTTCTCTTCTTTTTTAGATGCGTACACCATTATCCCTACTGATATTCCTATCACTACAAATATCGCTAGCAGCCATTTGTATATATTGCTGTCTTTTCCGCGTTCACCGAGACTTGAGATCACGGATGCGGTTTGTGCAGTGTTTTTTATAATCTCTTTCTGTCCTTCTATAACTTGTTCTTCTTTTTTTAAATTTGTAACGCTCCTCAAGGTCTCACCTCCGTCCGGTGAAGAAGATACGTTTCCTCCTTCTTCACTACCCGAGGAAAGACCTTTTCCCGCTATCACAGTCTTTTTTACAACTACAGTTTTTTGCGGGATTTTTATTTGTTCAAATATAACAGCCTCTACCCCATTTGGATAAAGCAGTGAAACGTTTTCTTTAATACTAGTGTCAAGCCCCGTGATATCACTAGAGAAAATTAATTTCTTATTCGCCAAAATAATAGTATCTTTCGGTATCATAAACCTCTCTTCTGCTGACTGTATCTGCCACCATGAAAGATTGAGTTCTTTATTTGATTTATTATGTATCTCAACAAAATTACTTTCTATCTTTGAAAATACAATCTCTGCAGGATATGCATTTACTACCACCCTATCAGATGCAGAATACTCTCCCGATGTTACGTTAAGCATTACCACATATTCCCCCGGGTATCCATAATAATGCAAAACATTTTGTCCTTCTTTTGTCTCACCGTTTCCAAAATTCCAAACATAACGAGCATTCTCAAGTGGTTTTTTCTGTAGTCCTAAAGCCCTCCCTTCAAATAAACTATCCGCACCCACTATCACATTTCTATCTCCTCCTGCATCTACAAATATCTGCTGCTCTACTGGAAAGCTAGCTGTCGAAGATGACGAACTTGAACTACTCTGTTGCACCTCCTGACTCTCACTTTCAACTTGTTCTTCCTCGCTACTTTCTATATCAACAGAAGCAGATCCGGCCGTCGGTGTTGAAGCAATCCAACTTGAAGATACAAGCTGTAGTGAATTACCGTCTCCATCTGCTCCAACTTCTGGATCATAAGTAAGTACATCAATATCATTTAGTTCTGCGTCACGAATAGCTATTAACTCTCCTGTATTTTTCAAAGAAAAAGAACTGTCAAAAACATTCCCAGAAAATGAAGGATTATCAATAAAGAAT
>CAZVGL010000015.1:0-9112 GCA_964626705.1 uncultured Candidatus Saccharibacteria bacterium | reverse complement strand
CTAATTCATCGTCTCTTATTAGGAAATCTGAACATCGCTTTTAGTATTAGTGTTCGTCGTTTTTTGCTCGTTAAAAATTTGAAAGTTAAAATATGGGTAAATTACGGCTTGGACGGTGCCGAACTGGGTATTTTTAGGTGTCCAGAGGTGCCGAACCGGCTATTTTAGCTTTTAAATGAATTCAATGTTTTGTGACGGTCTAAAAGTGCTGGGGGCACTTTTAGTAACTTAGAGTGGTTCCACCTGTTCTCCCACCGACGCTAACGCTTTGGTGGACTGCTGTTTGCAAATCACTCGCTACGCTCGTGAGCAAACAGGGAGCATTCCGACATGCCCCGTTAGAAATTTTTGGAAATATATTTTGAGCATTTAGTTCTGGTGACTTATCGTAGGGGTAACACCTGTTCTCATTCCGAACACAGAAGTAAAGTCCTATCGAGGCGATGATACTATTTTATTGGGAAAGTAGCTAGTCGCCAGAACTAAGTACTCAAAAATTTCTAATCGGGGACACAGAAGTTAAGCACCGTAGTGCCGATGATACTCTTTTATGGGGAAAGTAGGTAATCGCCGGAACAAAGTATTGAATAAACAACCGCTGTTTGCCTTTGGCAAACAGCGGTTGTTTTGTGGTAAACTATTATCATGTCATGGGCATCTAGAAGGAGATCAGCATATTTATCAGTCGTGGTTATCGTAGCACTTATTATAATAGTGCCTATTGCTCTTTCTATATTTAATAAAGAGCCTACATGTTCTGATGGAAAACAAAATGGACAAGAGCTAGGTGTAGATTGCGGTGGTATTTGTGAAAAGTTTTGTAAAATACAAATATCAGACCCAGTGCTTATGTGGAGTAGGTCTTTCAAGGTTGCGGATGGTGTCTATAACTCTGTTGCATATATAGAAAATCCCAATTTTAATTCAGGAGTATTAAAAATACCGTATACTTTCAAATTATTTGACGACAGAAATATTTTAATTGCAGAAAGAAAAGGCTCTACATACATATCTCCAGATAGCGTAACTCCAATATTTGAAGGGGGTATATCTACAGGGCAGAGGATTCCAGTAAAAACATTTTTTGAATTTGATAAGTTTCCAGACTGGTATCAGTCTAATGATGAAAGGGGGTTACTATCTGTAAAAGATATAATACTTACAGGTGAAGACTCTTCTCCTAGGATTGATGCAGTGCTTTCAAACAGCGGTGTAGAGGCGATAAAAGATATAGAAGTGGTTGCTGTCGCATTTGACTCAAAAGATAATGCTGTAGCGGTTTCTAGTACGTTTGTCGACCGTCTCGCTGATAGATCGTCAAAAAACCTAGTGTTTACATGGCCTAACAAATTTGATACAAAAGTGTCTCGTATAGAGATGATACCGAGAGTTCCTTTATTGGATTAATTAGAAAATATGGATTCTGGTAACTATATAATAGGGTCTATCAGAAAGGTATCCAGTAAAATTGACTGGATATTATTTTTGGCTAGCATGCTTCTAGTAGGCGCTGGTCTTGTGACAATGAACTCTTTCGTAGCAGGGCAGAATTATTTTTTCGAGAAACAAATAATATGGGTATTGCTAAGTGTAGGTATGTTTTTTGTCTTGAGTTTTGTAGATTTTAGATTCTTAAGACGTACCAGTGTCATAGTTACGTTGTTTGTTATATCAGCTTTCATCTTAACTCTTTTGTTTTTCCTTGGTGAGTTTGTGCTTGGTGCTCAGAGTAGGTTTGATCTTGGAATATTTTCAATACAGCCGTCTGACCCTATAAAACTTGTTGTAATACTTCTTCTTGCTAAGTATTTTTCTCGTAGGCATGTGGAGATAGCAAATATAAAACATATTTTGGTCTCAGGATTTTATACTTTCGTACTTTTCTTGCTTGTGTTTCTACAACCTGACTTTGGATCGGCTATCATCATAGCTTTTGTGTGGTTCGGTATGGTTTTAATATCTGGTATATCAAAAAAGCATCTTATAGCGGTCTTTTTAGTTGGTGCAATAGCTTTTGGAGGACTGTGGGGTTTTGCATTTGAAGATTATCAGAAACAAAGGATACTTACATTTATACATCCACTTACTGACCTACAAGGGACTGGCTACAATGCATATCAGTCGACCATCGCTGTTGGTTCTGGACAAATATTAGGGAAGGGAATAGGGTATGGTACACAAAGTAAACTACAGTTTTTGCCTGAGTATGAGACTGATTTTATATTTGCAGCATTTGCAGAAGAGTGGGGTTTTGTAGGAGTTATTATTGTATTACTTTTGTATTTTATTGTAGTGTGGAGGATATTAGCAAATGCAACTTATGGCGCTACAAACTTTGAAATTCTTTTCGGTGCTGGGCTTGCAGTACTTTTTATAAGTCATTTTATTGTACATGTAGGTATGAATATAGGACTATTACCAGTAACAGGAACCACGGTGCCGTTTCTAAGTTACGGTGGGTCACATCTTATGACAGAATTTGTCGGACTTGGTATATTGATGGGGATGCGTCGTTATTCTAGGGCTACACATAAGGACGATATCAAAAAAGAGTTTTTAGGAGTTTAGTCGTACATAGCTACAGTTTCAGCTACCATTTGTTCTACTGTAAAATCTTGTGTAATTTTCTCTTTCAAAGCTTTTCCATATTCAACGCTATCTTTTTTAAAATCAATAATATCTGAAATAGCACTTTCTATCTCGTAAGAATTTTTTACGTGTACTAGGCGTCCTGACTTTTTGTTTTCTATTATCTCTGGTATACCACCGGTGTGTGTGGCAACAGTTGGTAATTCAGCAAGCCCTGCTTCCAGTAGGACGTACGGCAGACCCTCTTTCACAGATGTAAGTGTGAATATATCAAAAGCTTTTAAGTATTCTGATGCATTGTCTATGTGTCCCAAAAGAAAAACATTATCTTCGAGCTTAAGCTTTTTTACGAATTGTTCAAGAGCGAACCTCTCTTCTCCTTCGCCAATTATAAAAAATGAAATATCGTAACCTTTTTTTATAAGTTTGCTCACAGCACGTATCATAAAAGGTAGACCCTTATTCATGTGAAGTTCTGATATTGTACCTACCCAGAATTGTCCAAGGTTCGACCTTGGATGCAACTCTTTTCTAGCAGCAGCTTTATTTTTGAATTTTATATCAGCAATACCGTTATGAATCGTCTTTATTTTCCTGTTCACAAATAATTTAGGTGAGTTTTTAAAATCATCTTCTGATACAACTATAGTTTTATGAGATATAAGTACTGTAAGCCACGAGAAAAACCAAATTATTTTTTTTGAAATAATATTCCTGTCTTCTTTATACGCCCAGCCGTGAGCCGTAAATACTATTTTATTCACTCTAGCAATCCTACAAGCAAAAGCACCTAAACCACCTATCTTTGAACTGTTGAGATGCACTACGTCTGGTTTTTCTTTTTTTAAAATCTTAAGTAGATCAAACAATACTTTAAACTCAGAAAATATATTTATATCTCTTGCTAGACGTGGGATCGTTATCGTCTGTATGTTTTCATGCTCAAGCTTATTACAAAGCGCGCCGTCACCGCCGAGTGCTACTGCTACATCGTATCCATCTTTTGCTATACTTGTCGCCATATCAAATACATACCTCTGGGCTCCACCCCAGTTGGATTTGGTAATGATATATAACACCTTTGTTTTAGCCACTTTTTTATGCATATTGTCTATATTGTACTATATAACAGTATATTTCTTGCTTAAGTTGTTTAATAATTAGTATCTTGTAACCTATCCAAACTACCAAAAGTATTATATAATAACGACAATTATGATTATAGGGCGAAAAAAGGAGGGGATATTGTTGTTTTTAGGCGATATCCTGTTTTTCATAGCAGCATTGTGGGTAACGCTTGCGCTACGATATTTTGAGGTGCCAAGTAAAGGAGTCTTTTATGAGCACTTTGTACCTTTTTTGTTTTTATTTGCTGTGTGGGTATTTGTTTTCTTTATAGCAGGGCTTTACGATAAACATACTGTAATATTTAAAAAGAAACTTCCAAGTATTATTTTAAATGCACAGATTACCAACATAGTAATAGCAGCACTCTTTTTCTTTCTTATACCGTATTTTGGTATCACACCAAAGACAAATCTTTTCATATATCTTTTTATCTCTTTTATATTTATAGCTTTCTGGAGACTATATCTTTTTCCAAAATTTGAAAGTAAGAAGAGACAAAATGCATTACTTATAGCAGGTGGTTCTGAAATGCTGGAGCTTAAAGAAGAAGTTAATAATAATTCTCGATATAAATTTTATTTCAAATCATATATTGATTTAGATATTGTAGACCAAAAAGAGTTAAAAGATAAAATATCTGAGTATGTGCGAGAGAACAATATCTCAATGATAGTAACAGACACAAGTAGTGAAAAAGTATCGTCAGCTATGCCGCTACTATATTATCTAGCTTTTATACAAGGACGTTTTAGGTTTTTAGATTTTCAAAAAATGTACGAAAACATTTTTGATCGTGTACCACTTTCACTCGTAAAATATAATTGGTTTTTAAGTAATGTGTCTATACTGCCTAAAATCACACACGATATAATAAGAAGAGTTTTTGATATTGTTTTCTCGGTGACCCTTGGGCTGATCTCACTTATAGTTTATCCATTCGTAATGGTGGCTATTAAGCTTGGAGGTCCTGGTAATATTTTTATAAAACAAGAAAGGATGGGGAGAGATAATAAGATCATAAATATTATCAAATTCAGAAGTATGGAAAAAGATGATAAGGGTAAAGACTTAGTAAATAGCGATAATAAAACTACAAAAATCGGTAGCATATTAAGAAAGACAAGAATAGATGAATTGCCACAACTTTGGAATGTTTTGAAAGGGGACTTATCTTTTATAGGGCCACGCCCAGAGACGTTAAAACTTGCGGAGTTATATGAAAAAGAGATACCGTACTATAATTTTAGACATTTTATACAACCAGGGCTTTCTGGTTGGGCACAGATTCACCATGCTAAGCACCCACACTTTGGTGTTAAATATGACGAGACAAAAGAAAAACTTTCATATGATATTTATTATATAAAAAACAGATCACTCTTACTTGATCTATATATAGGACTTAAAACAATTAAAACTTTATTCTCAAGAACGGGGTTATAGGAAAATATAAAAGCTTAATATAAAAAATATGCAAAATAAAAAAGTAGTAGTGACAGGAGGTGCGGGGTTTATAGGTTCTAATCTGGTAAACGCACTTGTAGAGCAAGGTGCTGATGTGCATGTGATAGATAACCTCTTTGGTGGCAAGAAAGAAAATGTAAATGAAAAAGCAACACTTCATGTTGTGGATCTGAGAAATCTTGACGACATTCTACCTATAATAGAAGGTGCAGAATACGTGTTTCATCTGGCCGCGCTTCCACGAGTGCAGTACTCTATAGAGCATCCAGTAGAAACAAATGATGTAAATGTAAATGGTACGCTAAACGTACTCATTGCAGCACAGAAGGGTGGGGTGAAGAGAGTTGTATATTCTGCATCTTCCTCTGCATATGGGGATCAGAAAGAGATGCCACTTAGAGAAACCATGACAGCAAACCCTAAAAGCCCCTACGGTCTTCAGAAACATATCGGTGAATTGTATTGCAAGGTATGGAGTGCTGTACATAGTTTAGAGACGGCTTCTTTAAGGTACTTCAATGTATACGGAAAGGGGCAAAACCCAGACGGCGCTTATGCTCTTGTAGTAGGAAAATTTCTCAAACAAAAAGCAGAAGGTAAACCAATGACGATATGCGGTGACGGAGAAAACACTCGTGATTTTACAAACATAAAAGACGTAGTACGTGCAAACATACTTGCTGCGCAGTCTCCAAATGTAGGTAAAGGTGAGGTTATGAACATCGGGGCAGGGCATAACCATTCAATAAACAATGTCGCAAAGCTTATCGGTGGGGAGGTAGAGCATATTGAAGCAAGGCTAGAGCCTACTAATACTCTTGCAGATTCTACACTTGCAAAAAAACTAATTGACTGGGAACCAAAGATATCTCTTGAAGAAGGGCTTAAAGAGTTGTTATAATAAGTTTAATGAACACAGCAATCTTTAACTTCTTCAACAACTTTGCACTTCAAAATGAAACCTTTGATGCTGTGATAGTATTTTTAACAGACAAGTTTGGGCTATTGCTCATTTTTGGTTTGATAATTTTTCTTTTTACACATAAACATAAAGAAGATAATATACGAAACATTGCTGTAATATTTTTCAGTGCTTTAGGTGCATGGGTAATCTCAAAAATCATTAAATTCTTTTATTTTTCTCCACGTCCGTTTGAAGTGTTAGATACTGCTAACGTATTGTTTGAATATGAACCAGGGGATTCGTTTCCGTCAGGCCATGCGACATTTTTCTCAGCACTCGCTACTTCTTTTTACTTTTATCACAAATATATAGCTATCATCTATATAGTAGGCGCATTTCTCATAGGTGCATCACGCATAGCAGCTGGCATCCATTGGCCACTTGATATCTTGGTTGGTTATGCACTTGGTGGTGTTATTGGTTATCTCGCATATAAACTTCTAGCTAAAAAATAGTAAGACCAAGCACTTGATACATAAGACCTTATACCTTATACTTCTGGGTATGTTTAAAGTACGTATAATCGCACTCGTTATTTTAGTAGCCGCAGCAGGGATCGGCTATTTTAGCTATTCGTCAGAAATGAATGAAGAGTCCAAGTTTCCATTTAAACTGGGGCTTGATCTGGCTGGTGGTACACACTTAGTGTACAAAGCTGATATTTCTGAGCTGCAGGCTACGGATGTGTCAACTTCAATGGATACACTTCGTGATGTTATAGAACGTCGTACGAACCTATTCGGCGTCTCAGAGCCATTAGTGCAAATAGAAAAGAGCTCTGTATTTGCAAGTGGTGCTCAGGAGCAACGCCTCATAGTAGAACTTCCAGGTGTTACGGACATATCTGAAGCTGTACGAATAATAGGTGAGACACCGCTTCTTGAGTTCAGACTCGTAAGCTTAGATGCAGAACCTCTCGCAGATGACGAAGAGCTTACACAAGAAAGGTTTGATGCGATGTTTACAAGCACTGATCTTACTGGAAGATATTTAGAACGTTCAGCACTTGAATTTGGTTCAGGTGGTACAAGCGGGCATTTACAAAACGAACCTATCGTTCGTCTGGACTTTACAAAAGAGGGTGGAGATCTATTTGCAAAGATAACTAGAGAAAACACAGGAAGGACCTTAGCTATCTTCTTAGACGGAGACCTTAAATCAGCACCAGTTATAAATGAAGAGATATCAGGAGGTAGCGCTATCGTCTCAGGCGGGTTCACTCCAGAAGAAGCACGAGACCTTGTACGTAACCTAAACCTAGGTGCACTCCCAGTACCTATAGAACTTATAAGTACACAAACTATCGGTGCATCACTTGGTCGTGATGCCGTAAACAACGGAGTCCGCGCTGGAGTTTTTGGGCTTATAGCCGTAGCAATATTCCTTCTAGTTTGGTACAGAATGTCAGGGTTAGTAGCAATACTTTCACTTGCTATTTATATAATAATAATGCTTGCACTATTTAAACTTATACCTGTTACGCTTACTGCTGCAGGTCTTGCAGGTTTCTTACTGTCCATTGGTATGGCCGTAGATGCCAACGTACTTATATTTGAACGAATGCGAGAAGAGCTAAAAGCAGGCAATGACACAGAAAGTTCCACGCACAATGGCTTTAAAAGAGCATGGCTTTCAATACGAGACGGAAACATTTCAAGTATTATCACAGCAATAATACTGTTTTGGTTTGGTACGTCACTTGTAAAAGGTTTCGCGCTTACTTTTGGTCTTGGAATCATTATCAGTATGTTCACAGCTATCACGATATCAAGAACATTCTTATATGCTTTTGGAAAACTTGAAAATAAAGGTGCCGTGAAGTTCTTATTCGGTTCAGGAATAAAATAATTATGTTAATAGTAAAATACAGAAAAATATTTTTTATACTCACAGGCGTTATCGTCGCTGCAGCGATTTTCTCGATCTCATTTTTCGGACTAAACTTCGGTATTGATTTCACGGGAGGAGCTATAACAGAAATAAGTTACACAGATAAGCGTCCTTCAAAAGAAGTGTTGGAAGAGCGTTTAGGTAGCCTAGGTATTGGCGGTTTCTCAATCCGCCCAACAGGAGAGGAGGGCTATATACTAAGGACTCAAGATCTTACAGAAGAGCAGAGAGTGGCTGTATTAAACACATTATCACTTGGTGGAGAAAAAGAGGTAGTACAAGAAAGGTTCAACTCTATTGGTCCAACTATAGGGTCAGAGCTTCGCAACAAAGCTTTTGTGGCTATAGGTATTGTGGTTGTGGCCATTATCTTATTTGTAGCATTTGTGTTTAGAAAAGTGTCTCAGCCAGTGTCATCTTGGAAGTATGGAATAGTAGCGATTATTGCTCTTATTCATGACGTGCTCGTGCCAGTAGGTATATTTGCATTCTTAGGATACACAGTAGGAGCTGAGATAGATATACTTTTTGTGATGGCGCTTCTGGCAATCCTCGGATACTCTGTGAACGACACTATTGTAGTGTTCGATAGAGTGCGAGAGAACTTGAGATTAAATAAAGAGAACAATAGCAAAGAAGACTTCGAGCTAACAGTAGGGAAGAGCTTAAGTCAGACATATGCACGTTCTATAAACACATCTCTTACAACACTCTTTGTACTTATTGCACTATTTTTCGTAGGTAGTGAAGCTACACAAGACTTCGCACTTGTACTTGCAACTGGAGTTATTGCTGGTACTTACTCGTCAATATTCCTAGCCACTCCACTACTTGTAGCGCTAGGCAAGAAATCTTCAAAATAGACATTTGACTTCCTTCTACATATGTATATAATAGTATCACTGCCTAAAGAGGCGGTTTTTTGACTAGAACTTTGACAATTGAACAGACCTATTCGCTACTTTTGGTGAGTACATAGGAGTAGGTCAACAGCCGGCAGATCTCTAGAGCGAGATTTGCCAAAATGCAAGGTAAGTAAATATAGGCTTGTCGAGATTTCCCCCCGGGAACTCAGGC
>CAZVGL010000014.1:0-9502 GCA_964626705.1 uncultured Candidatus Saccharibacteria bacterium | reverse complement strand
TGGAGGTTGTTTTTACTTCTGTTACTGTTGGTGGTACTCCTGCTGTGTGGTGGGGAGAGGAGGTGTCGGTGGGGGTGGTGGTTTCTGCTACTCCATTACTTTCTGTACCAGTTCCAGAATTATATATAAGGTCTCTTTCGTCTGATGTAAGGACACGACTATAGATACGTACATCATCAATTAAGCCATCGAATGGGAGAAACAAACCACCACTTCTCCACTCCATACCGATTAACAATCTTTGAGAAGTGTTTGTTATTGTTCCAGTATGAGGTTGTATAGCTTTTTCTACAGAATCATAATAAAGACGAATATTGGTCCCATCATAAGTTCCTAGTAAGTGATGCCACCCAGATATATCTTCCACTCCATAACTCCATGTAGCTACAGCAGCTCCATTATCAGTTTCAATAATAAACTTTATTTCGTCACTAGCTAATCTCGTATATATTCCCCAACCGTCTGCCGTAGCATTATTTATCTTAGATACAATTATTCCATTATTATTAACATTATCAGTATTTATCCATGCACCCACAGACATAGCCGCAAGATTATCTGTAATAGTTACATCTCCTATATCAACATAATCATCATTATCATCAAATCGTAAAGCTGTATTTATTTTACCAGTATCTGTATGAGCATTAGTATTAGGGTCTCCTGTAGAATCATTAAATACACCATCATTCTCATTACTACTAGAATCTACAACTGTAGTATTGGTATCATCATCATTCATATACCAGTGCCCTACAAGTCCAGATATTATATCAGCACTTACAAACTGTGGAGAAAATAACACCAAAAACAGTGTTATGAAAATTGAGATTTTTAGATGTTTGTGCATGTTTATATTTTAGCACATTAAACGTATTAAAATATAACTAGTTGTAAACATATATAATGTGTGTTATCTTATTTAACTATGAGTATTAATATTCAAGTAGAAAAAAATGACAAAGAAAACACGGCCGGCCTTCTAAGAAGGTTTACTAAGCGTGTGCGTGGGTCAGGAATACTATCTCGTGTACGAGGTATAAGGTATTATGAAAGAGGAAAATCTGACTACGTAAAAAAGAAAAAGACTTTAAAAAGAATCGTGAAAAGAACAGATCGTGATGAGCAAATAAAGCTCGGTAAAATAGTAGAGCAAACAGGTAGATTCGGACGAAGAAAATAGATAAACAAATGAAAGATAATAATTTTTCAATACTAAACAAAACTAAAAGCAAGCCTAAAAGCTTGCTTTTAGTTCATATAAAAAATGAAGTGCTTGGAAAGGATTTTGAACTCAGTCTTGTATTTATTGGCAAGATAAGATCTAAAGCGTTAAATAACGAATATAGAAAAAAAGACAAACCAACTAATATTTTGACCTTCCCTCTTTCTAAGTCTGAAGGTGAAATATTTATAACACCCGAAATAGCAAAGCGTGATGCAAAGAAGTTTGATATGAAAGAGAACGATTTTATAATATATTTGTTTATACATGGACTTTTACATTTAAAAGGTCTCAAACATGGAGACAAAATGGAAAAAGAAGAGGAAAAATTAAAAAAGAAGTACAAAATTTAAAAACACATCATTTCTTTAAGAAATGATGTGTTTTTCCCATATAAAATTTGGGGGATTTGTAGTTTGTGTTGTATAATTATTTGATATATGGCGCGCAGCATCACAACAGGAATAGATATCGGTACCTACCAAGTAAAAGTAGTGGTAACAGAGTATGGAAAGAACGGCAATAGCAACATGCCTAAGATAATAGGTACTGGTTTTGCGCAATCAAAAGGTCTCCGTCATGGCTATATAATCAACCAAAACGATACAGTAAGAAGTATAAGTACAGCTGTAGCACAAGCTGAGAAATCAGCAGGTATTAGGATTAAAAAAGCATTTATCTCTATAGGTGGTGTAGGTATTGAGGAGGTGCATTCTCGCGGTGGCGCAGTAATAGCCCGTGCTGATTCTGAAATAACAGATTTGGATATTGAGAAAGCTATAAAAGATAGTGAAAAGAAAGTTACACAAAAAACTGCAAACAGAAAGATCCTCCACGAGATCCCAATCCAATATAAAATAGACGGACAAAAAGTTCTAGGTAAACCTCAAGGTATGCGTGGAAGCAAACTTGAGCTTGATGTGCTTTTTATAACTTGCCTTGAACAACACCTAAACGACCTTATCTCTGCAGTAGAAGAAGCAGGAATAGTGGTGGAAGATGTTATGGCTTCCCCACTTGCGGGAAGTTTCGTTACACTAAGTCGCGCACAAAAGATCGCTGGCTCCGTACTTGCAAATATAGGTGCGGAGACTGTTTCTATAGTAGTGTTTGAAAACAATATTCCAATATCTCTTAAAGTATTTTCAATAGGAGGAACAGATATAACAAACGACATAGCTTTAGGACTTAAAATACCTCTTGACCAAGCAGAGCGCGTAAAAACAGGCGCTCTTTCTGGTGCAGAGTTTCCAAAGAAAAAACTTGATGAAATAATAGGAGCAAGACTTACAGATATATTTGAACTTATAGAAGTACATCTAAAAAAGATTGGGAAAAACGGTCTACTCCCAGCCGGTATTATCATCACAGGTGGTGGGTCAGGAATAGCAACCATAGAAGATCTTGCACGTGCTGCACTTAAACTTCCATCAAAGACTTCTTCTGGTTTCAATGGTGGCAATACCGAATCAAATGCAGTACAAAGACAAGTTCGCGATTCTTCGTGGGCAGTTGCTTATGGACTTTGCATATGGGGTCTTTCTACAGATGAAGATTCTATGGGTGTAAAGCTTGCGAAACAAACTGGAGGAAGTATCGTACAATGGGTAAAACAATTCCTACCATAGATATAAATTTTTAAATATTAAGTACAAATCTGCCTGAAAACTCTATTTTCAAGCAGATTTGTGTAAAAAACCAAGACATAAACAGTATTACTGTCAAAGTTCACAACCCTCTTTTTATCTGCTATGATGATGTCAAATTAGATAATATAAATACTAAAAAATATGAAACAAGTTAAACCTGATGTAGAATCTTTCGCAAGAATCCGAGTTGTTGGAGTCGGAGGTTCTGGAAATAATGCCGTAAACCACATGATCAATTCTAAGATTAAGGGAGTTGAGTTTATTGCTATTAACACAGATGCACAAGATTTACATCATTCTCAAGCAAAAAAGAAGATCCATATCGGGAAGAACCTTACAAAAGGTCTTGGTGCAGGTATGAACCCTGAGCTTGGTAGACGAGCAGCTGAAGAAACAAAGGAAGAAATACAGGAAGCATTAAAAGGTTCCGACATGGTTTTTATAACTTGTGGATACGGTGGAGGTACAGGAAGTGGTGCTAGCTCAGTTATAGCAAACACAGCTCGAGAACTTGGAGCTTTAACAGTTGGTATTGTTACAAAACCATTCTCATTTGAAGGTCAGCATAGGATGGAGATTGCAGAAAAGGGACTTGAAGAACTTAAAAAAGAAGTTGACGCGCTTGTTATTATCCCGAACGATAGACTGCTTGCAATAGTAGACAAAGACACAAGTGTTAAAAATGCATTTGGTATGTCAGACGATATACTTCTTCAAGCAGTTGAAGGTATCTCTGACCTTATAACAACCCCTGGTATTATAAACGTGGACTTTGCAGATATACGAGCAGTTATGGAAAATGCTGGTTCAGCTCTTATGGGTATCGGTGTTGCAGGTGGTGAGAAACGAGCAGAAGAAGCAGCAAGGATGGCCATCTCTTCCCCACTTCTTGAAGTATCTATTAACGGTGCCAAAGGCGTACTGTTTGCAGTTGCAGGAGGTGATGACCTTGGAATGCTTGAGATACAAGAAGCAGCTAAAGTTATAACAGAATCTATAGACCCACATGCTAAAGTTATCTTCGGAACTATTAAAGATGAATCTATTAAGAAGAACGAGATCAAAGTTACTGTTATTGCAACTGGTTTCCCAGATTCAATCCTTCACAAAAGCCCACAACTATTTCAATCTGGCGCAGTAAAAAGTGCAGAAGATGTAAAAGTGAAAGATATCGATGAAGATAGTGCACGCGGAAAGATTTTCAATGTAATAAAAAAAGATCCTGAAGTAAAGAAAGATATACCTGCACCAAAAGCACCTACAATGGAAGAAGATAAGAAAAAAGATGACGACGACGATGATGACGACTGGGGTGTAGTACCAGCATTTCTAAGAAGATCAAAAATAAAATAAATTAAATAAAAAAGAAACTGGAAAATCAGTTTCTTTTTTTGTATACTTAAGCAACAATTTTCTTTTAATAATCTAAAAAAATAAATATCATGTATGATCTTATCATAATAGGCGGTGGACCAGCCGGAATTGCTGCCGGAGTTTATGCCTCACGCAAACAGCTCAAAACTGCCATCATAGCTTGTGAATTTGAAGGACAAAGTGCTGTATCAGAGGACGTGCAGAACTGGATAGGGACAGTATCAATACCAGGAAGTGAGCTAGCAAAAAACATGAAGAAGCACTTAGAAGCTTATGCAGGAGATGTAGTAGATATAATAGAAGGCGAAAAGATCAAAAACCTTTCAAAGTCTGAAGATGGTTTCGTAGCCATAACTAAAAGCGATAAAGAATATAAAGCAAAAAACGTACTTATAGCATCAGGCGCAAATAGAAGAAAGCTTCCCGTAAAAGGAGCTGAGGAGTTTGAACATAAAGGGCTTACTTACTGCGCATCTTGTGATGGACCGTTATTCTCAGGCCAAGACGTAGTAGTAATAGGTGGAGGCAATGCAGGTTTTGAGACAGCTGCACAACTTCTAGCATACACAAAAAGTGTTACACTACTTTGCAGAAAACCAGTCTGTAAAGCGGACCCTGTAACAGTAGAGAAGGTATCAGCACATCCGAATATGACAGTACTTACAGAATCAGAGATAACAGAAGTAAAGGGAGACAAATTCGTAACAGGTGTTTCTTATAAAGATATTAAAACAGACGAAATAAAAGACTTACAAGTAAATGGTGTATTTGTGGAAATAGGAAACATACCATCAACAGATTTTGTAAAAGATGTAGTTAAACTAGATGAATTCAACAGAATAATAACAAACCCTAAGAACCAACAAACCTCAACACCTGGGGTTTGGGCAGCAGGAGACGTAACAGATGAGCTATACCACCAGAACAACATAGCCGCAGGAGATGCTGTAAAAGCAGTGGAGGATATCTACCAAGCCCACACTGCAAGATAAATTAGATAAAAAAGACTACTTGACACGTTTGATATACTATTAATATACATAGTATTATCTTATAAATTAATCACCAAAAAGTAGCATGGAAAATAACTTACAAAAAGGTTCGACCGTCATAATAGTATCCATAGTAGTTGCGATAACTATCGTCGCACTCGCTATAATATTCACAGGAGGAAACGAGGGTTCAGTTGCAAAAGGTGGAGGCAACAGAAATATAGAAGCGCCAGACACAAAGACAATAAAAGGTTTGCGTCTTCCAAGCACAGACAGCCATATACGTGGTGACATAAATGCCCCCGTAACTATTATAGAATTCTCAGATTTCGAATGTCCTTTCTGTTCTCGTATCCACCCAACACTAGCAAAACTTACTGATGATTTCCCAGAGAAAGTTTCTTGGGAGTTTCGTCATTTCCCTCTTTCATCTATCCACTCACGAGCACGTACAGCAGCTATAGCCTCCGAGTGTGTTGCAAAACTAGGTGGTAACGGTTCGTTTTGGGAGTTCACAGATACACTTTTTAGCAATCAGCGCTCTTTAGGAAACGACTTATATGAAAAAACAGTTGCTGACTTAGGGATAAATGTAGATGAATTTAATACATGCTTGGAAGACAAACGTATCGCAACAGAAGTAGATACAGACCTAAGAGAAGCTACTAGTTCTGGAGGACGAGGTACACCCTTCTCAATAGCGGTATCAAAAGATGGACAGATGATACCGTTCTCAGGAGCACTTCCGTATGAACAAATACTTTCTCTAGTTGATAGTTTGATTAACTAGAGAAATATTAAAAACCCCCAACCTTATCTACGGTTTGTAGTAATAAGATTGGGGGTTTTGTTTGTCATCCGCTCGGTTGCGGCATATTTGTGAATCCTAATATGATCATTAATGCACCTACGCAGACAACTAAAGCAGCATAACCATCTTTAATATTTAACAAATTAAAATCATATCCAAAAATCCCTGAATCGATTGTCCCGAAATCCACCATTATAAGACCACAGATTATTACTAAGATGCATATTTTCATGCTGACACCTCACCATTCTCAGGTTCTTCTATACACATACTATTAACAGAATTTGCAAAAGGTATCATGCCACCAAACAACAGAGCCACCAAAAGACTTATTACTTTTGCATGAATATTGTCTAAGTATAAAGCGCTACTTAGCCCATTAAAATCAGAAAAAGATAATACTAGAGTAAAAGAGGCTACTAAACACATCACGAGAAAAAATTTCTTCATAACACTCTCCTAAATTAGACTATAATTATAATTGTTAGTTTATTTATGTTTATTTTTTACAAAGTTCTACCTAAAAGGTATCGCTATTACTAACCATTGTCAATCTTTCAAAAAGACTAAGTCCTTGTAGAATCTTTAATATCAAAACTACCCACCTTCGTGCGAATAAGCCCCAAAAGAATACCTCCTAAACTGTGCGCTATAGAACGTACATATGTTCCGCTTGAAACACTGAACCTTACTTTCGCTACTAGATATTTTTGATCGCCCTTATTTAAAACTTCTTGCCAGATTCTTAAAATCTCTTCTTGCCTAAAATTCCCCTTTACTAGACCAATCTTCTTAGTAATCTGCTCCAGCAAACCATCTGCAGATATTTCACTAGAATCTAAAAGCTCAGCTTTATGAACAGTGGTAGTGCGCATAGGTATTTCTACCTCATCTAACTCCCCTTCACGTGCCCACATAAAAAGTGGCTTACCTTGTATTTTATAAGATGAGTACGGCGGAAGTGGAAGAGAAATCTCCCCCTTTAAGCTCTCAATTTCTTTTTTCATACTATTTTCTAATTCCTCAAGTACTACAGTTAACTGTAGTACTTGAGGAATTCCCAAAATATCATAAGTGTCTGTCTCAAATCCAAAAAGTATTTCTGCTTCATACTCTTTATCAAGCTTTTGATATTCTTCTTTTTTATGCACTTCGTCTCCTGCAAGCAATATTAATACACCCTCTGCCATAGGGTCTAAGCGCCCAGCATACGTTACTGATACATCTTGATATTCAAGATTCTTTTCTTTCAGAATATTGATAGCATCAAGTGGTGATATTCCAACTGGTTTGTATATGTTTATAATATTTTTCATATATGTAACTAAATAATAAAATAGAGCATAGATTTAAAAACCTATACTCTATATTAAACTAACACATAAACTACTCAACTTTCACGTCTTTCAAAATAAATTTAGTCGTAGGTGCAAGCTTTTTACATAGTTCGTATTCATCTTCTGTAAGAAGAATAGAAAATTTATAAAAAGGACACGGCATCTGAACTAATCTGCCCATAGGATTAGCCGATGAAAGTACTAATTTTCTGACAGATTTTTCCATTTTTGATACTGGAATTGAATATTGAAATATTGTTGTAATTTCTTTTTTTTCGATTGACCTTATTTCTAATAATTCCTCTTTTGATTCCACCTCATCACAGCTAATAAATGAACATATTAAATTCTTACGAACTAATTCAAAAGATACTGGAATATTAAAAACCTCAAATGTCTTTTCGTCCAATGTAATAACATTTGTCCTTTTTTTCTCTTCATCCACCGCTTCACTTATTGAAGCTAAATTAGACAACAATATTTCATACGGCGCATTACTTATATTCGTGGCTTTAACTTCACAAATCTTAAATCTTGCAACAATCTCCATTAATCCACACCTCCCCTCCTGTTTATATTTTTAATTATAAAATTACAATACTAGAGCGAGGATAGCATTATTTTACTACTTTATCAATCTCATACAAACAATCTTGCCAAACGTAACTCATCAAAAGTGAAGCTACTACCTAGCATACTTCTCACAGGTGAGAGCTTCGTGTCTTCTGTTTCTGCAAAAGCTTTTTTTATTTTTTCTAATCTTTTTTTATCAATTGTTTTTTCTATGTGACTTATATCTGGACACTCACCCAGCTCCCTTAACTTTTCTATATGCCCTACAACCGTTCCTTTTGTCATCTCTCTTTTCTTTGCTATTTCATCTACAGTAAACTCCTCAGCGAGCAATAATCTCGTCTTCTCATATGTAGAAAGTTTCTCTTCTTTTTCTTCTTGAGTGGGTGCGACTGACGTTAAAAACTCTTCATGCTTTTTCTTCTTTTTATCTTTATCAAAATCTTTTAGATCTTTTGCAGCTTTTTTAGAATCACGCATGAGATCACCGTCGAACTCCAGTATCTCCTCATCCACCTTTAACGCTACGTCATTTAGCCCCATGAGCTTAAGCCCACTAAGTGCCCTCACACGAGAGAGTGCTACGTATCCTTGCCCTGCCACAAAGGCCTTTGAGAGGTCCATTTCTGCTGCATCTAGGCTCATTCCTTGGCTTTTGTGTATTGTTATAGCCCATGCCAAACGAAGCGGTATTTGGCTGATTTCAGCCTTTGACTTCCCTTCTTCTTCTATACGCCAGCTTTCTGGAAGTGCTAATATCCTCTCGCCTTGTGTTGTCTCTACTATAGGGACCTCTTCTTCATATTCTTCTGAAAACTCAAAGTCCACCACCTTTCCAAGCGTACCGTTTACATAACCTTTCTCAAAATTATTCTTAACAAACATCACTGAAGAGTTTTTCTTCAAATACAAATACTCAGGCGCAAGGCAACTTCGCTTAAGTGTGTCCACAAGCGCACGAGAACCATGACTCTTCATCTCAAATATTTTATTATTACCAGAAAGTTTGTCGAGCTCTCTTGCATTAATAGCATCTACGTCCATATTGTGCGTATATAGTTTTGTCGGCGTCTCAACCCCTTCAATACTTTTTTTATACCTATCTCTAAGCGGCTCAAGAACGTGTTCGCCAATATCATTCGCGCGAATGTCGTTTAATAGATTAAGTAGAGTATCGTCTTCATGCCTATACTGCTCATCCAAGTAGCATACCTTAAGCCCCATCGCATTCCACACATCAGATTTATGTACAAAATGCGCTCGCTCCGCTCCACGCGATATCGGCGGAAGCTGAAAAAAGTCACCCACTAGTATCACCTGCATCCCTCCAAACGGAGCAGTGCTGTCTTTAAACATCTTGCAAACCTTGTCCACCATATCCAAACGAAAATGATGTAGCATCGAGACTTCATCTATTACTAAAACTTTTGTATGTTTAAAACGCTTTCCCAAATGCTTCTTTTTAAACAAATCTCGGATATCACTCTCTGACATACTGTCATTAATACCGATCCCTGCCCACGAGTGTATCGTCATCCCTC
>CAZVGL010000013.1:0-11670 GCA_964626705.1 uncultured Candidatus Saccharibacteria bacterium | reverse complement strand
CTCGCCCCCTGCTTTCTCTGCAATCTCACGCCAAAACTGCACGACTATTGGATTATTACAATTATCAAGTTTCATCTTTCTAAATTCGTCATCTACAAGTACGCGTGATACATCAAGGAGTGTGTTGCCACTCGCTGGATCTTCAATCACAAGCATTGTTGCATTCCTGAAGTATTGTTCAAACATAGGACCCATAGACTCTGGTGTATCGCCATAAAGCTTTTGGAATATACTAAACATTTCGTTTACTACAAATGTCTTCTGCTCTGGAAACCTCTCATCGTACTCAAGCATATTGAGAGCCATAGGTCTTGCAGTATGGCCTGGGTCAAAATATATTACGTCTTTCATACGGTGCTGTGGTACAGCACCTAGTATGTCATCAATATCAACGCCGTGCGGATCTATCACACACACTCCATCACCGTTTATAATATCCTGTACGGCCATATTTTTAAGGAGTGTTGATTTACCTGTACCTGTTTGTCCTATTGTATAGAAATGTCGCAGGCGGTCTTCGCGACTTATATGAACTTTTGTTTCAGAATTTCTATATTTATTTATTCCAAGAAGTACCCCCTCCCCTGACATATCAAGAGGAGCTGGTGCTGTACCTGCTTTTGACTGCTTAAGCTCACGCGATGAGCTTATGCCGGATGACGGAAAATGATAAATAGTAGTAATCTCTTTTAAATTAAGTGGTATTTTCTGGTCATCTATAAATCGCCTATATGAAAAATCACGAAGAAGGGTACTTAAAGCACCCTTCTTTAGATGTTTAAATTTGAGGGCGTTTCCTTGAGCTTCTTCAAATTGATTAAACACCGCTTCAATGTCAGAAAGTATTACTTCCGCTCTCTCTTGTGTATTAGCTGATGCAACTATACGTATATTAACTGTCGCAATAGGGCTTGAGATTTTATTTGTAATTTGATCAACTGATATCTGGTCGATTATTGGTGGAGTATTGTCGTCTTTTTTCTTTGAACTAGAACCGAATACACTTTTCACTTCTTTAAACACATCTCCAGCGAGCGTGGTTGGCAAATTAATAGCCTTGCTTACAGAAGTTCCTTTTTGAATTTGATCAAGAGCATATTTGAATTTTTTATTATAATAATCATCTTCTGGATTAAATACTATCTGCACTGCCGCGCCTTCGCCATCTTTTTCAAGTTTTGAAAAAGATGAAAGTAAAATATTTAAAGGATCGTAATCAAATATATCGTATGTCTTAATAGGATATATTTTGTTACGAGTAAACCTTCCATACGCCCCCACAGAAACACCTTGCTCATTAAAGATATTATAGTCGTCTTTATTTTCAATAACTTTTGCTTGTGGAAATATTGAAAGGATTTGTTTTTCAAATAAATCTTTTCGCTCATCTGGTACGGCCACATAAAATACCGCTTCTTCACTTTTGTCCGACACTGCGATCTCAAGTGCTAAATGATTTTTCTCATTTCTCTTTTTACCTGATATAGAGAGCATGCCAGCATATAATTGCTCCATTGATGAGATAAGTTCTTTAAGTGGTTTTTCTTGTCCGCCATCATCTGTACTAAATGACGGAAGAGTTATTTCAAAAAGTGTCATATGTAGTTGCTTCCACAAAGGACTTTTCTCTTTAACACCGACAGGGACAAAACCTTCTTTGATATATTCGATAAGAAACCTGTGGAAGTCGTCTGCAATATGAGCATCATCCATCTTTTCTACAACAGACAATGTATTCCTTACACCTTTCTCTTGCAAGATTCCGAGAAGCTCAGCCATCTTGTCATCATGCTCTTCTGGAGAAAGTTTAAGAACTATTTCCTCTGCTTCTTTTTCAGGTAGTTTGTAACTCTCTTCTAATACTACTTCTGGTTTTTCTTTTTTATATTCATGAATCTGCTGACTTACAGCCTCTTCTTTTGGAGCTTGTTCAAATGTGGACGTCGGACGTCCACCATTTTCAACCCGCTCTTGCTTCGCAACCTTCTCACGCAAAAACTCCAGCTCCTCCTGCGGAGTATTAAACTTTTTATTTATATTTCCACCTTCTTGCCCCTGTAAAAATGTCGGATTTTCCATTATTTATATTATACCGTCATTAATACTTGTTTCCAACCATTTTTATTGCCTCTTTTAGCATTACATGATCTAAAATATTAGAATTTTTAAGTTCTTCAATCGAAAATTCTCTAGATCCTTGAATTTCTTTACCGAACGGAACACATACTTTTTCCCCTTGTGATATAAAAAAGAGAATATGTGAAATTTTTGGATATTTATCCTTATATCGTTTAGGTGCATCAGGTAATAGTTTGATACGGTAGTGACCAAAATACTTCCACGACAATAATTTCATTCCACCTTCTTCTAGAGCTTCTCTACTTAATGTATCTTCTACCGATTCTTCAGATTTTGTTTTTCCTCCTAACAAATCAAACATGCCGTCTTTTCTATGAGTTAGGACGACCTTATTATCTCGTGTGAAGCAAACACTTACAACGGCAGTAGTTGTTTGTCGTAATGACTCAAAGTTTCCGTCAATATCTAAATAGGCTTCAAATTCTGAATGCTCCCAATTACCTTTTAATAGAAAAGTTTTCATATATAAAATATGTCCAAAGAATTTTATAAAATCTAGCTATCCGAAAGCCAGATTTTACTTATTCAATACTTTCTCTAAAGCTTTTTCTTCAAAACTTAATATAGATACTTCATCCCATCGTTTGTCAGTAAATGAATCTCCAATCTCTTTATCTAAAACTTTTTTAGCACTTTGTATTTCATACAATCTCTTACTCATCTGTTCTTCAGAAAATTCATCTTGTAACTTTTCCTGCAATACAGTTCTTAGTTCGGTTTTTTGATTCATTTCTTCTGAGGTAAGTGTTCTTTCATATCTTAAATTTTGGAGTTCTAACATTTTGTTTTTAATATTACCTAATGTCCAGTCACTGAATTCACTTTTTTCTTCTATGTTTGACTTTAATTCATCGTTCTTTTCATTTTTATTAGATGTTAAATCTTCACCTGTAATATCTTTTGTTTCTTTCTCTTTAGTTTCTTCTTCTTTTTGTTTATATATTATTTCTTCATCCTTTGAAGTACTCACCTTATCATCTGTTTCTTGTATGTTAATTTCTTTATCTTCGTTTTCTGAAGTACTTTTTGCAATAGCTCCTTCGTACTTACCTAATACTTTTTCTAAATCTCTTTTCATTAACTCATTTGATTTTTTACTTTGCTCTGCATCTTTTAGCAAGTTTGATAATAGTTCTTGTCCAATTTCATCAACATCAGCTTTGATAGCACTGATTTTTGCAGTTTCTTCTGCCTGTTCATTATTTTTCCTTTCTTTGATTCCTTGTATTACTTTTTCTAAATCTCTTTTCGTTGTATCGTTTTTTGAGAGTTCTTCTAACTCTTCAATGCCTGCAACTAATTCTTCTCCAATTTCATCAACCTCCTCTTCAGCAGCCTTGATCTCTGGAGTTTCTTCTTTTTGTTTATATATTATTTCTATCTGCAAGCGTATTAATTCCTGAACATTATCACTAAATTCTTGAAGTTTTGTTGCGATTTCTTTTGCACTAACTTCAATTTCTGTAGGTTCTTTTTCAAGTTCTTCTATCTCTTCTGCCTTACCTTCTGTAGCACCAATAGTAGCAAGTAACGTTGTTGTAATTAAAGCATATTGCAGCTTCTTTTTTAGCCAAGATTCTTTTTTCTCCGGATTTGAACTTTCTTCGTGTTGATTTATTTGTGGTTTTTCGAAATTTTCCATTTTGATTTTATTTTATTAAAAATTTAAGAATTTGCTTTTTCTTGCTCTTCTTTTAAAATTGATTCTATAGCTAGATTATCAACGTTTTCAAATGCAGCAAATTTACGCTTTGTAACATCTGTTAGCCATTCAATATCTTCTGGCTTTTCTTCTAGATAGTCCAACAAAGACATTGCCATAACAGGATCATTTGTACTTAACAACGGAAACATTTTTTCTTCCCAAAAAGCTTTATATTCATCAGACAGTGATGAATCTTTTATTATATTTTGTAATTTTTCTAAATCATTCATATTTTTACTTAAATCTTAATAAATCCTGATTTTTAATCATTGTCAGTATTATACCCCCCCCCACATACCAAGGTGCAAGCCAAAACCGCTAGGTTTGACCTAGCGGTTTTGTGCTAAATTATCCAAATAATTCAGAATGTGAGCCAATTCTCAAAAGATGTAATGCTGATTGTTTCTGATTAATCTTATATATCAAAAGCAGATCTGGTTTTATATGACATTCTCTACAATCTTTAAATTCTCCATTGAGTTTATGATCACTGTATTTCTCTTGTAATTTATCACCAACTCTTATAGTCTCTACAACAGATATAAAAGTTTTTGCATCAAAATTTTTATTACTACTTATCTTTCTTAAATCCTTTTTAAATCTATTTGAATGTTTTAGATTATACATACAACAATTAAGCTAACAAATCATTCATAAGCATTTTAGTATTTTTAAATGATTTTTTACTTTGCTCTGCATCTTTAATTGACTCTTTAAGCTCAGATGCTTTTTGTGGAGCAAATCCATTTATGTCACGCAGATCAATAGGAAGCGTTCCTGAACGAACAATTTGTTTAAATAGTATATTTACAGCTGTACTTGCATCCATACCAATATTTTCAAGAATTTTTTTAGCTTTGTTTTTTGTATCAACATCAATACGTACCTGTATTTGTGTTTTTTCACTTGTTTTCATAATATATCTATTGTATTGTAATTGAATGATGTTGTCAATACAACTAACAAAAGTCTAATCTTTGCCGTATCTTACCTTAGCACCTTCAACAAACTGTTTAAAAACATCAAAAGCGCTTTTTCTTGTTTCATTATTTACAAATTCTATCATAGAAGATAATGCGTCCCCTTCTGTTTTTGATAATGTATCTAAAACATTTGTTTTCATAACATCAACGTGATTAATAAATTTTCTTTTTTCTTCATTACTTTTCAGTCCTTCTACATACGGCACTAAACTATCCAGATACTCTTCAAGTTCATTTTTTATTTCCTCTGTATTATTTATAACATTTTCGTATTTTGACATATCTACCTTATTCGAACCTAAATCTATCTTTAAGTCTTTCCATCTATCCTCCTTTTTATCACCTTCCGATGAATTTTTTGGTCCTTCAAAATTTTTCATATAATTACACTTATTACTTTTATTTAAGACTATCTAATATATCGTTAAGTTCTTTGTCTCCAAGTAGCTCTTGCATTTCTTTGTTAAGTTTTTCTGCCTCTTTTTCTTCCCTTTCTTTGTCTTCCTTGTCCATATTATCTAAAACATCATCAGCAGTATTAGCAATAGAATCTGCAAACTCATCTACCGTATTAGAAAGTTCTTCAGCATCTTTTTGTATATCTCCAAAAGAATTACCCAAATCTTCCATTTGAGTTAGTAATTTTTCCGCTTCTCTTATAACCACCTTCTCTAACGTATCTTCCAACTTTAATTTTCTATCAAACTCCTCCTCGCTTAATTCAACTTTTGTTGATAATTCCTTAAGCTCATCTATCACAACTTCATCAGCACTTTTTTTCTTTAAACACCCCGTAGCTGCTATACCACTTAGTATTACGACAGCTCCCATATATAATATACGTTTTTTTAAACCTTTTCCTTTTTCAATATTTCCAACTAAATCTTTCTCACCACCTACAAACTCTTTACGATTTTTAGATTTATCTGATTCAAAATTATTTGGATTTTCAAATTTAATTCCTTCCATATTTTTAATTTATTGCATTTAATTTTTCTTCTTCCTCTTTTAAAATTTTGTCTAAACCTTCTTTATCGCCACTCTCAATCATAGCTACCTTTCTTCTAGAAAAATCCGTAAAAGATTTAATCTCATCTGGTGAATTTTCTAAATGAAACAGTATAGGTTTTACAATATTTGGTTTTGTCTCTACTATTTTAAAGACTTTTTCTTCCCAAAACATCTTGTCTTCATCTGAAAGTAATGAAGTTCCTACTATATCTCTTAATTTTTCCAAATCATTCATATGTTTATTATTAATACTAAATCACTTACTTATTATACCTAGCTCGTATTTCCTCCTCTACTTCGTCGCGGGCGCGGCCGTATGTGAGGTGTGAAAGCTGTTTTAGATTTTCAGCAAGTTCTTTATTTGCCTGTACAGGTGGAAGTGTTTCTATATTAAACGGCTTTGCTGGCCTGCCGTTAATAAGCATTTTTAGATATGCATTTCTATTGTCTATATTCATAAGGTCATTTGCATTAAATACCGGCTCAAACTGATTCTTAAGATACTCTGCATCGTCTGCCCCTACCCTAAAAGAACAAATAGACCCTACGTTGCCAAATACTGCATTCTTGATCTTGTCATCAAGCTGAGCTATAAACTGGTGCGCTATTGAAAGCCCGAGCTTATACTTCCTAGCTTCTGAAAGAATGGTAGAGATGGAGTCTGTTGTGATGTTTTGAAACTCATCCAAATGTAGATAAAAGTCTGGTGCGTTTTCTCCTCCTTGCCCAATCTCATCCACCCTTGAAAGTGCTGCCATCAAAATCTTACCGACGAGTATAAGACCTATAAGATGCGCATTGATATCTCCTAACCTACCTTTTGCTAGATTAACAAGAAGTATTTTCTTGCCGTCCATGATTTCTCTGAAATTAAAAGATGACTTACTCTGCCCTATTATCGGACGCATTATGTCATTTGCTAAAAACACATCAAACTTATTTGTGATGTAGGGCACTATGTTTGCAAGCGCTCCTTCTCCTCCCGCTTTCTCCGCGATCTCTTTCCAAAACTGCACGACTATCGGATTATTACATTTAGAAAGCTTCATATTTCTAAATTCCTCATCAACAAGCACACGCGATACATCAAGAAGTGTATTACCGCTCGCTGGATCTTCAATCACAAGCAGTGTCGCATTTCTGAAGTATTGCTCAAACATAGGCCCCATTGACTCTGGTGTGTCTCCGTAAAGCTTTTGAAAAATACTAAACATCTCATTTACTACAAATGTCTTTTGCTCTGGAAAACGTTCATCATATTCAAGCATGTTGAGCGCCATAGGTCTTGCTGTATAACCTGGGTCAAAATATATTACATCTTTCATACGGTGCTCTGGTACAGCTCCAAGAATGTCGTTTATGTCCACTCCGTGCGGATCTATCACACATACACCATCGCCGTTTATAATATCTTGTATTGCCATGTTTTTAAGCAAAGTAGATTTACCAGTACCTGTCTGCCCTATTGTATAGAAATGTCGCAAACGATCTTCGCGACTTATGCGAACCTTTGTTTCAGAATTCCTGTATTTGTTTATACCAAGCAATACTCCCTCTCCTGACATATCAAGTGGCGCTGGCGCTGTGCCTGCTTTTGACTGCTTAAGCTCACGTGATGAACTGACACCAGTTGTTGGGAAATGATAAAGTGTTGTAACTTCTTTTAGATTAAGTGGTATCTTTTGGCCATCTATAAAACGCCTGTATGAGAAATCTCGAAGTAGTGTTTCAAGAGCACCTTTCTTGAGATGCTTAAACTTAAGTGTATTGCCTTGTGCTTCACCAAACTGGTTAAACACCGCCTCGACGTCTGAAAGTATCGCATCCGCTCTCTCTTTTGTACCTGCAGATGCGACGATACGTATATTAACTTCTGCAATAGGACTTGATATCTTATTTGTGATCTGATCAACCGCTATCTGATCTATTATAGGAGGTGCACTATCAACTTCATTTTTCTTCTTGGAAGAGCTACTACCAAAAACATCTTTCATTTCTTTAAATACTCCGCCCGCAATAGTCTCTGGCATATCTACAGCTTTACCTACAGAAGTACCTTTTTGTATTCTATCAAGTGCGTATTTGTATTTTTTATTATAACCACTTCCAGCTGGGTTAAATATGACCTGTACAGCAGCTCCTTCACCTTCTTTTTGAAGTTTTGAAAACGAAGACAAAAGAATATTAAGTGGATCATAGTCAAACACATCGTACATCTTAAGAGGATAGATATTATTTCTTGTGAATCTGCCATATGCTCCAGAAGAAGCTCCGTGTTCATTGAAAATATTATAATCATCTTTGTTTTCTACCACCATAGCTTGAGGGAAGATCGAAAGCACCTGCTTCTCAAACATATCTTTCCTCTCGTCTGGTACGGCAACATAGAAAACTGCGTCTTCTGTTTTGTCTGATACAGCAATCTCAAAAGCCATATGATTCTTCTCGGTTTTCTTTTTGCCAGAGATCGCAAGCATACCAGCATAAAGTTGTTCCATAGAAGAAATAAGTTCTTTAAGCGGTTTTTCACTATTGTCTCCGTTTTCAGATGGAAGCGCTATCTCAAACAATGTCATATGAAGCTGTTTCCAAAGAGGACTCCTCTCTTTGAGATCTCCTGCATTAAATCCCTCCTTTATATACTCAACAAGGAACCTATGAAAGTCATCTGTGATATGCGCATTGTTCATCTTCTCAACAATAGATAAAGTATTTTTAACACCTTTCTCTTGGAGTATTCCTAAAAGTTCTGCCATCTTTCTATCATGTTCTTCGGGGGAGAGTTTAAGAACTATCTCTCCAGCTTCTTGTTCTGGTAATTTATAGCCTTCTTCCAAAATTACTTCAGGCTTTTCTTCCTTATATTCGTGGATTTGCTGACTTACAGCTTCATCAGATGGTATACGCTCAAATTGGCTGGACGTCGGACGTCCAATTTGTTCTTGTTTTGCAACCTTTTCACGTAAAAATTCCAGCTCCTCATGTGGAGTTGTAAACTTCCTATCTAAACTACCTTCTGGCGAAAACGTTGGATTTTCCATTTTTATATTAGACCTCTTGCATAACCCACTTCCATCCCCTACAATTAAGGGATGAATACATATAATAATTTAACAAAAGAAAATTTTAGAAGATTAACAGGAATAAAGAGAACAACTTTTGAAAAGATGTTAGAAATCTTAAGAGAGAAGGAAATAGAGAAAAACCAACTCGGAGGAAGACCAAATAAGATGTCTCTGGAAGAAAGACTTCTTATGTGGCTTGAATACATGAGAGAATATGGAACATACTTTCATATAGCAACAAAACATAAAATTAGCGAAAGTACTTGCTTTAGAAACTGTATATGGATAGAAGATATTTTAATAAAATCAAAAGAGTTTCAATTGCCAAATAAAAGAGAACTTGCAAACAATTTAGATATAGAAGTCGTTGTCGTGGATGCAAGCGAAACTCCAATACAGAGACCCAAAAAAAGCAAAGAGAATACTACTCAGGAAAGAAAAAGAGACATACAATCAAAGCTCAAGTAATTATTAATAAAACTGACTTAAAGATACTCAAAACAAACTTTTGCAACGGAAAGAAACATGATTTTCAATTGTTCAAAGAATCTGGTTTTACTGTGATGAATAGTACGAAAATACTTTGTGATACTGGATATATAGGCATACAAAAAATTCATAAAAATAGTGATATTCCAAAGAAGAGAGGTAAACTAACACCGCTGACCAAATATGAGAAGAAAAGCAATCACGAACTTTCTTCCAAGAGAATATGTGTAGAAAATATCTTATGTGTTTTGAAAAGATTTAAAGTAATATCGGAAAGATATAGAAATAGGAGAAAAAGATTCGGGCTTAGATTTAACTTAATTGCTGGGGTGTATAATTATGAATTGTAGTTATGCAAGAGGTCTATTATAGCTTATTATTTTGACTGTGCATAAACTTACTTGACATTTATTGTTGATTTGTATAATATACTTATATCATCACGAAAAAGACCCTTATGAGGTTCCGTCCTCATTGGGGGCTTTTTCTATTCCTTTTTTTCTAAAATAGACTTATGATCATCTATATAAGAAATCTTTGCGCCAGTTCTCTTAAGCAAAATTGAATATTTTTTAGCAATAGATGGAGAGATAATCGTGTTTAGTTTATTTTTCTCAATCAGAAAAGAAACAACGCTTGCATAATCTCCATCGCTTGATACCAAAGTAGATTTGCTCCGTCTATAAATACATAGTTATTTTTTGTCTTTTTCATTGCTATATTATATCCTATGTTAAATCTTCAAACATACTCTTTTCTTCAGCTAAGATTTCTTTCAATGTTTTAGGATCTTTTTCAAGCAATGCTTTTTCTCTTCGCATTAAAATATCAATGGCTTTGACTAAATCTTGCAAATTTTGTTTTTTAAGAATAACAAACGCTTCAATCTCTTCTGGAGAAAGTTTGTAAGCTATACGCCCCCAAAACTCTTTAGCTTCAGAGCTAATTTCTACATCGTCAAGAAAATTTTCTAGTTTAAGATTATTCATTTGATTTTTCGTTTAAAAATTCTTGTAGAACCTTAACTTTTTCTTGAACAATTGGGTCGTAATCAGCATAATGATAATCGTTAACCATATAAGTAAATGTTTCAGCAATATCCTCTGGAATTTTACGCTCTCCGTTATTATAATTCCCACCCGCATATATACTAACAAAACCAAGAATTCTCACTATTTTTGTTTTTGAATCAAGCAATTTATTTTCAAGTTCTGTTGAATCTATTTTAAATATCTCTTCTGCGATTTCTGGTATTTTTTTATTAATTTTACTGAATTTGTCAGATAAAATAGAAAAATTATCGTCATTATTCATTGTTATTAAATGACCAATTTCATGAGTATATGTATTTTTATAATAATCTTTTGGAATTGTAGCAAAATCTGAAGACAGCATTTCTTCATCCTCTCCTTTGTCTTTATATGACACTTTTTTATCCTGACCAAAAATAATATCGTAATTATTCTTTATATTTTCATTATCATCTCTTAAATTGATCATTTCATCAAAAATCTTAGATTCCCCATCAAACCTAACTTTGACATGTTTTTTCATATTTGCTACAACTTCTATTTTCTCAAGATCATCACATATATTTGGAAAAGCAATCATCCTTGGAAAAAGTGAGAAACCACTTTTCATAAGAACTATTTTTAATTCGTCGTATTTCTCTGGAGCAAATTCTTGGACTTTTTCTAATGCATCTTCAAAATCTTGTAATTCTTCAAGCGTGTACTCTGAATTATCTCCAATGATTTCTGCGTCATATTTTGCTTTTATAATTTCCCTCTGTTCAGTAATTGGATCCAATGATTCTAGATCATCTTCTTTCTCTAACTGACCGCTTTCTTGATCTAGTTGCGCCATTGCTACAGTTTGCTCTTTTGGACTCTCTGTTCTTTCTGCAAATGCTTTTTCTCCGACAGGAGCTAAAAGCACAGTCGCCAAAGCGACTGTGCGCATAGCTTTTTTAAAATTCTCTCTTGGAGAAAAATGAAAGACATCTCTTTCAGACTCCTTAATCTTACCTAAAAACCCTTTTTCTTCGGTCTGTAAGGCTTCAATATCCTTTTCTTTTTCTATATCAGCCACATCTTCTTCTGATAGCTGTTTTAGTCCTTCAAATTTCATATTTTGATTATACCATTATTGGCTGTTAATTTCCAATCATCCAAATCTGGCTATACAAAAGCTAGGTTTTGTAATCCTATGAATACCTCAAGCTGTTGAGGTATTCAATCCGCTAGGTTTGACCTAGCGGATTTATCTATTTTTTAGC
>CAZVGL010000012.1:0-13849 GCA_964626705.1 uncultured Candidatus Saccharibacteria bacterium | reverse complement strand
CAGACAAAAGCTTAGATACACCGTCAGAACCCATAGTAACACCATATATTATACCGGCACGGGACATTGTCTCTCTATTATGAGTTATAAGAATAAGTTGTGAATATTTGGATAGGTTTTCTATCATGTCACCATAGCGTTTAGAGTTTGCTTCATCTAGCGCAGCGTCTGTTTCATCAAGTACTAAAAACGGTGGTGGGTTCACCTGTGACATTGCAAACAAAAGTGCTATAGATGTAAGCGCTCGCTCCCCTCCGGAGAGCATTACAAGTCCTTGAGTCTTCTTGTTTGGCAGACTAATAGAGATGTCTATACCCTCTTCTCCGCCATCCTCTTCCATATCAGGATTAACATCTATATCGCTCAAAATATCTGTATCTAATTTCTTTTTCTTTTTTTCTTTTATAACAGACAAGCTGGCCTTCCCACCTCCAAACATAAGTGAAAAGAAGTTTTGAAACTCTTTATTTATTTTATCGATCCCTTCTTTAAACTGAGTACTTAATCTTTCTTCCAAATCTTTTATTAGATCCAAAAGTGCTTCTGCTGATTTTTCTAAATCTAAAATCTCACGCCCTAAGAATTCATCACGCTCTGTAGCTTCTTTATATTCTTTTATTGTGTCTTCACCTGACCCTCCGCCAAATTCTTCAAGTCGTATTTTTATCTTTTCGATTTTTCTTCTGCGTTCTTCTTGTATTTGGCGTTCTTCTTGTATTATTTCTTCAACACTCACTCTCAAATCAAATTTATGATAATCAAGTACAGCCCTACCTACTAGGACTGCCACTTCTTGAAGCTCTCTTTCAAAATCATCCCTTGCATGAGATATTTCATTCTCTTTACTTTCAAGCTTACTTAAAACCGTTCTTAGCTCACTCTGACGTGACATTATAGTAAACACTTCACGCTCTGCTTCTCTGCTGTCGTCTTTTCCAGTTTCAATTTCTTTTTTTAAAGTATTGTACTTTTCATCATATGAAGACTCACTTTTAGATACATCCGCAAACTTTGCATCTAATTGAGCTTTTTCATCCTTCAACTTCTGCAACTCACCATAATCAATCTCTGTGCTTTTCTCTGCTGAAAAAGTTATAGATATAAAGTCTCTTATTATTGATCCAACTGTATGGAGTACACCCTTTATCTCTGTAATGTCGTTTTTACTCTCCGCATCATCAAGTCGTGAATAAACTTGTTGTGCTACTTTATCAAGCTCGCTATAACTTACTGTGCGGTTTTCTATAACCTTTTGCGCTTCTTTTTCCTTTTCAATACGTCTTTCCTCTGATGTTACCTGTCCTTCAATACGCCCAAGTTCACGCATTAGAGCATCTTTTTCTCTACGTATATCAGCTAAACCCTTTTCAATAGCAATGAGTTCTTCACTTTTCTCGTCACCCTCTCCAGATTTAGACAAAACTTCTTTTGCTTTTTGAAGCCTGTTTTCGAGAACATCTAACTCTTCTTTTGGCGCCTTTCTATCTTCTTCTATTTTATTTTTATTATATGCTATATATTCAGACTCTCTTTTCAAATACTCCAAAGACAATCCTTTAAGCTCTTCTCTCATAGCTATGGATTTCTCCACCTTTTCAACCTGTCTTTTTAGGAATCTGATATGAGGAGCTATCTCTTTTCGTAAAGACTCTACCTGCGCTATATTGTCTTGCGTTTTTTGCAGTTTGCGTTGGCTTTCCTGCTTCTTGTATTGAAATACTTTTAGACCTAAAGCATCTTCTATCATCTCTTTACGTTCTTTTATATTTGCATTTAAGATCCTATCTGCCTGCCCTTGGGAAATAATGTGATGGCCTGATGAGCCGATGTTTGCAGACGCAAGAAGCTCTGAAACATCACGAAGACGCACCTGTGAACCATTTATAAAATATTGGTTCACTCCGTCTCGATGCACCACGCGCTCTATCACCACTTCGTCAAAATCAATATCTAAAAATCTTTTCGTATTATCAAAAGTTACTTTTACAGATGCTCTGTTAGAACGCCCTATATTTTTAGATCCGTTAAATATAAGATCCTCTCCTCGCTTCCCTCTTAGAGACTTTATAGATTGCTCACCGAGCGCAAACCTGAAAGACTCAGCGACGTTAGACTTACCAGAGCCATTGGGACCCACTATGCCAGAGATATCTGACGTGAAATCAAAAATACCCTTTTTCGCAAAGGACTTAAAACCAGAGAGTTCTAGAGATTTTAGATACATAAAAAGTAACGCAGGAAAAGGTCTTTCTATATTTGCGGGATAAGGTCTGTCCTCGAGGAGCTTTTGAAAAAAGCGGGAAGAGGTCAGTCCTTGAGGAGCAAATACTAAAGAGCAAGACCTTAAGGAACGTTACTTTAATTATACAAGTTTTAGACAAATAAAAAAACCTCATGATCCGAGTCTGGTAAATATTTATTTACCAGACTGGACACACAAGATCTTATATACTAGATAAATCTTCTAATTTTTTCTAAGCTCTTTACCTTTTGCACCACTTTCCTTATTAAAAATTTCTTGATCTGTGTCGAGCTTAGAAATCTGCTTTTCAGCACTGTCAATCATTTTTCTCAAAGGTCTTGAGCTTGTTATGCTATATTCAACAGAGTCTATAGCTCTTTTTTTTGAATCATTAATAAGCCTATCTAGAAGACCATCCATTATTTCGTCCCCTGTTTTCTGACTCTCTAAAGATTTTATCTTATCTTCACCGTTTTCTATTAACCTTTGTACGCTATTTCTTTCTTCTTCTGTTGCCTTGATCTTTTCAAAAAGTTCATCTCTTAAATCTTCCAAATTTTTTCCTTTTTCATCTACCATTTCTTCTTCCTCACTTTCATTTTTTGGGTTATTTAAATGTGCTTCTAGATTATTTAATTTTTCCATATATCTTATTTAATTATAGCAAATAATAATACATTTGTCAAGCCTAGTCATTTTATTTATTGCTTGGATTTATTATATCTTATCCTACCTCCAAAATAACTCTCAAATACTCCTTTATGTCAATAATTCTCCTCTGAATAGTATCGAAAAGTATCTTCTGGTCTACACCTTCATATTCATGAACAAGACGATTACGTAAACCTGTAAGCGGAGCAAGTGACCTTGTAAGGTCTTCAGACAAAATATTATTTTCTTCAAGCTTGATAAAAGAATTATAATAATCATCCGCAGGTTCTATATTATTACCAGCAATTAATTCATTATTTATGTCTACCATATTATCAACTATAAGTTGAATATTTCTCTCTAGCGTTCTTATTTTATATATATCACTTTTATATTCATCAAAATCCATTTCAATGACAGGGCTAATTTCGTTCAAATAAGATATAATCTGCTGATTTTTCTTTTCTATTATATCTTTATTTAGCATATAGATTTTGCCTTATATATCTTTTTGTAAAATCTCTAAATTTCTTTGTTTCAAAATAATTCTTAAGAGCATAAAGTCGAAATTTGCCAAAATCAATTTGACTTCCTGCAAGTAGTCTACCTTTTATAGCCACTTGATGTGCCAAAAGAGGAGATGTGTGTTTTGTCTCTACTATATCAATCTTTTCCCCTTGCACAGCAAAAGCTTCTGCAAAAGCTTCCTGAACTTTTACATACTTTTCAATATCCATTTTTGAATCTGACTTAACTGCTATGTCTATGTCGCTTGTTTTTCTTTGACTATCAGTACCAAAAGAGCCGAACAATACAATAAAATCAAAATTATATTCTTGTGCTATTTTCTCTATTAAATTTTTATTGCAGTTTATCATATATTAAATCTATCATCTTTTACAAAATTGTAAAGTAATACTCCTCAAGGACTCACCTCTCCCGTCATTTCGCTTCGCTACATTCCTCCCCGAGGACAGACCTTTTCCCGTATTAGGCCCACCCCTTCACCTCCAACGCATTCTGCGCTGCATCTTGCTCTGCTTCTTGTTTTGACTTTCCTTCGCCTTGACCTACCTTTTTATCATCCAAGTACACACCTACTATAAAGTTCTTAGCATGATCTGGCCCTACTTCCTGCATTGTCTTGTATTGTGGAGTAATACTCTCTTTCTCTTGTGCAACTTCTTGGAAGCGGCTCTTTGCATCTTGCCATAGACCTTTCTCTACTATCTCATCTGTAAGTGGAAATAAATTCTTCGATATAAAATCTTTAGCAGCATCATAACCCTGGTCTAGATAAAGTGCCCCAACAAAAGACTCAAAAATATTTGCGAGTATGTATTGTCTTGCACGCCCTGTATCTTTAGTTTCTCCTTTTGAGAGAAGTAGGAAGTCATTCATACCAAGTCCGCCTGCAACATTTGAAAGTGTAATAGTATTTACAAGTGCAGCTCTATATGAAGTTAGATCTCCTTCTGGTTTTTTAGGATACTTTGCAAAAAGAAATTCTGTAATAACAAGCTCAAGTACAGCGTCTCCCAAGAACTCGAGTCGCTCGTTATGATCCATCTTAAGACCTTTATTTTCATTTAAATATGAGCGATGCAAAAATGCTTGCATAAGCAAATCTTTATTTTTAAAAGTTATATTTAATTTTTCTTCAAATTTTGAAAATTCCATATTTATTTTTTTAATAATGATACGGGATAAGGTCGTTCCTCGTGTAGCGAAGCGGAAAGAGGTGCGACCTTGAGGAGTATCATTTTTTAAGTAAAATATTTATTGCTTTTGTAACCAACGGCAAAATATCATCATAAAAGTTAAGTTCTGCAATGTCTTCAAGCTTAAACCACTTAGCATCATCAAGCCCTCCTTTATCCGCAAGATTTAGTTCACTAAATTTCGATTCTGCCAAGAAATATATAACTTGTTTTCTCATTTTGCCAATCTCAGGATCAGACGCTATATATTCGTTTTCTCCAAGGTTATCTTTAATCTCTACATCTATACCAAGCTCTTCTTTTATCTTTCGTGCTGTACCTTCTTCTTGAGACTCTTTTTCGTCTATACCACCTTTTGAGAGGGTCCAATGGCCAAATACATCGTGGACAAGCGCTAGATAAATATCGTCTTTATCTTTTGCATATACTACAGCACCACCAAGTCTCTTTATTGGCATTTCTTCATATGGCACATCCTCTATTTTATTTTTAACTTTTTTCTTAGAGACTTCATCTTTACCTGGCTCTCCCATCTCTTTATATACAGCACCAAGTACTCCATTTACAAACCGGCCACTACTTTCTCCACCAAATGTCTTTGCAAGCTCTATCGCTTCATTGATAGCAACTTTTGCTGGAACTTCTTTTCTATCTGCAAAAAGTAATTCAAATAAACCTATTCTTAATATATTTCTATCTACTACAGAGATCTTATCTATAGGCCACTCTGGTGCTGCCTTTTCTATAATACCGTCTATATCTTTTCTTTTTTCAAGAATATTATCTAATAGCTCTTGCACAAATGAAAAATCACCCATACCAGGGGCGAATTCTTCAGAGTTTCGCAAGAGTGCGGTTTTAGTATCTTTTATTTTTCCACCAATAAGATTGTTGAAATCAAATTCAAACAATGTTTGTAGTACTATTGATCTAGAAAGGTGCCTATTCATATATATTAATATCTTACAATATTAACACTTTATATTTAAAATTTAAAATTATTTCTTGGATAACTCTGTAGCATTGAGAACTTTGTCTTCTGTTTGTTCCGGTTCTGATGTTGCTTCCTCTCCTCTTGCTTTAGCCTTAGCTTTAGCTTTTTCCTGCTTCTTCTCGATCTTAGCTGCCATATCTATCACCACTCTACCTCTATATCTACCACATGATAGACATGCACTGTGACGTTTTGTAGGAGATTTACAGTCTGGACACGCAGATAACCGCGGCTCTTTAAGCGCGTGGTGTGACCGCCTATTGGCAGTATGGCTTCTTGTATGTCTCATTCGTACTGTCATATAAAGAGTACTATACCAAAAACCTCCAATTTTGGCAACATTTTAACTCTTGAATTAACTCTAGAGTTAATTCAAGAGTTTCTTCAAGAAACTACGCCTGTGGATATTACAAAGTCCGTGTTTTTTGATCATCTCATAATGTAGTTTTGTGCCGTATCCTTTATGCTTTTCAAAGCAGTATTCTGGGTATTTTTCAGACAATTTTACTATATATCTATCTCTACTAACTTTCGCTATTATTGAAGCCAGAGATATCACAGGCTCTTTTTCATCCCCTTTTATAATAGTCTCTTGATTCTTAAATTCTTCTGGTGCTTTTAGGTTACCATCCAGAAGTACTCTACACTCTTCTGGCTTTATCTTAAACTCTACAAAAATCTTTTCTATTGCTGTATTTATAGCAGGAACTATGCCTTTAGTATCTATAACCTTATTACTCGAAAATGCCACTGCATTTTCCAAGGGTAACCCTTGGATTTTCTCAAACCATTCTTCTCTTTTCTTTTCTGAGAGTTTTTTTGAGTCTCTACCTACTAGATCTTTATTTTCTTTTTTAAACTTTTCATACTCATCTTTCTCGAAAAGCACGGCGCCCACAGACACAGGCCCAGCAAGAGGTCCTCGCCCTGCTTCGTCTATTCCGATGATGTATTTATATTTCATCCAACTAGTATACCACTTGACACGTTTGGTATAATAAAACAATAGATAATCTAAAAATAAACATATGAAATTATCAATTATTGCACTAATTATAATCATAGCTGGAGTAGGTTTTATATTCTATAGAAATGCAGATCAATTCCCTATCCCAAACGGAAAAAGTGTTGAAGTTGTTATAGAAGAAGACGTCATCAATGAATTACCGAAAATCACAGAAGAGCAAAAAGAAATTATAAAAACTAAAGTAAGTACTATGAATAAATCCTCAAGGACAATACTAGAAACAGACGATGTAATGCACTCAATACCGCTTAGTGAAATCCTATCAGGAGGACCCGGTAAGGATGGCATACCTTCTATAGACGACCCTAAATTTGTTTCAACAAAAGAAGCTGATAAATATTTAGAATCTGATGCAGTTGGCCTTGGTCTTTCACTTAATGGAGTGGAGAGATTTTATCCATATCAAGTACTTGTATGGCATGAAATAGTTAACGACACGATAAAAAATGACCGAGTGCTTGTGACATATTGCCCACTTTGTGCAACAGGTATAGTTTTTGATCCTAAAGTAAATGAAGTATCTCAAGAATTTGGAGTGTCAGGCAAGCTCTGGCAGTCAAACCTTCTTATGTATAACCGCACAGCGATTGAAGAAGATGAATCTCTTTGGTCACAAGTTTTGGGCGAAGCTGTGCTTGGCGTCTCAACAGGACAAAAGCTAAAAATACTCCCTGCAGACACTGTGCAATACGGAGCTTGGAAGAAAGCTCATCCAGATACAGATGTGCTCTCACGTGAGACTGGGGCTATACGAGACTACGGACGTGACCCATATGGTGGCTACTATACAGACGAATCAGTAAGTTTTGGTGCCACATTTAGTGATGACAGACTACACCCTAAAGCCTTTGTACTCGGTATTGAAATAGATGGCAAATATAAAGCATATGAAAGAGAAGCCCTAAAAGTAGGTACTACAAAAGACATCTTTGCCGGGCAAAGTATAGAAATTCAGAAGAATGAGTCTGGCGTTGTAGAAATAACAGCAGATAATGAGCATATACCGCATGTAGATGGCTTCTGGTTCTCATGGCTTGCTGTACATCCAGAGACAGAATTATTAAAATAATTATATAAAAATGAAAACAATTATAACAATAATTATAATATTGATAATAGGCGGAGGTTTTCTAATGTTACGCAATGGAGGTGAGGCAGAAATAAATACATCAACTCAAGAAGAAATAGCTTCTGAAGATACTAAATATGATAAAGTTCCAGACCTTAGTTTCATAGACTATGCAGGAAATACATTCTCACTTAGTGACCTCAAAGGAAAGCCCCATGTAGTAAACTCATGGGCGGTTTGGTGTCCGTTTTGTAGGGCAGAGCTTGAAGATTTTGCAAAGCTCCAAGAAGAGTTTGGTAATGAAATAACAGTAGTTGCAATAGACAGGCAAGAACCTCTTTCAAAAGCAAAAGGTTTTAGTGACGAGATAGGGGTAACAAACATGATGACATTCCTACTTGACCCTAAAGATACATTCTATAAAAGTATAGGTGGATTCTCTATGCCAGAGACACTCTTTGCAGACAAAGATGGAAATGTAATAGTACACAAAAGAGGACCCATGGCACTTGAGGAAATGCGAGAGAAAGTAAATTTAACAATTAATAATTAAAAATATTATGGAAGCAATAAGTATAGGATTTTTATTATCATCATTTTTTGCAGGACTTTTGACATTCTTAGCACCCTGCACATTACCACTCGTTCCTGCGTATCTCGGATTTATAAGTGGAGTATCTGAAGAAGAAGCGCAAGATCCAGAAAAAGGAAAGTTGGCGCGTAAGAAAATATTTAAAAATGGCGTTTTCTTTATTCTAGGATTTGCGCTTGTGTTCATAATCTTCGGTACATTAGCTGGACTCTTTGGTCAAGCACTTGCGCCGTTTCGACTTTGGTTTGGTCGTGTGGGTGGTGGTCTTGTGATAATCTTCGGACTATTTATGCTAGGTGCATTTAATCTTAATTTCCTACAAAGAGAGCGTAGACTCAAGATTCCAAAATGGCTGACGATAGGTAAACCATCGAGTTCGTTTGCAATAGGCGGAGCGTTCGCATTCGGCTGGACACCGTGCGTAGGACCCATACTGGGCTCTATATTACTTCTTGCATCAACCACTACGACGGCTTTACAAGGCGCTATAATGCTCACAGTCTTCTCGCTTGGTCTTGCTATACCATTTCTTGCTATAGCTCTTGGCTTCTCTCACGCCACACAATATATAACCAAACTCTCTAAATACTTGAAAATAGTTTCTTATGTCGGCGGAGTATTCCTTATAATCTTAGGGTTCCTACTTGTCACAGACAATTTCAGCCTGACTATCCAATACGGCTATCAATTCTTTGACTTCATAAACTATGAAGGGCTTCTAAACTTCCTCTAATATAACCTGATATAAAAACAAAAAATCCCTAGGTTTAACCCTAGGGATTTTTTGTTTTTAAATTCTTCCTCTTAAACGAGATGCTTGGATTATCCTATCTACTCCAAGTGCAAACGCTGCATCCCTAAGTGAGATATTTTTTTCTTTAGATAATTTCCAAATATCTGTAAAGGCTTTTACCATTATTGGCTTTAATTTTTCTTGCACATCTTCTTCACTCCAATAAAAACCATTTCTGTTCTGTGTCCATTCAAAGTAAGAAGTTGTAACCCCACCTGCATTTGCAAGTACATCTGGGATTATTGTCACACCTTTTTGTTTAAGTATCTCATCTGCCTCCGGTGTCGTAGGTCCATTTGCAAGCTCAAGTATTACTTTTGCTTTTACATCTTTTGCATTGTCTTTATTTATCACTCCATCGAGTGCTGCAGGTATTAGGATGTCACATTCTTCTGTTATAATGTCTCCTTTTTTTATTATCTTTGCATTGTCACGTTCAAGTTTTTCCAGATCACATACAGTCCCCTCACAATACATATGTGTAAGGTCGTCTTTCTCATGCTTTACTTTGACTGCATGCTCTGGGTCGATACCTTGAGTACTATAAACACCGCCTTTACTGTCGGAAACCGCAACTATTGTATAACCCATATAGTGAAGTATTTTTGCAATATTACTTCCCGCATTTCCAAAACCTTGTATCGCTACAGTTAAATCTTTCTTCTTTGGATGAATAGTATCTATAAACTCCTGTAATACATACGCACCACCTTGAGCTGTAGCACTTCCCCTACCCAAACTTCCACCAAGCTCTATCGGCTTACCTGTTATAACACCTGGTTCACTTCTACCAACTGTCTTTTCATATTCATCAAGCATAGTGGCCATAACAGTAGGGTTAGTATATACATCTGGTGCTGGTATGTCTTTATCAACACCTATGTCGTCTGCAAAGCTCCTTGCAAAGGCCCGTGATACTTTTTCAATATCTTCTATGCTCATGTGTTTTGGATTAAACTGAACCCCTCCTTTTGCACCACCAAACGGTATGTCCACCACTGCACACTTTATAGCCATAGCGGCAGCAAGTGCTTTAACTTCATCTATATCTGCATCTTGGTGATATCGAATGCCGCCTTTATACGGACCACGTGCATTGTTAAACTGCACACGGTATGCATTAAGTTCTCTGTTTCCATCTTCAAACTCTACTTTAATTTTCTTTTCTATTATATTTTCTGGCTCACTCAAAACACCAGCTTCCTCTTTTGAAAGTCCTAATATAGAAACCGCCTTATCTAAATTCTCTAGGTAGTTTTTAAATGGTGTATTTTTCATATGTTATTAGTATAACATATGCATCAAATACAAAATCTCTCTAAAACTCAATAAAACTAATATTTTGTTCTCTGTCATCTAATGCATCTGAACATCCTGTATCTTCTGGATAATCTACATTTCCATCTCCATCATCGTCAAAGAAGTTAGAACATTGTGGTAATGTGTTTGTTTCGTCATTATCATCTGGATCATATACTCCACCAGTGTAACAACCAGGGTCAGCTGCATCTGCTTTTAAATCTTCTGCATCTGCATTATCTACTGTATCTGAACACTCAGGTGGAGGTGGTAGAGATTCATCATTATCTGAAGCACTAGAACATCCGGTAATATCTGCTGGATAATCAATATCTCCGTTTCCGTCATTGTCTAAACCATCTGCACATTGTGTGACACCAATACTTCCTGATTCATTGTTGTCGTCTGGATCATACCCTCCTGAACCCTGACAGTCTGGATCATCTGAGTCTGCTAGACTATCTCCATCATCGTCAAAGTCGTTTGAACATTGGGGTAACGTATCTGTTTCATCGTTGTCATTAGGGTCATACACTCCAGCGGTGTAACAACCAGGGTCGTTTGCATCTATCCGTATATCTTCTGGGTCAGGGTTATCTACAGTATCTGAACATTGTGGTGGACTATAGAATTCTGCTGATACATTTCTGTTTTGATCCATTAATACCGTACATGTACCAGTACCAGTACATCCTTCTCCACTCCAGCTTACAAATGTTGACCCTGTTGCAGGGCTTGAGGTTAGTATGACTTCCTCTCCTCCAGTATATATTTCAGTACAGTCTGCCCCACAACTGATACCAGACGGTGCTGATGTAAGTGTACCTGTACCTGTACCGGTTTTGGTGGTTGTTAGAGTTGGTACTACAGGAACTATGTCGACTGTTTTGGTTTTGGTTAGAGTAATTGTCTTTGAAGTATGTGGTTGCGGTACATCTGTAATATTTGGATATAGTGGTCCACATGTTGTTATTCTCCTCCATCCTCCTCTTCCACCTCCTCCTCTCCTTGTTGTACAAGATTGGCCATACGACAATGACTTCCACGCTGGAACACTTACAGTAAATCTTGTAAGCGTACAACGTGATGAACTCCTTGAGTATCGTACACATACATCATTATAATATGTAGATGTATATGTATCATCAGCCGGCAAAGTTAAACTTCTTCTTGTAGGTATACCTGGTCTGTTCCAGCAACCCCTACCCTGACATCTTGGCTTTACTAAAGCATAATAAGGAACTGATTTCGTCTGCATCTCAGGAACCACTTTTGCTCGCAACCAATCACGCCCCATAATACTCCCTGGTATATCAGTAATACCCAAACCGCCGATAGTTATTTGTCTTGTTTGAGTAATATCAACGCTACCAGAAAAACTTGCGGAAACATCACAGCCTGCTGTATCCACATCTGTATTAGAACATGTAACTTCTGGATCACTTGTTGTCCATGTATCTGTATATGGGAAATTAAGAGTCACAGCCGGATGTCTTGATGTCCAAACTGCTCCCCACATAATTGACATTGGAGCAGTTCCGGAAGAAGACATACTAGTATCTGAGAAACTAAATAATGGTGTACGGAATCCATTTGTAACACTGTACCAAGAACCATAGTTTGTTTTTGCCAAGTTAAATGACGATCCAGGATTTATTTCGCCACTATCAGGAAGAAAGTCTATGGATTGGTTAGTGTAGAGATTTACACCAGCGCCATAGGTATTATCGGAATAATGAGTACTTAAAAAGTGATTGTCGTTAGTAGTACTCTGAGCTTCAACCTTCTTTACAGATACAACATCAGAATCACCAAAGTATGAGAAAGACGCAGTGACGATCAAAGCTACGATTAAGATTGGCATAATGTTTGAAGTAGTGTCTTCTTTACAATTTTTTATGAAGACAAATGCTATTACAAGAGCTAATGCTATCAAGATATATATTAAATATTGAGAAGAATCATTTAAATCTTCGTAAGACACCTCTCTTGTTTCAAGAAGGTTTCCATCTTCACCGTAAACCATAGTACTTAACGATATATTTTCAGGTAGATTCCCTTCTATCTGACTTTTATATATTTTAGGAGCCCATGGTTCAAACAAATCACCTTCGTACTCAAAACGGTCTATCTCTTCACCAGTATCTGTATTAGTTAAGATTAATACTGTCTTACCTTGTTTAGAAAACGGTTGTTCTTCAAGAAATTCTGTTCCGTCTTCATTGAAAGCAGCTGGGATCACGGTTGTATTACCGATGCAGACAAACATCTCACTTTTCTCAGTAATACCAGAGTAATATATACGCGGAGCTGATCCTGCTACAGAAAAACGGATTTTAGATATTACTTTACCAACGTCAGAATCAAGCACTACCCTTAGCATATAGGTACCAGCACCTAAGTCTTTCGGAACTTCGAGAGAAAGGGTCTCAGAACTGTTTGGATCTAGTAATACTTCTTCATTAGCAGAGCTAATTAGTTCATCTAACTCATCCCAGAAATGTAAGTCTGCTTTGATATTAACGCGTTTTGATGTGTCAGATGGATTATATATAGGAACAGTAATAGTTGCAGGTGCTTCAAATGGTGCAATAGTTTGGATTATTTGAAAAGGATTAATTGAAATCTCTTTCCTATTTGGCTCACTCGGAACATTAGGTATCAACATTGCTTTTTCTTCTTGAACATACGGTATATCAAACTCGTCTTTTGAATCTGCAACCCTAAGTGCAACTACTCTACCGGCTACGTCTTGTGTAAAAGACAGACCACTTATCGGATATCCATTGTCTGTTATTGATATGTATCCTTGATATATACCATTGGGTAAGGAGTCTGGAACAGTAAATGAAAGACTATTTTCTACAGTGTCTTTTCTTGGATACTTCAGATTTGAAGATAGTACTTCTTCATGCAAAAGTATAGTAGTGTTTGTTTCTTCCAAGACTTTTCTTATCTGGAATATTATTTCACCATTTTCTATAGATGTATTTGAATTATTGTTTGTAACAGATAAGTTTAGATTAGCTGTATCTCCTGGAGTATATGAGCTTTTATCTAAGTCGGCTGTAATATCTAACTGCCCAAACGGATACAGCTCAAAACACGCAGATGCATCGCCTGGTTCTGCTGTATCTTCTAGGGCTATATCCTCTACAGTAGGAGCCTCTCTAGTATATTCTGTAATTTCAACTTCCTCGGTTTCATCTGCAATTAATGCATCAAACTCTTCTTTGGTGATTTGTATCTCTTCTCCGTCTTCATCTTCCATAAAATATGTCTCCGAGACAAATTCTCCTGTATTTTGCAATTCAACTGAGTTAGTGTCTTGTGCTAATACAGTACCTACGACTACAACACAGAAAAACAAGCTAACTGCAAGTGATACAAATAATATTTTTTTCATAATAAATAAACTACCCCGCAGCAGAGCTGACGGGGTATTAGCTTCGTTGTTCGTT
>CAZVGL010000011.1:0-14000 GCA_964626705.1 uncultured Candidatus Saccharibacteria bacterium | reverse complement strand
GGCCAGTAAAACCATTTAGTATAGAAACACTCCCGCCAGCTCAATCAAACAAAGAGGTTGCTGAAAACCTCAAACAGCTTTCACATCTCACATATGGTAGAGATAGAGATGAGGTGGAGGAGGAGATACGAGCGAGGTATAATAAGTAGGTATTAATAATAAGTTAAAATATCATTTTATGGAAAAATTTGAAGGATTAAACAGTCTTCCTCCTGTAGAAGATGACAATGAAAAAGAAGATTCTTTAGAAAAACAAGGGTTAAGTATCGGTGATAATGAGCCTGAAAAAGAAGAAGTTGAATCATCAGAAACAAACAAAGAACATCTTACAGATTACCCAGATAATTTAAAAGAACGTATAGACGAAAGAAGTAAAGAAAATGGTGGTGCTGAGACATTAAATGATTTAAGTGAATTCTCTAGAGATATAGCTAATTCGATAGAGGCAGATCGTAATTCTATTAATAATTTCGAAAATGAAGGCAATGAAAAAATAATGCTGGCGCACAGCATTAGGGAGGCAATAAATACAGAAATAGGCCTTATTAAAAAGTCTCCAGAGGAAAGATTAAAAGGAATAAATTTATTGATAGAGCGGGTAAGTAGACATATATCAAAAGAATTAAGTATTGAATTACTTAATTCTGATTTATCACAAGAAGAGAAGAGTAATATAGAAAATAATATTGTTAGACATGAATCAATGATATCATTTCTTAATGATAGAAAAGAGGGTATTGAAAGAAATTTAAAATAGAGATGTTCCAACCCGCATAAGTAAATTCCGAACTTGCAGAAAATCTCAAACAACTCTCGTATCTCACATACGGCAGAGATCGTGACGAGGTGGAGGAGGAGATACGGAAGAGGTATAATAAGTAAACCGCTAGGTCAAACCTAGCGGTTTTGTTTGTCTTGCACTCTAGTATGTGGGGGGGGTATAATGTTGATAATGATTAAAAATCAGGATTTATTAAGATTTAAGTAAAAAATATGGAAAAACAACCAGAACAATATAAACCATCAGAAGAAGAAGTAGAAAAAGCTGAAGAGGTAATGGCTCATGAAAAAAAAGCTGTTAAGCAAAATCAAGAGAAATTAAACAGAGAAAACATTATTCCTGAAGGTAAAGAAGGTCATGATTTTTGCCACTATTGCGGAGCTGATAATGGTCTGAATGGAGAATATCGTCAAGGATTTGACTGCTATCAATGTTTGTCTAATTGATAATATTTTTATTAGAATAGTAGTCTTTTAAATAAATAAAATTATGAACATAGAAAATCTAAATAAATTAAACAATACAGAACAAATTCCAACAATGAAATTTGAATCTCTGATTGTAGAAAGAGGTAAAACAGAACAGATTGAAGACATGCCTGAAAACAGTATAGCTCTTGACGGGTATGTTCAGGGTCCTGTATTTGATCTTGAACATAATAAATTTTCATTTGACCATCATGACAAAGTAAATCGACAAATTACTCGCGCTAGTTGTCAGCAGGTATCCGATGCGCTACTTCTTGGTTTTGAATCTAAAGAATCAAATGTTTACATTAATGATGTTGATGGTGATACAGTTTTGTCTGTATGGTTATTGCGTCACCCAGAAATGGTAAATGATCCAAAAGTTAGAATGCTTGTTGAGTCTGTTGGAGGTATTGACGCTAATGGTCCAGCATATCAGCCAATAGACCCTGAGCTTGCAGAGGAGTTTTTCCAAGCTGTAATGAAGCCTGAAAGTGACGCAAGAAGAGATAAAACATATGGTCAAATAGATCTGAAAGATTTACTAGAAGAATGTCTTAAAAATTTAGATGATCTAATGTCAGGAACATTAAAATATGAAAAACAAGAAGATAATAGAACTTTTGAAATCGTAAAAGAGGGCTCAGACTGGGCTATAGTTGAATCAGACGATCTTGTTTTTGATCTTGTTTATAAGGCTGGTTATCTTCGTGCAGTAGCAATGCGAAAGCATCCAGATGGAAGTATAGCTTATACAGTTGCAAAAAAATCAGAGCTCGTAAGTAATTTCCCAGTAGGACCGATTTCAAAAGAAGGAAGTATACTTTATGAATTAAACAAGCTTGAAGATGGATGGGGTGGCGGGTCTACCATCGGTGGTGCTCCACGTAATCCTGACGGATCTAGGTCTAAATTGTCTCCAGAACAAGTCTTTGACGTAATAGAAAACATTGTTAGTAATGTAAAGTAAAATATTTTTGTGAAAACTCCTGAACAACAAGATTTTAGTCACGAAGAAATAATCCCTACTCTTGATGTGATACCACGTAATATTTTGATCGAAGAGATTAGTAAGTTGCGAGAAAAGCCAGATTTTGCAATAGGAATTTTGCTTTCTGGAGATAGGATGTCTTGTTGTGATGAAGGAGTTATAATGCAAGAAAAAGAGAATCTTATTGGTGTTGCTACTATTGCACCTAATGGAGAAGAGCAGTCTGGTCAGCCGACAATTGTTGGGCTGTATGTATCTCCAGAATATAGGAATAAAGGTTATGGTAGTCAGATTTTACAAAAAGCAATAGAGCGTTGTTTGGAACGAGGCTTCGAAGACGTTAGGATGGATGTTATGTCATCGAACGTCACAAAAATTATTCAAAAATTACCTAAAGAGATTCAAGATAAATTAGACGTGCATGATCTTGGTAATATAATGGGTAATTTTTAGAAAAAAATTATAATTTAATAAAAAAATGGAAAAACAACCAGAACAATATAAGCCATCAGAAGAGGAGGTAGAAAAAATAAATGAGGTAATAGTAGATGATGAAAAAAAAGAAAAAGAAAATTTGTCCTATATAGAAATTAATAATATTTATAGTAGGGAAGAAATAGCAGATTTACACTACAAATATTCCGAAATTAAGACAGAAACTTTTGAAGAAGAGGGGAAAAAAAGAGCCCCGCAATTTCTTGCTGAAAATCAGGAATATCAAGATTTACTAAAAGAGTATCAAGAGAAAGGTAGAATTGAAAAAGAATCCGCATTAAAACAAATACATGAAGCGGTTCAGAAATCATGGGACGGAGAATTTGGACAAGGTAGATGGGTTTTAGTTTCAGAAAAAAAATATACTGTCAATAAATTTCGAAAAGTAATTCCTCTTAGTGAGTGGAGAAATAAAGAAATAGATAAAAAGGAGGAAAATAAGGATGTATTCGCACTTGAAAGTTATTATTTATTAAATCCAAGCAATATAGAGAAGGCAATAGAGGAAAGGGGGGTTAGCAACGCTAAAGATTTTGACAACAGATTCTTAGAAGTAAATATTTCTCAAATTCTTGATGAAGAGAAGTTGTACGATGAATATCAACAATTGTTTGAAAAACACGCCATTGAAAGAAAATCTTTTCCGCTCAATACAATTTTAAATGCATTACCTGAAGACTTTGTACCAATCGTAAAAGAAGGAACAATATTTCAATACGGTAGTTGTTCTCATCACTCTGGAGAAATCGACGGGTATCTCGTCACCCTTCCTACTGGGAATTTTGCTGTGGTATCAGAACATTCAGGGGAAAATGAAGATTTATTTGGCAAGTATGAATATTATGGGATTCTTAAAGATCCTAAAACTGAGCCTCATTGGTCAGTGAAAGAAGGAGGATGGAGTGGTGATGATTTAGATCAGCCTTCCAAAGAAGAGGTAGAATTTTTAAAAGGTCTTGTTAAAAAAAGTAAAAACCCTATTGTCATTAAAGATTTACCTTTGTTGACAAGTCTCGAAAGTATATCTTCAGAAAAAATAACTGATCATAAGTTAGATAATAAAACTTAATAAGAGATATGGGAGAGGTATTATAATCGGAGGTTTAACCTCCGATTTTGGATAAAGAAGTTAAACATATAAACATGTAGGCATATGATGTCTACATGTGTTTATAACAAAGGCTAAGCCTTTGTAAAATCAACCAAAACCGCTAGGTCAAACCTAGCGGTTTTGGCTTGCACCTTGGTATGTGGGGGGGGGTATAATACTGACAATGATTAAAAATCAGGATTTATTAAGATTTAAGTAAAAAATATGGAAAAACAACCAGAACAATATAAACCATCAGAAGAAGAAGTAGAAAAAGCTGAAGAGATGATAACTGATGAAGAAAAAAATCAAAGTGAATTTAGAGAAGAAATACTTGTAAATGAATCGTTAGGAGATAAAGCGGTATATGGCTTACACAGCACTCAAATTGAAAAACTTGATAAATCGTTGGAGATGATAGATAAACATAATGATTTGAGATTTATTTCTGGAGTTGAGTCTCATGGAGAAGGTGAGGCGGTTGAAATTTACAGATTTGAGAGTCCTGTAATAAATGGTGGCACTTTAGAAAATACAATTAAAGGTAACGTTGAATATATAGAATATTTATATATAGAATCATCCGATTATCAAAATAATGATTATTGGGATAGACCCGAAGCTTATGATGAATTAAAATGGCGTATTGATGAAAGAGTTTTTGTTTTTTATTATAAGAGCAAAGATAAGATAGATAAATTAGAAACAAAAGAACAAGAACGTAAAGGAGTTTTTGTGGATAAAGATAAAATAATTTTAACAAAAACAGATTCAAAGGAAGTAAAAAAAATATTTGAAGATTTTTTTAGAGAAAAATAAAGAATAAAGATTAGACGTTCAACTTTTTTACAATTCGTCTTTTATGAATTCGCGGAAGTCGCTCCATTGTTTTTGAAGGTGAGGGTGTATTTCTGTCGATTCGGATTCTATTTTTTTGATCTGAGAATCTATTTCTGTGATAAATACTTTAAATAAAGCCTTTTCGATATCTTCATTTCCAAGTGCTTCTATGCCTTTTTGAACTTCAGAAGGGTGAAGTGCAAGGTGAAATATAGGTAATTTATTTAATCTGCCAAGTGTTGGTTTCTTTATATCTCCCTCAAATTTAACTCCATATTTTAAATCAACGCCACCTTTTTTGTCTCGTTCAAGTATTGCTTTTTGTTTTTCTTCATATTCGTCACCTTTTCTTGGAGTTCCTTCATCAAAAGCACATATCACACTCCCAGTTTTTTTATTGATGATAACATTATCAACGTTGTTTTTTATATCATCAAATCTTGATGATCTTGTAACTACAAAATCAGAACTAAGATTTTTGTGAAAAATTATTGTCTTAAGCATTTCTAATTGTTCGCCATCTGTTTTGTTCTTGTTTTCTTTCCATTTTTCAAGTGGTAGTCCAGCCTTTTTTGCATACTCTATTTCTAGTCTATTTATTTCTTCTTCATCTTTTTTTAAATCGTAAATTTCACCAAAAACTTGCATGTCTATTCTGCATTCTTTATTTACAGGAACCTCTTTATTTTCTATATCTTTTGATATTTCTTCAAGGACTTTTTCAAGTTTTTCTGCATTTTTTTCACGATTTTCTTGTTCTTCTATTGGGTCAAATTTTTCCAGATTTTTCATAAATGTTGCTATAAAAGGCGATTATTGTTATATTTTCATTATATTACTAAATATCATTAAAATCTACTTTTAAAATTATGTCAGAAAAACATCATAAAGAAGAGAGAACATTTGTAATAATAAAACCAGATGGAGTGCAAAGGTCTTTGATCGGCGAGGTTATAAAACGATACGAAAAGATCGGGCTTAAACTCGTTGGTCTTAAGATGGGAGTTACAACTCCAGATATGGTTGAGAAGCACTATACGCTAGATCCAGAATGGATGCGAAAGACAGGTGAGAAGACAATAGCAAACTATAAGAAAAAAGGACAAGAACCACCGTCAGAAGATCCACTTGAGATAACAAAGGTTGTACTAGAGAGTTTGAAGAGATATATGGTAAGTGGTCCTGTGATAATGATGGTTTGGCAAGGTGCGCACGCTGTAGGTATTGTTCGCAAGATCACTGGTGCCACAGAACCACTATCATCAGATGTAGGTACAATCCGCGGAGACTTTGTTCTTGACTCTTATGTGATGTCAGATATTGCAGGTAGGGCTGTGAGGAATATCTTACACGCATCAGGTACTGTAGAAGAGGCAGAAGAAGAGATTAAGCTTTGGTTCAAAGACGAGGAGCTAATAAGTTACAGAACAATACAAGAAGCTATACTTTATGATGTAGATTTGGACGGAATACTTGAATAAGGTTTTGCTCCTCAAGGACTCACCTCTCTACACTTCGTTCCGCGAGGAAAGATCTTTTCCCGCAAAGTTGCAAAAGGTGTTTTAGAGGAATATAATGTAAGTAGGGTTATTTAACATGTTGTCTAGATTACTTTTTGACAAGGGAGTTTGGAAGTTATTGCATCTTGGTGCAGTACTATGAACACCCACATAGCGTAAGCTGTGGTCAACATGCTAGATAACCCAACTAAAAAACCAACAGCTTTAAGTTGTTGGTTTTTTAGTTGGAAGGTATAATGTTCTTATGTATAAAGGTTTAAAAATCTCAATCTTAATTGTACTCATTTTTCTTTTATTTTCTCCATATTCGATGAGTGCTGAAGAGATAAATTATTGTTCAATAGAAAATTATAAAAAAAGTATAAAAGGTCAAAGTGACATAGAAATCATCTCAAGATTTATACGAAGAGTGAATATCGGAGCCACAGCAGCTGTATTAATGTGGGTCGGCGGTAAATAAGTTTTTCTGATATAATTGAAAAATGTTAAAACAAAAGCTTTTTATAGAACAGTTTGTATTAGTAGCTATTATTGCAGTCTTACACTATTTGGCACTTCAGTTCTTTCTATACTGGAGTGTGTGGTGGTTTGATATTCCTATGCATTTCTTAGGTGGTTTGTGGGTAGCACTTTTTGCATCGTGGTTTTTCTTTTTTTCTGGTTTTGTGTATAGAAACGTTGAATTATTAGGTAAAACTAAAATATTTTTAATAACTATCGCTTCTGTTATAGTAGTCGGTGTATTGTGGGAAGTGTGGGAAGTGTGGGCTGATCTTGTATCTATGGATGACATAGGATACTTTTTTGATACGGCATTAGATTTAATAATGGATACACTTGGCGGTATTGTCGCATTTATTTATGCAAAGAAGTATTTAAAAAATAATCATGAATGATAATAAACTAAAAATAACATTTCACGGTGGTACAGGCGGTGTTACTGGTGCTAATTTTTTGCTTGAAGGTGCTGGAAAGAAAATACTAATAGACTGCGGGCTTTTTCAGGGTGGAGATATTGCAGAGGATAAAAATACAGAACCTTTTCCATATGATCCATCAAGTATAGATATCCTTTTTATAACTCATGCTCATCTTGATCATATAGGTAGGATACCAAAGCTTGTTAAAGAAGGCTTTAGAGGAGTTATTTATTCGACTCCAGCTACAAAAGAGATTACAGAGATATCATTAGTTGATAGTATGAGAGTGCTTTCAAAAGAAGCAAAGAAGAAGGGTGTAGAACCATTGTACGAAAGGCATGATGTAGAAAAAGCTATATCATTTTGGAAAGCTGTTAAATACAAAGAGAAGATAGAAATAAGTTCAGATCTAAAAGTGGTATTTAAAGATGCTGGGCATATATTAGGCTCTGCGATGATTGAATTTGAACATGAAGGAAAGAAGATTGTATTCACAGGAGATCTGGGTAATTCACCAGCACCTCTTTTGAGAGATACTGAAGAAATAAAAGGTGCAGATTATATGGTTATAGAGAGTGTTTATGGAGATAGGAATCATGAGTCAGTAGAAGAGCGTACACAAAAACTCAAAGAAGCAATAGAAAATACTATAAATAAAGGAGGGGCACTTTTGGTTCCTGCTTTTTCAATAGAGAGGACACAAGTACTTTTGTATGAGATTAATAATTTGGTTGAAGATGGAAAAATACCTTCTGTGCCAGTGTTCTTAGATTCACCACTGGCTATAAAAGTAACAAAAGTATATCAGAATAGAATTCAGAATTTTAATAAAGGTGTAAAAGAAGAGATAGCTGGAGGTGATGATATATTTAAGTTTCCACTTCTAGAGTTTACAGAACATCATAAAGAGTCTATGGATATCGCAAATACACCAAATCCAAAGATAATAATTGCTGGCTCTGGCATGTCAAACGGTGGGCGAATAGTGCATCATGAAAAGAGGCATCTTCCTGACCCAAACAGTACATTGCTTATTGTCGGATATCAAGCAGCTGGAAGTCTGGGTAGAAGGCTTTTGGACGGTGCAAAAGAAGTAGAGATAATGGATAAAAAAGTTCAGGTTCGTGCACAGGTTGTAAACCTTACTGGGTATTCTGCACACAAAGATTCTGACGGATTGCTTGAGTTTGTAGATGGTTCAGCTGAGACTTTGAAGAAAGTCTTTGTGGTAATGGGGGAGCAGAAATCTTCGCTTTTCTTGGTGCAACGTCTGCGAGATTATGTCGGTGTGAATGCAATAGCGCCAAAACTTGGGGAAAGTTTTGAATTGTAGTTTTTAAAATATGTTACAATAAAAATATGAATAAAGATGGAAAAAAAGAAAAAAAGGAATCAACTTATAAATTAAAACTTTGTGTATCAGGTGCAGCAGAAACTGGACACTGTGGACTAGATGCATTTGAAAAAGGTAAAGAACTTGGAAAAGAAATAGCGCGCCAAGGAGGAATACTCACAACAGGAGCTACTACAGGGTTCCCGTTTTGGGCTGCAACAGGTGCAAAAGAAGAAGGTGGTATATCTATAGGTTTCTCTCCAGCTTCAACAGAAGAAGAGCATTTGCAATTTTACCGACTACCGCTTGATTATATGGATGTAATGGTCTATACAGGTTTTGGATATTCTGGTAGAAACCTTATACTGACACGTTCAGCTGACGCTGTATTCATAGGTTGTGGAAGGATAGGTACTATTAACGAATTCACAGTAGCTTATGAAGACGGAAAGCCTATAGGGGTACTAGAGGGGGATTGGGAGACAGATGAAGTACTAAAACACATGCTAGATGCTAGCAATAGAACAAACGATAAGATAATCTTTGATAAAGATCCTAAAAGGCTTGTAGAGAGAGTAATAGAAAAAGTTATACAAGAAAAAGAGAGTCACGGAAGAGTATACAGAAATTCTGACGGTGTTAGTGGGTCAAACCCAGAAAATCTAATTAAATAAATAAAAAACTCTAGAGTTAACTCTAGAGTTTTTTATTTATTTAACTTTTTCTAAGACTCTATTGAAACTTTCTGGAGAGTTTTCTGCTAGGTCTGCCAAGATCTTTCTGTCTAGCTCTATATTATTTTTCTTTAATTTGTCTATAAACTTGCTGTATGAAATAGGGTTTTCACCTGCACGAGTAGCTGCGTTTATCTTTACAGTCCATAGTCTTCTGAAGTCATTCTTTTTATCTCGTCTGTGTGCAAATGCATGTGTACCAGCATGAGCGATAGCTACTTTAGCTTCTCGTTCTTTTGTTGATCGTCCAAAACGATACCCCTTTACTTTCTGAAGGATATTTTTTCGTCTTTTATTTGCTGTTGTTCCTCTTTTTACTCGTGCCATATTATTATATTAAATGCCAATTTCTTTAGCTTTAACTCTTTTTGATAAATTAAGTGCAGCACTTCTTTTTCTCGCCATTCTTCCTGAACTTGATTCTTTTGCATTAAAATGGTTCTGACCAGGAACACGTACGGTTATTTTACCGTTCTTGCTCACCTTCATTCTTTTTGAAAATATTTTTTTAGTTTTCATTATACTTTTTTACCTTTCTCTATTGTAGTACTTAATCCTTTAGGACTTTTTTTGATAGGATCAGCTATCCTGTGTTCTTCTGTGATTATTGCTAAAAACTTTTCAAGACGTTCTTTAAGAAAGTTAAACTCCATATACTTGTATCTTCCAAATAAGAACAAGTCTACTTTTACTCTATGTCCTTCTTTAAGCCATCCTGCAGCTCTTTTTGCCTTAAGGTTTAGGTCGCCCTCTCCAGTACCTATTTTTATCTGGACAACCTTAGTCTCTGTAACGTGCGATTTAGCTTTTATCTCCTTATTCTTTTTCTTAAGCTCGTACTGAAATTTACCATAATCAGCTATTTTTGCAACAGGTGGGTTCGCATTTGGTGATATCTCTATAAGGTCGAGTCCGGCCTCTTGCGCCCTCTCTAAAGCCTCAGAGAGGGGGATAACACCTAAATTAGCGCCATCAGCGCCCATAACTCGCAATTCCTTTGCTCGTATACTGTTGTTTATATATGTCTTTTGTGCCAATTGATCTAGTATTTAACCCTTAAATAGTAGCATATTTTGGTAGAAGAGGCAAACAAACATACGGCTCAATCAAGTGATTGAGCCGTATGTTTAATCTGTGGAGACGGCGGGAGTTGAACCCGCGTCCTAAAGATGAATCTAAATGAGTCTACAAAACGTAGTTTATTTTTTCCACTTGCGTGGATTTAAATGTGTGAACTTTAAAATAAACAAAACGAACACGCACCGAGCCTTTTAGTTTCGAAAATATACAAAGACACTTATATTTTCTAGTTTGAAATTATTACACCTGAACCTACTTATCAAACATTGGTAGGTTAGATGCCGGCTTAGGCTATTGCGAAAGCTGGAGCAAAAGGACTTGGAATAAGACCTTTTACTTTAGTGATAGATTTTGCAACTATCTTTTCGGACTTTTTAGAGAGATCCCGACTCTCGTTTTGCACATATAAATTTGCATTCCTCAGTCTAAGCCTGGCATCCCCTTAAGATATACCTATCGCTTCATAGAATACTCTTTTTAGAAAAAGTCCTCGGATCTCCTCGCTACGCTCGGCCAGACTTTTTAAAAAGAGTATTCCACTTCGCTAATCTAAATACACCTTAAGGGAACTACAATGCAATATTTCTTTTCAATGATCTCTTTAAATCTCTTTCGGTATCTTTCTTTTTGATATCTTCTCTCTTGTCATATTTCTTTTTTCCTTTTCCGATACCGATTTCTATCTTTATCTTTGAGCCTTTATTATACACTGAAATAGGCACTATTGTCAACCCTTTTTGCTTTTCCAAACCTGCTAATTGAGATATTTCTTTTTTGGTTAAAAGTAGTCGTCGGTTTCTGTCTGGCTCATAACTCTCCAGTGTATTTGCTGGCTGATATGGCGGAATAGTCGCACCCACTAAGAAAGCCTCGCTACCACGTACGATAATATGTGAACCATCGAGCGATCCAAGTTTCCCACGGAGCGATTTGACTTCCAAGCCAAAAAGCTCCATTCCAGCCTCGAATGTTTCTGTAATCTCGTAATTGAGACGAACCTTTTTGTTCTGTATTAATGCCATACACCTAACTTTAGCTGAATTTGCCAAAAAGGGCAATATATTATATAATCTAAGCTTAAATTACTTAAAATACTTAATAAAAATGTCACAAAATAAACAGCATAATCATCCTAAGTTGCCGAAGAAAAAAGGTAAAAAAGGAGCAAAACTACCACTCGGTCAATCTCTTTGGCGACATCTTTTAGTCACTTTTCTTATATTTTTCATAATAATAGGTGCATATTCTCTTATTGCAGAAGAAAGAGTAAATGATGAAAAGATAGCTATCTCACAACTTGCGACTGAGATAAGTGCTGGAGCAGTTGCTGAGATAGTTGTAAAAGGAGAAGCTCTTGAGATTTTATATACAGATGATACAGAAAAGAAATCAAAAAAAGAAGTCGGCACAGCTCTTACTGACACATTAGTAAACTACGGAGTTTCGCTCGAAGAGCTCAGTGATGTAAAGATAGATATACAAAGTCAAAGTGGCTTTCTTTTCTGGTTTGGCAACTTGGCACCATTTCTTATCCCGCTTGTATTTATAATCTTCCTCATCTGGTTTCTCTCACGACAGGTTAAGGGTTCTGGTATGCAAGCATTTTCATTTGGCCAGTCAAAAGCACGAATGATAGACCCTAAAGACAAAGCACAAAGAGTAACATTTAAAGATGTAGCTGGAGCAAAAGAAGCAAAACAAGAGCTCGCAGAGATCGTAGACTTTCTTAAGAATCCCAAAAAGTTTTTAGAGATAGGTGCCCGTATTCCAAAAGGAATAGTACTTATGGGGGCACCAGGTACTGGTAAAACTTTGCTTGCGAGAGCTGTAGCAGGAGAAGCTGGAGTGCCATTTTTCTCTATCTCTGGTTCAGAGTTTGTAGAGATGTTTGTAGGAGTGGGTGCATCACGAGTGAGAGACTTGTTTAAACTTGCGAAGAAGACATCGCCAGCTATTATTTTTATAGATGAGATAGATGCAGTGGGGCGAGTGCGTGGAGTAGGAGCAGGAGGAGGGAATGACGAACGTGAGCAGACACTTAACCAGATACTTGTAGAGATGGATGGCTTTGAACCAAATGAAAAAGTGATAGTGATGGCTGCGACTAACAGACCAGATGTGCTCGACCCAGCACTACTTCGCCCAGGACGTTTTGACAGGAGAGTAACTATTGATCTACCAGATAGAAAAGATAGAGAAGAGATATTAAAAATACATGCAAAGAAAAAGCCTCTAGCAGAAGATGTAAACTTCACAATTATTGCGGAGCGAACCCCTGGGTTTTCAGGAGCGGATCTTTTCTCACTTGTAAACGAAGCAGCAATACTCGCAGCACGTGAAGATAGAAAACAAGTATCACAGTTTGACCTTATTCGTTCTATTGAAAAGGTTATGCTTGGCCCTGAACGTAAAAGTCACGTACTTTCTAAAAGAGAAAAAGATATTACAGCGTATCATGAGGCAGGGCATGCGCTTATTGCATCAATACTTCCATATTCAGATCCAGTACATAAGATATCTATAATATCTCGCGGACGAGCTGCGGGGTATACTTTGAAACTTCCGTTTGAGGACAGAAGGATGCAGTCTAAAAAAGAATTTATAGATGATATTGCAGTGTCTCTTGGCGGATACCTTGCAGAGAAGATAGTGTTTGATGATCTTACAACAGGGGCGTCAAATGATCTACAAGTTTTGACGGCTCTTGCACGTAACATGGTTACTAGATATGGTATGTCAGAAAAAATGGGACCAATCGCTCTTGAAAGTGATGGCAGGCGAACAATGTTTGGAGAAGGTATTGCGGGTAAAGAACATTCAGAAAAAGTCTCAGCAGAGATAGATATAGAAGTAACACATATTATAGATAAGGCTTATAAAAATGCAGAGCATATTTTAATAACTCACAGAAAAGCGCTTGACTCTATAGCGAAGAAGCTTGTAGAGGTTGAAAACATAGAACGAGATGAATTTGAAAAACTACTTCTTCTAAACGGTATCACTCCGAAGAAAAAGGAAGATATAGAGCATAGTGAATAGAAATAAAAAACACCTTATTAAATAAGGTGTTTTTTATTTTGTGCGTGCGCCAGGAATCTCTTTCCTTACAGGAACAGTAGATCTTTCGTATCGTACTCGCTACGCTCCGTGCGATATACTCAAGATTTTCTCGTCCTTAAACAAGCTAAGCTTGTTTCCCACTTCATTTACTTCGTTCATGTGCGTGCGCCAGGACTCGAACCTGGGACCACGAAGGTATAAGCTTCGCGCTCTACCAACTGAGCTACACACGCATAACAAGGCTAAATATACCATAATATATTTGTTATATAAAGTCTTAAGAAGTAAATATTATACTTAGTTTTTATACACTCTCACCGCTACCGTATGTATAGCTAGAGTGGTACTATATCTATATATTAATAATATTAAGATCAATTAAAGTATGACTTTTATAAATACCTCTATGCGAGCAAAAATCACCATCATCACACTTGGTGTTATTTTTGCATTTACTCTACTGTTTAATTCAGCACCTGTAAAAGCGGCATTAACTACATCCCAAGTAGATGCAATCATATTACTACTAGAGTCATTTGGAGCAGAGAGTGATGTTATAAGTAATGTAAGGACATCTCTAACAGGAAGTACTCCAACTAGTGGTGGATCTTTTTGTCCTACTCTAAAATACAATCTATATTCTCATTTTACCTCGTAGCTCTGCTACGAGCGTACCCACTCCAAATGAT
>CAZVGL010000010.1:0-14078 GCA_964626705.1 uncultured Candidatus Saccharibacteria bacterium | reverse complement strand
TTTAGAAAAGAAGAAGGAGAAAGAAGATGAATATGAATAAAGTGATGGGTATATTTATTGTTGGAACACTTGCTGTATTTGCGACATGTTTGGTGGTTGCTTTAACCTTTTTTGTGACTAAGTATAATGATCACAATAAAGAAGGTAAACAGCCAATTTCAGTTGTCGCACCTATTCCTGTTGAAAAACCTGTTGTAAAAAAACAGGTTGAGGAAAAGGCAAAAAAGATGAAAGAAAGACAATTTACAGAACAAAATGAAACAAAAAGAGGAGGTGTTCCAAAAAGGAAAGAAGACATTGTAACAAGTTTCAAGTTTACCGTACCGGTAGGCACTGTTTATAGGTACAAAGTACCGAAGAATTACGATTGGGGATTCACAAGAGACCCCAGCTATTCTTCATACAATAGAGAGACAATGGTGTATGTTGTAGTAAATGGAAATTTAAGCAACATACAAAAATCCGGACTTTTAAATAGAGTATGGCATAATGCATATTTCTCAAAAACAGTGGCATCAGAGGTTATTGAGTTCACGTCAAAGACCGTCCCGGCTCATTTGATAATGAACCTGACTTGGATGCCACCAAAGAAAGAAAGGGGGTTCTAACACAACAAGGATGGTAGCTTGCTTATTGTTTAAATAACAATAAGCAAGCTACACCTTGTTTTTTTGTATTTAATTTCTAAAAAAACAAAACTACCCTACCGCTCGTAAGCGACAGGATAGTTTTGTTTTTTATTTTTGTTTTTAGACTAGATTGTGCTGAGTGTATTACCTAAGATATTTACTATGGCGTAAGCACCAACCATTATAAACATTCCTACAATACCCCATACCATATGTTTTTTACCTTTAGTCCTAGCTTCTTCGCTATCAGAACTGATTATAGACTGAGCTAAACCCCACAAAAACATCACTAGAGCTAATGCGAACAAAAGTCCTATAAGTGGGTTTATTATCAAACCCTCTATACTATCTATTAGCTTATAGGCTGTAGACATATATTTTTAGTTGGATTTTGGAAGTGTAACAGACGGTATAGCTATAGTAGAACCATCATTTACTTCAAATGTATTGGCAAGAAGGTTCACTAACCCCCATACAGATACCATAACGAACAATGCTATAATACCCCAGATCATTATCCCCTTACCTTCAGTTTTCTTTTCTTCATCTCCATAGTTAAGAATATACTTTGCAAGACCATAAAAGAAAAACAAAAGAGCAAGAGCAACTATTATCGGAGTAGCTGTACCTATAAGAGACCCTATTTGGTCCAATACAGAATCCAAATCAGCAGCCAATGCTAGAGTTGGAGTAAGAGCAACGATACCTAAACCTAAAACGGCAATTTTTTTCATTTTTATATAAATAATAAATGATTAATAGACGACCAATAAATTTTAATTTATATAGATATTATAATATGCTAGTTACAACCTTGTAAATAGTACCGATGTGGATATTTTTAAAAGAATGTATTTGCTAATATATTGACTATCTGCCACACAAAGAGCATTACAAATAGTGCGATAATACCCCACATTATATGACTTTTTCCTTGAGCTCTCTTTTCTACATCATCCGAATTTAGTACAAACATTGCAACACCCCAAAAGAAAAACAAAAGGGCAAGACCAACAACAAGCACAACTGCTTGGTTTATAAGGTTAATCATAAAAAAGATTATATCTGTTACTGTGGATCCTCCACCACTATAACCAGAGCCATATCTTGACCCTGACCCAATACTAAATATACTTCGTTGTGCAAATGACACAACAGGTGTAAATAATGCAACTATACCGAACAATAAAAATCTAGATTTTGCTATGTATTTTTTCATATAGATATTATTTAACCTAACCGTGTTAGTTCTAATGAATAAGTAGTTTGTTCTATATCTCTCTTTATTTCGTCTACAGTACCCTGTATCGCATATGAAAGAAGCGACGCACCAAGTATCACAGCTGCACCTACAAGTGTCCACATGATAGCCTTTTTAGCTGTTACTAAATCTTCTGGCTTACCTTGTGCTTTTACAAACAAAAAACCCGAATAGACTATCATAAGAATAATAATAGGTATTGCTATCTTTATAACAATATCTAAGATTGCACTTAGAAAATCTGGTATTGACGTATACCCATCTTTTAATGGGTTTTGTAGAGTCCCAGAAGAACCATCGCTACCTCCACTTCTTGTACCATAACCACCACCTTTTTGTGCAAAGATAATACCGACTGGAAAAAACAGCATTACTGCAATCAAGCTAAAATAAATCCCTTTAATTCTTTTCATAATAAAATTATCTCTCATTATTTAATTTATATCAATACTACCTACTGCGTAAAAGCAAATCTAATTCTTTATCTGCAAGGTTTATTGCCTCACCTAAACGAGCTCTGCCTGACGTCACAGACTCTATCATATTCTTAAATATATCGTCAGTCTTACTATTATCTGGGTCAAACCATGACTTTGACATAAGAGCTGAGTCATAAAACACTGAGCTTATAGCATCTGTAGGCTTATTTACGAGAGCGTCACGCCTAACAGGAGGTAGTCCGAAATCAGTTGAAAACTGTGCTATATTTTCAAGACTTGTTAGAACAAGCCCCACAGACAAAGCTCCGGCTTGGTTTTTTGAATTCTTCGGTATTGTGAACGCATTCATCTTGCCATATGTTATTTTAGTATCAGCGTCTCTTAATTGTGGCAATGGGCTTATATTGAAATTTAGATTAGGGTTAGAACGAAGTATCTCAGACAGTTCACTTGCAAATCCAAAATATATAGCCAAGTCTCCCGCAGTAAAAAGCTGTTTAGAATTTGGCAATGACTTATTCCATGAATAAACTGATTTTATAGGATTAGAAAATTCTGTATAGAACCTCACTGCAGATTCCGCAGGAGGTGTAGCAAAATCAAGCTTCTCGTTTATTATTGATTCAAATCCATTTTGCGTTTGTACGACAATCCTATTACCTGATTGCACTATAAAGGCAGAAAGTATTTCTTTCGCATTTTCAATATTTGTAAACTCACCAAGCGCTGTAAAACTTCTAATAATGTTTGATGCAGTATCACGTTGTGTTATCTTTGGACTTAATACAAAAAGTTCATCCCAAAACTCCGGCGGGTTTGCTATACCCACACTCTGAAAAATATCTCTATTCCAGTACATAACCATCGGGTCTATAGTAAACGGCAGTCCGATAACACCATTTTGCGTAAGATACATCTCCCCTTCTTCTATAAAAGTATTTTTAAAGTCTCTTTCGGAAATAGTGTCATATGGTATTTCTACTATTTTGTCTTTATTTTTCACTATCTTACCTTGCTCCATTAGAAACAAGTCCGGCCCACCTCCAGATGCCAACGCTTCCACAAACTCTTCTTCGTATGTTTCTTTATCTTTTTCCACATAGTCCACACCAGCGAAACGACCGTTACCAGAGTTTAATCTTTCTATCATCTTGTCTATTATTTCATGTGGTATGGTCCCCCATATTTCGACGTCACCTATTTTCTTATCATCACCTCCAAAGCCACCAACACCAGAGAACACAAGTACACCTGCAATAGCAAGAATTATAAATATTCCTATTATTACAATTTGAAAGGTTGTCATGTTTTTCATAATCCTAATATATTATCCTTTGTGGAAAATTAATCCATAATGATGCCCACCTGCATCAAAATCTCTATCGTATTTAAAACCTTTTTCTATAAACATTTTTCTTGCATTACTTTCTACTATTATATCATCTGGCTGTGGACCCATACCACCAAAAGAGTCGCTCCAATCTACAACGAGCAACTTCCCTGCATCTTTCAGAACACGACGTATTTCCATTATTGTTGTTTCTTTATCTTCTATCTGAAAAAGAGTGTTCGCTATAATAACCGCATCTACTGATTCATCGTCAAGCTTTGTTCCGCCGATACTTTCAATATCACCCCACAAAACATCTACATTTTCTTTACCATCTTCAGTTGCCATATTCTTCACTTTTTGCAAGAGTGCTTGCTGAAGATCTATAGCGTACACACGACCACTATCACCAACTACATCGGATAAAGCCATAACATAATGACCGGAGCCAGAGCCAAAATCTGCGACTGTTGATCCTTCGGAAAGTCCCAGTTCTTTTACATTTTTTTTAGGATCTGAAAACATTGTTTATATTATACAATTTATTTTACAAGCATACGAGTGCATAATACTTAACAAATCCGCTAGGTTTGACCTAGCGGATTATCACACTTAATGTTTTCTCGTCAAGCTCAACAGTCTCTAAGCAATTTCTTGAAAATTCTTTAAATTCACCCTCATTAAAAGCGTCGTTTAGCCAATCTACAGAAATTATATTAGCGGATGACAATCCTTCTTTTTCGTATATACCTAAACTACTATAAGGATAGTTAATAGCGAACTTATAAGCATCATCAAAATTCTTCATTGCATTTTCAATACCTCCTCCATATATCTCAAATACATTTTTCACATGCACATACACATTTAAATACTGTAAATAATTATCCCTATCAACCCTTCTGGCTTTGTACGAACCTTGGAACAATTTTCCCACTTCACTATATTTCTTATTAAAACGACAAGTCATGCCTGTACTTAATTTTCTCATAAATTCAGACACACCACCCTCCACAATCTCCTCAAGAATTAAATGAAAATGATTATCTTTCAAGACAAAAGCATGAATCTTTACCAAAGGATCACGTTCTAAAAATTCTTTTGGCCATCTAAATTCCGCTAGGTTTGACCTAGCGATAGATTCAAACATATGTGGTATAGATGTTTTATTATTAAAATAATACAGTGCACGCAAAAAATATTCCCTATCTCCCTTATCACGTACAATCTCTTGCTTTCTATTGCCACGATTAAACACATGCACAAAATCTCCTACAAAAAATGGCTCTTTTCTCATATGTTAATAATAACAAATCCGCTAGGTCAAACCTAGCGGATTTGTTCTATGCAAAAACCCTCATAATTTATGACTTGGTGGGTACCAAAAACTAAATTATGAGGGTTTGATTATGAAACAGAAATAAAAGAAATTAAATAAACGGATTGTTTGGATCATTTATGATAGAATCCATTTTATCAGAAAGATTTTCAACTCTTCTTACGTTTTCTTTTTGTTGTTGGTCCATATTTTTCAAAACTTCTTTTGAATCTTCACTAATTTTAACAGCTTCTTTTTTTAAGTTGTCGCTATGTTCTCTTTTCGGTCTATCACCAAGTATGTCATTTCTCATCTGTTTCAAAATTTCCTGTTTAGAAAACTTATTTAAGCTATCTAACATATCATCCATAATTTTATCTCCTGTTTTCTGTTTTTCCGTCTTTTCTGTTTTTTCTTTGGCTGAAAGAAAAATATCCTCTACACTTTTTTTCTCTTCTTCGGTTGCCTGGAGTTCTTCAAAAAGCTCGTCCCTTAAGTGTTCTAGAGGTTTTCCAACAACCACTTCTTTATTTTCCATTCTTTTTTCCTCACTTTCGTTTTTATTAGGTTGTTTTGAAGGTGCTTCTAAATTATTTAAATTTTCCATATTTCTAATTTTTATCTGCTTGTAATGTTAACATTTTAAATACTGTTTGTCAAGCAATTTTGCTGATCGCTAGGTCAAACCTAGCGGATTATGCAATATATTTTTTTATTAGCAAATTACAAGCATACGAGTGCAGCTATACTATCTCCTGCGCGGAGCTTCATAATACGCACACCTTGGGTTTGCCTTCCGAGTGACGGTACCTCTTTTAGATCAAGACGTATCACCTGTCCTTTCTTTGACATTGCTACAAGCTCTAAATCTTCTGAACCAACACTTCCTATTGCTTTCGCGGCTATTAAGTTACCTGTTTTTGCTGTCACTTTTGCTGTCTTTATACCAGAACCTCCTCTATTTTGTACTTTATATTCTTTTATTTTTGTCTTCTTACCATATCCAGAATCACTCAACACAAGTATTTCCGCGTCTTTGTCACCACTCTTTACAACACCTGCACTTATAACCTTATCGTCTTTACCTATTTTTATAGCACGTACTCCTGCAGCATTTCTTCCCATCTCTCGTATATCAGACCCCTTAAAGCGGATGGATTGTCCTTTTGTAGTTGCAACAACCACTTCATCTCCATCTTCTAAAAGTGATGCTGAAATAAGTTCATCGTCTTTACCAAGTGTTATAGCAATAAGCCCGCTTCTACGTACATCATAAAAGTTCTCTGCAGCTACTCTTTTTGCAGTACCATTTTTTGTGACCATCACAAGAGAAAGTGCATCTTTTTTAGCATCTTTAGGAAGTGCTAACACTGATGTTATATTTTCTCCCTGAGGAAGTGACAAGAAATTCATAATAGATTTACCACGAGTGGCACGTCTTCCTTCTGGTATGTCGTACATTTTCATCTGATAGACCTTCCCTCGATCAGAGAAGAAAAGCATATCGCTATGAGTACTTGCAGTTAAGAATGTTGTTACAAAATCTTCCTCTTTTGTATTAAGATCTACAACCCCCACACCACCTCGTTTTTGTTTTTTATATTCGTCTGGATTTGTCCTCTTAATATAACCGCCAGAAGTAAGGACCAAGACACTCTCTTCATCAGCAATAAGGTCTTCTACTGAGATAGATTTAACTCCACCTTTTACAACCTTTGTCCTTCTTTCATCGCCGTACTTTATAATGATTTCTTTAAGTTCATCTTTTATAGTAATAAGTATTTTCTTTGGACTCGCCAAAAGATCTTTGAGCTTTTTGATAAGTTCTTGTATGGCTTTTAGTTCGTCTTCTATCTTCTTTCTTTCAAGTCCTGCCAATTTTTGCAATCTCATCTCAAGTATTGCTGCCGCTTGCTTGTCAGAGAACTTAAACTCTTTCATAAGAGCAAGGTGAGCAGAAGGTGCGTCTTTTGATGCTTTTATAGTCTTTATTATTTTATCTATATGATCAAGCGCTTTTTTAAGACCTATCAAAATATGCTCACGATCTTCCGCTTTTCTCAGATCAAACTCTGTTCTTCTTCGTACCACAGACTGCCTATGAGAAATAAATTCTTCCAAGATCCTCTTAAGTGACAGTGTTTGTGGCACACCATCAACAAGCATTACCATATTAAAATGAAATGTTTCTTCAAGCTGTGTATGCTTGTAAATATAATTAAGAATATTTTGTGGTTGTGCGCCACCCTTTAGCTCTACTACCACACGTATATCTCCCTTTGCTGATTCATCTCGCAAGTCTTTTATACCTTCAAGCTTTTTATCCCTTACAAGATCTGCGATCTTTATTATCATGTCGGATTTATTAACACGATACGGAATAGAGCTGATTACAATATTAAAATTACCTTTTTTGTCTTCTACTATCTCTGCATCACCACGCGCAAGCACACCACCTTTACCTGTAGAATATGCATGATGAATATCTTTATGGTTGTAAATAATCCCGCCTACTGGAAAGTCAGGACCTTTTATATGTTTCATCAAATCTTCTGTGACAGCGTCTTTATTGTCTATAAGCTCTATCACGGCATTACACACTTCACCAAGGTTATGTGGTGCCATGTTTGTTGCCATTCCAACAGCAATACCAAGAGTACCGTTAAGCAATATGTTTGGTACTGCCGCTGGAAGTACTACTGGCTCTTTTCTTGTAGCGTCGTAGTTTGGACGCCACTCTACTGTATCCTTTTCTAAATCACGTAGAAGCTCACCTGAAAGCTTTGACATCTTTGCTTCTGTATAACGCATAGCAGCTGGAGAATCCCCGTCGATACTACCGAAGTTTCCCTGACCTATAATAAGTGGGTATCTGTATGTAAAGTTCTGTGCCATTTTTGCCATACCATCATATATAGCCACGTCACCATGAGGATGGTATTTACCCATAACGTCTCCAATAACAGCAGCTGACTTTCTAAACTTTGCAGAAGAGTTAAGACCCATCTGATTCATAGTATGTAAAACTCTCCTTGCTCCAGGCTTCAGACCATCACGTACATCAGGAAGCGCACGCATAGTTATCACGGACATAGCATAATCCAAATAAGACTCCCTCATTTCGGAGCTTATGCTTTGAGATATGACATTTTGATGTGGTGCATTTTCTACACCTTTATCTTTATTTTCTTCCTCTTTCTTTGCCATAATTTGTCTTTAATTATAGCATATTCAAACATTCTTTACTATATTTTTACTGTTGAAATATACCTTCGAGCTCTCTTCTACTTTCATCAAACTGCTCTTTACCAGATTCAAATACATCTGAGAAGCCACTCTTTACTCCTGCAACAAGCGATGAACCATCTTGCTCTACTACTTTCATATCATCACCACCAAGCCTAACACCAACAACAGAAAGCCACGCCATAAATATTATTCCTGCTATCGTAGCAGATACAACAAATGCCACCCTTCTGCGATGTGCTTCAGGCTTTTCTCTTAATTTTTCTATTGTATTTAACATGATAGATTTTGTTACGTTTTAATCACTACTATCTCACCTTCCTTACCATCTAAATCTTTCTTTTTTATTGTTAATTTATCTACAGGTTTTCCATTTTCAGACCCATCCTCTTTTAAGAACTCTGCCAAGGCCTTACCTTTACCACCTTCTTCTATTTCTCCATAATGCATCGGTATTACGATCTTTGGCTCTAGGTCCACAGCAAGCGTATGTGCATCTGTAGTGTTAAGTACTCCATTTCCACCAATAGGCAAAAACAAAATATCAATATTACCAAGCGCCTCTTTCACATCTGCATTAAGCTTTTTAGAACTAAGAGCTCCTAAAAATACTAAGTTCATCCCTTCAAGCATTATCGAATAAACAGTGTTTAACCTTTCGCCTCCGCCATATTGTGAAGCAGACTGAAAACCTTTTATAAATACTTTTTTAACTTCATATTCTCCAGGGCCTGAGATAACAAAAGGTTCTTTGCCACCATGAACCACTTGATCCACACCATTAAAATCTTTGTCATTTAGACTGACAACAGCAATATCTGCACCAAACCGCGCACTGTTTAGTTTTGATTCTTTTGAAATCGGGTTTATAGCAACAGTAGTATCTGCAAAAGTTGCCTTAAAAAATTCCCCTCCGTGATATGTGATTACCATTAATAAGAGTATAACAAATAATTGCAAAAAGTTAAATTTTGTAGTAGTATTCGGAGTATTGTTTTATTAGTTTGTGTAGGAATTAACCCTTTTTGAACCCGTTTTTTCAGTATCAAAAAGACATTTTACACAATTTAAATTATTTATGACAACTGAAACAAAAGAGTTAGAAGAAAATAAAGAAGAGACTAAAGACGAAGACACAAAAATACAAAAAAAGGTTGGTAAGAAGGACTCTGTAATGGCAAAGTTCTTAAACGATAGTCCTAATCCACCAGAAGTTGGAGACCTTGTTGAAGGTCCTGTTATTGGTATTGATAAATCAAGAGTATTTATCGATATGCATCCTTTTGGAACAGGTATTATCTACGGAAAAGAATTCCTACAAGCATCTGACATACTTCGAAAAGTAAATATTGGAGACAATGTCGCTGCAAAAATAGTCGACAGAACAACAAACAAAGAGGGGTATATTGAACTGTCACTTAAAGAAGCTCGTCAAGCACTTCTATGGAGCGAAGCTGAAATAGCTATAGCAAATAAGAGTGTTATCGAAGTGAAAGTAAAGGAAGCAAACAAAGGTGGACTTATCCTTGAATGGAAGAGCATCCAAGGTTTCTTACCTGCATCACAGCTTAAAGCAAGTCATTATCCACGAGTTACAGATGGAGATAAAGACAAGATACTAAACGAGCTTAATAAGCTTGTAGGTACAAAACTTTCAGTATCCATAATAACTGCTGATCCAAAAGAAGGTAAACTTATTTTCTCTGAAAAAGATCCTGAAAAGAAAGAGAAGGAAAAGATCGTTGACAAATACGCAGTTGGTGACGAAGCAGAAGGAGAAGTAACAGGTATCGTCGATTTTGGTATCTTTGTTAAACTTGAAGATGGCCTTGAAGGGCTTGTGCATATTTCTGAGATTGAATGGGGTCTTGTAGATGATCCAAAAGCACTATTTAAAGTAGGAGATAAGACAAAGGTTAAAGTTATAGAAATAAAAGATGGAAAGATCTCACTTTCTATAAAAGCACTTAAAGAAAACCCATGGAAAAGTGCGACTGGTAAATACAAAAAAGATGACGAAGTAACTGGAGTTGTTATCAAATACAATAAACATGGAGCTCTAGCATCAATAGAAGAAGGAGTTGCAGGACTTGTTCATGTATCAGAGTTTGAAAATGAAGAAGAATTAAGAAAGACACTCGAACTTGGTAAGACATATGACTTCAAAATCACAGTCTTCGAACCAAAAGAACAAAAGATGACACTTTCTTATAAAAAAGAAAAATAGTCAATAAAAACGATAAAAAATAAACGGCTCATCCTAGGATGAGCCGTTTATTTTTTATGTTAAATTCCACTTAGTCCAAGGGTCACCCTTGTACCTTACCTAATTCTTCGATAAGTTCTTTGAAATCATTTAATTGTGAGAAATGTTCTGGAAAAGCATCTTTGTCGAGAATTATTTTTTCTACCCTGTCTCCTAAAAAATAGTCATAGTAACTTGAATATCTATAATTCTGCATAAAACTTTCAGCTTTTGTTGGATCAGAAACACCATCTTCTTTCCAGTTTGAATCAATTAATTTCACAGGATTAAGATGAATATATGAAAATACCCAATTTAAATATTCATCCGTATCAATATGTTTTGCACTAAATCTTCCTTCAAAAAGAATTCCTTTGCGTTCGTATTTAGTATTAAAATACATCGCATATGCGGTAGATAATTTACCCATAAATATACTCAGACCATTTTCTACCTTTTCTCTAATGAGAATATGAAAATGATTAGGCATCAGGCAATAAGCTCCGATGTCTACAAGAGTATTTCCTATATCTATTTTGTACAAGGGTCGCCCTTGTACTAGTCTAAAAATAACAGATTTATCACTGTTGCATATAAATAGAAGCTTTATAAAACGTTCTTTGTCAGCCTCATCTAAAAAAATAGGATTCTTTAATATCCCTCTATTATATACATGGTAATATTCGCCAACAGTAAAAGTAATTTTCCTTGTAACCATACGTAAATATTATCTTATACTCTAGTTTATTTTGTACAAGGGTCGCCCTTGTACAATTTCAACTTACATAATTTAACGGTTAAATTCATTCATTGCTTTCTGTCTCCCCTCTTTTATTATCACCTCAAGCGCTTCATTTACTTTTTTGAAAACTTTTTTAAGCATCTCTGTTTCTTTCTTTTTAAAACCTCCTAGTATAAAATCTATTATTTTCTCTTCTCCTTTTGGTTTTTTGATTTTCCCACTTGGTGTAGCTGGTGCTATACCTACTCTTATACGAATAAACTCTTTTGTCTTTATAGAGCGCGCTATAGATTCTACTCCTTTATGTCCACCTGAACCTCTACCAAAAGAGATTTTTATTTTCCCAAGCGGCATATCGAGGTCATCGTAGATCACTATAAGATTTTCTGCTTTCTTTTTACTTACTATGATTGGTTTTAAAGAGAGGCCAGACTTATTCATAAAAGTCTGTGGCAAGATAAGCTGTATCTTTTCTTTTCCTATCTTACCAACTGACGTAAATGCTCTTAGTTTTTTATCAGTATCAAAAGATTCAAATTTATTTTTCTTTGCAAAGCTTTCCACTGCCAAAGCTCCCGTATTATGTCGAGTGTTTTCATATTCCTCTCCTGGATTTCCTAAACCTACTATATAAAACATAAATAAATTATATCACACACTTTTAAATATTGTGTCAAACAAATCTTTCAAGTACAATAGGTGCAAATGGAACCTAAAAAAGAAAATCTTTTCAAAGAAGTTTTAAAATTCTCCCTCATTGCGATTTTGATTGTCGCACCTATACGTATCTTCATCGCACAACCGTTCATAGTAAGTGGTGCATCGATGCAGCCAAACTTTGACAGCAAACAATACCTAGTAGTTGACCAATTAAGCTATAGATTTAGTAAACCAGAACGCGGAGAAGTTATAATTTTTAAATATCCCAACGACCCTTCAACATTTTTTATAAAAAGAATCATAGGACTCCCAAACGAAACTGTTGAGATGCATTCTGGAGAATTAACCATAAAGAATGATGCTTTACCTGGTGGATTTCATATCGAAGAACCATATATAAAAGAAGAAATAAATGACACTTTTATCGTTACACTAGAAGATGACGAATATTTTGTACTTGGAGACAATAGAAAACACAGTTCTGACTCAAGAGTATGGGGGCCGCTTAAAGACAGATTCATAATCGGTAAAGCATTTGTAAGATTATTTCCAGTAAATAAGTTCGGTATCCACCCTGGAGATTATAGTAAATAATAAATATTATGATACATACAAAAACATTATCCAAATCAAACCCAACGGATTTGCTAAAAAAAGCAATAAATGTCGCATCATGTTATGGCTTTGATAGTATGGATAAGATTGTAATACAGGAAAAAAAACGCCTTAGTGATATAAAAGAGATTGAACAAAAAGCAATCCTAGATTTAAAAAAACCATTACCTCCAACAGTAAAACAAAAAAGTATAAAACAAAACACAAAAAGCTGTAATACTGATGTAGCTGGTGACGAAATACTCTGTGCTTTAAAAAGTGCTATCGATAATAAACTTTTGCCATGTGACCATCCTCTTTTAATACATCAAAGTAATGTTATAAATGATTCGAAAGAAAAAAAGTTGCATTTTGGACTTGTTGCTATAGGTATGAAGAAAAGTATCGCTGAAGCACTTATTATAAAAACAGCTACAACTATTTTGGAAGATATTGGTGTAAAAGATATTCAAGTTCATATAAACAGTATGGGAGACAAAGATTCGTCTTTAAAATTTGTAAATGAACTTAATTCGTACTTTAGAAAAAACGTAAACTCTGTTCCAACACAAATAAGACAATCGATAAAAAAAGATATTTTTAAAGCTTATGATCAACTCCACAGAGGATATAGTTCTGATGGAGAAGAGATTCCTCAGCCGATCAAGTTTCTATCAGACAATAACAGAAAACACCTAAGTGAAGTACTTGAATATATGGAAACTGGTTCTATACCATATGAAATAGATAACTTTCTTGTAGGAAATAACGAATGTTACTCTCAAACACTTTTTGAAATACGTCATACGCAAGAACCTGCAGCTGAAGATATCTCCATACTTGCAAAAGGTGGACGATGTGACGAGCTAGTAAAGCGTATGTTTAATGTTGACATTCCAACAGTCGGCATCGTATTTGAATTTGAAAAAAGAGGAATAAAAGAAAAAGAATTACAAACATTTAAAAGAACTCGGAAACCAAAATTGTATTTTATACAACTTGGAGCTGAAGCAAAAAAGAAAAGTCTTCCGATAATAGATGTATTACGAAGATCTAATATTTATACTCATCATTCATTAGACAATAACAAGCTAAGCGAACAATTATCTTTCGCTCAATACCTCAAAGTCCCTTATGCGATAATAATGGGACACCGTGAAGCACTTGACGGCACTGTTATAGTACGTGACATGGATACACAGTTCCAACATACCGTACTAGTAGACGATCTGCCTTTATATTTAAAAGAAATACATATTTAATTATTTCTCAAGTCCAAACAATAACACTGTCGCCACAGCAAAGTCGTTTAATTTTTCCAGTAAACTTTGTTTCTTAAATGCAGAACAGTAATTTATTTCTGTAAAGGTTGTTGTTTTTGCTTTAAAAGATTTGGGTGATTCGTTTTCTGATATATCTAAAGCAGATACGGAATATGTGTATATAGTATTTGGTGATAGTTCAATATCTCTATAAAAAGTCTTTACTATTGTATCTATTAAAATATCGTCTCTAAATATATTATATCTAATAAGTACTGGTTCATTTTTGTCTCCAGTCCACTTCAAATCAACCCTACTATCACTCACAACAACCGCCCGCAGATTCCTAGG
>CAZVGL010000009.1:8088-16028 GCA_964626705.1 uncultured Candidatus Saccharibacteria bacterium | reverse complement strand
GATTTTTTTGTTTTGCAAAATATACAGACTTGAGATTAATATATTATTCTTTCTGCAATGTTCTTTGAACATAGAGAGGATGATGTATTTCTCAAGACCTTTTGGCGATTTTTCGTGAATATCTCAACGACTTGAGGTATTGTCAAAATTCTATCAAGTTGCTTTACCGTAAACACAAAAAGCGATATAGTGTTCATATAAGCAACTGAAACGAAGCATATAACTATATTAGTAAAACTATACGATAATGTCAAAGCAAAAATCTAACATTTCTGTGAATATCAAAAAATACCGAAACAAACTCGGTATTTCACAAGATACACTTTCAAAAAAGGCAGGCTTGGCTTTTCACACAGTTGCCAAGATTGAAGCTGGATCTACACCTGACCCTAGAATTGAAACTGTTAAAAAAATTGCCGATGCCCTTGGTGTTATGATTGATGATTTAATTAAATGAAACTATGGCAAACAAAGTAGGCAGGATGTATTGTAAAGAGTGTGAAATATCATCCGTTCATCATATTCAGACATGGTTAGACGAGGTAGCAAATTTATTACCTCCTCTACCAAAAAATTTTCTATTTGAAAAATTAGGTAGATTAATAGATATTTCCACAGAAAAATTCTTCACTGGATTACGACTAGGATCAATGCGGGATGATTTTACTCCTGCCGATATTCAATTGCGCTCAACTTGTTTTATAGAAGAAGCAAAAAAACGAGGAATAAAATTTGAAGCATTCCATGGACCATTCGGCTATACGGGTCGTTTTCAAGCAAGATATAAAGAAAAAATTTATAGATTTGAAGGTCTGCCCACCGCAGATTTTGCAGGTAAATACGGAAGCAGTTTAACAGATAACAAAGGACAAGCAAAAAGACATCTCAGAAAAAGAAACTTTCCAATCGCGGACGGTAAAATTTTTTGGTTTTGGCAAAAAAATAAAGCGGTCAAATTTGGAATAAATAAAATTGGCTTTCCATTGGTGGTCAAACCGCGAGGCGGTTCTGTAAGCCGACATGTAACTACAAACATACAGGGTACAGAAAAACTTAAACATTCAATTAATAAGGCAATGGTTTATTCTCCCGTTTTTATGGTAGAAAAATTTATTCCCGATACTTTTGTTTATAGAGCTACAGTTATTGATTTTGATTTTGTCGCCTGTGTAAAACAAGTACCGGCAAATATAGTTGGCGATGGCTTTTCAAATATCCGCGAGCTTATTGATAAGAAAAATAATGATATTCGCAGAGGTGAGTGCGCGCAAAAAGATTTCACTCTTTATAAAATAACTGAAGATAAGACAACAGAAAATCTGCTGTCAGAAAAAGAATATAATTTTTTCACAATTCCACCTAAAGGCGAGATTGTATACTTGCAAAAAGATCCATTTTTGAAGTTGGGCGGTGATTTAGTTGAGGAGACCCCAAAAGTTCATCCTGATAACATTCAATTGTTTCGCAATATAGCTAAATTTTTTGACATACGTGTAGTTGGCATTGATTTTTTGATTAAAGATGTTGCACATTCTTGGAAAAACCAAGAATGTGCAGTTTTAGAATTAAATAGCTTGCCGTGTATTGAATTGCATCATTTTCCGTCTTCTGGGAAACCCCAAAATGTAGCAGATGCCATTGTAAGTTTATTTTTTAAGTATTATATATGATTATCCTGTTCAATATTATTTTACTAATATTAGTTTTATCTCTTGGTACTTTTGCAATATTATTTTCTATTCTTGTTTTAGATTCTATACTGCGAGGTCATGATTTACCTACAAGTAGACGGATAATTAAAGTTCTAAGTAAAATTATTTTCCAGTATAAACCATATACAAATAATTTTTATGATTTAGGATGTGGTAGAGGAACGCTCTCGCTTGCTATTAAAAGACGATATCCGTATTCTTCCGTTTACAGTATAGATAATAATGCTATAAGAATTTTTTTTGCGAAAATAAAAACGATATTTTTTAGACAAAAAATAAATTTCCAAAAAGAAGATATCTTTCAAGTTGATTTAAAAGACGCTGATATTGTTTATATTTATCTCTGGTATGATACAATGCCACCGCTTGAAAAGAAATTGCATAAAGAATTAAAAAAAGGTGCAATGGTAATTACCAATACTTCAAAATTTCCGAACTGGAAACCAGTACAAAAAATTATTACCCATTCTAAGACTTCCAACGTGCCCGACTTCGAGACATTATTTGTTTATATTAAAAAATAAAAAAACGCCAGACATATACTTATCGCCTGGCGCCCTTTCCTTTTTTAAAAGGTCTAAACATAGTCCTAAATCCGAGAAAGATAAAAAAGAATACTAACCCATAATAGAACAACATACTCAACAAAGGACTTAATTCCCCAACAACTCCATTTGCAATTGTTGAAAGTGTCCCAGGAGCAAAATAATGAATTACCCCGAGTATTGCAAGAAAACTTAATGTTACAACTGCACGTCTCGGACTTCCTAAAAAGAATCTTATCCATCTTCTCATTTTAATTCTCCTTTCAATAACCTCCAGCGACTTTTTTTATTGAATAAAAAAGAAACTGAACGACAAAAAGATGTAATGTTGCAATCAACCAGAATACTGGCATAAACTGTTTCCACGGGTCTAATGTCTTTAATGATTTTACTACAGCTTTTAGTGACTTTCTGACAGGTTTACTTGCTTTCTTCAAATCATCGGTATACATAATAACACCTCTTTCTTGAAATAAATGTTCTAAATAAGTTAATTATCTAATTTTTATTGTATCAATTCTATTATAAGTAAAGCATATTGTTTTGATTTTGTCAAGCAAAGACCTTGACAAATATATTTGGTTATGATAGTATTATTGTACTGATAAAGTGACGGAGCGGCTCAGTTGCGGTGGTATAGACCCACCGCCTTGTATACAGCCTCCTGTTTCATGCGGACTAAGACCTTGAGCAAGTTGATGTTCAAATGAGATAAACCTTAATATGCTATAATGCTCGCCTGAAGCGGAACTTCCAGTTCCCTTCAGGTTTTTTTATTTATCTCCATATCTTAATATTTTTGATATACTACTGTTGTTATGAAAAAAGAAAATCAAAGTGCAGTAATAATTTTAACCAAAACTTAGATAAGCCAAACGGGACAAATACACCATTTGTCCCGTTTGGCGTTAGAAATGCCTAGAACTTTGCAAAGCGAAGCTTTGCCGTCGTTTTCACGCACTTGGTGTGGGACAAGCGTAAACAGAAAGCGTCGTCGTCCGAGGGCATTACCGCTAGAGCGTTAATGATAAGTATGAGTGCCGACGAAATACAAGTTACTTAATCCAAGGCGGAGCCATTTTCAGTCTGTATTGAAAATGAGGAGAGGGGCTGGCGAGTGGCGGACTCCGTAGGCACGAAAAAGCGAACTACTAACATTAAAAGAAAACAAAATCTGAACGGCACTGAAGACATAACATTACAACTGCGAGGAGGAGTCACGAAGCTGGGGAGAGGATTCCTTCCTCTCCCCATAAAGAGGTGTGTGTTCGCCGTAAGGCGAAACCGCACACACCAAGTATCTAGGCACGAGTAGCCCTAGCGGTAATGCCCGAGGCGAATGCTGAGGGTACGTTGAAAAAACCTGTAATTACCACTATACTGAATATACTCATTAAGACGACTTCGTTTCGTAGTGAGCACCAACTCTGTGAGGTACGAACAGAGAGGCAAAACAAAAAAATCTTTTCCTTTTTAAAAAACAAAAACGGGGGCAGAAAACGTTCCCATTTTGTCCAAGAGCGTAGCGATTGGATACAAAATGCAATGCTGGGAGGCATGAGCCGAGCAGTGACGAAATAAGTAAAGAAATTTTTTTGTTTTGGTTACGGTGGAACGCTCCCTGTTTGTCTAAGAGCGAAGCGATTAGATACAAATAGCAGTGCAGAGCAAGCGGAGCCGTTGGGGCGACAACATTACCACGGACTCGGGGCGTAGTTTGTTCATTGAAGCTACCACGCGCGCGGCGCGTAACTAATCAATCATCGGACTTTGACTCGAAAAAGGTTCGAGCAAAGGCTAATATATCACCGCAACACTAAAAAAGGTTCGGGGAACCTTTTTTGAGCCTAGACGAAGCGCACTTAATAAGCTTGCGAATTTAGTGACGCATCGTCGAATCCCTTACTCTAATCAAACCAAGCCTTGATTCGACTCTTCTACAGCTTCTGCTTTTCCCAAAGATCGTAGAAACGACCCTTCTTTTTATGAAGCTCTTCGAAACTCCCCTCTTCTACGATAGTACCGCCCTCAAGGACAATTATTTTATCCATCTTTTTTATTGTAGTTAACCTATGAGCAATAACCACAGCAGTAACCCCTTCAAAAAAAGTATGTAATGCATCTTGGATTATTTCTTCAGATTCAATATCTAAATGAGATGTTGCCTCATCTAAAAATAAAATTTGTGGTTGTTTAAATACCGCTCTCGCTATTCCGAGTCTTTGTTTCTCACCACCTGAAAGCTTAATGCCTTTTTCACCAATAAATGTATTTTGCTTATTTGGCAGGCTTTCTACAAGCTTGTCCAAATGTGCGATCTTAAGTACGTTTTCAAAAAGCTTTGTGTTTTTTCTCTCTTTGTACTTTGAAATAGCAATATTGTCTTTAATAGTAAAATCAAATACTTCTGTTTCTTGAAGCACAACTGATGCATGTTCAAAATAATTTCTTTTACTTATATCTTTAATAGAGACCCCATCTATAAGTATTTCACCATCAAAATCTTCGTATTCTTTCAAAAGGAGCTTGAAAAGAGTTGACTTACCAGAGCCAGAAAGACCAACGACACCTATTTTCTCACCTCTTTTTATTGTGAAAGTAACATCTCTTAGAGTTCCTTCATTTTCATAAGAAAATGAAAGATTTTTTATTTCAATTTTTTTCCAGTCATCATTTATATTTTGCTTATTTGTTTCATTGTCTATGATCACCTTTTCATTTAGAATCTCCATCATACGTGCAACGCCAAATTTTGACACAGAAAACTCTTGAGAGACTTCTGCTAATTCAGAAACAGACATCCAGATTCTGTCGAAATAAGCATAGAAGAGCACAAGAAATCCTATTTCATACTGACCATTAAGTACACCAAACACGATAACGAGCAAGATCCCTAACCTAGCGAACTGCCCAGCAGCGTTTTTTACAGCACTTGCAGACTGAAACCAAAAAATCATTGTGCATATTTTACCGTAAAGCTTTTTTACTTCTGAAGTTATCTTTGAAATCAAAATATCCGCCATGGACATTATCTTTACGCTACGAATATTATTTACTGATTCAAACATGATCCCTGTAAAATCTTCCTCTGCAATATTTACTATATGTGAAGCGTGAGAAGCTTTTTTAATATACCAACGCGAAAGAAAGAAATAACTCACCATAAAAACAAGCATTAGTGTACCTATCAGCTTGTCAAAACTAAACAGTATTATCCCAATACCAATAATATTTACAAAAACTTCTATTATGACGTTAAACCAAGTTCGTATAACTCTATCAAACCCTTCAGCTCCTTTTTGAACCTTTTTTAGCTTATTTCCTGAATTAAGTTTAGTGTGCCAAGCCAAGTCTAGCTTGAACATTTGATTTATTGTTTTAATGTGAGCATCTAAAGACACACGCTTACTCACCTTAAACCCTCTGTATTTTGAGTAATATCTAGCATAAAGATGAATGACTGACACTATTACCCATATACCAAATATCACCCATATTTCTCTAAGTGAATCACCCGTTTTATAAGTACCGAAAAAATTAACTATACTAGCTAGGGCATATGCAGGATAAAGCCAAACCACGTCCGACAAAAGTCGTGCAAAAGAAGCCTTAATAAAAGCAAACTTATATGGACTAATAAATAATATGAGAGACTTCAAAAAATCAATGTTTGAATACTCGATATCTGTTACTGAAGTTTCTTTTGTTTTTATTGACATATTAAAAGTATACCAGAACAATCCTTCAGTAGTCGCATCAGGACCTTATTTTTGTTAAACTAAGACAATTAAAATAAACAAATACCATGATAACAATAGACGATTTCGCAAAATTAGATATACGTATTGGTAAGGTTCTGTCAGTAGAGCGTGTACCTGAGGCCGACAAGCTACTTAAGCTTGTTTTTGACTTCGGTGAAGGTGAAGAACAAAGGCAAATCATGGCAGGTATTGCCGAGCATATTGAGGATATTGATGCGCTCGTAGGCAAAGAGATGCCAGTTATCGTAAACCTTGAACCTCGCAAACTACGAGGCTACGAAAGCCAAGGGATGATCCTAGCTACAAAAGACACAGAAGGTCTTGCCCTGCTCCACCCCGCACGAGAAGTTGAACCTGGAAGTAGCGTTGGGTAAAATTTTAAATAAATAATGCAAATCTCCCTCTCAAAAAAAGTTGCTCAAATGTTTCTGGTTGCACTTCCTTATACTACTAATGAAAAGGATCTTTTTGATATTGTAGAGAAATATATAGAAACTGGTGTTGGTGGGATAATGCTTGGCATCGGCGGTAAATTGCCGTTTGTAGAGACTGATGGAGTTATAGATACTAAAAAGCTAAGTGAGCTAGTCACGCAACTAAAAGCACTCGATCCAAACTTATTTATAGCAATAGACGGTGAAGGTGGTAGTATATTTAATCTTTTTGAAAATATTTCTGCACTTAAACCTCAAAGAAACTACGGTATTGAATTTGAAAAAACTGGAAGTACGCAAGAATACGAAAAAGATCTAGATGAATATATTAGCCTAATGAAGAAAGTCGGGATAAATATGAATTTCGCGCCGATTTTTGGTACTGCAAAAGCAGGTTACGATGGATATTTGAGTATTTACGACAGAGCCTACTCTGACAAAGACGCAACAGTAAAGAAACTAAGCAATATTGCAGTTAAAAAGATGCGCGCAAGTGGAATAATAGCCGTAGGTAAACATTTTCCTGAATATGGCTCAATAGACAAAAACCCACATACGAATCTTTCAAAAATAGAAACTTACAATGAAAAAGACACCCTAAGCTCTGCCATCTTAGAGGATAATGTAGAAGTTATAATGAAAGGACATGTCCTCTCACCTATTGATGAAGAGATACCTGCCACAATATCAGAAAAGACAGAGAAGTATCTAAGGGAAGATCTGGAATTTAATGGACTTTCTGTAACAGACGAAATCTTTATGCACTCTTTAAGTAGGTATTATGATTCTCTAGGTGGAGATACAGACCACACAAAAAGAGCAGTAGCTGCAACAAAGGTAAATGACATAATACTTATGAGCTATCCTAAACAAAAGCATGGCGACGGAACTATTATACAGGTTCAAAAGCATGATCATTTTGAGAAATTGCACAGCGCTGTAGTAGAAGCAGTTGAGGAAGGTGTTATAGATAAAATTAAGATAGATGAGTCATTTGAAAGAATACAAAAACTTAAAAAAGTATATAAATAAAAATCCGCCCCGTCGCTTGTAAGCGACGGGGCGGATTTTTTACTTATTCAATCTAAAAATTAAATTTCGTTGAATTTAGGCAACACTGTTACCTCAACAGAATCTTGAACATTGCTTCCATCAAATGCTGTACAATCAAGATCAAACGTCATCTTAGATGTAATAGGAGAAGAAAGTTCTTGTCCAGCTGTACCTGTCCAACTGTCACCATTTGAACCTGTTACTGTACATGAAGTCACTTCCACACCTTGCCATGTTACTGTCGTAGGTGTTCCACTACGCAAGAAGTCTGGATCAGCAGTGATGTTTGCATCAATCCTTTCCTTACGGAAGTTATCAAGTTGTGCTTTAGCTGAGATGCCTGTTGTTTCAGTATCTACTTTTATATCTGTCTGAGTGCTGGTAGTTGTAGTATTAACTCCGCCACCGTTTCCACCACCCCCACCGTTTCCACCA
>CAZVGL010000009.1:0-7988 GCA_964626705.1 uncultured Candidatus Saccharibacteria bacterium | reverse complement strand
CCACCGTTTCCACCACCCCCACCGTTTCCACCAGCGCCACCTCCAACATTACATACCCCAGCAATATCGTTTGTCACTTTTACTTCTTCAATCTGACATGATGCAGTTTCTGAGATTATACTACCTCCATGGAAACCACTCGCTCCACCGCCACCGCCATTTCCTGCCTGACTATATGCAGAATCACATCCTGTACGAAGAGTTAGATATTGCAAAATATGCCTTATCTCTCTAGTTCCTGTATAGACCCTCCTTTCTATAGTACTCTGCGTACATTGCTCATGGTCTCCAGAGGTAGAGACTGTCTCCCAATCGCCCCAGCTTCCGTTTCCACAAGGATCATTTTCTTCAACAATATAAGTACAAATATAATCAGCATTTGCTTTTGAGATTTGAGTATAAACACTGACAAGTGCGGCAATTGAGACTATAAGTGCAATAGCACTAATCCATTTCCACAAATTAGGATGGTTCAATGGATTTACCTCTGGATTTAAATTTTCCATATTTTAGATTTATAAATTTAGACTAATATAATTATATAATAAAACAGCTTACCCCTAACATCAATGTAAACATGGGGACAACATTAATTCTTAATTGTATAAAATTCAGTTCGTATAGTACCTGCAGTATCTAATACAGAAACACCAACACTGTCCCACACTCCTGCATATCTATCAAATACCCAAAATGCTGGGAATTTAAGAAGTTGATTTGAAATCAAGAAATCACGATCTATTGGATACTTCTCTTTACTATTTAAAGAAGATTTTACAAGAAATTGCATGTCTGCATCAGTGAGTGAGCCATATATTGCAAGAGTATTCTCACGAAGTGAGCTCATGTTTGCAATTTTATATGTTAGTACCATTGGATTATCACTAAGTATATGAAGCTCTTCACCATCTATACTGAAAAATTGAATAAATGGCATACCAAATGTCTTCATAAGGTCTCCTGCAAAACCACGTACTTCGTCAAATGTATCTACTTGTATTAGACCGTCTGGAATATTACCTTGTGAGAATTCATATAAATATACATCTACTTCTCCTTGGTACGGTGTACCATCCTCATATACAAGTGCATTACTAGGTATTTCATACATACTCTGACTAGTACTTACAACAAACGTGTCATCTGAGCGTATTTGATTATTACTTCCAGAGACTGTCTTCTTTTCTGTATCTATTGTTACTACAGAAACGGCACCTGCTATTACGATCGGGTCTGCTATATATGTAACCTTGTCTTTTGAGACAGTATTAACAGATACCACGCCATCAGAGAAATTCCTTTTAAGCGCGCTTACTCTGAGCTTGCCTGGAACAAATGTTGGAGCAATAATCGTATAAGATCCTGTAGAATCTGTACGTACAGTTTCTTCATTCACACCTAACACATCAATAGTTACTCCTTGTACAGGTTCTCCTTTTAAATCAATGACCGTTCCTTTTATTGTTACAGTTACTTGCTCACGACATGATTCGCATATATCTGTGGTGTCTTGATACACTGCATCTCGAGCAGTATAATCGCCTTGTAGTTCATAAAGATATGCAAGCGAGGAAGCATCGGCATATGAACTATCTTCCGTCTCTACATTCATCTCAAGGATCTCTTGCATGTCTTTGGTTGAGGCACCGCCTGAAAGCGAAGAATAAACTCCATTATGAAACTGCAAATTTTCTGGTAATTCTTCTTCAGAAATACGCTCAACTCTATCCGAAGCAATAATTCTTCCGTCACTAATGTCATCTGTAACTTGCTTAAGCTCACTTGCAGACAATCCTTGCGCCGCTAGATCTTCAACAGATACAAGCACAAGCTCTATTTCTCCTGCATCACTAGTATATTCAAGCCAAAAACTTTTAATAATATCTTGGGCATCGACAACATCTAGCAATGCAGTTACTACACGGTTTTTTTCAAGCTCCCAGAGTTCTTGTTCCAGCAAAAAACCCCTGTCTTCTTGAGCTATCTTTTGACCTATAATATAAAAAGTTGCAACCGCACTAGATACAGAAAGGACAGCTATTGCAACTAATACTAAAGCTATATTTCTCATTTTATTTATATATATAAGTATATACTATTTAGTAAGATAGTTACTTTAATTTACTGTTGAAAACTTTTATATAATGGTAAAATAATCATATTACTAACCTAACATAATTATTTATGAAAGGAATAACAACAATTATTATAATTATAGCTATTGCTGTTGTAGCGTTTTTTATGCTTAGAGATGGCACTATATCAGAGGGCTTACCCCAAAACATAAACGGGCAAGCACAATTAATAGAAGGTGGTGCAAATAATGTATCTTCAGATATTGTTGTAGAAATAGATGATACTGCAATAGATGCAACACCTGAAATTATTGTTGTAATATACAATGACGAAGGATTTACCCCAAAAGATATTTCTGTATCTATTGGTCAAACAGTGCGATTTGTAAATGAAAGTTCTGGAAACATGTGGGTAGCATCTGATAATCATCCATCACACAAGATATTGCCAGAATTTGACAATAAAAAGGCAATTAGTGGTGGTGAAAGTTATGAATTTGCCTTTACTGAAGCAGGAGAATGGTCTTACCATAACCACATAAAACCAAGTGCGGTAGGCACAATAAGCGTAGAATAAGGTTTTACACAGACCTAGTTTAAATACTTGTTTACACTTATAGCCATAAAATGGTATTATTATAGTATTATTAATCGTGATAAATTTGAATATTCAAATAATATGAAAGGTATAATAACTATCATAATAATCATCATCATTATCGTTGTAGCATTTGTAATGCTTAAAGGCGATGATGCTGTAGATACAAATGTACCAGCACCAACTGAAGAAGTTGCTGCTGACACAGAAAATGCAGCTGCAGTAGTTGAAGCTGTAGAAGAGGTAGAAGCAGAAGTAGCTGAATAAGCTATTTAAAAACAAAACCCCGCGGGCTTCGCCCGCGGGGTTTTGTTTGTTTCTTGTTATACTTAACCTTATGCAACCGACAGACACACTAGAGAAACATTTCAGACTTGTTGAAACTCAAAAAAAGGCTTTAAAAAAGCTTGGGATTTTGAATTTGCGTGACTTACTCTTCCACTTTCCTTCTCGCTATGAAAACATTACTGGCAATAAACCTGTAAGCATGTTAGAAACTGGAGATGACGCTATCATCTACGGCAAAATAAGTGGCCTTTCTACACGCAAGTCATTCAAAAGCAGACGACCTATTGCGGAGGGCTACATAGAAGACAGTACGGGTAAGGTTAAGATAATCTGGTTTAACCAACCGTATATTGCCAAGATGCTCAAAGACGGTGCACTTGCAAAACTAAGTGGCAAAGTAACTGGCGATGAAAAGAGTATTTATATAGCAAACCCTGAGACTGAAAATATGGACAGCTTGCCAGTGAATATTGGTGATTCTCTTTTTGGAGAACAAACAAATGTAAACACTTTTTTACCAGTTTATCCAGAAAGTAGAGGTATTACTTCCAAATGGTTTTATCATAATATACAAAAAGTTTTTAGTAGTGGCTTACTAGACGAATTAGAAGATGCTCTTCCAGAAGAAATATTAAAGAAATATAATCTACCTAAACTCAAATCAGCACTAGTATGGATCCACACACCAAAAAAGCAATCGGACAGTGAAGCAGCACGAAAACGTTTTGCTTTTAGTGAGGTATTTTTTATACAGATCTCCAAACAAAAAGAACGCAAAGAATATGAGAAGAAAAAATCTTTTCATATAAAAGTTGATAAAAAAGAGGTTGATGAGTTTATGGACCGATTCCCCTTCTCTGCTACACAGTCCCAGGAAAATGCTATAGAAAGTGTGTTGAAAGATTTTGAAAAGAAATATGCTATGTCTCGCCTACTTGAGGGTGATGTAGGTTCTGGTAAGACTGCAGTTGCTGCAACTCTAGTGCATGCTGTAACTACTACAAGACCAGACGGGCAGGATTTTGGTAATCTACAAACTGCATATATGGTACCAACTGAGATCTTAGCAAAACAACATTTTGAAACATTTATAGAATATTTCGAACACCTACCTATAAACATAGGCCTTATAACTTCAAGTGGATGTAAAAAATTTCCTTCTAAAGTTGATCCAAGTGGTGCCACCAATATATCCCGTTCACAGCTCTTAAAATGGGTTGAGAACGGCGAAATACCTATTTTGATAGGTACACACTCCCTGATACAAAAAACTGTTAATTTTGAAAACTTAGCATTTATAATTATCGATGAACAGCATCGCTTCGGTACTGCACAAAGACAGAAACTCACAAGAAAAGATGACATTGCTCCGCATTTACTTTCAATGACAGCCACACCTATCCCTAGAACACTTGCTCTGACTATCTATGGAGATCTCGATCTTACGATACTCGACCAAATGCCAAAAGGAAGGCTTCCTATAATCACAGAAATAGTTACACCAAATAAACGCGACAATATTTATGAAAAAGTACGAGAAGAGCTTAAAGTCGGCAGACAAGCTTATGTGATAACACCTAGGATTGATGAGCCTGATCCGAGTAAGGCTTCGGGGAAGCCTTACTCAATGGAACTACTACGTATGAGATCAGTTAAAGAAGAAGCTAAAAGACTGAAGAAAGATATCTTCCCAGAGTATGAAATAGATATTCTACACAGCAAGATGAAACCAAGTGAGAAAGAAGAGGTGATGGATAGATTTACTGAAAATGAAATCCAAATACTTGTTGCCACGTCTGTTGTCGAAGTCGGAGTAAATGTACCAAATGCTACTGTAATAATAATAGAAGGTGCAGAGCGTTTTGGTCTTGCACAGCTTCATCAACTTCGCGGACGTGTGATACGGAGCAACCACCAAGCATATTGCTATGTATTTTCAGAAAGCAAAACTGCAAAAACAGCAGAACGTCTTAAGGCACTCAAAACCGCAAAAAATGGTTTCGAACTTGCGGAGTTTGACCTAGGTATACGTGGTTCAGGCGAGCTTTACGGCAAACGGCAATCGGGACTTTCTGATATCGCCATGGAAGCGATGAAAAACCTCAAATTAGTAGAAGCCGCGCGCGAGGAAGCGCAAAAGTTAGTGGCAAAAGACAGCGAGCTAAAAAACCACCCTGCAATCGCCGAAATAATAGAACGCAAAACTAAGGATATTCATTTTGAATAAAACAAAAAAACAACCAGAATAACTGGTTGTTTTTTGTTGAGATATTTATATTTCTACAAACCAAACGCCTTGAAGATTTCTCTTATTACAGATTCTGAAACATTAAATACATTTGCTAACTGGTCAACTTGCATCTGACTAACTTGTGATGAAGGACAAGTGAATGTCTGATGACTATTAGCACTCCACTCATTTCCTTTAAGTGCGTGTACCCACCATAGATATGTATTGCCTGGTGTTGTAGTAAATGTCCTGCTTGTTACTATATTAGAATCTTCACATATATCACCGTCATTTGTCGTCGAGCAAGTACCTGTCCAAAGGTTAGATTTATCATCTACACGTAATGCGTAACGATCTGCACCGACTACCTGACTCCACGATATTGTAGCGGTCTTACCGTCTGGAGCACATACACTAGAAAGGTTGGTTGGTACTAAGCTAGGTGTGACGTCTACAGATATTGTATCTGTAACTTGCTTATTAGAACTGTCGAAGCATTGGATAGTTATAGTAAGAGGACTCGTATATCCTAAAGTATCATGACGTGCATAAAGCTTTTTTTCTCCTGTTGTTAGAGTACTCTTTAGGTCAGTCCAGAGACCGCCATCTACTAAAGGAATATAAAATCCTGAGGCATTACAGTGCACAGCACCTGTAGATGCCCAAGTAACAGTAAACGGGCTATCTTGTCCTACAGCATTTGGCGTGTCTGAATTGTTTATTTTTAGATCTACAGATAGTGGTACGTCCTCTACTGGAACTTTAATGCTGAATGATGTGTCACTAAAATCACTTAAGGAAACTGTAGGATTTTCGAGAGTTTTGATAATTTTAATTTTATATAAATTACCCTCACTTAAACCGTCTGGAATAGTCCATATATAAGATCCTGTATCACTCACAAAAGCAACCGTGCTAATATATTCGTCATCTCTATCATATCCTCCACTATCTACCTCAAAAACACGGAATAATTGAATAGAAACCTTTGCATCAGACCCGCCATCATCCGAAGTTGACCATTCTATCGTATTGATCTCTCCGATATTCCAAACCTCTCCTCCATTTGGTGTTATGACAGTAATAGAAGGATTTGTTGTAGGATTGATAGGGCATGAAATATTGTCTGCAGCATTTGTGTTGTTTGTGGTGCAACTTTTTGAACCGTTAGTACAGCCCTGAAATCCTCCGGTATTTTTATCGAAGCAGGTACTGTCAAAACCAGAACTCTTACAAATATCAAAGTAAGAGTTCTGTGAAGTTGATAAACTTGAACAACTTAAAATCGGCTGAGCAACTATATTAAACGCGGTGTTACTTTCGTCATATGCCAACGCTTGGCTTGGCAGAGTCACTTTATCAGCATAATATTTGCTCAAATAAGCTCTAAGCTTATATTGCCCTGAAACTACTCCCGGTACAGTAGCCTGGGACGACCCATTGGAAACAAGGTTCACAAGTGAACTGCCGCCTAAACTATATCCTCCAACCTCTTTAATATAGCTCGAGCTTGTATCTACCGGAGTGTTGTATGGCATCAAATACCAATCCACCTGATAACGCTGATCCGTGGGCATATTCCAGCTTATCGGCATAAGATCACCGACTTTAAAAGTTTCCCCTCCATTTGGAGTGAGGACGGTGATGGAAGGTTCTGAAGATGGCTTTGGCTTAAGTACAACATCTTCTTTGTCACCTCCTAACTTATTACCAGAGGCATCATATGCGGCGAGAGTAAATATAACAGATGATGATTTGGTAGTTGAATTATTTTCAGCCCCTACTGTCCAAATTAATAAATCACTAGTCACATCGAAATAATTACGACCATACAATACGCTTTCTATACCACAAATATTTTCATTATTTTTACCAAGTACTACTGCTTCTGAAGTACAACTTATAGACGCTTTCCAATAATCTACTTTTTTATTATCAACATGACCAACTATTGTCCCACTCACAAAGGCACTACTATTATTCGTATTAGTGCTATATATAGTCTCAAGAGATAAATCCACAACGGTCATTTCACTCCCCACATTCACACTAATACTCGTCTTTGCACTTCCTCCATTAGAAGGACATGGGGTTTTAATGCAAACTATAGTGTTTGGACGAGTAACGGTAAATACCGGAGTGTAAGTACCTGCTTGAGCATATGAATGCGTGAATGTTGCTGTTTGTGGTGCAGTAGAAGCGACACTTGCATTAGAAGCACCTGTTCCATTTCCACTCCCGTCACCCCACTCAACACCGTAACTCAATGTGCCATTCTCCGGATCGTTTGCGCTCACTGTCCATGTTCCCGTTTGTCCAGCATTGAGGGTTGTCGGACCTGAGACATCACTTATTGTTGGAGGGAGATTTGTTCCAGTTTGAACACAATCACGTGGTAGTATGCATCCATTTGGATCATAATTGTTTTGAGCTATAGTACCTGCTGGACATGATTCTGCGGGGGATGTAAAGATTGGACATTCTATAATCGGAGGTGGCGGCACACTTCCACACCCAACTCTTACAGCCTCTCTCGTCTTCGGTCCTACTGCTCCAAAGCCTGTGGTGTCGGGAGTTCCTGATGAGACAACACCATGTTTTGCTTGCCATTTCTTTACAGCTCTTTCTGTCATTGGTCCATAGTATCCTGTGATCTCCCCTTCTGAATAAACGCTTGAGTCTTGCGCTAAGAATTTCTGAAGTCTTGTAACTTCTCCATTTGTTTCAGCGTCTTTAATGCCAAAATAAACTACCCCGCAGCAGAGCTGACGGGGTATTAGCTTCGTTGTTCGTTAGA
>CAZVGL010000008.1:0-30417 GCA_964626705.1 uncultured Candidatus Saccharibacteria bacterium | reverse complement strand
TTTATCAAGTAGAAGGGTTAATGATAGATGAAGTTACAACACTTGGAACTCTTAAGGGGGTTTTAAAAACTTTTCTTGAAAAGTTTTTTAATAAAGATGTTGAGATAAGGTTAAGACCAAGTTATTTTCCATTTGTTGAACCAGGGATCGAAGTAGATATGTCATGTTTCAAGTGCGAAGGCAAAGGTTGTTCGATTTGTAAAAACACAGGCTGGATAGAAGTGCTTGGGGCTGGTATGTCTCATCCAAATGTATTAAAGGCGGTGGGAATTGATCCTGAGAAATATCAAGGTTTTGCTTTTGGTGTAGGTATTGATCGATTAGCAATGCTTAAGTATGGGATAGATGATGTACGTTTGCTGTATCAAGGTGACCTAAGGTTTGTAAATCAATTTTAATATGAAAGCGAGTTTAAATAAATTACAAGAATATTTTGATGAGAAACTACCAGCCCCAGAAAAAGTGGCAGAAGCTTTGACATTTCACGCATACGAAGTTGAGAATATTGAAGAGATGGAAGGGGATTATATTTTTGATATTGATGTTCTTCCAAACAGAGCTCCTGACTCAAAAAGTGAAGAGGGTGTGGCCAAAGAGCTTTCTATTGTTTTAAATATACCACTTAGAAGCCTTGCTTCTAAGTCAGATGAATCTGATATTAAAATAAATATTTCTGTTTCAGAAGTAAATAAGATCCTTGGTTCTAACATATCTGTAAAAGAGATTGAAGATATCTTAAATAGACTGATGTTTAAGTTTGACTTAAATGGAGAGGGGTTTGTAGTTAATCCGCCAGCTGAAAGAACTGATCTAAAAATAAAGATAGACATAATAGAAGAAGTAGGGAGAATATACGGATATGAGAATATAGAAGCAACACTTCCTGAAAGTCCTGAAAAGGCTCCAGTAGTAAATAAGAAATTTTATTATGTAAGTAAGATTAAGAATTTCTTAGTAGAAGAAGAGTTTTCTGAAGTGTATACATATACTTTTAGAGACAGTGGGGAAGTAGAGATGATAAAACCATTCGCATCTGACAAAAACTTTTTACGTACAGATTTAAGAGGAGGTATTACAAAGTCTCTTGATTTAAATATTAAGAATCTTCCATTACTGGACTGCGATGCTGTAAAAATTTTTGAGATTGGCAATGTGTTTACTAAAGATGAAGAATATACGTCACTTGCGATAGGGTGGTCAGAGAAAGATAGTGATATTGTAAAGAAGTTATCAGAATTTTTCGGTGTAGAAGTAGTTGGAGAGACAAAAGATAATATCTTTGAAACAAATTTTGATGAATTGTTAAAAAAACTTCCAGAACCAGAAGGTGAGTACGAAAAGTTAGAAAAGAAAGAAAATGTTACATATAAATCGATCTCCCCATATCCATTTATGTTGCGAGATGTTGCAGTTTGGGTGCCTGCTGATAAGACCAGTGACGATGTATTAGAAATAGTTAAAAAAGAAGCGGGAGATTTGCTTGTAAATACAAAACTATTCGATGAATTTAAAAAAGATGATAAAGTTTCCTATGCATTTAATTTAGTATTTCAGTCACAAGATAAGACGCTTTCAGATGAGGAAATAAACAAAATAATGACCAAAATCACAGATTCTTTAAATAGTAGTTCAAATTGGGAAGTCAGATAAAACTATCCACAAAAAGCCCATAAATTCATTGAATTTTAGGGGCTTTTTTGCTATAATATGAGCATTAAAAGGGTTTAAAAACCCTATATTTTATGGCTAAAAAAGAGGTTAAAAAATCAGAAAAGGGTCATCATTATGATGCTCAAGATATTACAGTCTTAGAGGGCCTAGAACCTGTTAGGAAGCGTCCTGGGATGTATATTGGTACAACAGGTCTTGAGGGACTTCACCATCTTATATGGGAGATTTTTGACAATGCCCGAGACGAGGCTATGGGTGGTTTCGCAGATGATGTAGAGATAGCACTTTTGCCGAACAATAGAATACGTGTTGTGGACAACGGCCGTGGTATTCCTGTAGACAAGCATGCAAAGACAAAAGTTTCAGCTCTTGAAACTATCATGACTACACTCCATGCCGGTGGTAAGTTTGGTGGTGAAGGGTACAAAGTTTCTGGTGGATTGCACGGAGTAGGAGCTTCTGTTGTAAATGCACTTTCGGTATATGCAAAAGCAGAGGTTAGAAGAGATGGAGGGCTTTATATGCAGGAGTATTCAAAAGGAAAGAAGAAAGCTCTTGTAAAACAGATAAGTAAATCAAAAGACACAGGTACTGTCATAACATTTGAAGCTGATCCAGAGATCTTCAAAGAAATAGCATACGACTGGAACAAAATCACTTCACACCTTCGTCAGCAAGCATATCTGGTAAAAGGCATGCGCGTCACTTGTATTGATGCACGAGAATATGATGGTAAGATAGATAGTGATAAAATTTTCTATCTTCGAGAGTTGGCACTTGATACTCCAACCATGTCTTTCTATTTTGAGGGAGGTCTTCTTTCTCTTGTTAAGTTTAAAAACCAGCATCAGAAACCGATTCATAAAAACATTTTCTATGTTGAAAAAGAAGCGGACGGTGTAGGTGTGGAAGTGTCGTTACAATATGTGGACGACATATCTGCAAGGATACTTGCCTTTGCAAACAATACTTACAATTCAGAAGGTGGTATGCATGTTACAGGTTTTAAAACTGCTTTAACGCGAACTATAAATAATTACGGACGAAAAAATAATCTAATAAAAGAAAAAGAAGACAACTTCACTGGGGATGATGTACTCGAGGGTCTTACGGCTGTTATATCTATAAAGATGCAGGAGATTCAGTTTGAAGGTCAGACTAAAGGTAAGCTTGGTTCTGTAGAGGCACGAGGTGCAGTAGACGCTGTGTTTGCTGAAAGTTTTGGTATGTTCTTAGAAGAACATCCAGATGATGCAAAAGCCATGATAGGTAAAGTCACATTAGCACTTAAAGCTCGTAAAGCTGCTAAGGCTGCTAAAGACAGTGTACTTAGAAAAGGGGCTCTAGAAGGCATGACTCTACCTGGAAAACTCGCAGACTGTCAGAGTAGGAAAGCAGAAGATTCAGAGATCTGGTTTGTAGAGGGAGATTCAGCTGGAGGTTCGTCAAAGATGGCTCGTGAGAGAAAAACACAGGCGATACTTCCACTTCGTGGAAAGATTTTGAATGTCGAGCGTGCACGACTTGATCGTATGCTTGGTTCAGATGCTATAAAAAGTATCGTGATTGCACTCGGTGCAGGGATAGGTGATTCATTTGATCTAGAAAAGATTAGGTATCATAAAATAATCATAGCACCAGATGCCGATGTGGATGGGGCTCATATAGCCACACTTCTTTTGACACTCTTTTATCGTCATTTTAAAAAAGTCATTGAAGCTGGGTATGTATATATTGCAGATCCTCCGCTTTATAAAATCCAAATTGGCAAAGAAGTACATTATGCACGTACAGATGAAGAGAAGTTTAAGATAGTTGGAAAAGATATTGATATAGAAGAAACTGACGGCGATGAAACGTCTGAGGAAGAAGAGCCAGAAGAAAACACTAGAAAACCAAAAATTAAAATACAGCGCTACAAAGGTTTTGGAGAGATGAACCCAGAAGAACTTTGGGAGACGACCATGGATCCTGAAAATAGAGTACTTAAGCAGGTAACAATAGAAGATGGAATAGAAGCAGATAAGGTATTTGATACACTAATGGGTACAGATGTAACTCTACGAAAATCTTTCATTCAGTCCAATGCCAAAATGGCAAACTTGGATGTTTAGATAAAAACAAAAAACAGCCTACTTAGAGTAGGCTGTTTTTTGTTTTTATTATTTAGGTCGTTTGAAACCCCAGATCCCAAGAATTGCAGATGCGATAAGAGAAACAGCGAGTATATATTCTGGATTAGATTCTTCTCGTCCTAAGATCGTGAATGTTGCCATAAACCAGATTACGACGATTGTGATAGCTATCCATGGATATTTCATAATATATAAAAATTAGTGTTAAAAATGACTTTTGTTAAATCCGTATTCCTTTCATTTTATTATACAGTTCAGGATATTTTTCCGCTAGTGTATATGCTATATCAGTAAACCTTTCTTTAGCCCCGTATTCTTTATCTCTTGTGTATTCGGTACCTTTGGATGTATATATTATCTCGTGTATCCTTTCTACTTCTTCCATATGTTCTGTAGACATAAGTCTTACATCGTCAAGAGAGTGTTTTTCAAAGAATGATCTTATAGCTGTCACCATATTAAAATCATCCGAGAGTTTTAAGCACACCATATCTATAATAAGAAGTGCTCGTATAAATGCTATTACATCAGGAGGGAATTTCATGTAATACTTCTCAACCGATTTAATAACTTTTAAGAATGTAACAGCAGAGCTTCTCTGTTTAAGATCAAGGCTTTTGTCTCCAGTGTGTAAATGCCAATCATTCGTAATAGGTTTTAGGTCTTCTGTTAATCGTTCCGTTACAAAATTTAAGATTATGTCAAAAGCTCTTTTAAACCCTTTTTTATGCATGACTTCTCCAAGTTCTCTTTTAGTACGAGACTCAACAAATTCAACAACACCTTTTGCAGCCAAATGAAACTCAAAGTTTGCAGAAGCTCGTATATATTTCAGCATGCCATTATTATCATTCTCAAGTTTTCCTATTATACCAAAGTCCATATAACCTATTTTATTTTCAGGAAATATCATTAGGTTTGCTGGGTGTGGGTCGGCATGAAAAAAACCATCTATAAAGTACTGACGCATTATGTCGCGTATAAATAGATTCGCCACCTCAAGTGGGTCTATATCGTTTTCTTTTAATGTGAGCTTTGTTTTGGTGGGGTTTTTTATCAAATCGTTTATTACTTTATTGACTTGAAATCCATTTAGAAACTCTTGCACAAGAACTTTTCTAGTAGAAAACTCATGATAAACTTTTGGTATTACTACATCTTTTAATCTATGTTTGTTTACATGGTCATAAATAGTTTGGTTATTGCAAGTTTCTATAGTGTAGTCTAGTTCTTCTCGTAGCCAGTCCTTAAGTTGAAACACAACATCTTGCATAGATACAGATTTGAGTATTCCAATACCGTCTACTATAGATGTAAGGAAGCTAAGTAGTAATAAATCTGACTTTATATATCTTTTGACATTTGGTTTTTGTATTTTTATTATCACAACTTCTCCTTTATACATACCTTTATATACTTGTGCAAAAGATGCTGTAGCCACGGAGGTTTCTGTAAAATTATTAAAAATATCTTTTATATTTTTTCCTGTTTCGTCAAAAAAGATATCGAACATCTTTTCGTCATCTACTTTGGGTGCATTGTCTAGTAAGTTTAAAAGTGATACCGCATAGTCCACAGGCAATACATCAAAACGCATAGCAAGTATCTGTCCAAATTTCATGAAAACTCCACCAAGATCTTGGAAGATAAGTCTTAGTCGTATAGGATTCGTTAGTTTTTGTTTTTCACCAAATTCATCTAAAAAACTTCTCTTGATAGTATATTTCAAGAAGATTATTGGTATAACAAAAACCCTTTTTATAAATATAAATACTCCCATTTTATTGACAGGTTAAAGTGTTTATACAGAACTTCTAAATCCTATCATTGCAAGAACTACACTGATAAATACACCTAAAGAGTAAAGTAGTGTAGGGTCTAGTCTAGGCTCCTTAAGAATCAAAATGGCAATAGGAAGCCATATACCTAAAATTGTAAGTGCTATCCATGGATATCTCATATATGTTTATTATAGAATATTAACAACTTTTAGCAATAAAGTTATAAAGCTTTTTCTTCGATCTCTTTTTTTAACTTATCTACAAGCTCGTCAACATTCATAGTATCTTTATAATCTTTTCTTCCTTCTACTGTTACGGTTTTGTCTTCAACTTCTTTATCTCCAAGAACTAGTAAATATGGCACCTTTTCCATTTTTCCTTGGCGTATTTTTTTACCAAGTGTTTCATTATCATCATCAAGTTCTACTCTGATATTATTTTCTTTAAGTTTTTCAAATACTTCCTCCGCATATCCTTTATGTGCATCTGCTATCGGCAAAACTTTAACCTGAACAGGGGAGAGCCAAAGCGGAAATGCTCCAGCAAAGTGCTCTATAAGCACACCGATAAATCGTTCCATTGAACCCAGTATTGCACGATGCACCATAACTGGTGTTTTTTTATTGCCATCTTTGTCTGTATATTCTGCATTAAATCTTCCTGGCATTGAAAGGTCTACTTGTATAGTACCCATTTGCCAGTTTCTACCGATAGCATCTTTAATATTAAATTCTATTTTTGGTCCGTAGAAAGCACCTTCTCCTTCTTTTATTTTATACTCTAGGTTTTTTTCTTTTAGAGATTCTATTAGTGAATTTGTTGCAAGCTCCCATACATCATCTTCGCCGATATGTTTTTCTGGTTGTGTTGCTATGAATATTTCATAATCATCAAAACCAAATGCTTTATAAATATCAAGCGCGTAGTCTACCATGCCAATAATTTCGTCGTTAAGCTGCTCTTCGCTACAGTATGAATGCGCATCATCTTGAGTAAATGAACGTACTCGTAAAAGCCCATGAAGTACACCAGAAAGTTCATGTCTATGTACAAGACCAAATTCAGAATATCTTAGTGGCAAGTCTCTGTAAGAATGCATTCCTTCTTTATATATAAGTACACCTCCAGGGCAATTCATGGGTTTGATAGCTATCTCTTCATCATCTATCTCGCTGAAATACATATCATCTCTAAATTTATCCCAGTGTCCTGATGTAACCCACAGATCTTTATTAAGCATAATAGGTGTCATCACTTCTCCATATCCGCGTTTTTCATTTTCTTTTGTTACGAAATTTTTAAGTTCGTTATATAGGATAGTTCCTTTTGGATGCCAGAAAGGGAAGCCGGGACCTTCTTTGTGGAAAGAGAATAGGTCTAATTCTTTCCCGAGTTTTCTGTGGTCTCTTTTTTCTGCTTCTTTTAGCATGTTCAGGTATTCATCGAGCTCTTCTTTTGTTTCAAATGCGACACCGTAGATTCGTGTAAGCATTGTGTTTTTTTCATCTCCTCTCCAATAAGCACCAGCTATCTTTGTAAGTTTAAATGCATTTGGGTCGATCTCTTTTGTTGAGATAACATGAGGTCCACTACATAGATCAACAAAATCCCCAGATTGATAAAAGCTCAAAGTTTCTCCTTTGTTTTTAAGTTCACCCATAAGCTCGTCTTTGTAAGGCTGATCTTTAAGCTCTGCATCTTTAAGCTGCTTAAATTCTAAGTTTTGCTTTATGTAGTGCTTTATCTTTTTTTCAAGCTTTGGCAAATCCTCAACTCCAATATGCTCAGATAGTTCAAAATCATAATAAAAACCGTTTTCTATAGTTGGGCCTATAGCAAGTTTGGCTTTAGGGTCATTCTCGGTTACTGCCATAGCTAGCAAATGCGCTAATGAATGCCTGATATTGTCTATATTAGATTCTTTTTCCATAGCTTAAATAATAGCATATTTACTATAATTCCTTAACCGCATCAGCTAATATGCTGATGTCGCCGTTTCTGGTTGATAGTTTGCCTTTTATGGCTATGCATTTTTCTTGTTCTACAAGTGCTTTATATTTTGCAAATGTCTCCGGAAAGAGTACTATTTCTATGTTATCGCTCATGTCCGCTACTCGTACAAATGCCATTTGGTCACCCTTTTTAGTAAGGATGGGCTTCACTTCTTCCACAATACCTGACACTACTGTAGTGACGCCACTTCTTGTTGTATCTTTTATCTCTTTTATCTTTTTATATTTATTTTCAAGTTTTTCTTTAAACTTGTCTAGTGGGTGGCCAGAAATATATAGTCCGAGAAGCTCTTTCTCCCAGAAAAGTTTGTCGCTCTGGCTTGCAGGTTCTGATTCTTCTAAATTAAGTTTTGCAGGTGCAGCATCCTCTGGCAGTGCACCAAAAAGTGAATCATGGTTAGTATCCATTTCAGAATGTTCTTTATTAAACTGAAGTAAGTATTCCATATTAGAAAGCATCTGACCACGCTCACCAAATTCATCAAGTGCACCAGCTTTAATAAGTGCTTCAAGAGACTTTTTGTTTAAGTTTTTATTTTGTACTCGTTCTAAGAATTCTGCAAGAGATTTGAATTTGCCGTTTTCTTCTCTCTCATTGATTATGAACTCGCCGATACCTTCACCGAAGTTTTTTATCGAGCTAAGTCCGAAGCGAATACTTTCACCTACAACTGTAAAGTCTCCAAAACTTTCGTTTATGTTTGGTGGAAGTACTGGGATCTTCATCCTTTTAAGTTCGGTAATGCTTTCTGATACTTTATCTACATCGCCAGAGTCAGCTGTAAGTACTGAAGCCATATATTCAATAGGAAAGTTGGCTTTCATGTAAGCTGTCTGGTATGCAACCTTACCATAACTTGCAGCGTGAGCTTTATTGAATCCATAAGCAGCAAACGGCTCTATTAGTTCCCATATTTTTATAGCTTTGTGTTCTGTAGCACCATTGTCTACAAAACCTTTTATAAGTTTATCTTTTTCTGCCGCCATAACTTTTGGGATCTTTTTACCCATAGCTTTTCGAAGCATATCTGCTTCAAGCCAAGAATACCCGCCAAGCTTTATAGAGATCATGAGCACATCGTCTTGGTATGTAACCACACCATACGACTGGTCAAGAATGTCTTTCATACGTGGGTCTGGATATGTGATAAGTTTTGGATTTTGTTTACGTTCGATATATGAAGGTATAGATTCCATAGGGCCTGGACGGTAAAGCGCAACCATAGCATTTATGTCTGTAATCTGCGAAGGCTTAAGGTCTTTAAGATAACGCGTCATACCTGCACCATTGAGCTGGAAGAGCCCCATTGTCTCACCACGTGCTAGCATCTTATATGTTTTCTCGTCATCAAGTGGAACATTTTCTATATCTACATCAACATTATGGAATTTCTTCGCACGTCTTACTGCATCTGCAAGTATTGCTAAGTTTTTGATACCAAGAAAATCAAACTTTAAAAGTCCTGCATCTTCAACTGCATGCATGTCGTATTGGGTTACAACTTTACCTCCCTTTGGGTCAAGCTGAAGTGGTACAAAGTCTGTGAGTTCAGTGGGGGAGATAACAACACCGGCGGCGTGTATGGAGATATGACGAGCATTACCCTCTATCTTTTTTGCCATGTCGATAACTTCTTTTACAACCGCTTCTTTTTTGTATAGTTCTTTAAGTTCTGGTGTTATCTTGAGTGCATGGTCTATCGTCATAGGAAAACCTTGTGAGCCTATTGGTATAAGCTTGGCTATTTGGTCACCTATGTTATACGGATGTCCAAGTGCACGAGCGATATCACGCACTGCACCACGTGCAGCCATGGTTCCAAATGTTCCGATTTGCGCTACTTTATCCTCACCATATTTATCCTTTGCATATTGTATAACCTCATCTCGTCTGTTGTCGGCAAAGTCCATATCTATATCTGGTGCAGATGGACGCTGTGGGTTTAGAAATCTTTCGAAAGGTATTTTGTATGCTACTGGATTTATATTTGTAATCTTTATAAGGTAGGTGACGATAGATCCAGCGACAGAACCACGAATAGTTGTAAGAATGTCATTTTTATGTGCAAACTGCAGAAGGTCTCCCACCACAAGAAAGTATGGTGAATAACCTTTGTCTTTGATTATTTTAAGTTCGTATTCTATACGGTCTTCAACTTCTTTTGTTTTTTCTACGTTACGTTTTTCTAATCCAGCATAAACAAGTTCTCGGAGTTCGTCATCATAAGAACGTCCACTTTCTACTTTAAGATCTGGAAATACCCAACTACCTAGTTCAAGTTCTACTTCACACATGTCTGCAATCCTGATAGTGTTTTCGAGTGCTTTAGGTGTATCTTTAAAATACTTCACAGCAGTCTTCTGGTCTATAAAAGAGAAATCTTCTTTATCATCATTCTGTGCTCCAAAATCAGAGTTGGTCTGGATCTTCATAACTGTCGCACGTGTCTTCCTGTCTTCTGGCTTCATATAGTACACGTCATGTGCTGCTACAAGATCTGTGTCTGTATCTCTTGCGAGCTGCTTTATCTTTTCTTGAACCTCTTCGTGACCTGCGATCTCAGGGTGATGAGTTATCTCAAGAAATACATTTTCTTTTCCAAAAGTTTTTTTGTGCCACTCTAATCTCTCTTTTGCTAGTTCAATGTTTTTTTCTTTTATTGCAAAAGTTGTATCTCCAGAAAAAGAAGGAAGTATTGCAATAAGTCCTTCTGAACATTCCTCTAGTAGCTCTTTATCAACCCTTGGCTTGTAGTAGAAGCCTTCAAGCTGTGACTTAGTAACAAGCTTTATTAAGTTTTTATAGCCGGTATTGTTTTTTGCAAGTAAAACCAAGCGTGAGCGCTTATTATCAATCCGTGCTTCTTTGTCGTGGCGTGTACGTACGGCGACAAAAGCGTCGATACCGATGATAGGCTTTATTTCTGCTTTCTTGCAAGCTTTATAAAACTCTATAGCGCCGTACATATTGCCATTGTCGGTAAGTGCAAGCGCTGGCATTTTGTTTTTCACAGCACAACTAACCAAATCATCGATCTTCGGTAGTGCAGTCAAAAGAGAATAATGACTATGCGTATGGAGGTGTACAAATCTAGGCTTTTCATCTGACATAATTAGTATTATAGCATGTCATTATGATAAGCTCTTAATATGACAAAAACCCAACTAAAAGCTCGAAAAACACGCATTATAAAGCTTAATAATACTCTCAAAAAGCTATTTCCAGATGCGAAAATAGCCCTTAAATACAAGACTAATTGGGAGCTTTTGGTGGCTGTGGTACTTTCTGCGCAGTCTACTGATAAGCAGGTAAATAAGGTGACAGAAAAGCTTTTTAAGAAATATAAAAAATTTGACGATTATCTGAAAGTAGATATAAAAGAATTTGAACAAGATATACATTCTACTGGTTTTTATCATACTAAAGCAAAGAATATTCTAGCCACTGCAAAAATTATAAAAGAAAAACATAGTGAGGAAGTACCGAGTACAATGCAAGATCTTATAGAACTTAAAGGTGTTGCTAGGAAAACTGCAAACATTATTTTAGGAAATGCTTTTGGTAAGGTAGAAGGGATAGCTGTGGATACTCATGTGAGGCGTTTTGCACTAAAGTTTGATTTGACTAATAGTCGTGACCCTAAAAAAATAGAGCAGGATTTGATGGCAATATTGCCAAAAAAAGAATGGGCAAGCTTTTCATATAGAGTTATAGAATACGGCAGACAAGTATGTACTGCTAGAAAGCATGAATGCAAAGAGCACATTCTTACGAAAATTTATCCAAAAGCTGCAAACACTTGGCCAAGAGCAAAATAAACAAAAATCTCTCTAATTAATTAGAGAGATTTTTGTTTTGATCAAATGTTATTTAAATTACATTTGAGAATCGTTGTGTTGTTGTGGAGCTTCTCCTTGCGTTGGTTCGTTATGAGTCATTTCTGGTTGTACTGGTGCGGAATGCCCTCCTCCATGTGAACCTTTTTTACAGCTCATGAATGCTATGATTATAAGTATAACACCTATAACTAGATGGAAATAATTTCCAGTATTTGTGTTTTGTACGATTGCAAGTACGTTCTCACTAGACATTATAAGTCCAAGGATTCCCAAAACTGCGAAAATAATACCGATAATTTTTGTTAGCAATGCTTTTCCTTTTTTAACTGCCATAAGAAGCAATAAACCTAGAACAATGTATACAATGTTTTGTATTGTGCTAGTGTCTAACATACCAAGAATAGATTCACTAAAGAATCCGACGATTCCTGCTAATGTAACAATAATACCGATAATGTATGAAATAATTTTCATGTTTGTATTTTTAATAATGTAATGGTAATGAAGAGATTAGTTGTTTTAATGCAAAGATATGACCAAACGAGTAAATCTCGCTATCTTTTACTTCATCTCTATACTTATAATTTTAGCATAATAAAATTCTTGCAATAGCGACTAATCCACAGTTAGATTAACGTGTATCCTTAAGGGCGAGAGAGTATTTGAGACCAAATAGCATAATTATTCCTAATACTAGGAAGATATATTGAAATTGTAAAAACTGGAGAGCTATCATAGCAGAAATAGGGCCTGCAATATACGCAAGTGGACGGGTCATTCTAAAGAAGCTTATAACGTCAGCATCGTCACCCTGCACATGCTTAAAGAAGTAGCTTTCTGTGGTTATTTCTATAAGACTCGCACCGGTTCTTGTTGCAAAAAGTATTATTGTCCACAAAACAAAAGATGCTGCTGATAAAAAAGGTATTATTATTGTAAACAATGCAGTGATGATAAATCCGGCAGAGAGTAGTTCTTTTTCGCCCCACATCTTATCAGCAATTCTACCAGCAGGCACTTCAAGTAAGACAAATGGCAGAAGCATTATAGTAAATATTATAGATATCGTCGGCCAATCAAACCCAATATGGTTATGGAGATAGATCGGCATATATACCACCATCCATGAATAGAAGAATCTTAAGAAAAATTGAGATACAAATATATTACGTACAGCTTTACTATTCCAGACTTTTTTTATTGTAGCTAGTGTCTTGTGGTTCTCATAAATTGGGTCTTTAAACTTTCTAAATTTAATAATCACTATAAATAAGAAGGGTATTAGTATGGCTACAGATGTAAGGTAAACTTTCCAGAAATCACCATCTTTTAAAATAAAACCAACTGACAATATAGATAGTATAAGTGCTGCATTTATTACTGTAAGTAATATACCTCGTTTACTACCAGTATCAGTCTCTTTTTTTTGTGAACTTTCAAAAAACACGTCCATATTAATGAACATAAGTTGGAATACTATCCAATGAGCTACAAATAAAGGGATTATAATAGACGCTTCTTTTATGAAAGCCAATCCAAGAAGGATTAATATCTCAAGTATTGTGAGTATTATAACAGTTAGATAATTTCCTAAGCTACGAAGTATTATAGGTATAACAATAAGAGCCGCAATACTTGCTAGTGATCCTATTATATAAAGTAAACCAACTGATTTTTCAGATATAAACTGACTCAAAAAGCTTGAGTTTATATACAGCATCAAAAATACATGAAAAGCAGCAATAAATGTCGCTATGTATATTGTAATGAAGGGTCGTCTTTTGTGTGGTTTATGATTAACAGTTTCCATACAGATATTAGTATACAGTAATTATCTTTTATATACATCATGGTCTCCAATAGAGAGGAGAGCAACTTCTGTTTTAGATAGTATATATTCAAAAACTATCCTAATTTTATAATTTACAGAAAAACTGTATTTATTTTTTAATTCACCTTTTAATTTATGCACTTTTAACTGAGCGTGGTTGCCTTTATTTTTGAATAACTCTATTTTTTCGTATACTTCGTTTTGTAAATCTTTTTCGAGAGAATTAAACTGTTTAATAAATGGTTGTGTATATAAAACATCAATCATTTTATTTATTTAAACTTTTTAGCAAGTTCTTTTAGATCACCTCTAAAGACATTACCTTTTTTAACTTCTGCTGACGCTAAGAGTACATCGTTTATTGCTTTTTCCTCAGCAAGTTTATATAGAGCACGACGAACAACACCAGCTTTTGTCTCGGCTTCGTGTTCTTTAATCATTTGATCTATAAATTTTTCTAATTCCGCATTAAGCGGTACAGATAAGGTAGACATAATATTTATATTATAATTTAATATGATATTATCATATATTTTTTACCAATAAATGTCAAACACTTGGCTTTCGCATAGCCAAGTTACGTACGGCTCACACAGCTGTGTGAGCCGTAAAAAACGGCTTAAAATAGTCGCTAGTCGCTAGGTCAAACCTGGCGGTTTGTTTAATGTGCATATGTATCCAATTGAGCCAACTTTTTGATAATCAGAAATTGTCAATTCTGCTGATTTTGCTAAACTTTCTATCTCTTGTAATGAAAACTGTTCAGAGATATTTGCTCCAAAACTTTCATCTAAAATAACTTTCGTTCCGTCTATTTTTTTAATTGGAGCGTCAACTAACTTATACATTTTCATTCTATCTTCAAAAGCAGTTTCGGCATAAACACTTAGGATTATAAAACCATCATCTTTTACAACCCTTGATGCTTCCTGTAAAGCTTTTTCTTTTTCTTTATCTAAATTAGGTAAAATCATAAGAAAAGTTATTATATCAAAAGTGTTATCTTCAAAAGGTAGATTTACAGCTTCTCCTTGAACTACTTCTACAGTACTAATGCCTTTGAAGTTTTCTTTTGTATCTTTAACTGCATTAGCGTCGTTGTCTACACCATAAACAAAATGGGTTATTTCGAAAATACTTTTCATATTTCTACCTTCACCACAACCAATATTTAGGACTTTTGAGTTTGGGGTGATTTTGTTTAATAAGTATTTATGCTCAGCGTCAAAGAGTCCCTGATATGCAGGTGTTGGCGCTTGTAATACTTTTTCCCAATATCCTATATTTGTAGTATTTGATGTCATATTTTTGTCCAAGGTTCGACCTTGGAGTTTCAGCAAAATGCTCCTCAAGGTCTCACCTCCGTCCGACGAAGAAGATGCGTATCCTCCTTCTTCGCTACCCGAGGAAAGACCTTTTCCCACATTTATTACATACTAAGTATAACCGGTATGACAAGCGGGCGCTTGTTAGTCTTTTGGAATAAGAAGATACTTACTGAATCTGTAAGATTACTTTTTACATAATCAAAGTTTATTGGTCGCATGCCGCGCATTGTGTCTTCTACGTTTTTCTTTATAAGTACTCTAGCTTCTTGTAGTAGTTCTTGGGATTCTCTTAAATAGATAAACCCTCGGGAAATAATATCAGGAGACTTCTTTAATTTGCCTGTTTGCATGTTTACAGTAGCAATGATAACGAACATACCGTCTTGAGCAAGCATCTTTCTGTCACGGATCACAACCTCTTGCATATCTCCTATAGCTAAACCATCTACCATCACTATTGCAGACGGAACCCTCTCTTTTAAGGTTTTGATAGTTTTTCCTTTATCACTTATCTCTATTATAGAACCATTTGCTTCTGGTATTATAATATTTTCTTTTTTCATTAATCCATTATCTACCATTATCTGAGCATGGACTGTAGTCATCGCATAGTTTCCATATCCAGGTATAAAGAATTTCGGATTTACTGTTTTGTTTACCCAAGCAAGCTCGCCTGCATTACCGTGCCCTGTAGAGTGTATGTCAGAAACTTTATAATGGATTATATGCACTTTATGACGGTAAAGATTGTCTTTTAGTTTTTGTACATTTACCTCATTACCTGGTACTACTGAAGAAGAAAGCATTATCGTATCTCTGTCATTTAAAAAGATACTTTTATGTTTTTTATTTGCAATACGCATAAGTGCTGCAAATTCTTCTCCTTGTGCACCAGTTGCTATTACCAATATTTTATTTGCTGGATATTTGTCTATGTCTTGTGCTTGTATAATAGTGTCTTTTTTCGGTGTCAAAAGTCCTGCAAGCTGTGCTATCTCAATGTTTGTCTTAATACTTCGTCCTTCTGTAACGACTTTCTTTCCATATTTTTCTGCTATCTGAACTATCTTTATCATTCGTTCAAACTGTGATGCAAATGTTCCAATGATAAGACGTCCTGGGATATTTTTTATTATTTCCTCTATATTTTCTTGTATTTTCTTTTCTGTAATAGAGAATCCAGGATTTTCAGCATTTGTAGAGTCTGAGATAAGAAGAAGATTATTATTTTTACCAATAGCTCCCCAAACTTTCTTTTCTTGATCTGTTGGATCCTCATCTACATGGTCAACTTTCAAGTCTCCTGTGACAACAACGTTTCCATAAGGTGTTTCTACTGACACAGTCATAGCATCTGGAATAGAGTGTGAGATAGGGTAAAACTTGATAGGTAAATTACCAAGTTTTATATTGTCATCTGGTCCAACTACTCTTATGTCTAGTTTTGGAAGGTGAGGGAATTCACTTTGTCTTTTTTCAATCATCATTTTCGTAAGTGATCGAGTATAGATTTTAGGATTACCTATGCGATCCAATATATAAGGAATACCACCAATGTGGTCTAGGTGCCCATGAGTAATAACCACACCGCGGATCTTGTCTTTACGGTCTTCAAGATACTTTGTATTTGGAAGTATATAGTCGATACCAGGTGTTTCTTCTTCTGTAACAAACTGAAAGCCTACATCAAAGATAATAATATCGTCTTTGTATTCAACGACTATCATATTTTTTCCAACTTCTTCAACACCACCTAGTGGTATTATACGAACATTATCTCCAGCTGGTGGCAATACGTCATCTGGTTTCTTTCTGGCAATACGCGGCATATCTTTTCGTAGTGCTTTTTGTCTGTCTCTTGCATTAAGGCCTCTTCCTACAGATGATGAAGAAGATGCGCTTCTAGGTTTATGTGTGCTAGGTCTTGTTGTAGGTGTAGTAGTTCTAGTTTTTGGCTTGTAAGAAGAGCTTACAGGCTTTTTATTAGCTGTAGCTGACAAGCTTCTTTGGAAAGGAGGTTCTGCGTTAAATTGTTTTCTTTGTGTTGTTTTTTTATTGATCATCTTATTTTATTAACTATTAATTTATAATTTATTTTAATTAGTAAAGAAGTTCCATACTTTATCTGTTTCTATATACCACTCGTGAATATTTAAAAACCGTTCTGCGGGTGTTGCAACCGCTCCTAGTTCAAAAGCTTTTATATCTTTTGGTGTTATATAAATAAAATCAGGAGAGTAGACGAAGACCGCTGGGACATCAAAATCTATTTCATCTTCAAATTCTCTATATTTTTCAATCATAACATTTCTGTCAGTTGCTGCACGTGCATCTTCTAACAACCTGTCTGCGGTTATGTTTGCATAAAGCGCAATGTTAAGTCCGGGATCATTCCTCTGTGAAGAATGCCAGAAAGCAAACAGGTCGAGTTCGCGGCTTACTATCTCGCCGAAAAGTAGTGCATCGTATTTACGTGGACGGATAACGTTCTGATTAAGGTCGCCGGCTTCGAATATTTTTAGGTCGACAATAACCCCGATGTCTCTCCATTCGTCTGCAATAATTTCGGCAACCTCTTTAAGTTCTGGCGTATTTGATGTAGATAAAGAAAATCTTAATTGAGATTCTGACTTCTTTGTTTTCTTTTCCCAAATTTTAATTTCTTCATCAAATACCCAGCCATTGTTTTCGAGCATCTTTTTTGCAAGATCTTTTCGTTCAGAATCCGTAATATTTTTATTTTTTGACTCTTTTCTGTTTGATTTCAAAAGCCCTGGTGGTATAGGCCCATCTATGTCTGTGCCATATCCACCAAGAACCTCACTCACAATTTTATTTTTATCAAGTGCTATGTTGAGTGCCTTACGAACTTCCATATTTGCAAAAACAGATGCTTGGTTCTGATTGAAAAATACTGCGAAGATCCTTGGAAGTGGAGATCTTTCGATATGCACCCCTGTTTCTACAAGTTCTGATAGTTTATTTGGTGAAATACTGTTTATACCTTCAATATCTCCGTTTCTGTAAGCCTCAAGCAGTATTGTTTCGCTTGGATAAAATGCAATCTTTATGTTTGGTATAAATGGTTCACCGAGCGCATATTTGTTAAAAGATTCAAATTCATAGAACTCTGGTGTACCACCTGAATTGTATTTTATTTTCTTTATTTTATAAGGACCACTTCCAATAGGTTCGTTGTTGAATTTGCTAAAAGAGAACTGTTCAATCCCTGTTTTTACCCAAATATGTTTAGGAAGTATTCCAAGTGTTGTGTTTTCTAAGAACGGTGCATATGGTTGTTTTAGTATAAAACGTACATGCTTGTCGTTTATCTTTTCCACAGTTACACCATCCCAGTTTGCACGCTTCGGACTTTTCAAGCTTACATCTTGTGCCTTTTGTGCAGTAAATACTATATCATCTGCTGTTACTTTTACTCCGTCATGAAAAAAGATATTGTCTTTTAAAATAAAGTCATATGAAAATCCATCTTCTGAAATAGTAAAACTTTCTGCTAAATCTTCTGTAAGTTCACCAGAAGGCAGTGCTTTCATAAGTCCTGAATATACAAGTATAGTCAAATCTCTGTCTGTATCGGAGTTTGCAAGTAGTGGGTTTATAAATCGTGGAGAACCAACTACACCTTCTTTTATACTTCCACCACGTGCTGGTACTTCCACCAAGAATGATTTATTTATGTTTGAAAGTATTAAAATAACACTACCTATAAAAATGATTACTAACACAAAAAACAGCAGTTTTTCTGACGGCGAAAATGTTCTTATGTTTTGCTGTATAGACTCTCTCTTAGAATTTGGAAATATTCTTTGAGTAAGTTTCCTATATATGTCTTTCATTAGATAATGAGTGCCAAAAATGCTGTAAGTCCAAAAAGCACTGCGATGACTATCGTTGTATTGAATAATAGTTTTTCAAAACCTCGTCTTTTGTGAAAGCCTGCACTGAAGTTATCTCCACCAAAAGCTCCTCCAAGACTAGATCCTGTTTGTTGTAATATAATAGCTCCTATTAGAAGTATAGATAGGACAACCTGCGCATACGGCAGTAATTCAGATATCGTTTCCATATATAAGAGATAGCATAGCAGGATATATGGAAAATGGCAAGCTTGTTTACTGATAGGCAGGTTTTCCACATATATTACACTTTCTATTTTCTAAGAATAGGTTATTATAGATAGATATTAAATTTAGCAATTATTAATTAGATAACTTTTAATTCACTATGAAAAAACTAGGTAAAAATGAAAAGACAGCAGTATTTGTTTCATTAGCAGTAATCCTATTCTTTTTCGCAGCAGCGTCTGTGGTAGGCTTCGTGTCTAAAGGAAAAATCGTTGAAAAAAATGACAATAGAGGAAATAGTGCATCTGTAGGTGAATTAACAGTGGAGGCAAAGACTCCGATATCTAAAAATATAAATGGTATGAAAATAACAGATACAGTAGTAGGTACAGGGGAAGAGGCAGTAGCTGGTAAGGTAGTAACAGTGCATTATACAGGTACATTGGAAAACGGTACAAAATTTGACAGTTCTATAGATAGAGGACAGCCATTCCAGTTTATATTAGGTGCTGGACAAGTGATACAAGGTTGGGAGCAGGGTTTTGCAGGTATGAAAGTTGGCGGAAAAAGAAGTCTTGTGATCCCAGCAGAAATGGCATATGGAGATCGAGCAATAGGTGCCATCCCAGCAGGTTCAACACTTTTGTTTGATGTGGAGCTGTTAGGTGTAGATGCACAATAGAATATTCTCAACATATCGTCTGAGAAAGCACACATAAAATCCCCTTCGGGGGATTTTTGCTCTGCTCGTCCTGTTGAGACAGGACTGTGCAAGGCTTTTCAGACGACATGTCTCGCTCCATATGTTATGTTTGATATATGAAATTTGAAATTGAGAAGAAATTAAAGAATAAGCTCGGTAGAGCAGGGAAGATCACAACCCCAAATGGTGTTATAGAAACGCCGTCTTTTACTGTGGTTGGTACAAAAGCTACTGTGAAGTCACTTACTCCAGAACAGGTCAACTCTCTCGGCGCCCAAGCAGTGCTTGGTAACACTTACCATTTGTACTTACAACCAGGTGACGATGTGGTAAAAGAAGCAGGAGGAATAGGAAAGTTTATGAACTGGAACGGACCGACCGTTACAGACTCTGGTGGTTTTCAGGTGTTCTCGCTCGGTGCAGGGTTCGGGACAGGGGAGAATAAGTTTGAGCTAAAGACTGATGCTAAAAGGGAGGAGAAAAATAATCATGCGAAGCTTGCAAAGATAGACGAAGAAGGTGTGGAGTTTCAGTCACATATAGATGGAAGCAAGCACTACTTTACTCCAGAGAAATCAATAGAGATCCAGCACAACATCGGCGCTGACATAATCTTTGCATTTGATGAATGTACTTCACCAAGTGCTGAGCACGACTATCAAAAAGAAGCTATGGAGCGTACGCATAGATGGGCAGAGCGTAGTCTTGCAAAACATAAAGAACTAAATACAGATGGCAAGCAAAACTTGTTTGGTATCGTGCAGGGCGGGCGGTTTGAAGATCTTCGCAAAGAGAGTGCGAGTGTAATAGGTAGCATGGATTTCGATGGTTTTGGTATTGGTGGGTCGTTTAGTAAAGAAGATCTTGATGAAGCACTTGCGTGGGTGAACAAAATACTACCAGAAGAAAAGCCGAGGCATTTGCTCGGCATAGGGGAGCCTATTGATTTGTTTATTGGTATAGAAAATGGCGTAGATATGTTTGACTGCGTGTCGCCAACACGTATTGCAAGGACTGGGATGGTATATACAAAAGAGGGTAGGGTAAATATGATAAATGCAAAATTTACAAAAGATTTTTCTAAAATAGAAGAAGACTGCAAGTGCTATACATGTCAGAACTATACAAAAGCGTATATCACACATCTCTTCCGTGCAAAAGAAATGCTTGCAGCGACTTTAGCTTCAATCCACAATCTATACTTCATCGTAAATCTTGTGAAAAATATCAGGCAGTCAATCCTAGATGAAAACTTCGATGAGTTTAAGGAGAGTTTTTTAAAGAGTTATTATGGAAAATAAATTTAAATTAAAATCAGAATTTGCTCCTGCAGGGGATCAACCGGTGGCTATAAAGTCACTGGTTGAAGGGCTTAAAAAAGGTGAAAAGCACCAGACGCTTTTGGGTGTGACAGGAAGTGGGAAGACATTTACTGTTGCCAATGTAATAGAAAAAGTGCAGAAGCCGACTCTAGTACTCGCGCATAACAAAACTCTTGCTGCGCAGTTGGCTCAAGAGTACCGAGAGTTTTTCCCAGATGCTGCTGTGCATTATTTTGTATCTTATTATGACTACTACCAACCAGAAGCATACATGCCAGTGACAGATACTTATATAGAAAAAGAAACACAGATCAATGAGGAGATAGATAGGTTAAGGCATGCTGCAACACAAGCGTTATTAACAAGAAAAGATGTGATAATAGTTGCGTCTGTTTCTGCTATTTATGGTTTGGGTAATCCAGTAGAATATGAAAAGGTAAACTTGAAGATTGAAATTGGGATGAAGATCACTCGGGCTGAGTTTATAAGAAAGCTCATAGGTATTTACTTTGAGCGTACACCCGCAGACCTTACTCCAGGGAAGTTTAGAGCGATGGGTAATGTTGTGGAGATAATGCCAGTCAATGAAAAAGTGATATACAGGATAGAGTTAGAAGGAAGTTCTATATCTGAAATAAATAAAATAGATGCTATCTCAAGAAGTATTTTAGAAGCAGATATAAAAGCATTCTTTCTTTTCCCTGCAAAGCATTTTGTGACTCCAGAGAAAGAAAAGAAACGTGCTGTAGCTGATATAAAAGCAGAGCTTACAAAACAGCTTGCAAACTTCAAGCGTGCAGGAAAGGTACTTGAATATGAGAGGATAAAACGCAGGACTAACTATGATCTAGCTCTTATAAAAGAGATAGGTTATACAAGTGGTATTGAAAACTATTCACGGCATTTTGATGGGCGTAAAGAGGGTGAACCGCCGTATACACTTCTTTCTTATTTCCCGAAAGATTTTCTTACAGTTATAGATGAGTCACATGTGACAGTGCCACAGCTTGGTGGTATGTATGCAGGGGACAGGTCAAGGAAAAAGACTTTAGTAGAGTTTGGTTTTCGTCTGCCGTCTGCAGTAGACAACAGACCTCTCAACTTTGAAGAGTTTGAAGAACGAGTAGGGCAAAGTATTTATACATCTGCAACACCAGGAATATATGAAGGTGAGAATAGTAAAAATATAGCTGAACAAGTTATACGACCGACGGGGCTCTTAGATCCTGAGATAGACGTACGTCCTGTCGTAGAGAAAGGGAAATACAGAGGACAAATAAATGATTTTATAAATGAGACAGAAAAAGCTGTGAAAAAGGGTGGCAGAGTGATAGCAACTACACTTACAAAAAAGATGGCAGAAGATCTTTCTGAGTATTTGAAAGAAAAGAAAATAAAAGCAGAGTATCTGCATAGCGATATTAAAACAATAGATAGAATAGAAATACTTACAGAATTTAGAAGGGGAAAGTTTGATGTGCTGGTTGGAGTAAATCTTTTGAGAGAAGGTTTGGATTTGCCGGAGGTAACTCTGATAGGAATACTCGATGCTGATAAAGAAGGCTTCTTGCGTTCTGAAACTAGTTTGATACAGACTATAGGTAGGGCTGCGCGTAATGCAGATGGGCATGTAATACTTTATGCCGATAAGATCACGAACTCAATGGAAAAAGCGATGAGTGAGACAGATAGAAGAAGAAAGCTACAGCTCGCTTATAATAAGAAACACAACATCACTCCAAAGACTATTATAAAAGCCATAAAAGATATCACAGACCAGATGCGCACAGACCATGAGAAGTCTGTGGCGACACTTCTTACAATAGATAAAGAGCTGTATAAAAAGAATCCGAAAAAACTCATAGCACAAAAGGAAAAAGCTATGAACAATGCCGTTAAAATATTAGACTTTGAGACAGCTGCTATTATTAGAGATGAAATTAAAGTTTTAACTCAATCTGAAACAAAAAATGATTAACTCAACCCGTTGAGTTAATCATTTTTTTGCAAAGTTTTGTTTTTATAGTATGATACTTATACTAAATTAATCAATTACTCCCCCTACGAACAAGAGGAGGGGGTTTTATGTGTATTGTATTTATATGAAAAAAGAAAATCCAAATTCAGACAAAATAATAGTAAAAGGTGCTAGAACTCACAATCTAAAAGATGTGACAGTAGAGATGCCCCGCAATAAGATGGTGGTTTTTACTGGGCTTTCTGGTTCAGGAAAGTCATCTCTTGCATTTGATACTATTTTTGCAGAAGGGCAGAGAAGGTATGTGGAGTCACTCTCTGCTTATGCTCGGCAGTTTTTGCGCCAGATGCAAAAGCCAGATGTCGATGAAATAGTTGGACTTTCTCCTGCTATATCTATTGACCAAAAAAGCCGGTCTAACAACCCGCGTTCTACAGTGGCGACTATCACAGAGATATATGACTACATGCGAATCTTATACGCTCGAGTAGGAAGGCCACATTGTCTTAAATGTGGCAGAGAGATCAAGAAACTTTCAAATGAAGAAATACTAAATACAGTAATAAAAACAATAAAAGATACTGACCTTAAAAAGACTGGTAAAAAAGTGATGGGTGTAGATATCAATGATTTGAAATTAAAAATATACTCACCAGTAGTGGTCGGTAGAAAGGGAGAGTATTACCAACTCCTTTATGATCTGCTTGGCAAAGGATATAGCAAAGTAAAAATAGATGGCAAGATTAAGAACTTGCGTGAGCAAATAGTACTTTCTAAAACTAAGAAGCATGACATAGATGTACTTGTAGATGAAATATTCCTAACAGAATTTAAAGAAGATAAAGCTAGTGCTCTAGAGAGACTTTCAGAAGCAATAGAGAAAGCTCTTGAAGAATCTGACGGACTTTTGAAGATCGAGGAACCTGATGGGCAAGAGAGAATAATCTCTGCTAAGTTTATGTGTCCGTATGATGGTTTTTCTTTTCCTGAGGTGGAGCCACGACTCTTTTCTTTTAACTCACCATATGGTGCATGTGAAGCTTGTAATGGTCTGGGTACTAAATATTTCTTTGGTTCAGAAGCGTGTGATTCATGTAATGGAGCGCGTTTGAGAGAGGAGGCATTGTTTGTGTATTTAGGAGCTAAGACAAATATTGTAGATCTGACAAATATGTCTATAAAGAATGCTCAAGAGTTTTTCAGCAAAATAAAACTTACAAAGAAAGAGCAAGAAATCTCAAAAGTTATAGTAAAAGAGATCACAAATAGGTTGCAGTTTATGATAAACGTTGGTATTGATTATCTTACTTTAAATAGACGTGCAAATACTCTCTCTGGTGGAGAAGCACAAAGGATAAGACTTGCGTCACAGCTTGGCTCTGGGCTTGTGGGTGCGCTTTATGTTCTCGATGAGCCGACTATAGGTTTGCACCAAAGAGATAATGACAGGCTTATACAAACACTCCTTAACCTTCGTGATCTTGGTAACACTATTATAGTGGTAGAGCATGATGAGGATACTATTTATTCTTCTGATTATATCGTAGACCTTGGTCCAGGGGCTGGAGTGCATGGTGGGGAAGTTGTTGTAGCTGGGTATTTGGACGAACTTTTAACTGCAAAGAAGAATGATAGTGGGTCAATAACACTTGATTATCTTCGTGAAGATATAAAAATAGAACTTCCAGAAAAAAGAAGAGATAAAAATAAAGGCGCGATAAAAATAAGAGGTGGTAAGAAATTTAATATTAAAAACATGAACATAGACATACCACTTGGTAAACTTGTCACAGTGACTGGCGTATCTGGTTCTGGTAAATCTACATTTATGTATGAGCTGTTGTATAAGAACTTAAGAGCAAGGTTTGAAAGAAAATACAGGAGTGCAGAAGTATATAATGCTAAGAGTTTTTCAGGTACGGAGTATCTCGGGCGTTCGATACTTATAGACCAATCACCGATAGGGCGAACTCCTCGTTCAAACCCAGCGACTTATACCGGAGCATTTACTTTTATTCGTGATCTGTTTGCTTCATCTGAAGAGGCACGAGCACGTGGGTGGAAAGCAAGTAGATTCTCATTTAATGTAAAAGGTGGAAGGTGTGAGACATGTCAAGGTAACGGTACTATTGCTGTGGAGATGCATTTCTTACCGACAGTATATGTGAAGTGTGATGTTTGTAATGGAAAGAGGTTTATGAAAGAAACACTGGAAGTAAAGTATAAGCATAAAAATATTTACGATGTTCTAAGTATGACAGTAGAAGAAGCGTTAACTTTCTTTGAAGATATTCCATCTATATATGACAGACTCAAAACCTTAAACGAAGTAGGGTTGGGGTACCTCGAGCTCGGGCAGTCTGCCACAACTCTCTCAGGAGGGGAGGCACAAAGGGTGAAGATTTCTGCAGAACTCTATAGGCCACATTTGCAAAAGACCATCTATCTTTTAGACGAGCCGACTATAGGTTTGCACTATGAGGATGTGAAGAAGCTTATAGAAATACTTCAGTCGCTCGTAGCCAGAGGGAATACTGTACTTGTGATAGAGCACAGTATGGATATTATAAAATCATCTGACTATATAATAGACATCGGTCCAGAAGGTGGAGAAAATGGAGGTACAATAGTCGCCAAAGGTACTCCAGAGCAAGTCGCCGAGTCTAAGAAGTCTTACACGGCTAAGTATCTGAAGAAGGTGTTGAAGAAATAGTTTGTTGATTTTTTGGATTATTTTTGATACTGTTCTTTCAGTATAAATAAGTTATTTTGACACTTTTTGAGGAATATAGATATGAATAAGATTTTGTTCGTTATGGTATTGTTCTGTTGTATTTTTGTTGTTGAAACATCTAATACATTTGCTGGTTTTAGTAAAAAAGAGATGTTTCAAAAATTGGATCAAATGGAATATGAAACCAAGTTTGCTGTAAAAGAGGTTAAGAAATTGGGTAAAAAATCAAAAGATCTATTTTTAATGAGTATTAGCTATGATAATGATGTTGTTGATACTTGTGCAGAAAAAATAAAAAATCTGATTTCTATTTATAAAAAATCTGGAGCAGATAACGCAACTTTCTATCAGGAAGATGTCGATTTTTGTAATGAAATATACCAAAAAATCAACATTGAAATAAAAAAGATATTAATGCAAATATCTGAAACATCAAATTTACTGAAAATAATAGATACAGATAAAGAAAATTATTTTGATAAAAAACAGAGGGGGCTAGAAGAAGCTTTGACAAATAATCTACTTCCTGAGTATTAATCTTAGTAAAAGTTTATAGAATTTTTTGTCATAAAAATAATCCACAGTCTCGCTACTGATTTATGCGGAACTGTGGATTTTTTATTGTGAAAAGTGTTTAATTATAGATACATCGCTCCTCAAAGACTCGCCTCCGCTACACTTGCTCTGCACTGCTGTTTGTGTCTAATCGCTTCGCTCTTAGACAAACAGGGAGCGTTCCGCCGAGGAAAGTCCTTTTCCCGCGATTTACTTATGACAATAGACGATTTAAAAAAGGTGAAAATCCCAGACACTTCTGGAGTGTATTTGTTCGAGAAAGGGACAAGGGTGCTTTATGTTGGGAAAGCAACATCTCTTAAAGACAGGGTAAGAAGTTATTTTAATAAAAGTATTGTTGAGTCTCGTAGCGCTTTGATACAGAAGATGGTGGAAGAAGCAGATGCTATAGATGTAGTAGAAACAGACTCAGTACTTGAAGCATTAATAGCAGAAGCAAATCTAATAAAGAAATTTCAACCAAGATATAATACTAAAGAAAAGGATGATAAAAGTTTTAATTATTTAGTTATAACAAATGAAGATTTCCCACGTATTATATTAGTACGCGGGAGTGACCTTGAAGGAAAATTTTCTTCAAGAGATATTAAATATGTGTTTGGACCGTTCCCGTATGGTGGGGTCTTTAAAGATGCGATGAAGATAGTACGTAAACTTTTTCCATTTAGAGATGCATGTACACCATATGACGGAGAGCAAAACAAGAAGCCGTGTTTTAATAAACAAATCGGACTTTGTCCGGGTGTATGTTCTGGACAAGTTTCTAAAGTAGAATATGGCAGAACTATTAACCACATAAAGCTTTTCTTTGAGGGTAAAAAGTCGTCTTTGATAAGAACACTAGAGCAGGAGATGAAAGATTATGCTAAGAAAAAGAAATTTGAAAAAGCAGGAGAGATAAAGAAAACAATATTTGGGTTAAAGCATATTCAAGACGTATCTCTCATAAAAGAGGAATTAAAAAAGCCAATAGAAATCCCTAAGAATATTTCTCAGGAAAATATTCAAGCTCAAGATAAAGTTTTACAGAAAAATGACACATCAAGAGCGCATAGAATAGAAGCATATGACGTCGCGCATATGGGAGGTTCTAATACTGTCGGAGTTATGACAGTTGTTGAGAACGGTTGGATTAAGAAAAGTGATTATCGAAAGTTTAATATTTTGGGTGAAGCACAGGGTAATGATATAGGGTCGCTAGAAGAGGTATTGAGGCGTAGGTTAAAGCATGACGAATGGCCAAACCCTCATTTAATAGTCGTGGATGGTGCACAAGCTCAGGTAAATGTTGCTAAGAAGGTTTTAGATGAATATGGGTATAAGATAGCTATTGCAGGCGTTGTAAAAGATGAGAGACATAAACCAAAAGGCATCCTTGCTGACGAAAATGTGCGGACTAAGTATGAAAAAGATATTTTACTTGCAAATGCAGAGGCGCATCGGTTTGCTATTTCAGCTCATCGTAAGAAATCTCTCTTTGGTTTTAGAAAGAGGTAGGATCTAGAGATTTCCACAGCTTGTTTTATAAAGCATATGTTATAATAATCAATTAGATATGCAAAAAATTAAAGTTGGTGTTCTAAGGGGTGGTCCAAGTAGCGAGTATGACATCTCGCTTAAGACTGGTGGCAGTATCCTTAAGAATTTGCCAGAAGAAAAATATGACACAAACGATATTTTTATCTCAAAAGAAGGGGAGTGGCATTTTCGTGGTATACCAATAGCACCTGAAAAAGTATTGGATCAGGTTGATGTTGTTTTTAATGCAATGCATGGAGAGTATGGAGAAGATGGTACAGTGCAGCAGCTTTTAGATGCATTTGTTGTCCCATATAACGGTTCCACTGCATTTTCATCTGCTCTTGGTATGAATAAGCTTCTTACGAAACAGGGGCTTGAAGAATATGATATAAATACACCAGAATATACTATTGTTGAATCATCTAAAGACTTAGAAAAAGATATTTTCGATATTTTCAGAAGTTTTAAAATGCCTGCCGTAGTAAAACCTGTTTCTAGTGGGTCATCAATAGGTATAACTATTGCAAAGAGTTTTGATGATCTTCGGGATGGTGTATATAAGGCGCTTGGTCATTCACCGAAAGTTTTAATAGAAGAATATATAAGTGGAAGAGAGGTGACATGTGGTGTAATAGAAAGATTTAGAGATGAAGATTTTCATGCATTGATGCCTGTTGAGATAGTCATTTCTGAAAAAGCAGATTTTTTTGATCATACTTCAAAGTGTAATGGTGACACACAAGCTACATGTCCTGCACAGTTTGATAGGGTTATAAAAGATGAGATACAGAGACTTGCTATAGAGGCACACAAAGCACTTGGACTTCGTCACTATTCACGTTCTGACTTTATAGTCTCACCTAGGGGGATTTATTTCCTTGAAGTAAATACACTTCCTGAGCTTAATAAAGATTCACTTTTACCTAAAGCACTTGAAGCAGGAGGTACAAAACTTCCAGAATTTTTGGATCATTTAGTTTCGCTTGCTTTGGATAATAAATAAGGTACAATAATTACCATCGTTTATTTTAGATGAATATTGGGCCCGTAGCTCATCTGGTAGAGCGCCTCACTTGCACTGAGGAGGTGGCAGGTTCGAGTCCTGTCGGGTCCACAAAAGCGAACTTCGTTCGCAGACAACACAACACAACGGCGCGCCGAAGGCGTGCCAGAAAAAGAAAGGGGCAAAAAATGACGTCGCTGTGCGACAAAAGCAAAAGGCGACGGCACGGCAAAGTGCGCGGTTTTGTTACGAACCGAATGGTTCGTTCCTATTTTTTGGACAAAGGAGCGGATTTGTTTCAAGTCCGTGGAGTTGGACAAAAAATTGGCTTGTTTCGTGTCCATAACCCACTCTCGCAATGGTTCGACCCAATTCTTTCTTCCGTGTTCTAAATCTTTCTTTTGTTGTTTCAAAGCGAGTGTGGCTCGCATGATTTTGTCCTTGTTTTTCAGATACACCTCTTTTTGAATATCACCATCCAAATATGTTGAGACTAACTTTTCCATGCGTGCCTCACTTGCTTTGATATTAACTGCAAGATTTTGGACATCACTTTGCGATTGTTTTGTTTGTTCTTGTTCCCACTTATCAATCTTCCCTAACATCCAATCAGCATAACAATCGCAAAGTGCAATTGATTGAAGCCGTTCCTTTAATTGAGCTGTCAAATCTTTTTCTTGCACATAACTTTGCGAGCATACACCTTTCTTTTTACTGCAACGATAGTAGCGATATATTCCGCCATTACCTTTTGCAAACTGAGCGGTAAACATGCTCGCACATTCTTCGCAACGAAAAAGATTTGTCAGCGGAAACTCATGCTTATGATTACGCTTACCAGTTGGTTTTGATTTGCTCTTCAAAACTCTCTGCACGGCTTCAAATAATTGTGAAGAAATAATTGGCTCAAAGCTACCTTCAAACCATTCTCCTTTATGATGTGTCATTCCGAGATATGCTCTGCTCGTTAAGATTTTTTTGATGGTAGCTTTGACAAGTGGCTTTCCACAAGAGTTGGTAGTGCTTAAATCCGCCATAAATTGCGCCAGAGAAATATATGAATGCGTACCTTTTGCATATTCTTCAAAAGCACGCTTCAAAATCCGAGCATTTACCAAATGAGGTTCTATGTTGCGAGTCTTTTGATTATTCACATAGCCGAATGGTGCTTTTGTCAGCCACTCGCCACGGCGCACTTTTTGGCGGATTCCCCGATTAATATTCTGAATCAAACTATCTGAATAATACTTCGATTGTCCGAAAGCCACTTGTAACATAAACAGTCCTTGCGGAGTGGGTTCAAACCAAAATGTCGGAAAGCGCAAAGACACAATTTTCTGCTGATCTACAAGATGAATGATTTTGCCACCATCAACACTGTTGCGTGCAAGGCGGTCAGGGTGCCAAGATAAAATGCCGACATTGCCAAGCTCCTCGATTTTCAAAATCATTTCGCTAAATTTCTCCCTGCCGGGTGTCTTTGCGCTTTTTGACTCTTGAAATTCCTCAATAATTTCAAGATTTTCTTTGCGAGCAAATTCTCGCAACTCAAAAAGTTGAGCCTCAATACTCATAATTTGATGGTCATCATCCTCTGTTGATTTGCGAGCGTAAAGAAAATATTTTGGTTTAGGCATAATTTTGAGAAATTAATTTGTAATGAATATGGAAAATTGATTTTGAAAAATTAGGCGGATACGAAACAAGAAACAAAACCGCGCACTTTGCCGTGCCGTCGCCTTTTGCTTTTGTCGCACAGCGACGTCATTTTTTGCCCCTTTCTTTTTCTGGCACGCCTTCGGCGCGCCGTTGTGTTGTGTTGTCTGCGAACGAAGTTCGCTTTTGTGGTGAAATACTAACACATGCTCGAACCTTTTTTGATAATTAACGCACGCGC
>CAZVGL010000007.1:0-30754 GCA_964626705.1 uncultured Candidatus Saccharibacteria bacterium | reverse complement strand
GTAGGACTGCGGTTTCTGGTACCGTCAATCTTGGTTCGAGTCCAAGCGAGGCAGCCGAATTTGAGTTTAAAAAATACGACATTTGTCGTATTTTTTTTGGCTACGTTACGTTTTATTGATACTTTGGTATAATAAGAGTATGAGAAAAAATAGTTTTAACAAAATAGCAGCAGTAGTATTTATATTTGCAGGTGGTTTGCATTTGGTTCGCGTACTTCTAGGTTGGGACATGGTAATAAATGGCTTTTTAGTTCCAGCTTGGGCGAGTTTAATTGTTGCGATCATTGTACTGGTACTTGCATATAAGGCTTTACGCGCTTAGATATAAGATGAAGGTGTATAGAGTTAAAACAAAGGTATGGATATATCCAGGGGATACTCCATGGCATTTTGTGACGATAGATCAAAAAGAGTCAAAAGAGATAAAAGAAAAACATGGCAAAGTAAGACGAGGTTTTGGTTCTATACCTGTCGAAGTAAAGGTTGGTAAAACTAGCTGGAAGACATCTGTCTTCCCAAATAAAGATGGCACATATTTACTACCGATCAAAGCAAAAGTCCGAAAACAAGAGGGGATCTTTGAAGACGACACTATAGAAATAATGCTTAAGTTTTGATGACCCATTTGAAAATTTAAACACAGTTGATGTTTTTAGTGTATTTGATATAGTTCTGTAAGATTTTTGTGATATTAAAATTATAGAATTCTGAAAGGGGCTAAGGATGAAGGGTACTAAGGATTTGGGAATGCATAATATTATAGTATATACTATGGATCCTTGCGTAGTCGTTGCTTTAATAAAAGATAAAATGGAAGAAAAGGGTTTGAATAAGAAAGTAATGACTACTTGTATTAAAGCGAACACAGGATTTTGTGATAGTAGAGAGGGGTATAATTCATTTTTGTTAATACAAATAGTGCCAAAACATAATTTAGAGCAATGGAAAGATTATGGAGAGATTATCGCAGCACTTAAAGAATTGAAGTTAGGATTAGATGTTAGGGTAGACAAGCTATCTAAGTTTATTTCTAAAAGAGAGATGAGCTAACATTTACTATGTAGAATCGTATAAGCCATCCCGCAAGTAACGGGATGGCTTTTGTATTTATATATACTTGTACAAACAGTTTATTTGTTGTATTATTACTTTAATCAAATGCGCACAGCGCGTATTTTTATTTAAAATATTATGGCAGGAAAAGGAGAAACAATAATACGATTCGACAATGTGTCTTTTGAGCACGGAGTAAAGAAGCCTATCTTAGATGAGGTTAGTTTTACTGTACGTCGTGGGTCCAAGATCACGCTCATGGGGCAGAACGGTGCTGGTAAAAGTACATTGTTTGGGCTTATCACAGAAACACTTACACCTGAAGACGGTGAGATGCATTTGGCTCCAAACTTATCTATTGCAATAGCTCGTCAGGTTATACCGCGCGACCAACTAGACCTTACAGTAAGGGAGTTTTTTGAAAAAAGTTTTTCTGAAAAGGTGTACGACATAGACCCTAAGATAGACAATGTTCTAGAAGTGGTAAATCTCCACGCAGCTAAAGATAAGGTTATTAAAGATTTCTCCGGTGGACAACAAGCCCGACTTCTTTTAGCTTCTGCTTTGATACAAGACCCAGATCTGCTTTTGCTCGATGAGCCGACAAACAACTTAGACAAAGATGGTATCTCTCATCTGACGCAGTATCTTATAGACTACAAGAAGACAGTTATTGTCATCTCCCATGATGCAGACTTCCTAAACGCTTTTACTCAAGGTGTTTTGTACTTAGATGTATTTACAAGAAAAATAGAACAGTACATGGGTAACTATAAAGATGTAGTACGAGAAATAACTGCACGTGTAGAAAAAGAGGTAAGAAAAAATGCTCAATACGAAAAACATATTCAAGAGAAAAAAGACAAAGCAAACTTCTTTGCAAACAAGGGAGGTCGTATGAGAGTGTTAGCAAAACGTATGCGTGAGAGTGCGGCAGAAGCGGAGGAGTCTAAGGTGGATGTGCGACGCGAAGACAAGACGATACGTAAGTTTGAGATCGGTGTAAAAGAGAATTATTCCGGTGAGATATTAGGTATTCAAGCACTTACTGTCATGAAAAATAATAAGATCGTTGAGTGTGGTGCAAATATTTCTCTACTTAAGAATAGGCATCTACTTCTTACTGGCCCAAATGGCATAGGTAAAAGTACTTTGCTTGAGCATTTGGCAAACAATACTCAGAAGGGAGCTACTATATCAGAAGGTGTGAGGGTGGGGTATTATAGGCAGGATTTTTCTACACTTGATTTTGACGAAACGGTATATAAAACTTTAGAAAAAGTTATGGACAAGCCAGATGAGCATACTATGCGTTCTGTTGCTGCAGGGTTTCTAATAGATAGTGAGCTTATATATACAAAAGTTGGTAATTTGTCAGAAGGGCAGAAGGGGCTTGTGGCCTTTGCACAGCTTGTACTGCTTAAACCAAACTTACTTATACTCGACGAGCCCACTAATCATATAAACTTCCGCCATTTACCTATTATTGCAAAAGCTCTCGATAAATATGAAGGTGCTATGGTGCTTGTCTCTCACGTACCAGAGTTTGTGAGCCAAATACGTATAGACGACACACTTAATCTTGAAAAGTTAAAACCTAATAAATAATCTTCATGCATGTTGTATATATATTAAAATGTGCGGATGGTACATTATATACAGGATCAACTATAAACCTTACGAAACGCTTGCGTGAACATAATGAGTTAAAAAATGGAGCGAAGTACACTATGACTCGACGTCCTGTGAATGTTGTATATAAAGAAGAATGTAAGACACTTGCAAAAGCCCGCGCCCGCGAAGCGGAGATCAAGCGTATGAGTAGGGAAGAAAAGCTTGTTTTGATAGGTAGATAGAAAAACAGCAAAGTTTGGGTTAATATAGGACAATGGAAACATCAAAAGATAATAAACTTGTAATAATAAGTGCTCCGTCTGGGTCAGGTAAAAACAGCATCATGAAAGAACTCCTTGCTTCAAAGGAGGTTAATTGTAGAGAGTCTGTTTCTGCAACTACAAGAAAAAAAAGAGAAGGGGAAATAGATGGTGAAGATTATTATTTTATAAATAAAGAGAAGTTTGAGAAATTAATTAAGGAAGAAAAGTTTATAGAATTTTTTGAATATCATGGTAACTATTACGGAACTTTAAAAGGTGAGATAAACAGTCGTGACGGAGAGATAGTGGTGCTTGTTATCGAAGTAAATGGTGCAGAAAATATTAGAAAACAAATATCAAATGTGAAATCAATATTTATAAAAGTATCACCTGATATTTTGAAAGAACGTTTGAAAAAGAGAGGTATGACAGATAAAGATATAGATGAGAGAATGGAGATAGCAAAAGAAGAGCTTGAGCATGCACGTTTTTTTGACAAGCATGTTAGCAATGACGGTAAATTAGAAGATACTGTAAAAGAGGTTATTGCTTATCTAAAAGAAATTTTCGCATAATATGAAAACAATTACAGTAAAAGAATTAAATAAACGACTTGTTGATATTTCAAATCTGTCATCTGTCTTATATCTTTTAGAATGGGACCAGTCAGTAAATATGCCAGAAAAAGCATCTGACGCACGTGCTGCCTCTGTATCTCAGCTAAGTAGTATCGTGCATAATAAATTTATAAATATAGATCATGATGGACTTTTGACAAAGCTCAAAGCTCAGCTTGATGCAAAAAAGATAAAAGGTAAAGATGCAGCTATAGTGTCTGAAACATGGAGAAGTTTCGAGCGTAACAAAAAGCTACCAGAGAAGTTTATAAAAGAGCTATCAGAAACTAGGTCAAAAGCACAAAACATCTGGGCTAAAGCCAGAGAGAAAAATAATTTTAAGTTGTTCTCACCTTGGCTTTCAAAAACAGTTAGTCTTAAAAGACAAGAAGCAAAATATGTTGGTTATAAAGGATCACCTTACAATGCATTGCTTGAAGAATATGAGCCTGGTATGACAGTGGATGAAGCTTCAAAAATCTTAAATGATCTTAAGGATTTTCTCATACCTTTCTTAAAAAAGATAAAAGCATCTAAAGTAAAAATAGATAGTAGTAAAATAAAAGGCAAATTCCCGATTGATAAGCAGATAGATTTTAATAAATTTATTATAGAAAAGATGGGCTTTGATATGAGTATGGGTAGGATAGATGAAAGTACTCATCCATTTACTGTAACCATGCATTCGCACGATGTAAGGCTTACGACAAGATATTCTGAAGACGACATCTTTTACTCTATAGGATGCAGTGTACATGAAGCGGGACATGGTATATATGAACAAGGACTTCCTGTGAAGTATTTCGGTACACCTCTTGCAGAAGCTGTGTCTTACGGAGTTCATGAATCGCAGTCTCGTATTTGGGAAAATAATATAGGAAAAAGCAAAGAATTTTGGAAATATTTTCTACCAAAATTACAGAAAGAATTTCCGAAGCCTTATAAAAATATAAACCTTGATGAGTTGTATAAAATTATGAACAAAGTAAGTCAGTCACTCATTCGTACTGAAGCAGATGAGGTTACGTACAGCTTGCATATAATAATGCGTTTTGAAATAGAGAAAGAGATGATAGAAGGAACTATAGACATAAAGGATTTGCCGAAGATTTGGAAATCAAAGATGAAAGAATATTTTGATATAGATGTACCAAATGACGCATTAGGTGTTTTGCAAGATATACATTGGTCAATAGGTAGTCTTGGATATTTCCCGAGCTATGCTTTTGGTAACTTATATGCAGCACAGTTTTATTCTGCTATGGAAAAAGAGATTCCCAATATGTCTAAAAAGATAGCAAAAGGGCAATTTGGAGAAATAAAAGAATGGCTTAATAAAAATATTCATATTCACGGCAAAGCTTACAAAGCAGGAGAGTTAGTAAAGAAGGTAACAGGTGAGAGTCTTAATAGTAAGTATTTTATAGAGTACCTAGGAAATAAGTATAAAGACATATATAATCTGTAATACATGGAAAAGACAGCAAAAATAGGTATATATCATAAGAACTGTACAGACGGCACCACAGCCGCAGCTGTTTTGTTGCGAAAGTTTCCGGATATTAAGCTTTTTCCAATAGGGCACTCTGAAGAAGATATAAATGAGGTGGTTGAAAAGGTGTGTGAAATTGCAGAGGTTGGAGCAGAAATATATTTTGTGGATATAGCCTCTGGAGCAGAAAAGCTCCTTAAAGAAGGTTATAAAGCAATAGTATTAGATCACCATACTAGTCTCAGAGAGAAAATGGAGAATCTAGATAAAGAAAATGAAAACCTAACTTATGTTTTTGATAACGACAAATCTGGCGCGTCACTTACTTGGAGCCACTTTTTTTCAGATGAAGATGTGCCGGATATTATAAAACATGTAGAAGATTCAGATCTGTGGAAAGGGGAGTTTGAAGATACAAAATATGTAACAAATTATCTTTCTACTAATGCAGATACGCCGGAGAAAATGCTTGAGTTCATAGAAAGTGGTAATATCGAAGAGATAAAAGAAAAGGGTAAGATAATAGCAGATTATGCTGATGTGCAAATGAGTAGGTTTGTAGAGAAGGCGGAAGGTATCAATATTCAAATAGGTGATCTTGTAGTATCTGCGTATAATCTAACTTCTAGTGAATATGCTTCTGTAATAGGTAATAGACTTTCTGCATTGAATGAAAGAACGACGGTAATGTTTTCTATAAAAGATAATAGTGTAAGGTTTAGTTTAAGAAGTAAAGATGGGCAAAGTCCAAATGCTCTTGGTATTGCGAAACTTCTCGATGGCGGAGGACATGAAAACTCAGCCGGCGCAGAGGTTCCTCTGAAGGATTTTATTAAGATGATAGTTATATAATTTTATGAATATTTGTGTTTTTGGAGCTAGTATTGCATGGGGTTCGTATGATCCAGAAAACGGTGGATGGGTTACATTACTTCGTAATTATTTCCAGCCAGAAAGGATTATCAAAGTTTATAATTGCGGTATTTCTGCTAACAAAACCAGTGATTTATTAATACGTTTAAAGGTTGAATTAGAAGCTCGTAAGCCTGGAGTTGTTATATTTGAGATTGGTATTAATGATTCTTTGTATGTAGGAACAAGAGAAAATTCCAGAACGAAAATCAATGATTTTAAGAATAATTTAATTGAGCTTGTCAGACAAGCAAGAGAATTTACAGATAAGATTGTGTTTGTTGGTATTGGACAGGTTGATGAAAGTAAGGTAATGCCAATACCGTGGGGAGAAAAAAACAGATTTTGGGACAATAAAAATATAGAAATATATAACAATATTATTAAAGAAGTGTGTAATAATGAAAAACTTGATTTTATTGACCTTAAAGAGGTGATTGGTTTAGAGGATTTGTATGACGGATTACACCCAAATACAGAAGGTCACAAAAAGATATTCGAAACGGTGAAAATGTTCCTTAAGTCAAAAGATCTAATTTAGGTGTTAAAATACCAGTAAAAATATAGATATTTTACACAAAGGTTTAACCTTTGTAAAGATGCTAATACATGGTACAATTTTTTTAATGAATAGAAAGACTAGATTTTCAATCGGAGAAATATATCATATTTACAATAGAGGTAATGATAAAAGAGTAATCTTTAAAAATAAAGGTGACTACAGACGTTTTATGCTTTTGATGTATTTATGCAATAATACTATTGCAGTAGATATAAGAGGATTGTTAGACAAAGGTCTAACCTTTGTAGAATTATTTGAGGTAGAAAGAAAAGAGGAGCTTGTTGATATTGGAGCATTTTCCTTAATGCCTAATCATTTTCATATATTATTTTGTGAAAAAGTAGAGGGTGGTATAAGTTTATTTATGCAAAAATTATCAACTGCTTATTCTATGTATTTTAATGCAAGGAATGACAGAAGAGGGTCATTATTTGAGGGAACGTTTAAATCTAAACATATTGATACGGATGAATATCTAAATTGGATATTTTCATATATACATCTTAATCCTGTTAAATTGATTAATCCAAGTTGGAAAGAAAACGGTATTACTGATGTTATTTCAGTAAAAGATTTTATAGGGAATTATAAATATTCAAGTTATTATGATTACTTCGTAGAAGAAAATCGTCCGGAAGGGTCAATAATTAATAAAAATATTTTTGATAATCTATCAGAGTTAAATGATTTAAGGGAAATAATAGAAGAATTTAATTCCAACAAAGGCTAAGCCTTTGTTGGAAAATAATAATGTTATAATGATAATATGTTCGTAGATGAATTAACAATACATGCAAGAGCAGGGAAAGGTGGCGACGGTGTAGAGCGTTGGCTTCATGTGAAAGGTAAAGAGTTTGGCGGACCATCAGGTGGTGACGGCGGGCGAGGTGGCGATGTGTACGCAGTTGGTACGAGGAATCTTAACTTGCTTGCAAAATATCGTAATAAGAAAGACTTCGAAGCGGAAGATGGAGGCGCAGGGGGTAACAGAAGCTTACATGGTGCAAACGGTGAAGACTTGGAGATACTTTTGCCATTAGGCTCTGTCATAACAAACAAGCAAACTAGCGAAAAAGTATTTCTTCAAGAAGAAGGTGAGAAGATCATGCTTCTTAAGGGTGGTAATGGTGGATATGGTAACGAACATTTTAAAAGCTCTACAAACCAAAACCCTACGGAGACTACTCCAGGTAAGTCAGGAGGAGAAGCAGATTTTTATATAGAAGTTGAGATAATTGCTGACATCGGGCTTATAGGTTTACCAAACGCTGGAAAAAGCAGTCTTTTAAATGAGTTTACAAGTGCAGGGGCTAAAATAGGTGATTATCCCTTTACCACACTTGAACCAAACTTAGGTGAGTATTTTGGATATATTATTTCCGACATCCCAGGACTTATAGAGGGTGCAGCAGAAGGTAAAGGACTTGGACATAAATTTTTACGACACGTGAGACGTACTAAGATACTTGTGCATTTAGTGTCGCTTGAAAACGAAGACGTGGTGGAGACATATAAAATAATAAGGAAAGAGCTTGAGACTTTTGATAAAGAATTGCTAGAAAAACGAGAGATTGTTGTACTTACTAAAACAGATTTGATAGAAGATAAAAAGGAAGTAGAAAAAATAGTTAAAAAAATACAGAAATTAAATAAAGATGTAATGACACTAACTCTTTATGATAATGATATAGTAAAAACATTTGGGGATTCTCTTATAAAAGAATTATCTAAGTGATACAATAAGTTTATATGAAAAGTGTAAAAAGACTTATAAAAATCGCTATCATGCTTACGTTGATATCCTTTGCAGGGCAGTTCGTATATATAAATATTATTTTACCGTCTTCTTTTAGTGGTCAACGCGAGAGGTGCTTAGAGAATTCAAATAAATTCAATGACCCTCTTGAGGTAGAGATAGCAGAAAAACTATGCTTTGAAGTTTATCCACATTTTAATTAAACTTTTATGGAAGAATTAAATGAACAAAGATTAGCAGAACTTTTGGTGGAGGCTGAGCATGCTCACGTCGAGTATGAAAAAGTGCTTGGCAAAAGAGATGAAGATTGGCCTAAATGGTATGCGCAGTATATAATTAAAAGACTTAATAAATAATCTTAAACTTATGAATATTATAAATATTATCATCGGTGTAATTATAGTTGTTGTACTTTGGGTGATTTACGCATACAACAGATTTGTACGACTTGTTAACCGCACAAAAGAAGCATGGGCAGATATAGATGTACAGTTAAAAAGAAGATATGACCTTATTCCAAACCTTATAAATACAGTAAAAGGTTATGCTGCTCATGAAGAGGGTACTTTTACAAAAGTTACGGAAATGCGTACGAAAGCTATGCAAGGTGGATCACCAGAAGAGAGGGGAAAGAATGAAAATATGCTTACAGGAGCACTCAAATCTCTCTTTGCAGTGTCTGAGAATTATCCAGACCTTAAGGCGAACCAGAATTTCTTAGAGCTTCAGCGAGAGCTTTCAGATACAGAGAATAAGATTCAGGCTGCAAGAAGATTTTATAATGGCAATGTTCGTGACCTAAATACAGGGCTAGAGGTATTTCCTGGGAATATCATAGGAAGTATTTTTAAGTTTAAAAAGCAGGACTTCTTCGAGCTTGAAGAAAATGCAGAAGCTCGCGAACCAGTAGAAGTTAAATTTTAAAATTATGGGAAGTTACAGTAAGCTTGTTAGAGATAATATTCCAGATATTATTGAAAACAATGGTGAAAAACCGATTACTAGGACTCTAGGTGAAAATGAATATAAGAAAGAACTTTTAAAAAAACTTGTCGAAGAATCAAATGAGGCTTTAGATGCAATAAGTGATAGGAGTGAACTCATTAAAGAGCTGGGTGATGTGCAAGAAGTGATTTCTGCTGTAATAAATGCTTTTGACCTTTTGAGTGATGACGTTAATAAATTACAGATTAAGCGTAAAGAAAAACGAGGGGGATTTGAAAAAAGAACTTTCTTAGATTCAGTTGAATAAAAATATATGGCAACATTATATACACAGCAAGATAAGAATGTAAGAAAAACATGGTTACTGATGACCGTGTTTTTGATAGTGGTCATAGGTATTGGATGGGCTTTTAGTTTTCTGTATCAGAACTCAGTGATTTTGTATTTAGTAATATTTTTTGCTATTGCAATGAACTTTTTTAGCTATTGGTATTCTGACAAAATAGTCCTTAAGATGTCAGGTGCAAAACCTGTATTGAGAGAGCAAAACAGAGAGCTCTGGAATATTGTTGAGAACCTTTCTATAACAGCAGGACTTCCGATGCCGAAGCTTTTTATTATAAACGAAACAGCGCCAAACGCTTTTGCTACAGGACGCAATAAAGAACATGCTGTTGTTGCTGTAACTACAGGGCTCTTGCATATGCTAGACAAGAATGAACTTGAGGGGGTTATAGCTCATGAACTATCTCATATTGGAAACAGAGATATTTTGATCTCTACTATCATTGTAGTCCTTGTGGGGTTTGTAACATTGCTTTCTGATTTCTTCTTGCGAATGACTATCTTTGGCAATGCTGGCGGTAGAGGTGGAGATGATAGAGCGAAAATGTTCATGATGATAGCAGGTATTGCTTTGGCGATATTAGCACCCATCGTCGCAATGTTGATACAACTTGCAATATCACGCAAAAGAGAGTTTTTGGCAGATGCGTCGGGGGCACTCCTTACTCGCTATCCAGAAGGTCTTGCATCTGCACTTGAAAAAATAGGTTCATATAATAGACCAATGAAAAAGGCAAACAATGCTACGGCGCATTTGTTCATCTCAAATCCGTTCGGCGGTAAGTCACATACTGGCATAAGAAAGTTGTTTATGACTCACCCTGCAACAGAAGATAGAGTAAAAGCTTTACGGCATAAATAGTAGGAGGATTCGCATAGTGGTCTAGTGCGCTCGCTTGGAAAGCGAGTAAGGATTAAACTCCTTCATGGGTTCGAATACCATATCCTCCGCATCTAACTTTTTAAGAAAAAATGAAAAGTAATATATTTATAAAAAGAATATTGATACTAATATCTATTGTTGTAGCTTTATTCCTTATTTTATTACTGTTTCCTAATAGTAATAAAAGAATGGTGCATATAAACGATGCATCTGTTAAGGTTGAGATTGTAGATAAGCAAGAATCAAGAGTATTAGGTCTATCTGGAAGGGCTGAGTTGAAAAAAGACACTGGAATGTTATTTATTTTTGATAGAGAGAATTTTCATGGCATATGGATGAAAGATATGAATTTCCATATAGATATTTTGTGGATAAATGAAAGCTATAAAATCGTGGGTATAAAAAAGGACGCAAAACCAGATACATTTCCTGAAACATTTTATCCAAAAACTATAAGTAAATATGTGCTCGAATTAAGTTCTGGATTTATAGAAGATAATAATATTGAGATCGGAGATAAGGTTAATTTTTAAAAAATCACCCTGAATAAGTAAGTCTTTTAAAGTGATTTTAGATAGAGTATTTACACTCTATTTTTTTTATTTCTTGATGCGCAAATCTGTGCGTTATCCACAGTTTTTTTGAAAATTTTTAGGTACAATACTATGACAACTTTAATAAATTAACCTAAAAATATAATGTCAGTAACTTCAAAAACAGCTATCAAAAACAAAAAAATCGATGATATTATGAGTGCAACCTCTCCTAAAAAAACTTCTAAAACAGCATCTAAAAGCACAAAAAGTTATCGTCAGTTTGTACCAAAGATCCAAAAGAGAGATGGGGAGATAGTGAGTTTTGATTTTGAAAGGATAGTACATGCCATACATAAAGCCATGATAGCGGCTGAAGAAGGGTCTGACAAAGAAGCGGAGCTTATAGCTCACAGAGTAGCGGGAGATGTGGTTCGTATATCTAAGAAATACAAAAATTTTCTACCAACTGTCGAAGGTTTACAAGATACTATAGAAAAAGAGCTTATATTGAGTGATTACGTAGCAACTTCTAAGTCTTATATTATTTATAGAGAGAGACGCGCTAAAGCAAGGGAACAAGGTGTTTCTGTGCCAGAAGAAGTGAAGAAACTTACGGCAGAAAGTAGAAAGTATCTTAGAAATAATACATTGTCAGAATTTGTTTATTATACAGCGTATTCAAAATGGAATGATGAGAAAGGAAGACGAGAGACATGGGTTGAGACTGTAGATAGATATATGGACTTTATGCGAGAAAAGGTGGGAGCTAGGCTTAGTGAAAGTGAATACGCAGAAGTGCGAGAAGCTATCTTGCAGCAGGATGTATGTCCATCAATGAGATTGCTTTGGTCAGCAGGACCTGCGGCACGTGAATCAAATGTTTGTGCTTATAATTGTTCATTTGTTGCACCTGCGCGTTTAAGAGATTTTGGAGAGATAATGTATATATCAATGTGTGGAGTAGGTTTAGGTTTTTCAGCAGAATCAGAAAATGTACAACAGCTTCCACAAATACAAAGACAAAAAGGTTTAATGGCTAAAACACATACTATAGATGACAGTAAAGAAGGTTGGGCAGATGCTTTTATATTGGCCCTTGAGACATGGTTTTCTGGTAAGGATATAGAGTTCGACTATTCAGAGTTGCGCCCTGCAGGAGCGAAGTTAAAGACAATGGGAGGCCGTTCATCAGGCCCACAGCCATTAGTAAGTCTAATGACTTTTGCAAAAGAGAAAATATTGGCACGACAAGGAAAAAGACTTAGGAATATAGATGTACACGATATAGTGTGTAAAATCGGAGAAATAGTGGTTGCAGGAGGTGTAAGAAGAAGTGCATTGATTTCTATGTCTGACTTAGATGATTCAGAAATAAGAGATTCAAAGAAAGGGCAGTTTTATATGACAGAGCCACAAAGAATGATGGCTAATAACTCAGCTGTATATACAGAGAAGCCTACAGCAGAACAATTCTTAGACGAATGGACAGCTCTTGTAAAAAGTCAAACAGGAGAACGTGGGATATTTAATGCAGGAGGTCTTGAAACGCAATTACCAAAGAGAAGATCAGAACATTTAAAGAAAACTTACGGTGATGATTTGAGTAAAGCAATGATCCGAATGAATCCATGTGGGGAGATATACTTACAGTCACGACAGTTTTGTAATCTTACAAGTATTGTAATACGTGCAAATGACACAAAGAAAAGTCTTGAGAAAAAGATGGAAATAGCGACACTGCTTGGAACATATCAGTCTACCTTGACTGACTTTGGATATTTATCTAAAGAATGGAAGAAAAACTGTAATGAAGAAAGGTTGTTGGGAGTTTCATTGACTGGATATTATGACAATAAGATATCTAGAGAAGCTGAAGTATTGAAAAATCTTAGAAGTATTGGGATTAAATCTAATAAAAAATATGCAAAAAGATTTAGTATAAAAGAATCAACATGTATTACTTGTGTAAAGCCACATGGTAATTCATCTCAGCTTTTAGATACTGCATCAGGTATGCACCCACGACATTCAAAATATTATATAAGAAGAGTGCGTGTGTCTGCCAATGATCCAGTATTCCATATGCTTAAAGATCAAGGTGTTCCATATTATCCAGAAGTAGGGCAGACAGAAGAGAATGCAACTACATTTGTTCTTGAATTCCCTGTAGCATCTCCTAAAGGTGCAGTGTTTAAAGACGACATTAGTGCAAAAGAAATGCTTGAAGAATGGAAGAAGCTCAAGGTGAACTTTACAGAACATAATCCATCAGTAACTGTGTATGTAGGAGAAGATGAGTGGATAAGTGTATCGAACTTTTTGTATGAAAACTGGGATTATGTAGGAGGACTTTCTTTCTTACCAAGATCAGGTGGTGTCTATAAACTTGCACCATATGAAGAGATAAATAAAGAACAGTATGAGAGTCTTTTGGAGAGGGTAAAGGATGTAGACTTCTCTAAGCTTATAACTTATGAAAAAGGGGATACTACAAAGGGCGCAAAAGAGCTTGCCTGTGTCTCTGGAACTTGCGAGATATAAACAATCTGTGGTATAATATACAAGTTCTTATATTGGGTAGTTGCTCTACATACTTCGGTTTGTAGGGAGGAAAGTCCGAACATTCCCTCGTTTCGGCGGGGAGCAGGGTAGCAGGTAACGCCTGTCGTCCGTTTATACGGAAGAGGTGCGAGCAGAGACGCTTTGGTGCGAAAGTGCTAAAGCACCACTATGTGGTGAGCTCTTATGGTGACATAAGAGGTGAAACGGCAAAATCCTTACCTGAATGCAAGGCCGTGTCCGCCTAGTGCGGAAGTGCCGCTTGAGCCTGATAGTGATTGATGGCCCAGATAAATAACTACACAAAGTACAAGGGTCGCCCTTGTACTTGGACAGAATTCGGCTTATAGATATAAGAGCTAGATACATGAAAAATCGCAACGTAAGTTGCGATTTTTCTATTGCGGGTTTTTGCTGCGTATAGAATCAATTATCACATTACCAAGAGTGTCGTAATGAAGTAAGATCTTAAATACTTTATTATTTACTTGATAAAAGTCACTTTTAGTAATCTTTTTTATTTTAAGATTTTTATCTCTAAGCCTTATGCTTGTAATCGTATCTCTAAGTAGGATTCTATTGTCTTTAGGTAATTTTTGTATTTTATCTATCATTTTTTGGTAAAATATTTAAAAGATCTTGCGCTTTCATACCTTTTCCTCTATTGTCGCGAATAGCATCAAATACTGTATAGTCGGTATTTTCACCACGATTTGAGAGATCGAACGCTTCAACTTCAAGCATGTCTCCTTTTGAGCGTAATACAACTTGATCAGTTTTAAATTTTCTTCTCCATGCTATAGGTAGGGTAATCTGTCCCTGACTTGTTATTTTCTGTACTTTTTCAGTTATTTTTTTCATATTTTTATATCTATTATATTATTATTTTATTATTTCTTGTCAACTATCCACATGTATAACTTTTATTATTATAGCCATATTGTTAGTATGATTATAATAAATAGGGGAAATTATTATTAAAATATTAAGTTATTATTTATGGAATATGCAACGTTAAATGTGGAAGATAAAGACAAAGCGTCACGTTTCGAAGGCTTGGCTCTTTACTTCATCGTAGGAGTTATGTTTCTTCTTCCGATCTTCTTTATACCTTCTTTATCAGTTCCTTTCTCATTTACAAAGTCCCTTTTGATTTTTGTGAGTATATTAGTGGCATTCTTTTTATTTTTGATTTCAAAATTAAAAAAAGGAGAAATAGTTTTGCCTCGTAATGGTATAGCGCTCGTTGCATGGGCATTGCCGGCAGTATACCTACTTTCTGCAATATTTTCAGGAAATGCTGGTGTGTCATATCTTGGACAAGGGTTTGAGATAGATACTTTTGGTTTTATTGCTGTTATGGTTCTTATGCTTTCCCTTGTACCACTTCTGTTAAGAACGAAGGAGTCAGTATTTCGTATACATATTGCACTTATACTTTCACTTATAGTGCTTATCTTATTTCAAGGGTTAAGGCTGATATTCGGTGCTGATTTTATGTCATTTGGAATATTTACATCATCAACCGCCAATCTGCTTGGAAAATGGAATGATTTTGGAATATTCCTAGGACTTACAAGTATACTTTCTCTAATTACTCTCGAAGGCTTGATGTTGAATAGATTGTCTCAATTAATTTTGAAAATACTTTTAATTGTATCAATTCTATTTTTGATGATTATAAACTTTTTTCCTATATGGATTATATTGGGAGTCTTTTCTCTAGGTCTTCTTATATATGGTATTTCAAAAAAGACATCTAGGTTTGGTAATAGAAATAATCAATCAAATGAACATGGTGATATGCCTGAAATGTCCGCACGACCAAAGAAAAGTAAAACTTTTATACCGTCTATATTTGTATTAGTTATATCTGTTGCGTTTATAGTAGCAGGCTCTTCTTTGGGTGGATATGTAAGTTCAATATTTAACGTATCTCAAATAGAGGCGCGTCCGTCATGGCAGAGTACTATAGATATAGTAAAAGAGACTTATGGTGAAAATCTATTATTTGGTTCAGGGCCAAATACTTTTGGTAGTCAATGGACAGCATTTAAGCCACAATCAATAAACAATACTCTATTCTGGAATGTAGATTTTAATTCTGGTGTCGGTATTGTTCCGACGTCATTTGCTACAACAGGATTAGTTGGGGGTATTGCATGGATAGCGTTTTTTGTATTTCTATTATATAGCGGGTTTAGAAACCTAATAGTTTCTGCTATTGAAGACAGAGCTTCTTATTATTTGTCTTTGTCGCTTTTCTTAGGTGCAGTATATCTCTGGATATTTACTGTCATTTATATTCCAAATGTTGTGATAGTGACTCTCGCTTTTCTTTTGACAGGTATGTATATAGCATCTCTACGACATAGACCAAGCACTCCTATAGAAAAAGAGATTAGCTTTGCTTCAAATCCACGTATTGGTTTTATATCGATACTTATGCTTACGGTCTTGTTGCTTGTAAGTGCTGTGTCACTGTACGTAATAGGTGGGCAATACGCTTCCGCCATATCTTTTCAAGGTTCACTTGTATCAGCAAATATCGATGGAAATATAAATGAAGCGCAGAGGAAGGTTCAGAATGCAATAAAATTTGGAAATAATGATAGGTATTACAGACTTGCAGCTGATATAAACTTGGCAAAAATTAATCAAATACTTTCAGATCAAGAAAAAAGTGTTGAAGAAAAAAGAGTTGAATTTCAAACAGTATTAGCTTCTGCTATAGGTAATGTACAAAAAGCGATCGAAATCGATGGTAAAAATTATCAGAATTTAGCAATGCTTGGAAGGGTGTATGGGTCAGTGGTACCTCTTGGAGTGGAGGGTGCATATGAAAGTGCAAAGCGTGCTTATGATAAAGCTTTGGAACTTAATCCACATAATCCAGAGATCTTCCTTACACTTGCACGACTTGAGCTTGCGCGTGATTCGAGCGATATTGCAGGAGCAGAAGAGTTTATAGGAAAAGCTCTCGAGAAAAAGAGTAATTATACAGAGGCTATATTCTTACTTTCACAGCTTCAGATACAAGCAGGAAATATTCAAAATGCAATTAGTTCAGTTGAAGCTGCTGCAGTGATAGATCCAAATAATGCAGTATATTTGTTCCAGTTAGGATTACTCCAAACTAATGTCGGCGATGTTCAAAAGGCTATCTTTGCACTTGAAAAAGCTGTTGAGGTTAATCCACAGTATTCAAATGCTATGTATTTCTTGGGAATAAATTATTTCAATGACGGCAGAGTGGCAGATGCGATAGAACAATTTGAAGTTATTTTAGATTTAAATCCAGACAATGCAGATGTAAAAGCTATATTGGAAAATCTAAGAGCGGGGAATGACCCATTTAAAGGAGGGCAAACAAACACACTTCCAATAGAAGGGGAATAAAGAACTAAAAGCTGTTATACTGTGTTGTATAACGATATATGGTACGAAGGATATTTAACTTAATACATAAAGAGATAAGTGGCTTGCACGAAGCTGCTTATCTTTTAGCTGTGTTTGCTTTGCTTTCGCAGATCTTGGCGCTTTTTCGTGATAGGCTTCTGGCGCATTTCTTTGGCGCAGGTGCAACGCTCGATGTGTATTATGCAGCATTTCGTTTACCAGATATTATATTTGTAGCAATAGCTTCTATAGTGTCTGTGTATGTACTTATTCCATTTCTTGCAGAAAGATCAGCTGTTTCAAAAGAGAAAGAAAAAGAATTCATCAATACTATTTTTTCTGCATTCTTTTTTATAATAATAGTAGTGAGTGTTGTAGCATTTGTATTTACTCCACAGCTCATGAAACTCTTCTTCCCTGGACTTGCAGAATCCGCACAATTTGCTGATCTTATACTTCTTACAAGAGTGCTTTTATTGCAACCGATATTTCTTGGTGTATCAAACTTATTTGCAAGTATTACACAGATACATAGGAAGTTTGTACTATACGCACTTTCTCCTGTACTTTATAACGTAGGTATAATAGTGGGTATCGTCTTCTTATATCCAAATTTCGGCTTCATAGGTCTTGGTTTTGGTGTCGTTTTAGGAGCAATGCTTCATTTGGCAATACAGATACCATTTATAATAAAAAATGGTTTTTTGCCAAGAGTAACTTTTGGGATTATTGGTGCTAGATTTAATGATGTAAAAAAGGTTATCTTTTTGTCACTTCCGCGCACACTTGCTTTGTCTTCTCATCAGATATCACTTTTGTTTTTAATATCATTTGCATCTCTGATGGCTAGTGGTTCTATTGCTGTGTTTAACCTTTCGTTTAACTTACAGTCAGTACCTCTTACTATTATCGGTGTGAGCTATTCCGTCGCTGCATTTCCAACTCTCGCTAAGATGTTTTCAAACGGACAAAAGAAAGAATTCTTAGAGCAGATGCTTGTAGCAAGCAAGCATATTATATTTTGGTCATTCCCTGCAATAGTACTTTTCATAATCCTTCGTGCACAGATCGTGCGTGTGATACTTGGCTCAGGAAAGTTCGACTGGGCAGACACTAGGCTAACAGCTGCAGCACTCGCTCTATTTGCCGTATCTATCGCTGCACAAGGTTTGGTATTACTTTTCGTAAGAGGGTATTACGCTGCAGGTAATACAAAAAAACCTCTTGTACTGAACCTCATATCAGCAGGACTTGTGATACTGTTTGCATTTGTATTCGGAAGACTTTTTGCAGGAAGTGTAACATTTCAATATTTCATAGAGTCACTTTTGAGAGTAGAAGGAATAGAGGGGACGTCAGTGCTTATGTTGCCTCTAGGATATTCACTTGCGCTCATCTTAAATGCTGCGGCTTTTTGGGTGATGTTTCAAAGAGATTTCAAATCTTTCTCGCGCTCACTTTCAAGAACATTTTTCCAAAGTCTTTCAGCTGCTATTTTGATGGGTTTTGTAGCACGCTTGTTCCTCGATGTGTTTGCTGATTTGTTTGACATAGATACTTTTTGGGGAGTATTTTCACAAGGACTATTTGCTGGGATAGTAGGTATAGCAACAGGGGTTTTGATGCTAGTACTTCTTGGAAATGATGAAATAAAAGAAGTTTGGAGATCTCTCCACTCCAAATTCTGGCGTGTAGACACAGTCATTGCAGAGCAGGAAGAACTTTAGTACTATTGACAAAACATATACAAAACATATACTTATTATATATGACTACACAAATAGCATTTAAAATAAAAGAAGATGTTAAAAAGGCGGCTATGCGCAGAGCTAATACTGAAGGTATAACATTAAGCGCCTTTTTGAAGATGGCGGTTAAGTCTTTTGCTGACGGGAGATTTAAGTTAGATATAACCGACAACTCAGAGACTTTTAATGAGTCTATGAAAAGAGAAATTCTAGAAATAGACAGAGATATTAAAGAAGATAAAAATCTATCCTCATCTTTTGGTAATGCAAAAGATGCTATAAAATATCTAAAAAATGCCAATTAAGTTTCATAAGAAATTTGTTAAAAGATTGAATAAACTGCCTAACAAAATCCAAATAGCTTTTTACAATAAATTAGAAATCTTTATTTCAAATAAGTTTGATAATAGTTTAAATAACCACGCATTAAATAATCCGTATAAAAACAAAAGAAGTATAAATGTTACAAGTGATTATCGAGCTATTTTTGAGGAGTTTGAAGATAAAATAATTTTTATCACCATAGGGACTCACAGTGATTTGTATTAGAGTTTTAAGATCACATAGCTATCCGCATAACCAAAAGTTATAATTAATATATATATGAATAATATAAAGAAAAATTCAAAAGATGAACTAGATATATATAGTCTAGTTGATAAGATTACATCCGAAAATATTCATAAAGAAGTTGATTGTGGTAAATCTGCAGGGAAGGAGGTGTGATAGAAAAGTAACTACTTATATAGTTGAGGAATGAAGACGAAGGTCTTTCCTCGGGTAGCGAAGCGGACGGAGGTGAGTCCTTATCCCACAAATACTACGCCAAGAACAAGATTGTAATCAAAGAAGTAGATAAAAAATTAAAGATATTATTTAGATCGTAAAATCACTTGGAAGCCAGGTTCCCAAGTGATTAACTCAGCCGGTTGAGTTAATCAAATCAGCTCTTGACAGGTTAGTTTTAGTTCGTTATAATATGAAAACGTAAAAGTTCGTTTTAGTTGAATAAATCATTCTAAACTTTTAAATTAACATTTATAGAAGGGGGATAAGATTATGGATACAACAATATTGGAAGAAAAAGTTAGGGAATTTCCGTTTTTAGAAGAGATATTTAAGAGGTATTGTGATAATTTTCAGCGAGATAAAAATCTTGACGACATGTTTGATGATCAACAAGAGCTTGATAATGAGCTTATAGACTCTATAGAGTACAAAAATGATTATGATAACGTGTATGTGTTGGATACTAAGCCTGTAGTGGATTCTGCTTATATTATGAGTCTTTCAGATTTTGATAAACAGGATGCATATCTGATAATTGAAGATGATGGTTCAATAATAAGGCCAGAATATTGTGATATAGATAAAGCAGGATCAAATGTTCCAACTCTTAGAAAGCAGATAAGACAAGAAAATTACTCACCTAATTACATAGTATTCCTGAATAGAGAAGAAAATCCGGAGATACTTAAAATTGTAATTTATAAAGTTTGAATTCTTTTTTGTAAAATTGACAAAGGCTCGGACAGTTTGTAATAAACTGCTCTGAGCCTTATTTTTATGTTAATATACTCAAATATGGAGAAAATACGAAACTTTAGCATCATAGCCCATATTGATCACGGAAAGTCTACACTTGCCGATAGGATGCTTGAAGTTACTAAAACTGTAGAAAAAAGGAAGATGAAAGATCAGGTTCTAGACCAGATGGAGCTTGAACGTGAACGAGGTATTACTATAAAAATGCAACCAGTACGTATGGAGCACAATGGTTATATAATGAACCTTATAGATACTCCCGGACATATAGACTTTTCTTACGAAGTTTCAAGGGCACTAAAGGCGGTTGAAGGGGCGATACTTCTTGTAGACGCCACTCAAGGTGTGCAGGCGCAGACTCTTACCACACTTTCTATGGCGCGTGAACTTGGGCTGAAAATAATCCCTGCTTTAAATAAAATAGACTCACCACTTGCAAGAGTAGATGAGATCAAGGCTGAGGTAGTCGAGACACTGGGGTGTGCACCTGAAGATGTGCTTGAAGTTTCTGGAAAGACTGGAGCTGGAGTCGAAGAGCTTCTAGAAGAAGTTGTAAAAAAGATACCAGCACCTGTAAAAGAGCTGGAAGGTGATAAGGATTTTAGAGGACTTATATTTGATTTTCAATATTCAGATCATAAAGGGATTATAGTTTTTGTACGTGTTTTTGATGGAGCTGTTTCTAAAAATGACAAACTTACATTTTCTGCTGCAAAAGAAAAATTTATCTCTCTTGAGACTGGTATTTTTTCACCTGAGGCTGTGCCCAAGCAATCTCTTGAAGCAGGCGAGATCGGTTATATTGTGACAGGGATAAAAAAACCAGGTATTGCATCTGTGGGGGATACGGTGCGGTTTGCAAATAGTACCACACCGACGCTTGGCGGATATATGAAGCCTTTTCCTGTGGTGTGGGCATCTGTATATCCAGAGAGTCAGGATGATTTTGCAGACCTTGCTCGAGCTCTTGATAAGCTACAACTTACTGATTCGTCGTTTTCGTATGAAGAAGAGTCGTCAGGATTGCTTGGACGAGGTTTTAGGATAGGTTTTTTGGGTACACTTCATATGGAGATTTTTGTAGAAAGACTTCATAGAGAGTTTGCTGTGGACGTGGTGGTTACAACGCCTAGTATTATGTATGACATTAAATCCAAAAATGGAAAAACAGAAAGGATTTATTCCCCGTCACTTTTTCCTGATTTTGGTGATATAGAAAATATTTCGGAACCATGGGTGGACATTGAGATCATCACGCCGAACGATTATATGAGTGGGGTGATGCAACTTCTTTTTGAGCACGAGGCAGAGCAAGGTGACTCTGATGTATTTGGTGACGGTAGAATAAAGATGAATGCACAGCTACCCTTGAGGGAGCTTATGCGTGGATTTTTTGATAAATTAAAAAGCGTATCAGCAGGATATGCATCTGTGTCTTATAAAATAGGAGAAATGCGAGACGCAGATGTAGCACGTTTGGATATACTTGTAGCAGAAGAAATAGTGCCAGCATTTACAAAAGTGGTGTCCAAAAAACGTCTTGAAGAAGAGGCTCAGGCATCGGTAGAGAAGCTTTATAAAGTGCTTCCAAGGCAGATGTTTGTGGCTAAGATACAAGCACAGGCACTAGGGCGTATTATCTCCTCAAAAACACTCTCAGCGCTCAAAAAGGACGTCACAGGGCACTTATATGGGGGTGATATAACTAGAAAAATGAAGCTTCGTGAGAAGCAAAAGAAAGGTAAGAAAAAGATGCAAGCTCGAGGTAAAGTTAGTATCCCTCAAGATGTATTTCTTAAAATGATGAAGAGTTAAAAACACGGAAATCAAACATCCGTGTTTTTGTTTATATTTATGATTTAGTATCCTGCAGGTGGTGGAGTGTGTGAACCTCCAGCTCCAGGTAGTATAGGTGCGTAGAGCATTATCATACTAATGATGATAAAAATACCTATTACTATAGATACATATTTCAGTGCTTTTTTAGTTTTTTTGTGGAATAACATAGCTTATAGTGTATCATATATGTAATGGATTTTCACGAAAAGAGAAAAATAAAAAGACTACTTTATTCAAAACCAACACTTATAATACTTGGGCTTTTGGTTATTTGGCTTTCTTTTAATGTATTTGGTATGTATAAAAAAGAAAGAGACACAAGGTTAAGAAGGATAGAGCAGAAAGGAGTTCTAAACGAACTAGAAGGTAGGGAAGAATCACTACGTACTGAAATAGAAAGACTGAGTACAGATAGGGGGATAGAAGAAGAAGTAAGAAGTAAGTTTGAAGTTGGAAGGGAGGGTGAGCAAGTGATAATTATAATAGATAATCCAGAGGAAGAGAGTATTGGTCAAATAGAACAAGAAAAAACTTTTTGGCAAAAGATCTTTGGATGGTTTTAGGGCATATTGACACCTATGTTATAATATAAATATATAAGATTAATTAATAAATAGTATGGATAAAAAAGTAACAATATACAGTACACCGACATGTCATTTTTGCCAGCTTGCAAAAGATTTTTTTAAGGAGAAAAATGTTGAATACACAGAGCATGATGTGTCTGCAGATCTTGAAAAGAGAAAGGAAATGATAGAAAAGAGTGGACAAATGGGAGTACCTGTAATCTTCGTAGAAGAAGAAATGACAGTAGGCTTTGATAAAGATAAGCTTTCTACAATGCTTGGAATATAAAACTAAATTAAAAAACCACCGCGACAGCTTTGCTGTCGCGGTGGTTTTTTGTTACCATGCTTATACTATCCGCCCTTGTAGTTCAACGGATAGAACAGGCCCGTCCTAAGGGTTAGATGTGGGTTCGATTCCTGCCAAGGGCACAAAAATAAGCGAAGCTTAATTTTTGCCACCTTGGCAGGAATCGAACGGAACTTTTGCGCCGGAGGATAAAGCAAAAGTCCGTGGCTCTGGGTGAGCTTTGCGAATATATTGTGAATACTTGGAACAATATGAGTAAAGTGATGGAAGAGGATTCCTGCCAAGGGCATTTCTATTCTAACAATGGGCATAACGTATTATTATATTCTTTATTTCTCTGTTAAAATAAACACATGAATGACAGGGAAATGAAAGAGCTTTTAGATCTCACAAGAGACAATAATAAACTTCTTCGTAAGATGCGCCGACATGCAATATTTGGTAATGTCACACGTCTTATTTATTGGGCAGTTATCTTCGGTGTACCAGTAGCTTTTTATTACTATTATATTCAGCCACAAATAGGTGGTATTGTAGAAACATACGATACAGTAAAAGGTGGCGCAGAAGGGATAGGAGGTTTGTTGGACAAGTTTGGTGGTATTGGACGATAAGCTTTAAATAAAGTATAATTTCATGGTTATATGCTGAGGTAGCTCAGTTGGTAGAGCATTTGTTTGAAGCACAAAGGGTCGGCGGTTCGAGCCCGCCCCTCAGCACAAGTACGGACTTCTTGCGAAGTTATTATAAAAAAACCGCCATATGGCGGTTTTTTTATTTTTACCCAGTTTTAATCTTTAGTTTAGTTTGCTTCTCTTTGTTTACTTTTGGCATGGTTAGTGTAAGAAGTCCATGTTTTTCGCCTGCTGTGGATTCATCCACCTCTATCTCTTGTGGTAGAAGTATAGTTCTTGAAAATGACCCCCAGTAAAGCTCTTTATAGAAATAGTTGTCCTCAGTGATCTGTTTTGCTTCTTCACGTTTTCCTTTTATTGTTACCATGTCGCGAGTTATAGACACGTCCAAGTTCTCAGGGCGTACACCTGCGACTAGTGCTTTTATTATGATCTCATTTGGGTTCTGGTATACGTCTACAGTAAGCTGTCCTTCATTGTTATCTTCTTCCATCCAATCATTCTCAAGTTCAGGATCTATGTCAGAACCAGTAGAAACAGTTTCTACTTCTATAGATTCTTCCATGCCGTAGTCGTCGACGTTCACAGTCCCAGTAAGTCTTTCAAAAAATGATGGTTTCTTTGCCATAGCTTTATTTAATAGTTAATTTATTTTTATTTTTAATACGTTTTACTTTTTCGAAAAGAAGTATAAGTATAACTATTCCAATCCATACAAATATAAATATAGTTAGTATCTTATCTCCACTTCCTCTCATTATAAAAAAGTTAAACAAACTATGCAACAGAACAGCCAGAATAAGTCCGTAAAAAGCGTATGTTTTTTTGAACGCTTTCTTTCTGTAAAAAGAAAGCGCTATCATAATACCGATAGTAGCAGATGAAAGTGTGTGTAGTAGCGTTGCACCTAAGAATCTAAGGTTGCCGTTTATAATAGTATTCATGAAGTCACCTTCCATAATAGGGTTGATAAGAAACAGTGTATTTTCAAGTGCTGCAAATCCTAAAGCAACAGTTATCATGTAGATAACAGCATCGATAGGCTCGTCCATTGCTTTTCTGCGCAGTACTGCAAAATAGGCAAAAGTATATTTAAATATTTCTTCAATCGCAGACCACATTATTATAACTACAGTGCCAGAGAAATATGAGTCAGCGAGCTTTTCAAAAGGTAATACTGCGGGCACAGCTATCATCCCTGCTACGAAAGCAAGCATTATCATACCTCGGGGCTCCGGCCTTTTCTTGTCTTGTTTAAGCCAGAACCAAAGCCATAAAAGGGCAGGGAGTACTCCGCTTAAAAGTGCAATAGTTAATGTCTGGAATGAAAACATATTTATTTAGGCCAAGGTGCATTTATTAGTACATCGCTATCTTTCTCTGGTAAAGCTTGCCATATCTCTTCAGTAACAAATGGTGCAAACGGATGAAGTAGCTTCAAGCATGTTGTAAGTATCTCATAAAGTGTCCATTGTGCAGATTTTTTCTCAGCCTCGTCTCCATTTTCAAGTATAGGTTTTACTTCTTCAATGTATTTGTCAGCAAAGTTATGCCATACGAAGTGATATATTTCATCCGCTGCAAAGTCGGGCCTGTATCCTTCTATGTTTTCAGATACTTTTTTTGTAATCTCCTCAAGACTTTCTATCCACTTTGTATCGCGCTCACTTAGTGTTGGTTTGTTTTTTATATTTTCCTCATCAATATTTGAAAGCACAAAACGAGTTATGTTCCATATTTTGTTTGCAAAGTTTTTATATGCTCTAACTTTGTCTTCAGAAAGACTAATATCGTTTCCTGGAGGTGCACCTACAATAAGGGACATACGCGCTGCATCTGCTCCATACTTTTCTGTCATATCAAGCGGGTCAATCCCAGTATTCTTACTTTTACTCATTTTCTTGCCATTTTTATCCAATACCATTCCATGCAAGTATACTTTTTTGAAAGGAATATCTTCTAGTAAATATCCAGACATCAGTATCATTCTAGCAACCCAGAAAAATATAATATCAAACCCAGTCTCAAGAACACTTGTTGGATGAAAATTTTTCATATCTTGTGTGTCGTTAGGCCAGCCAAGTGTAGAGAATGTCCAAAGCCCTGAAGAGAACCATGTATCAAGCGTATCAGGATCTTGTTGCCATTCGTCGCCATCAGGTGCTTCTATGCCTACGTAAGTTTCTTCACCTTTATTCCATACAGGTATCCTGTGTCCATACCATATCTGCCGACTTATATTCCAATCATGAAGTTTGTCTATCCAATCAAAGTAGGTTTTATCAAATCGCTTTGGGATTATTTCTATTTGCCCGCTTTCTACAGTTTTTTTCATGATCTCTTTTAGGCTTGTTTCTTCTCCGCTTTTTATAGCCTCTATTTTAGAATCTTTAAGTTTGAACTTTTTATTTACATCAATAAACCACTGATCTTTTATTTGTGGTTCAAGTACACCGCCACCTCTATAGTTTGTGGCAAGATTAAGTGTGTAGTTTTCATCTATTTTAGTTACTAGTCCTTTTGCATTTAGTTTTTCAACTATCATCGGGCGTGCTTTCTTTATATGAATACCTGCAAACTCTTTTGCGATAGGTAAGAGCTTGCCTTTAAAATCTATGATTTGTTCCATGTCTAGGTCGTGCCTTCCTGCAATACCAAAGTCAGTTGCATCATGCCATGGGGTGATAGTCATAACACCTGTTCCAAACTCCATATCTACAGCTTCATCTTTTATGATAGTTGCTGTAATAGGGCCATTTATCCATTCTAGGTCTATCTTTTGACCATGTTCGTATTCTTTGTAGCGTGTGTCATCTGGATGCATTACTACATATTTGTCGCCAAACTTTGTTTCAGGTCGTGCCGTTCCTATCTCAAAAGGACCATACTTAAGATAATAAAAAGGGGATTTCTCTTCTTTTCTGTCTATCTCATCATCTGATACTGTGGATTGCATTTTAGGGTCCCAGTTTACTATTCTCTTTCCGCGGTAAATAAGTTTGTCGTCATACATTCTTTTAAAAGCAGTTCTTACAGCGAAGCTTCTTTCTTCATCTAGCGTGAAGGCTTCACGACTCCAGTCTACAGATGCACCCATTTTCTTTATCTGGTTTACTATAGTGTCATGACATTCTTGCGCAAACTTATTAACACGATCTAAAAAATCTTCACGTCCAATGTCGTGCCTAGTCTTCTTTTCTTTTTTATATAAAATCTCTTCTACTTTAGACTGTGTTGCGATAGCTGCGTGGTCAGTCCCAGGAACCCACAATGTTTTCTTGCCTTTCATTCTGTTGTAGCGTACTAAAATATCTTCTATGGCAAGCATTGCAGCATGTCCCATGTGAAGTGTTCCTGTTACATTTGGAGGTGGGAGTGTAATAGAGAAAGTCTCATCAGAGTCAGTCTTGCTATTGTCAGGGTTAAAAAAACCACCCTCATCCCAGAGTTTGTAGATTTTGTCCTCAGTTTCCTGTGGACTATATGGTTTTAGGAATTTATCATCCATTTCTTAAAATAATAGCAAAATATGGCTAAAATAGCCAAATATAAAAGGCGCTGAGTTATCTTGATCGATAATCCAGCACCTCCCACTATAAATTTAAAACACGGAATTAGGTTACTTTTTCTATACACAGATTATGTTTTCGCAAGCTGCATTCTTCTGATTTAGTACAAGCTTCGTTAAGCGTAACAGATCCGTTGTGACTTAAGAGATACAAGAACAGCATTTCTATAGAGAATGGTTTAACGTTACCTTCGATGGTAAGTTTACTATCTTCAGTTTCTATAGAGAAACTATTGTCTTTTAACTTAAGAGACGAATTACTGTTAGCTTCAACTTTTTCAAGTAATCCGACATTCACTTCAAGTATCCTTTCGCGTGATATAAATGCTATAGCCTGTTCTAAGTAAGCATCTATATATTTCAAAACTTTACATTCCGATACGTTAACCTTTTCAACTTTTTTCATAAATCTCCCTTTCTGTTTTAAATAAAATATTTATCTAGTATATACAATATACATACAACAGTGGGTGCTAAATAAGAACAACCAAATAATAGTATACACGAAAGTAAACTGTTTGTCAAGTTTTTTATATAAAGTCTTTATTTTAAGGCTAGGTTCCCGTTGGCTTTTATATCCAGATTTTTCTCTTGATATTTTTCAGGATCTTGCATGTATCTAAAATACCCAGCGACAGCTATCATTATCGCATTATCTGTTGAAAGTTCTGCTTGTGGCGTATAAAGAGAAGTCTCTGGAAACTCATCTTTTATCATATCTGCAAATGTATTCTTTATTTTTTTATTAGCAGAAACTCCACCACCTATAACAAGTGTTTGTGCTCCATGTTCTGTGAGAGCTTTTTTTGTTTTAGATATTAAGACTTCTATAACAGCATCTTCAAACTCCTTTGCTACTTTTTGTTTTATATCTTCTGTTAGGTCTGGGATTTTTTTAAGTGTATAAAGTACTGAAGTCTTAAGTCCTGAGAACGAGAAGTCGCAAGTATCTGAATGTATCATAGGCCGTGGGAACTTATATTCTTCGTGCTCAGATGAAAGCGTAGCAAGTTTTGATATTTCTGGCCCACCTGGATACGGAAGTCCCATCATCCTTGCAACTTTATCAAACGCTTCGCCTACTGCATCATCGAGTGTTTCGCCAACTATTTCATATTTGAGGTGTTCTTTTGATAAAACAAGCTGTGTATGTCCACCGGAGATAAGAAGTGAAAGCATTGGGTATTGAAAATCCGGTATCTTTCCGTCTTTAAGGAGTGCAGAGAAAATATGTCCTTCCATGTGGTTTGTAGGGATTATTGGTTTGTCCCACACAAGTGCAAGCGCTCTTGCAAAGTTGATCCCCACCCAAAGTGCAGGTTCTAGTCCAGGTCCATGCGTGACAGATATAGCATCTATGTCTGGTATTTCTATAGTAGATACAAATTCTAGAAATTGTCTAAGTAGCTCAGGTTCTCGTTCAAGTATTTTCTTTAATTCTTCGTTATTTAGTTCATGTCGTTCTGCTTTTAGAAGATCCGCTTCACTTAATACATTTCTAAGTAATGGCACTAAGTTTTTTGTATGTTCGCGTTTTGCAACTGTAGGGAATACACCACCATATTCTTTGTGGTGTTCTATTTGAGATATTAAAGCATTTCCAAGGATTTTGAACTCTTTGTCGTTTGCTTCAACTATACTTATAGCTGTTTCATCACAGCTTGTTTCTATTGATAATATTTTCATAATGTTCTTGTGGGCAATACAGAATTCGAATCTGTGACCTCATCAACGTCAATGATGCGCTCTAACCAACTGAGCTAATTGCCCATAAATGCTTGATAATTTGATTCCTATTGTAGCAAAAAGTTGTTATAATATAAACATTATGGCATTTCACGAACGTCATCATAGAACATTCTTTAAATCAGTAAGCTGGTTTATAGTAGGGTTTGCAATATCTTTTTTTGTATTACAGTACTTTACTGGTAATATCAAACTCTCTCTTATAGAAGCTTCTGCTATCCAAGCATTAAAATTTATATTTTTCTATATTCACGAAAGACTTTGGAACAAGTCTCATTTTGGAAAGGAGGTTAAAGCAAAGGGTTTAGAATAGTTAATTAAGAAAATAATCATTATGAAAGAAAAACCAAAAATTATAGTGTTTTCATCTGGCACAAAAGATGGAGGAGGTTCTGGGTTTGAGAACTTGGTAGTGCAGGGAAGAGAAAACAGTGATGTAAATTATGAAATAGTCGCAGTTGTTTCAAACCATGAAAACGGTGGAGTAAAAGAGCGTGCAGATAAGCTTGGCGTGCCTTTTATTCATTTCGAAAAGCCTTTTACTGCAGAGAGGTATCAAGAGATTGTAGAAAGTTCTGGTGCGAGCTTAGTAGCGCTTTCTGGCTGGCTCAAGCTTGTTTCTGGTCTTGATCCTAAATCTACTATAAACATTCACCCAGGTAATCCTGAGACATATGGTGGTGACGGTATGTATGGTGACCATGTACATAAAGCAGTACTTGAGAATAAAGAAGAGTACACTCAAGTTGCGATGCATTTTGTAACTCCTGTGTACGACGAAGGACCAATATTTTTTAGAATGCCGGTTGAGGTAAAGAGTGACGACACAGTAGACACACTGAGAGCGCGAGTAAATCAAGCAGAACACAAATACCAACCACTTATAACAAGTATGGTCGCAAATAGCGAGATCTCATGGGACGGCAAAGATGCCGGTACGCTTAAAGCGCCGGAAGGGTATGAGTGGTTGTAAATTGTGACCCTAACTAGTTCTGAATGGAATCAGATTGTTAGAGATTTGAAAAAGTGGGATTATTGTTTCAAAAAAAATCTTTTGAATGTTAATACCGCTAACAACATACCCCATAGTAGTATTGATACAGAAACTGGTATTCTTAGAAAATCACCAAATGGCCAATTTTTATAAATCCATACATGAGCATACAAATTAGGTATTTCATTTACATAACCAAATAATATAGCGACTATTGGAAGCATAACTTTTTGCCTTAAAGGAAAATTCTTTTGTATGTAAACAAATAAACCTAGACCACCAAAGAATGCAAACGGATAGCCGATAATGATAATATGTAATAGATATTCCCATATACCATAAGTAGGATAATCCCACATATCTAACCAATAGTTTCCTATAATTTCAACTACAATGGTAATAAGTATGAAATAAAACCAAATCAGTAAGAATTTTTTTGGATATTTTAAAACACTAAAACCTTTATATTTATTTAGACCTTCAAATAACAAAAAGCCTCCTATAACAAAAAAACTATACCAAATTGTTGAATGTTGAATAAAGGCAAGGTAAAGTCCAGTAAGTAACAAAACAATACCTGCCAACAATAAAGATTTCATTTTTATATTATAACAAATTAGCTTTTCTTAGACTTCTTTGTAATTATGAATGCTACGCATTCTGGTTCTGTGTGGTCACAAGTTGCTAAGTATAATTTTACGCTTTGCTCAAATTCTACTAAGCACTCGTCGACCTCGTCTCGCTGTCGTTCCAAGTATTCACGACATACTCCGACTTCACAAAGTTAAAAAATATTTATTTTTCTTAACACTTTGTGAAGAATTACTGCACTTTGCTCGAACTCACTTCGAGTCAAAGTTCCTTTAA
>CAZVGL010000006.1:0-37874 GCA_964626705.1 uncultured Candidatus Saccharibacteria bacterium | reverse complement strand
AACGAACAACGAAGCTAATACCCCGTCAGCTCTGCTGCGGGGTAGTTTATTTATTGTTGGAACACTTGCTGTATTTGCGACATGTTTGGTGGTTGCTTTAACCTTTTTTGTGACTAAGTATAATGATCACAATAAAGAAGGTAAACAGCCAATTTCAGTTGTCGCACCTATTCCTGTTGAAAAACCTGTTGTAAAAAAACAGGTTGAGGAAAAGGCAAAAAAGCAGAAGGTAGTAAGTCTGGTAGAAAGGAACTTTAAAAGTACTGATGATGTGTTGTTGCAATTAAAGAGTACTGTTGTTAAGCATATACGTAATTCTCTACCAGGTAATTCATTAGTGACATCTTCAAAACCACATACAAAAAGCATGGGCGTAAAAATGCTCGAACATCTTGAAGGGGTTGATGGCGTACTCAAAAGATCTCTGAGTAGATCAAAAAAAGTAAACAAAGATAAAGATATCGAGTTAAAAAAATATCTCATGAGAGTAAAAAATAGAGACTCGAATGAGTTTCTAGACAAATATGCCATCACAAAATCTTACGTTCAAAATGGTGGCATATGGTTAAAAGGAAGTTTGTTAAGTTCTTGGCCAAATGGCTGGGACAGAAAACCTTATCCGTATGATTCGATAGATCTTGTATGGAAAAAAGTAGAAAATTTCCACATAAACGAATCAGGACAATAATTTATTCTAATTTTTTTTAGAAGGGGGTTGTTATGAAGAAGCAGAGATGGTTTGGTCTAATATTTGTATTATGTTTAGTAGCTTTTCTTACACAGGGATGTGTTACAACACCGCCTAATGCTAACAACGGCATGGACGTAAATGCAGATGAGACATCTGAAGCAGAAAAGCTTGTTAGTAGGGCGGGAATAACTACTAGATGGAAATTTGAATATGTAGAGCCTTGTACGGCAGTTGATACTGCATTTAGTAAAGGTGGTAGAAATTCAAGTACGATGCCGTATGATGGTGTGGCGATAAGCAACAATAAGCATGGGTTAGTGTCCGACACGCTATTTATTGCTAATAAGAAAGGTAATTACTTAGCAACTGTCGGAAAATCTGGTACAACAGGAGTTAGAGCTTTCTTTGGAGGAATGGGAAAGATGGCTACTGGAGTTCCAGCAGCAGCTACACTTGGTGTATTGCAGAAAGAGGCTGCTATTCATCGTGCAAAGGATAATGTATCAGCTGGTGGAGGTGATGGCGGAAGTAGTTCCTCCACCGCAACAGCTACTAGTCCGTAGGTGTAGTATAGGAGTAAGGGCAACAAGGTTTTCAAAACTTGTTGCCCTTTTTTACGTCTAAAATATTGATACGCAATATGCACATATCTTCCTTGACAAATATTTATATTCGTGTATAGTGCTTTCAGGTAAAAATAAAGTACAAAAGCAGATAATTCTGCTTTGATATAGAAGCTTTTTTGACATTATTTTTGTAAATTTATATGGAGGTGATTTGTGAAGTATTTGAAAGGTTGTATATGTTTGATGCTTTTGGCTATGTTTGCTGTTGGGTGTACGCACACAGCACATACTTCAAGAGTTGATAGGATTAACTATGTCTTTGATGAAGATATTCCAAAAAGTGAGCAGGCAGAAATTCTCAAGAGTTTGCCAGATACACGAGCTACTGAGGTTCTAGAGGCTGGCGATAATTCAAGAGTTAGCTTTAGTTTTTTCAAGAAAGGAAAGCCGAAAGAAATAAACGAAAAAAACAGTATTATAATGAATGCAGAAACCAGACAAGCAGCAACCAGAAAGGTTGTAGGTGGTGTTGGTAGTAAAGGTGCAGATGCCTTTGTATCTTCAGTTCAGGGATATTATGGTAGAAAGACGCAAGGTGCTGCGTCTTTCGATAATGGTAGTCAGATTCAGACCCAGACTAATACTCAGACTAATACACAGAATAATTAATTATTTTGATGTATGAAATGGTATTGAAGGTGTAGTAGGCTTTAAGTCTACTACACCTTTTTTTGTGAGTATTTTTATGCAAATAGCTAGAACTTTTGTTATGTAGCAAATAAATAAAAAAACCAGCTTTTGCTGGTTTTTTTAATTTGTGCCGGGGAGAGGAGTCTTTCTCCTTACAGGAGCCGTATAGTTTTCGTATCGTACTCGCAAGCTCCGTGCGATATACTCAAACTTTTCAAGTCCTCACTGCAATAATAAATAAAAATAATCCTACATAAAAAATGCAGGATTATTTTTATTCATGTGCCGGGGAGAGGACTTGAACCTCCACGGATTGCTCCACCAGTTCCTAAGACTGGCGCGTCTACCAATTTCGCCACCCCGGCAGTTTTAGTATATTAACATTAATATTGTCTGTCGTCACGAGTTACTAATTCGCTCTGCTCATAAGTACTCGCGACCCCGGCTCGACTGTTTTTATTCCTGTAGGTCATAAAAACATGTCTCCGCCTCGGACAGCTAAAAAGCAGTGCATAGGCACTGCTTTTTTTAACGCTGTCCGCCCGGTAGGACTTGAACCTACGACATTCTCCTTAAGAGGGAGCTGCTCTACCAACTGAGCTACGGGCGGATGGTGCCGAGGGCGGGGATCGAACCCGCATCCCTTTCGAGACACGATTTTAAGTCGTGCGCGTATACCAGTTCCGCCACCCCGGCATGGGTGTATGTTTGTGTTATTTTAACACCTTGAGGCCTGGGCGAGAATCGAACTCGCGTATAGAGGTTTTGCAAACCGCTGCCTTACCACTTGGCGACCAGGCCGTTATTCTATATTAGAAAGTTCATCTATCCTTTGTCTGTTTTTCTCTCCCATGTCTATTTCAAAATCAAAAAACGGAATCCTCTTCATTCTAAGTTTTGACTTCACATATTTCTTGAGTTCGCTTCTTTTTCTTTTTGCAAAGTTTAAAGCGGCGTCCTCACTTTTTTCAGGATAGACACTAAAAAATATAGTAGCATTTTTCAGGTCATCTGAAATATTTGCGTTTGTAACGGTAATTACAGAAGACTTGTCAGCTTCTTTAGACAAAAACTCAGCTGCAAGCTTTTTTACTAATTCCGATACTTTGTTTGTCCGCAATGACATAATAGCTTATTTTTCTCTTACAACAAAGCCCTCTATGGTGTCTCCTTCGGCTATTTCTATCCTTGACTGTATCTGAGCACCAAATTCACCTTCCACTACCTGTTTTGTATTTGCTTTGTGTTGTTGCAGGTTTACTATCTCTCCTTTACCAATATTTTCACCTCGTCGAAGTATGTTTATGCTTCCATTAAGTGCAAGCTCACCATCAAGGATCCTGCCACCCAGCACCTGCTTGTCTTTTGTTTTACTAAATATTCTAAGGATCTTTGCTTCACCTGTTTTTTCTTCAGTTGCTACTTTTGGAGTCCTTTCTTTTACTATATCTTCAAGCCATTCATTTATTTTGTAGATAATATCGAAAGTCCTAACCTCAACATCAAACTGGTTTGCTAAACGCTCTGCTTGTTTGTCGACTTTTGCATTGAAACCAATAACAAGTGTTCCTTCTTTTGAGATAGCCATCTTTATATAATCTTCTGAAATACATCCGACACCCTTTTTTATTACACGTATTTTTAAACTATCATTTTTAAGTTTTTCAAGTTCATGCTCTATTGCATCAAGTGTTCCGAGTGCATCTGCAACTAATACAATAGGAAGTTCGGTAAGCTTGCTGTCGCTCTCATCGTTTTCCACGTCCTCAACTTCTTTACTAGATTCACTAACTGCTTTTTCTGCATCTTTCTTTTTTTCGTATGAATGAAATGCCGCACCTACTTGTGGTACTTTATTAAACCCGACGATCTTTACAGGAGAAGAAAATACAGCTTCTTTGATTTGTTTACCAAGGAAATCTTCCATTATACGAACAGGGGACATACTGTCACCTGCGACAACAAACATACCAGATTTCAGTGTACCGTTTTTTATAACAAGCGAAGCTGAGATGCCTTTTTGTTGGTCAAGGTTTGACTCTATCACTATACCCTCTGCTGCTTTCTCAGGATCTCCAGAAAGTTCTTCGAGGTCTGCGACAAGAAGCATCATATCTAAAAGCTCAGGTATACCTTCACCTGTTTTGGCAGATACCGGTACGAAAGGTACGTCTCCCCCTAAGCCTTCAAGATACACCTCATTCTCAAGAAGATTGTTTTTTATTTTTTCAACATTAGCTGTTGGTTTATCTATTTTATTTATAGCAACAATAAAAGGAGTCTTGCTTTCGCGTATGCATTTGAGAGCTTCGAGAGTTTGCGCTTTTACACCTTCTTCAGCAGAAACAACAAGTATGGCGATGTCCGCCACCTCAGCTCCACGAGAACGCATCTTTTTAAAAGCTTCATGTCCTGGTGTGTCTAAGAAAGTAATACGTCTGTTCTTGTGAGTAAGCTCATATGCGGAGATGTTTTGAGTGATACCTCCGTGTTCGCTTTCTACGACGTTAGTTTTTCGTATATAGTCAAGAAGCGCCGACTTTCCGTGGTCGATGTGTCCCATTACTACAATAACAGGTGAACTCTGTATTCTTTTTTCGGTTGCTTCTTTTTTCATAAGTTTATTCTAGTTCTAGTTTCTTTTTTGTATCGCTAATCACTCGCTTCTCTTCGTCTGACAGCTCAAACTCCGAAGTAAAGTTCTTAACTGGCTTTGAGAAAATACTTACCCTGTCTCTTGCATATAGGCTAGACATAACAAGTCCATTTCCGTCTTCGTTTAAGAATGCAGTAGCAAAACTTTGGTTACCGCCGGCACCACTTCCTTTAAAAGGGTTAAAGCGTATAGTCTCTATGCTTTGTGTGCTTTTCCTTAGTCGCTTTTCTACGCCAATAAGGTATTGCTCCATATCCTTCCTGAATTTTATAAGATCATCTTGACCCTTCTTTACCATTACCATAGAGTCCTCTAAGCTTTTGCCATTTTTACCTTTTGTAAAATTTCGGATTTTTCTCTCAAGCTGCATTATCCAGATCGAAAGAAAAATCAAAACAGCGCCAAGCGCATATATTAAATATATAGAAACTGGAATAGAAGAAATATCAAAAGACATACACTAGGTAATATAAGTCTGTATTATACAATTAAAATGAATATTTTGCAAAAAACTAATACACACGCTACAATGCTTTTAATAGTTATGTTTTGGAAGGATAAAGAACAAAAAAGAATATATTTAGACTATGCAGCATCTACTCCTGTGGATGCTGAAGTTCTAAAAACGATGATGCCGTATTTTGCGGAAGATTTTGGCAATGCTAACTCCATTCACCAAGAAGGTGTAAAAGCAAAACAAGCACTAGACAATGCAAGGTCGAACCTTGCAGGTATTTTAAATGCGCGAAGCGAGGAGGTGGTATTTACATCAGGTGGGACAGAATCTAACAAGATTGCTATAGAGAGTGTTTTTGATGATTTAAAAAATAAACACGCAGTCACAAGTACTATAGAACATCCGTCTGTATTAGATGTATTCAAAGCTCTTGAAAAAAGAGGTCTTCAAGTTACTTATGTTGGAGTAGGTGAGACTGGAGTAGTAAATCCAAAAGACGTAAGAGATGCGATAAAAGAAAATACAGTGTTAGTGTCTATAATGTATGTAAATAATGAGATAGGAACTATTCAGCCTATAAATGAAATAGCAAAAGTAATCAGGAGTAAAAAGAAAGAATACAGCTCAGATATTTATTTTCATACAGATGCTTCTCAAGCACCATTATATTTATCTTTAAATACTATAAAGCTCGGAGTAGATATGATGACGCTCGGCGGACAAAAGATGTATGGTCCAAAGGGTATTGGGTGTTTGTATAAAAAGAAAGATATAAAAATCATAAGACAGGGGACAGAAAATATTCCACTTATAGTAGGATTCGCAAAGGCGCTTGAGCTTGCAGACGTGAATAGAGAGGAAGAATCAAAAAGGCTTACAGAGCTTAGAGATTATTTTATAGAAGAATTAAAGAAGCAAATCCCACAAGTAGAGTTAAATGGAAGTAGGGAACAGAGATCGCCAAATAATATAAATATTTATATACCAAATATAGATGGAGAATTCTTCACTATATTGCTAGACAGCAAAGGTATAGCATGTTCTACAAAAAGCGCTTGCAAAGTTGACGACGAAGACGAAGGTTCATATGTAATAGAAGCGCTAGGTCATAGTAAAGAACGCTCAAAGAGCTCTTTGAGATTTTCTCTTGGCAAAACTACCACAAGAAAGGATATTGATTATGTAGTTCAAACCCTAGCTGTAAGTGTCAAAAAATATTCAAATTAAACAAGTTGCTGAATAACTCAACGAGTTGAGTTATTCAAAGTTAAGCTCTTGACAAATATATAGATATAGTGTAAGGTTTTTTTAGATATTAAATATGCTGTTTAGTTTAGTTGAGCTCGGAAGCGTGTTGTACTGTTGCGTATAGTTCTGTTCGGGACAGGAAATTCACTATTAGTAAATTTCCTGTCAATTTAATCAACAAGTTGTTTGAAAAATAAATATTAAATGTAACTTCTATAAGCTTGATGGATAAAGAAAGGAGGATTTTTAGTAAGGTAACGTAGCGTCAAGTTCTGTATTGTGAAGTAACGTATGGTCTGGCGTGGTTAAGTTCAGTCTGGGACAGAGTGTGTTTAACACACTCTGTCAATTATATTTGAAACATCTGTAATATCATGGAGGTGTAAATTGAAAGTAAAAGTAACCATAAAAGGCATATCGCCAATGTTAATGAATCCAGCAACAGAAGAGTTGTTAGATCAGCTTGAAGGAACAGCTGGTGCAAGAAAAATCAAAGACACAGAATCGACACCGAAAGAAAGAGCTGAGAAGAAAGTAATCAAAGGAAAAGATGGTAAGGTTGGTGTTCCCCAGGAATATTTAACCGCTTGCCTGATTGAAGCTGGTAGGCAAATGAAAGTGGATGCAAAGAGAAATATCTCTACAAAAGAATCAACACTTTTGTACAGTTTTCTTTCTATCGAGGAGATATTCTTTCCTTTCAAAGATCAGAGTTTTGAATGGGAAACCGATAGAAGAAAAGGAACTCTAAACAATGCAGGTAAGAAAGTTGCTGTATGTATAACACGACCACGATTTGATGAGTGGGCATTTGATGCCACTTTCGTAATACGTGAAAAAGAGCTTGCAGAAAGTAAAGTTAAAGAACTTTTAGAGAAGGCTGGCACAGGAGTTGGGCTTGGAGATTTCCGTCCAGCGTGTCGCGGACCATTTGGTAGGTTTGAGATTGCTAAATGGGAAGTAGTCGATGGATAATCAGGTGCCGTCACGTATTGTTCAGTTACGTTGAGTGATGCGGACTATCGTGTGTTGGTGTAAGGGACAGGGATTTCCTAGGAAATCCCTGTTACATTTTCTTATATATCATCAATATTTAGGCAATGTTTAGTGTGGTGCCGTCTCGTAGTGTTTTGCTAGGTTCGGGACAGGAGCTCGTGAGAGCTCCTGTCAACATTTATTTGTGCAACCTATCGTAGGGTGCCGTGTGGTTCGGTTGGCTCGGGTAAAGTTATGTGTGGAAAAGCGGAAGTATTTATACTTCCGCTTTTATTTTATTTGACATTTTGTGTTTGATATGTATAATTTTACACAGAAAGGTTTCGTGTGGGTAGTATGAGGTTCTGTTTAGCTTGGTCCTGTAAAGTATAGCGTTGTAGTGTGCAGTTGTCCTCTGTCCGGGACAGGAAATTTACCAAAAGTAAATTTCCTGTCAACTTTAATCAAAATGTTGTTTGAAAATTAAATATTAGTAATTCCATTAGACCTAAAAGAAAGGAGGTTCTATATTGTTCTGTATTGAATCGTTTTGTATAGAGCGGTATTGTGTAGTTTTGTGAAGTATCGTATGGGACAGAGTGTGTCTTTGGCATGCTCTGTCATCTTATCGAAATATCTGTAACATCTAATCCGAAAGGGGATTAAAATGAAACATCAGAAAGATTTTGGTTTGGAAGATTTGCTTGCAAATTTTCCTACGAATTTGTATCCAAAAATACTTGAGAATCAAAAAGAAACTTTTACACTTATCTCTGAAAACAATGGATCATTAACAGCAGAATTGCCAACCGGTTCTGGAAAAACAGCAATTGGATATACCTTTCTTAAAACACTTGAGAAAACAGGTAAAAAGCAGCTGTTTTACATTACCGTTAATAAGACATTGGTGGATCAGGTAAAAAAGATGCACCAAGATGTAAAAGTAGTATACGGCAGAAATGAATATCAATGCCTCTATTACAAAGATTCTTACGTTGACGCAGAGGAGTCACCGTGCTCGATGTTAAATTGTCGTCATCGCGTTAATCAAGAAACTGGAATGACGCAGGAGACAGGAGTCGATGCATGTCCGTATCTTCGTACAAAATATGAAGCACGGCAGGGCGGTATAGTGGTATGTACAATGTCGTTTTATCTTTTTGCCATTTTTTTTGACAAAAGCTGGAAAGAAAAACCAGAAGGTTTGGTTATAGACGAGGTACATCAGATTGCAAAAGTAGTCCGTAATTCATTAAGTTATGAAATTACAGACTATCATCTTGAGCGAGTTGTTGATTTTTTGACAGATGTCTCTCCTATGGAAGCAGCTGTTCTTAATAAATTTCGTATTAAGATGATAAGGATTGTAAAGAGACGGCCATCTGCAGATAGTATAGAAGAGATAAGAGACACAACGAAAAGTGTTCGTCAAGGTGTGCTTCTTGAAACACATGAGATTAGAGAGTTATTAAATGAACTTGAAAAAATTGATCATACTAACCTAATTGAAAATGTAAAAAGATCTGTTAGAGAATTATGTACTAATGCGGAGCTAAGAGAAATTTTGAAAAGGTTGGAGTTGTTGGTGCACGGTTTATCTGGATATATAAGCTCTTTAACATACTCTCTATCAAACAGAGAAAGAGAGCCACTGAATTATCTGTATGGGTTTTATAGAAAAGATAATTCTGAGGAGAAGAGAGTTAATTATAGACTTTTTATTAAGTCATATTATGTCAGACCAATAATTACAAAAATATTGGCTGAAAGAACTCTCAGTTATTCTGCAACAATAGGTGATTCAGAAATCTTAGATATTGAATCTGGTATTAAAGCGCCGTTCTATACTTTAACCTCTGATTTTTCTGCTGATAATACGAGAATATTTTTACCTACAGACACACCTAATTTGGCAGTAAAGGCAAGGAGTAGTAGGGAGCCAACACGTGTCTTAAGAAAAATTGCAAAAGCATGTAAACGTTTTGTTGAAAAAGGGCATCGTTGTTTAGTGGTGGTTGTTTCCAACAAAGAGAGAGATAAGTTCTTGATGCTTTGTGGAGAAGAAGGTGTAGATTCTATAAGCTACGGTAATGGTGTTAAGCCAAGAGAAGCTGCTATTAAATTTAAAGATGGGGTCGGAGATGTTCTTGTAGGAACTACGGCAAACTATGGAGAAGGTGTAGATTTGCCAGAGAGGCTCGCGCCAATAATTTTCTTTTTGCGTCCTGGGTATCCAAATCCAAGAAACCCTTTAACTATCTTTGAAGAAAAAAGATTTAAAGGAGCTCGTTGGCAGCTTTGGAACTGGAGGGTAATGATGGAAGCACTTCAAGTAAGGGGTAGGAATGTCCGTAGTGTAGATTGCATCGGTGTTACATTTTTTATCTCGCAACAATTCAGAAGATTCTTGAAAGTATCTTTACCAGAACAATTGATGAATTCTTATAAAGGAGATATGGATTGGGAGAAGTGTTTGGAAGAGACTGAGGCAATATTGAAATAGTTTTTATTATGTGCGGTTCTGTATTGTCTTGTTCCGTAGGGTTGCGTGAAGTAACGCATAGTGATCTTTAGTATAGTTAGGGGCAGGAGTTGTATTTTGTACAACTCCTGCCAAACTTAGTTCTTTAGTTTTGTAGTTAACATCCATTAATTTGGGTGTTTTTTTGTGGACTAAAAATCTCTCCTCAAGGACTCACCTCCACTACACTTCGTTCCGCCGAGGAGAGACCTTTTCCCGAGATTTTGACACAAACAGATATTCGTGCTATTGTAGAGAAACCTTAATAGGGAAGTTGATGTTTTATAAATTGTGGAGAATAGAAAAGTTGTTCCACACAGTATTCCTTGATTGAGTTTGTTTAGTTCGTTATACTAATAATAATAAAAAGCATGGATATAGAAAAGCTGACAAAAATGCAAATCGTACTTCTTACGCTCTTAGTGAGTTTTGTCACGTCTATTGCCACAGGTATCGTAACCGTTACTCTTGTGGACCAAGCACCACCGGCAATAACACAGACACTAAACCGTGTTGTTGAACGTACTATAGAGCGTGTGGTCCCAGATGATTCAAAGCAAGGCGCAAGTGTTATCACTAAAGAAACTACTGTTGTGGTAAAAGAAGAAGATTTGATAACAGATTCTATTAACAAAAACTCAAAAAGCGTAGTACGTATATACGAAGTTCTTGAAGATGGAACTGCAGGAATACTTAGAGGACTGGGTGTTCTGGTTTCTCGTGATGGAATAATAGCAACTGATCCTTCTGTTATAGAAGACAATCTTACTTATATAATCGAAACAGCAAATGGAGAAGTGTTTAATTCAAATGTTATAGAAACAGAAGAGTCTAAACCAGCTATGTTTTTGTCGGTTGAAAAGTCAGAGGGAGAAGAGTCTGTATTTTCATCAGTTGTATTTGCAAAACATATTTCTTTCAAGCTTGGGCAGACAATATTGTCTTTGACTGGAGAAAAAAGAACAGATGTTGCAATAGGTATAATAGCAGGGCTTATAGAAGAAGATGTGCCAGTAGAACAACCCGCAGAGACTGATGATACAGAAGTTGCAACTGATCCAGATACGGAAGTCGTAAAAGAAGCAGAAACAATAAAAGTATTGTCACTAATAAAAACAAGTATTGATGAGAAGGGAGTTATTGCAGGAAGTCCTCTTATAGATATATTCGGTGATGTTATCGGTATATCAACTGGAAACGGAGCAGAGAAAACAGCTCTATTTACACCAGTGAACGGCATGAGATCTACAATTGCTGAAATTATAAAAACAGTAGCTGTTGTGCCAGAAGAAACAATAGAATAAAATATTCAGCCTTGAGCTGAAATAACTTAATAAAATTATGCCTCAATTTAATAATTTTACTACAAAAGCAAAAGAGGCGATCCGTAAAGCACACGAGATCGCTGTGGAGCGCGGACAAAACCACGTGAATCCGCTTCACCTTTTAACTGCTCTTATTCTTCAAGAAGAGAGCATGGTTTTTTCTATTTTAGAAAAACTTGATGTAGATACAATGCTTTTGACAGACACATTGCTTGATGCACTTGAAGCGCCAGAGAGTTCTTCCGTACTTTCTCCTTCTTATCAGCTTTATCTTACACCAGAGCTTGCGCAGGTACTTGAAGGTTCGAGTAAAGTGGCGTCACATTTTGGAGATCAGTTCGTTTCAACAGAACATCTCTTTATTTCAATATTTGATCATCAGTCTCAAGCAAGAGAGATAATGGCACGATTTAAGCTTGAAAAAAATTCAGTAGGACAGATACTGCAAGAACTTAAAAACAGTAAGGTGTCAGATGCTACAGCGCCGAAGCGTTTTCGTGCACTTGCAAAATACACAAGAAACCTTACGAGTATGGCAAAAGAGAATAAGCTCGATCCAGTTATAGGGCGTGATACTGAGATAACCCGTGTCATACAAATATTATCAAGAAGAACAAAGAACAATCCTATCCTAATAGGTGAGGCAGGTGTAGGGAAGACTGCTATTGCAGAAGGTCTAGCACAAAGGATGGCAACTAGTGATGTGCCAGAGTCTCTTAAAAACAAAGAGCTGATGTCTCTTGATCTGGGTCTTTTAATAGCAGGTACTAAATACAGAGGAGAGTTTGAAGAACGTCTAAAAAGTATCATGAAAGAAGTTGAAAAAGCTAATGGAGACGTAATACTTTTTATAGATGAGATCCATACTATAGTAGGAGCAGGAGCAGCGGACGGCGCTATGGATGCTTCAAACATGCTAAAGCCAGCACTTGCACGCGGAGATCTTCGTGCTATCGGAGCCACAACTCTTAAAGAATATCAGAAACATATAGAACGTGATCCAGCACTTACAAGAAGGTTTCAGCCTATTCACGTACTCGAACCATCTATCGAAGATGCTGTAGCTATACTTCGAGGACTTAGAGAAAAGTACGAGCTTTTTCATGGCGTGAAGATAACAGACGATGCTATTGTGTCCGCTGTAAATCTTTCAAGTAGGTATATTACAGATAGATTCTTGCCTGACAAAGCAGTTGACCTTATAGATGAAGCTGCGTCGTCTCTTAGGATCTCACTTGAGAATAAACCACCTGTACTTGAAGAAGCGCACAGAAAGATAATGCGTCTGGAGATAGAGAAAGAAGCACTTAAGAAAGACTTAGATGGTAGTGGTTCTGCGCAAGTAAAAGTACGTATTAAAAAAGTTGATAAAGATATAGCAGATCTGAAAGAGAAGACAAAAGAAATAGAGCTTAAGTGGGATAATGAAAAAGAAACACTTGGTGAAATAAAAGCAATTAAAAAAGAACTCGAGACTCTTCGTATAGAAGCAGAAGCTGCAGAAGCGCAAGCCGACCTTACAAAAGCAGCAGAAATAAGATATAGCCAACTTCCCTCTTTAGAAAAAGAATTTGAAACAAAGACGAAAAGACTTAAAAAGCTTCAGCGTTCTCGCAGAATATTAAAAGAAGAAATAACAGAAACAGATATTGCGGATGTTGTTTCTCGTTGGACAAATGTTCCAGTAACAAGAATGCTTGAAGAAGAAGCAGAGAAGCTAGGTAGAATGGAGGATACACTTAAAGAAAAAATAGTAGGGCAAGACGAATCTGTAAGAAAGATTGCGGATGCAGTAAAGCGTTCACGTGCAGGTATTGCAGACCCAAACAGACCTATCGGATCGTTCCTATTTTTAGGGCCAACAGGTGTGGGTAAAACAGAGCTTACAAAAACATTAACAGAGTTTATGTTTGATGATGAGAAGTCTCTAGTACGAGTAGACATGTCAGAATATATGGAGAAGCATTCTGTTTCTAAACTGATAGGTGCTCCTCCTGGATATGTAGGACACGAAGAAGCTGGTTCTCTTACAGAGACAGTGCGCCATAGGCCGTACTCCGTACTCTTGTTTGATGAGATAGAAAAAGCTCATCCAGAAGTGTTTAATATCTTGCTTCAGGTTCTTGATAATGGACACCTTACAGATGCAAAGGGAAGAAAAGTTAACTTTAAAAATACAGTTATTATACTTACTTCAAACATTGGTTCGGAGCATATAGATAAAATGACGAATATTGGTTTCGTAACAGAAAAAGATGACGATAAGAATGTTCAATACGAAGATGCAAAAACAAGAGTAATGGGTAGTTTGAAAGATTATTTCAGACCGGAGTTTCTTAATCGTTTGGACGAAATAATCTTGTTTAACATACTTACACCTGAAGCTATAAAAGATATCGTTAAGATACAAGTAAAGGTGGTAGAAGATAGACTACAAGCAAAAGGTATTACACTTAATATACTTCCACAAGCTTTTGATCATATTGCAAAAGAGGGATATAACCCACAGTACGGTGCGCGACCGCTTAAGAGAATGATACAAAATAAAATACTTACTAAAGTAGCATCACTTATAATTTCACAAGATCTACTCGAAGGTGGGGTAATAGAAGTAGGATTTAAGAAAGGAGAATTCACTTTTGACGTAAAGAAAAACGGCAAAAGAAAGAAAAGTGTAAAGAGCGGAATAAGAGCAGATAAGATCGGGGTTTAGTTTTTGCGAAAAAAGGACTTTTCTCGGCGGAACGAAGTGTAGCGGAGGGGAGTCCTTGATAGTTTTGGAAAGAAAAAGACCCTAAATGAAGAAATTAAAAGTAGATTAATTAAAAAGCCATATGGTTCGCCCAGTGGCTTTTGTTTTTATATTACTTAACACGGAGGTTGAACCTCGGTGTTGGGAACTTTTAAAGATTCTGAGAAAGTGATAGTATAAATATATGAGAAAAATAGCTTTAAAAAATATAGTTTGGAAAGAAGGAAAACAGTATATCGGGTGGAATCTAAACACAAATGTCTCAAGTTTCGGTGATACAAAAAGGGAAGCCCTAAGTTCTCTTAGAGAAGCACTAGAGCTTTATTTAGAAGACGTGTCTCTTTCTAAGCTTGCAAAAGTTGAACGACCAGACATTGTAAGTTTGGATTTTAAGTATGCCTAGACCAATCCAGCTCAAGACAGTAATAAAAGTTCTAGAGAAAAACGGATTTGTCTCTATATCTCAAAAAGGTTCACATAGGAAATTTCGTAAAAAAGAAGTAAATACAAAGACTGTAATTATTAAAATGGGTAAAAAAGAAATCCCACATGGAACTTTCCAGTCAATTCTTTTGCATTCAGGACTTAAGGAAAGTGATTTTAGAAATTAAGATACTTTAAAAAACATATATAAAATGCTACTATATAAAAATTGCGTCGGTGGCAGAGTGGTCAAATGCAATTGGCTGTAAACCAATCGGCTTCGGCCTACGGAGGTTCGAATCCTCCTCGGCGCACAACAACAAAACACACCCTAGTCTTATTCTAGGGTGTGTTTTGTTGTTGCTTGTGAGTGTGGGATTCGAAAGCTGGAAGAAACGTGCCAGTGGTACGTTTCTGAGGCGGGCGTAGATTCTATTATGAGGAACGAATTAGAGAATCAAGTGCAAAGCTTCGAGAACACTTAGTAATTTTGTGAGGTACGAAATAAAATACTTAGTGATTCGTGACCGAATCCTCCTCGGCGCACCTACGGCTCATACACCTGTCTGAGCCGTTAGTTTATGTTAAGATATAAATAATATGAACTACCCAACCATAATCCTCATAGCCATCCTCGGAATAATCCTCGGTTATTATCTTGCAAAAAGAAAGTCTTGTATTTCTAATAAAGGTGTATCAAAAATAAATACTCAAAAACAATATAAAAAAGAAGAATCCAAAAAGAAAATCTTAGAACTTTTAAAAACTAAAAACTCTATAAAAAACGACGACATAGAAAACCTACTTGGTGTATCTGACGCTACTGCGACGCGCTATCTAGACGAGTTAGAAGAAGAAAACAAAATCATAGCGCAAGGGGAGGGAAAGTATACATATTACGTTTTAAAATAAACTTTTTCTAAATTTGACATACTGACACAGATCTATTATCTTGTAGAAAGTTTTTAGTTAAAGTTATTTAAATTTAATATTATTTTAGGTAAATAAAACGGAGGTGTAATTATGGTTGTATCTGTATGGCTTATTAGTGTAATACTTCTTTCTTTGGTTGTAAGTTTTATATTATGTATATTTGCACGAATATTAAGATCTCCAGGTATGTATATTGCATCTGGTATAATGTTCCTTGTTCCAGTAGGTTTATTTGGATATGTTGCGGCAAAGTCTTGTGGTGTAGACTCGGTTTATTTTTATTTATCTTCTATGGGCGCTGTCTGTTGGTTTGTAGTAAGTTTTTGTTGTTTCGGGATTTATTTTAGAGATAGAAGAACTGCACAGGCTGTTCATACGGCTCAATCAACTGATTGAGCCGTATGTGGACAACCCCTTGCAAAGAACCCCATCCATGCTAATATGTAAATAAGTTACTGGTACACGGTTGGTAACAAAAAGTTCCTTTGTTGAAGGAAAAGTAGAAAGATACGATATTATCTTCTATGAATCAATAAATGAACAAGAAGTAGTTCTTTTGACGAAGCACAATACAGAAAAGTTTTTTTCAGAGATGTTACCGTAAAAATAGACGGGTAACGAAAGATTCTTTTCGCAGGTTTGTCACTTAATTAGACTCTCGAATAAAATTATTTTGACCAAACCTTATATCGCCCCTAACACTATTGTTAGCGGGCTTTATTATTTATACCCTCTCCTGTGGATAACTCTATTGACTCCTAACCACCAATCCTGTATACTGCGCAGGTTATATAAAACTACTGATTCTGATTGTGTTTTGGAGGATTTTCAATATTTTATAGGGAAAAGAGGGGGAATTATAAGCCTTTTTAATTATTTCTATCTTGCAAGTGGAAGTAAAATAATTAAATATTTTTTTAATTAAATAGCTAATAACAACAAGGTCGGCGCTTTGTTGTATTGGCTCATTACCTATTCTTATGGATACTACAAAAGCATCGAACGTTTCTACATCTGTACCTAAGGGACAGATGGTGAAAAAACACTTCGGACGGTTTAAAGAATCTCTTGTACCACTTCCGAATCTAGTAAAGCCTCAGTTAGACTCCTTTGCATGGGTCATAAAAGACGGACTAAAAGAAGTATTTAAAGAAATTTCTCCAATCAACGATTATTCTGGAAAGAAATTTGAATTGGAATTTGTTAATTTTGAGATTGATAAACCAAAATTTAATGAACATTACGCAAAAGAGAATATGCTCTCATATGATGCACCTCTTCGCGCAACTATAAAGCTTAAGAATAAAACAATAGGAGGTGAAAAAGAGCAGGAAATCTTTCTGACGGATCTTCCTATGATGACAGATCATGGAACTTTTATTATAAATGGTATCGAACGAGTGGTTGTGTCACAGCTTGCCCGTTCTTTTGGTGTGCTTTTTACATCACAAGAATTGAAAGGAAGAACATACTTTGGAGCAAAGATTATCCCAGCACGTGGTGCATGGATAGAAATAGAGTCTGAACCAGACGGTATTGTCTATGTAAAGATAGATAGAAAAAGAAAATTCCCTGTAGCTGCACTTCTTAGAGTACTTGGTGCGCATTTTGATAAAGATATGGAATCACTTTTTGCAAACAATAAGCATGCAAAAGAGATGATAAAAGCAACGATAGAAGCAGACACTGCAAAGACAATAGAAGAAGCATATATAGAGATCCACAAAAAACTAAGAGACGGAGACCCTGCAACACCAGCACATGCTAAAGAGTTTATAGATTCAATATTTGGTACTGACAGATATGACCTCTCACCTGTAGGACGACACAGATTTAACCAACGATTCAACAAGTCATTAAACGATAGCGAAATGGAAAGAAGGTCAATATCTCTTGATGATGTAGTAACTATTGTCTCTCATATAATAGACCTTAATAATACACCAAATGCAGAGGCGGATGATATTGACCACCTTGGTTTTAGGCGAGTACGATATGTAGGAGAAATGCTTCAGCAGAAAGTTCGAGTAGGTATGTCACGAATGAAAAGAAATATTCAAGACAGGATGTCTACCGTAGATTCTGAAACTACGCTGCCTGTTCAGTTTGTAAACCCACGACCACTTCAAGCAAGTGTGAAGGAGTTCTTTACAACGTCACAGTTGTCTAAGTTTATGAGTCAGCAAAACGTTCTTTCAGAACTTGAAGATTTGCGAACACTCTCAGCTCTTGGTCCTGGCGGACTCGACAGAAAGCGAGCTGGTTTTGAGGTACGAGACGTACACCCGTCACACTATGGACGCCTATGTCCTATCCACACTCCGGAAGGTCCGAACATTGGTCTTATCTTACGACTTGCTACATATGCACGTATAAATGATTTTGGGATGATAGAAACACCTTATGCGAAAGTTGAAAAAGGTAACATTACAGATGAGATAGTATATCTAAATGCTCACGAAGAAGAAGGGTACAATATTGCTCACGCCGCAACACGTTGCGATGGTAAAAAAATAATTGACGAAATGGTAGAGGTTCGAAGAGCTGGTGAACCAAACCTCGCTCTTAGAAATGAAGTACATTTTATAGACGTTGCTACAAATCAAGCATTCTCAGCTGCGACATCGATGATTCCGTTTCTTGAACACAACAATGCAAACAGAGCTCTGATGGGTTCTAACATGCAAAAACAAGCTACGCCTTCTATTGTGCCAGAAGCACCTCTTGTTGCTACGGGTATTGAGGAAGGAGCAGCTCGTGACACTGGTCGCGTAATACTTTCAGGAATAGATGGTACGGTAACCGGTGTTGATTCAAAGAAAATAACAGTAGAAAGTAGTAAAGGAGAAAAGGCTGTATATGATCTTGTAAACTTTTCTAGAACAAACGATTTCTCAGTATTTCATCAACGTCCAGCAATAGACCTTGGTGCAAAAGTTAAAAAGGGAGATCTTCTAGCTGACACTTCATCAACAGATAAAGGTCAGATAGCTCTTGGTCAAAACTTGCGAGTAGCGTTTATGTCATGGTTTGGAGCTAACTACGAAGACGCTATTATTCTTTCAGAAAGACTTGTTAAAGATAGTCGATTTACAACTATAAGAATAGATGAGTTCGAAGTAAATGTTCGTGATACAAAGCTTGGACCAGAGGTTACTACACACGATATTCCAAACGTAGGAGAAGGGAAACTAAAGAACTTAGATGAGGATGGTATCGTGCGTATCGGTGCTGAAGTAAGAACAGGAGATATACTTGTAGGTAAGGTTACACCAAAAGGTGAGTCACAGCTTACGCCGGAAGAGAGGCTACTCCGTTCTATTTTTGGTGAAAAAGCAAAAGATGTAAAAGATACTTCACTTCGAGTGGAGGGGGGAAAGAAAGGGAGAGTTATTGCAGTGAAAGTTTTCTCACGTGAAAACGGAGACAAGCTTGAGTCAGGTGTTATAAAAAGAATACATATCACGATGGCACAACTTAGAAACGTTTCAGTTGGAGATAAGCTTGCTGGACGTCATGGAAACAAAGGAGTTATTTCAAGAATACTTCCTGAAGAAGATATGCCGTATACAGAAGACGGACAGCCAGTGGATGTTATCTTAACACCGCTTGGAGTGCCTTCCCGAATGAACCTAGGACAGATACTAGAGCTTCACTTAGGACTTGCAGCCAATACATTAAATTATCAAGCTATAATCCCTTCATTTGCAGGAGCGAATGAAGGTGAGGTAAAAGAAGAGCTTAAGAAAGCAGGGTTCCAGGAAGACGGAAAGATGCCACTTCATGACGGTAGGACAGGGGAACTTTTTGACCAAGATGTGTCTGTGGGATACATGTATATTTTGAAACTACATCACATGGTGGACGACAAATTACACATGCGTTCTATAGGTCCATACTCACTTATCACACAACAGCCGCTTGGAGGAAAAGCACAATCAGGAGGACAGAGATTTGGAGAGATGGAGGTGTGGGCACTTCTTGGATACGGAGCAGCATATACATTGCGAGAAATGCTTACAGTAAAATCAGATGATATATTAGGTCGTTCAGAAACATTTGATGCGATAGTTAAAGGTGAAAAGTTAAGTCACCCACATACACCAGCATCATTTAATGTATTACTAAACAATCTTCGCGGACTATCACTTGATATTCAGCTTAAGAAAAAATAATCTTTATCATTATGAATAACAAAACAAACAAATCAGCATTTAATACAGAGAACTTTGATACTGTAGCTTTGAAATTGGCATCGCCAGATGTTATTTTGGATTGGTCATTTGGAGAAGTGACAAAGCCTGAAACTATAAACTATAGAACACAGCGTGCAGAGAAAGCGGGGCTGTTCGATGAAAAGATTTTTGGTCCAGAAAAAGATTATGAATGTTACTGTGGAAAATATCGTGGTATTCGTTATCGAGGGATTATTTGTGAAAGATGTGGTGTTGAGATAACACGTTCAGTAGTAAGGCGAGAACGAATGGGGCATATAGAACTTGCGACACCTGTATCACACATATGGTTTTTAAGAAGTATTCCTTCAAGGATAAGTCTTATGCTTGGAATATCTGCAAGTGATGTTGAGAAAGTAATATATTTTGCAGGATACATTGTTACAAAGGTTATTGAAAGTGAGAAAGCTAGAGTTCTAAAAGAACTTGATACTGAATATAAGACAAAAGTAAAAGCTGCCAATGATGAGAAAACTAAAACTAAACTAAAAGAACTTTTTGTAGCTGCAAAGCATGAAATAGAAAGTATTGAAGAAGGGGTGGTTTTGGATGAAATCGTATACCATAAATATGCTATTAAATACGGAACTCTTTTTGAGACAGGAATAGGGGCAGAAGCAATTTATGACATATTCAAAAAACTAGATCTTAATAAGCTTGTTGAAAAACTAGAAACTGCACTTGAAAAAGCAGGTTCAGTAGAGCGAGAAAAATTAAATAAAAGATTAAGTCTTTTGCGTTCAATGGTTAAAGCAAACATTCGACCAGAGTGGATGTTTATGGTGCGTATTCCTATTATACCGCCAGCTCTTCGTCCTATGGTTGCACTTGAAGGTGGAAGACATGCTACTTCTGACGTGAATGATCTATATAGAAGAGTGATAAACAGAAATAATCGTCTTAAAAAGTTGAAAGAAATAAGTGCACCTGATGTTATCTTAAGAAATGAGAAAAGGATCTTACAGGAAGCTGTAGATGCACTTTTGGATAACTCTATACGACACGGAAACACTCTTTTCTCCGCAATGAGTCAGGCACAAAGACGACCACTTAAATCACTATCAGATTATCTAAAAGGTAAGCAAGGTTATTTCAGACAAAACCTTCTCGGAAAACGAGTAGACTATTCTGGACGATCTGTTATCGTAGTTGGTCCAGACCTTAAGCTTGATGAATGTGGGCTTCCAAAACACATGGCACTTGAGCTATTTAGGCCATTTATAATCGCAAAGCTTCTTGAAAGAGAGCTTGCATATAATATTCGTGGTGCAGGACGTCTTATAGATGAGGGTATTCCAGAAGTATGGGCAATACTTGAAGAGGTTATCGAAGGTAAGTATGTACTTCTTAACCGTGCTCCTACACTTCATAGACAGGGTATTCAAGCTTTTAGGCCAATGCTTATCGAAGGTAAAGCTATTCAGGTTCATCCACTTGTATGTCCAGCATTTAACGCGGACTTCGATGGAGACATGATGGCTGTTCACGTACCACTTTCAATGGAAGCTCAGGCAGAAGCAAAACATATTATTTCTGCAAATAAAAACGTTCTAAAGCCAGGTAATGGAGATCCTGTTATTTCTTCAACAATGCTTGATATTGTTCTTGGATGTTACTGGATGACAAAAATCATTGAAGGTGACAAAGGAGAAGGTAAAATATTCTCATCTCCAAATGATGCTATTACAGCATATGATTTTGGTGAAGTTGGGTTCCGAGCAAAGATAAAAGTACTTCCATCAGATAAAGAGCGATATGCTAAGTTTGAAGGTAAGCCATTTGAAACATCAGTGGGAAGGATTAGGTTTAATAGTACACTTCCAAATGACTATCCTTATATTGATCAGGAAATAACAAAGAAGAGTATGAATGCTCTTGTAGAAGACCTTATAAAAGTATACGGACTTGATCGTATTCCAGCTATTATAAATAAGATAAAAAAATTCGGATTCCAATATGCTACACATTCTGGAATAACTTGGGGTATAGATGAAGTTACTGTGCCGGAAGGTAAGCATGAAGTGGTTAAGGCTGCAAGAAGTAAATCAAAAGAAATACTAGAACAGTACAATGACGGTCTTCTTTCAAAAGAAGAGAAAAGAAGAATGAATATAGAGACATGGATTGGAGCTAAAAATGATATTGAAAAACTTATCCCCGACACACTTAAAAAGGATGGGTCAGTATATGATATGTGGAAGTCAGGTGCTAGAGGTTCTATCGGACAGTTTACACAAATGTCAGGTATGGTTGGACTTATGCAAAACACAAAAGGAGAAACTATCGAGTTTCCTATTACAGCTTCAATAAAAGAAGGACTTACTCCTATCGAGTACTTCGTTACAACACATGGTTCACGTAAAGGTCTTGCCGATACCGCTCTTCAGACTGCAAAAGCTGGATATCTTACAAGAAGACTTTTCGACGTTGCACAAGATGCAATAATTACAGAAGCGGATTGTGGAGTAAAAGAAGGTGTAACTATAAATAAAATAAGTGCATCAGGACTTGAAATATCTATTGCTAAAAATATAAGAGGAAGGATATTAGCTGAAGATATTAAAGATTCAAAAGAAAATGTAGTAGTTAAAAAAGGAACATTCTTAACACCAGAAGATGCACAAAAGATCGAAGATGCTGGAGTAGAAAGTGTTTCTGTACGTTCTCCAATGGTTTGTAAAACAAAGCAGGGTATATGTCAGAACTGTTATGGTGTGGATATGACAACAGGTAATCTTGTGGAGATAGGAGAGGCTGTTGGTACTATTGCAGCTCAAGCTATTGGTGAGCCTGGTACACAGCTTACTATGCGTACGTTCCACTCAGGAGGTACAGCTTCAGTCGGAGGTGACATCACTCAGGGACTTCCAAGAGTAGAGGAAGTGTTTGAAAAACGATCTCCAAAAAACCCAGCTGTTATAGCGCATGTGGATGGTTTGGTCTCAGAGATTGTAATTGATGGAAAGGAAAAAACAATTATCCTACTTCCAGACGGTGGAGAAAAAGCATCAAAGTCTAAGAAAAATACAGAATACCCAGTTCACTTTAGAAGAATGTCTTTTGTAAAAGTGGGAGATAAGGTAACAAAAGGACAGTTCCTAACTGACGGATCAGCAGATATAAGTGAACTCTTCAAATATGGAGGTATGGAAAAAGCACAGGAATATATTATTAGTGAAATAAATAGAATTTATGAACTGCAAGGAGCTTCTATTTCACGAAAGCATATAGAGGTTATCATCAAGCAGATGTTCTCAAGATTGAAAGTAAAAGATTCATTGGATGAAAATATTACAACAGGAGATGTTATAGAAAGTCATGAGTTTGCACTAGCTCAAGAAAGGGCTAAGGAAAATGGATACGATGCTCCTACGGCAGAATCTCTTGTGTTAGGTATTTCTGAAGTATCTCTATCAAGGAAAAGTTTCCTTTCAGCTGCATCGTTCCAAAATACAACGAAGATACTTATAAACGCTGCAATAAGAGGAAAAGAAGATAAACTAGTAGGCCTAAAAGAGAATGTTATTATAGGAAGATTAATCCCAGCAGGAACAGGGTTTGAAGGAAGTGCTAAAAATGAGATCATAAAAGAAGCATTAAAGAGTAAGATGAAGGAATAGGGAACGTCGCTCCTAAATAATAATATAAAATAAAGCATAATAATGTCATCACAAGTTGAACAAATAAAAGAAAAGCTTGGGATCGTTGATGTAGTAGGTGAGTATCTAAAGCTTGAAAAGGCTGGAGGTAACTTCAGAGCAAGATGTCCTTTTCATAATGAGAAGACACCATCTTTCTTTGTGTCACCTGTAAGAAATTCATATTATTGTTTTGGCTGTAATGTAAAAGGAGATATTTTCTCATTTGTACAAGCTTTTGAAGGTTTAGATTTTGTTGGAGCTCTTAAGGTATTGGGAGAAAAAGCTGGTATACAGATTACGTTTGAAAAACAAGAAGCTAGAGATGAAAAAACAAAACTATATAGCGTCCTTGAGGCAGCAAACTTGTTCTTTGAAGAAAATTTAAAAAAAGAAAAGAAAGTCCAAGATTACCTAAAAGAACGTGGGCTGGAAGATAAAACAATAAAAAGCTGGCGTATCGGATATATAAATGATTCGTGGAGTAGTTTGTATGATCACCTGAAAAAGACACATAGTGTACAAGATATTGAGAAGGTGGGACTTATAAAAAAGAAAGAAGGAGGTTCTGACTATTATGACAGATTTAGGGGGCGTATAATGTTTCCTATTTTTGATAATTCAGGAAGGGTAGTGGCATTTTCAGGAAGGATCTTTGAAGGTGATGATAAGAATGCAAAATATATAAATTCTCCAGAGACGGCACTTTTTAGTAAGTCGAAGATACTTTATGGATATGACAAAGCAAAGTTTTCAATACGAAAATTAAATTTTTCTATTATAGTTGAAGGACAAATGGATTTGTTAATGTCACATCAATCCGGCTTTACTAATACTGTCGCTCTTTCAGGTACTGCTTTGACTGCTGAGCATATCACTATCCTTAAGAGAATGTCAGAAAATGTAGTACTTGCATTTGATTCTGATAAAGCAGGTGTTGCATCATCTCAAAAAAGTGCGATAGCAGCACTTGCGTCTGGGATGGATGTGAAAGTGACTCACTTAAAGCAAGGTGAAGATCCAGCTGACGTTATTAAAAAGGACAAAGAAGAATGGAAAAAAGCCATAAAAGAATCAAAACATATTGTAGAATTTTCTTTAAATATTCTTTTGGAGAGTATCGATGATAAAAGGAAACTACTTTTGAAAGCGTCACAAACAGTTCTTCCATATATAGCAAGGATTCCAAATAAAATAGACCAAGAGCATTTTGTTTCTATCTTTTCAAGAAAACTTGGTGTGTCAGAAGAGGTTGTGCGTGAAGAGCTGCGTAAGGTACCAGTAGATAGTACTGTATATAATGAAGCTAATACTAGTTTTAAAACTTCGTTTGAGTTATCAAAATCAGGTAAAAAGAATTCAATAGAAGACAAAATTGCCGGTATAATCCTCTGGCAAAAAAGTATTAAAACACCTTTGATAGATATAGAAACGACATTAAAAGATTTGGAACGTATAGTGGGGAAAGAAAAGGCTTTGCATATAACAGAAAATCAGGATAATATGGAAGAATTACTGTTCGAAATAGAACGTATCCATGCAAATGATGATGAAAAGCTTGAGATAGAGTTGAGCGAGCTTTTAAAGAATCTTGAGCAAGAGTATTTAAAAGAAGACATGCAAAGGGTGTCAATGGAATTAAAGTCAGCCGAAGCAGGAGATGGAGAAGATAAAAAAATTGACGAATTAATAAAAAAGCACAAAGAGCTTTCAGACAAATTATCAAATATTAATACTCTTAAATAATTTATATATGGCGAAAAAAATAACAAAAACAATTAAGAAAAAAGCTCCAGCAAAAAAAGCTGTAGTAAAAAAGAGTGTTAAGAAGGCTGTGGTTAAAAAAGCTGTTAAAAAAAAGGTGGTTAAGAAAAAGGTTTCAAAGCAAGTAATCAAGAAAAAGATTGCAGTAAAGACAAAAAAAGCTCCGACAAAGAAGACTGTAAGTAAGAAGTCAAAAGATCTTCAGAAAAAAGCTGAGGGACTGTTGGCAAAGGGGCGTCAAAGAGGTTTTGTTACATATGATGAAATATTAAAGGAATTCCCTCATATAGAAGATGACATTATCTTTTTAGAAGAATTATATGAAAAATTTAATGCTGCCAATGTAGATGTACTTGAAAGTGGTGGCATGCTTGATGATTCAAATACAGATCTTGTCGAAAAGAAGAATACATATAAAAGAGGTAGTGATATTTCATCACATGATTCTATTCAGATGTATCTTAGAGAGATTGGACAGTATCCGCTTTTGAAAGGAGTGGAAGAAAGAGAGCTTGCAAAAAGGATCTTAGATGGAGACGATGAAGCAAGAAACTTACTTGCGCGAGCAAACTTGCGTTTGGTTGTATCTATTGCAAAAAGATATGTTGGACGCTCTCCTGACCTTACACTTCTTGACCTTATTCAAGAGGGGAACTTAGGACTTTTCAAAGCAGTAGATAAGTTTGATTATACAAAAGGATATAAGTTTTCTACTTATGCCACATGGTGGATCAGGCAAGCTATCACACGTGCACTTGCAGACCAGTCACGAACTATCAGGATACCTGTGCATATGGTTGAGACTATTGCGAAATATAAACAAGTATTCAGACGACTGGCACAAGACCTTGGGCGTGACCCTCTTGCAGAAGAGATAGCAACAGAGATGGATATAGAAGTAGAAAAAATTTATCAGATTGAAAAAATCAGCCAAGATACTATTTCACTTGAACGTCCAGTAGGAGATGACGGTGATGAGAAGTCTACACTCGGAGACTTTATAAAAGATGATAAGATCTCATCTCCAGATCAGGATACTTCAAGAAGAATATTAGCAGACCAAATTAAAGAGATACTAGACGACCTTTCACCAAAAGAAAAGAAGATTCTCGAAATGAGAAATGGACTTGCAGATGGTATTTATCACACACTTGAAGAAGTAGGGAAAGAGTTTGGTGTAACCCGTGAGCGTATTCGTCAGATCGAAGCTAAAGCTCTAGAGAAAATCCAAAAACACGAAAAATCAACTCGCCTAAGAAATTACTAACAAATACAAAAAGTACAAGGGCGACCCTTGTACTAGGTAAAATAAAGTCTTATTTTAAGCTATCTGAATAACTCAAGTCGTTGAGTTATTTGATGGTGTAGCTAAAACTGTGGTATAGTTACAAGCTGTGATAATAAAAAGATTATATGGATATAAAACTCATATTTAAATACTATTGGCCTCATATAAAGAAGTACAAAAAAAGTGGACTTCTTGTTTTTGTGATGTATTTTTTTGCTGTAGTTGGGTCTGCAATCATAGTACCTCTTTTATCTAAAAAGATAATAGATATCGTTTCAGTTACGCAAGATCCATCATCTGTAGCCGGAGTACTTATAAGTACTGTCATAATACTTGGGATAGCTATATTTTCTTATGATGTATTTTATAGAACTGGTGATTATTTCTTAACATTTAATCGTACGAATATGTTAAAAGATGCATCTGATGATGCATTTAATAGAATACAAAAACATTCATATGAATTCTTTGCGAATACATTTACAGGTAGCATAGTTGCACAAGTAAAGCGTTATATTAATGCATTTGAAGAGATACATAACCAAGTCGTTTTTGCTGTCTGGATGTCTGGGCTTAGATTAGTATTTAGTGTTGTTGTGCTTACCTACTTCTCAGCTATTCTTGGAGGTATATTTTTAATTTGGGTAGTGCTATATGTTGCCATGTCTATTTTCTTTGCAAAGAGAAAAATAAAAAAAGATATAAAAACAGCAGAGGCAAGTTCAGAGGTTACGGGTGTATTGGCAGATGTTCTTACAAATATATTAAATGTAAAAATGTTTGCTTCTCATAAGAAAGAATCATCTATCTTCGCAAAAACTACAGAAAAAGAGAAGAAACGTTACGCTAGAGCATGGAATTTTCAAAATCTCCAGTTTATATTTCAAGGGTATTTCGTTGGTATATTTCAATTTGTTGGTATGTATGCCGCTGTAACTTTGTGGTTAAATGGTTCAATTTCTGTTGGTACTATAATACTTATGCAGATATATATATTTACTTCTTTTGAGATCGTATGGAATATAGGACGAAACTTTACAAGGGTAATGCGTTCATTTGCGGAAGCGAAAGAGATGGTGGATATATTTGAAGAGCCTCTTTCTGTAAGTGATCCTAAGAAGCCACAGAAAAGTAAAATAAAAGATGGAAATATAAAGATCGAAAATATCTCTTTTGCATATGGTGGTAATGAAGAAGTGTTTACGGATTTTTCACTTGATATTAAGCAAGGAGAGAAGGTTGGACTTGTGGGACATTCAGGTTCTGGAAAGACGACTATAACTAAGCTTTTATTACGCTTCGCTGATATTAAAAAGGGTAAGATAACTATAGATGGGCAAGATATATCTAAGATCACACAGGATGATTTGCGTAGAGAAATATCTTATGTGCCTCAAGACCCAGTGTTGTTCCACAGAACTCTTAAAGAAAATATAGCTTATGCTGAAGTTGGAGATTATGGCGAAGAAAAAGTGATACATGCTGCAAAAAGTTCATATGCACATGAGTTTATTAATAGTTTGCCTCTCGGATACGATACGCTTGTAGGTGAGCGTGGTATTAAGCTCTCCGGTGGAGAAAGGCAAAGGGTTGCTATAGCACGTGCGGTGTTTAAAGATGCTCCGATTCTTATTCTAGATGAAGCTACTAGCTCATTAGACTCTATAAGCGAAAAGCACATTCAAGATGCACTTGATAACCTTATGAAAGGGCGTACTACACTTGTTGTAGCGCACCGCCTAAGTACTATTCAAAAAATGGATAGAATAATTGTATTGGATAATGGAAAGATAAAAGAAGAGGGAACTCACAAAGAACTCGTCGCTAAAAAAGGCGCGTACAACGAACTGTGGGAGCATCAAAGCAATGGCTTTATAGAAGAATAAAAGCGAGTCAACCTCGGTGTTAGTGATTTTGAAAAAACTTGACAGAACTATTAAACTTTGATTATATATGATTATGCATAAGAAATGCCACAAAAAACTAAATAGAAAAAACTGTACCATGAACTTTTATGGTTCTATTATTGCGCCTATTACAAGAGCGCAAGATTTTTTGTTTAGCCGTGGTAATTTTAATACTTATAATATATAAATTCTATTAAAACCCCATTAGAAAGACCTCGGCTGGACAAAAGCTGAGGTTTTTTGTTTAGAGAAAATTATAGAACTTTGACAGTTAAATAAAGGGGGTAGAAATGGATGAGGTAGAAGTAAGAAAAAATATAACTTTATATAAGTGGTTTGTAATTTCAGCTGAACCACTTTTCTGGGGACCAACTCTTATACTTTGCTTGCAGCGTCTTGGAAAGATGAGTTTGTCGGAAGTTTATATTATGGAAGCTATTGTAATTAGTGGAATAGTATTTTTAGAAATACCATCTGGAGCTCTGGCGGATCTTATTGGAAGAAAACAAACTATATTGCTTGGAAATTATTTTTTCTTAGCATCATCGATAATGTTTGCTTTTATCAATTCTGCATATGATGTATGGATAGCTAACATTACAGCTATGATAGGTATCGCTCTACGTTCAGGGGCAGATTCTGCATTTCTGTATGATTCTTTGAAGGAAGTCGGAAGAGAGTGTGAATATAAAAAGATTCATGGAAATGCTGTGGGTAACAGATTGCTGATTGTTGCTTTCTGTTCATTAGGAGCAGGATTCTTGTCTGAAATAAATCTTAGAATTCCTCTTTTTATCTCTATTCCAGGAATCATTGCTTCGTGCGTGATAGTTTCCTTGTTTAAAGAACCTATACGTGCAAAGAAATATAATGTTCTAGGGCAAATGAATCTCATGAAGATAAGTATATTATTTGTAGCAAATCATAAAGAGGTAAAATGGATCATAGGTTTTACAACACTTATTACTGTAATTTCTAAAATATGGTTTTTCGCATATAATCCATATTTTGAATTAGTGGGTTTTAACTTAAGGTATTATGGTGTGGTATTTTTTCTTTTAAACATTGTTGCTTGGTTTTTTAGTCGGTATGCATATATGTTAGAGAAAAAAATAGGTGAACAGTATTGTCTAATGATGATGGTTATTCTAATAGGATTTCCGATTTTGTTTATGGGATCAGTCGTCTCACAAACAATGATAAGTATGGTTTTATTTCAGAATGTTGTACGTGGGTTCATGGATCCATTCTTGAGTGGATTTTTAAATCATCATCTAGATTCAGAAAATAGAGCAACAGTTATTTCTATCAAATCCGCAGTTTCAGGATTTGCTTCTGTGATAACTCTTAGTATGTTTGGAAGTGTTCTAAACTTTTACTCCCTTGCTATATGTTTACAGTCTTTAGGGATTATTACATTATTATTTGGTATTATCGCTATTTGGCGATATGGAAGAATTTTTAAGTAAATAAATTCTTAAAAACGGTCACTATGTGGCCGTTTTTTTATATAAATTAAAACTATTTTAGTAAATATTAGGTATGATATAATCAACTTAATGCCAAGTACTCCTAAATTTCAGGGTTTATATAATAAGCTAAATCCACAGCAAAAGCAGGCTGTAGATGCTATAGAGGGGCCTGTGATGGTGATAGCAGGCCCTGGAACGGGTAAGACGCAGATTCTTACACTTCGTATAGCAAATATACTGCAAAAGACAGATTCGACGCCTGACAGCATATTAGCGCTTACTTTCACAGAGTCAGGCGTGTTTTCTATGCGTAAAAGACTTGTAGAGATAATAGGTTCTGCTGGATACAGGGTTGGGATCTTCACATTTCACGGATTTTGTAATGAAATAATACGTAGATTCCCAGATTCATTCCCCAAAATCATTGGTGCAAACCAGCTTAATGATATAGAGAAGATTTCTATACTAAAAGACATAATAGAAAAATCTGACTTAAAGAAACTTAAACCATTTGGAGATAACTTTTTTTATCTCAATTCTATAAGAGGAAAAATCAGCGAACTGAAGAGAGAGAATGTTTCTCCAGAAGAAATTACAAAGAGTATAAAAATACAATACAACGAGTTTAAAAAAATAGATGATCTTTATCATGAGAAGGGTGTGCATAAAGGAAAAATGAAAGGAAAGTACAGTGCACTTGAAAAAAAGATAGAAAAGAATACAGAACTTGCTTTAGTCTACGGGTTTTATGAAGAACAATTAAGAGAGAGAAGGCTATATGACTATGAAGACATGATCATAGAAACTATTAAAGCACTTGAGAGTGACGCTGACCTTTTGCTTGGTTTGCAGGAAGAATATCAGTATGTACTTGCAGATGAACATCAAGATGCTAACAATTCACAAAACAGACTCTTGGAACTTATGGCAAGTTATCATGAGAATCCAAATATTTTTATAGTAGGGGACGAGAAGCAAGCGATTTTTAGGTTTCAAGGAGCATCTTTAGAAAATTTCTTATATTTTAAAAACTTGTATAAGAATGCACTTTCTGTGACGCTTATACAAAATTATCGTTCATATCAGCATATATTAGATTCTGCACATTCTTTAATACACAAAGGACAGTCCTTTGTAGGTGGCTTAACAGAGCCATATAATGATAAAAAAGTTATCCCCACAAAGGACAGTCCTTTGTTGGAGGGTAGAAAAGATGTTGATGGTGATAATAAGATAGGGCTTAAAGCGTTTTCAAAACAAGGATTTGAATATTTGTTTCTTGCGAAAGATATTAAGAAAAAGATTGAAGAAGGTGTAGCGCCTGAAGAGATAGCTGTGCTTTATAGAAACAACAGAGATGTAGATGCAATAATGCAAATCTTCGAGAAAAATGAGATCCCTTTTGTGATAGAGTCAGACCAGAATATTTTGCTTGATAATGATATGGTAAAGCTTATATCACTTTTGCGTGCAGTGAGTGGTTTTGGTAATGAGGAATTACTTTTGCCAGTATTGCATTCTGATTTTCTAAATATAGATAGTTTGGATATTTATAAACTTGCTTCATATTCAAGAAGAACGAAGATTAATCTATATGACATATTAAAAACAGAAAATAGTATTAAGGATGCTGGTATTGAAGATGGTAAAAAACTTCATGGATTATTTAATCTAATAAGCTCGTGGAAAAGTTTTGCACAAAATAGGTCACTAACAGAGCTACTTGAAATAATAGTAGAAGAGTCAGGTTTTTTGAATCACCTTCTTTCAGGATCTGAAGCGACAGAGAAAATAGCAAAACTCTCAGGGTTTTTTGATACAGCGAGAAAGCTCGTGGAGAATCACAGAGAGTATAAATTAGACGATTTTATAGAACATATAAATCTATTAGAAGAGCATAATATTTTAGTTAAGAAGGATTCAAAATCCATAATTCCTAAAAAAGTTCGCCTTATGACAGCGCATAAGTCTAAAGGTCTTGAGTTTGATTATGTATATATCGTAGGGGCGTATGACAAACATTGGGGTAATAAAAGGATGATAGAGCATTTTAAAGTGCCAGTTAAGGTTCTTGAAAAAGACGAAGATGGTGATAATAATGACGATGACAGAAGACTTTTCTACGTAGCGCTTACTCGTGCACGACTTGGTGTAAATATAAGTTATTCAAAACAAGGAGAAAATGGTGAACCACAACTCCCATCTCAGTTTATAGAAGAAATAAATAGTAGCTATATAAGAGAATTTGATACGAACTCTTTTGAAAGCGGTACTAAGCAAGAGGAGTTCTTGGTGCCAAGAAAAAATATGAAGATTTCTGTAAAAGATCAACATTTCTTAAATGAACTTTTTAAAGAACAGGGGCTTTCTGTAACAGCTCTTAATAATTATCTCGAATGTCCATGGAACTATTTTTATAGTTCGCTTTTGCGTATTCCAAAAGCATCAAATAAACATATGATGTTTGGTACAGCAGTGCACTATGCTCTAAAAGACCTGTTTGATAAGTTGGAGGGAGGAGAACTAATTGAGAAAGATAAACTCATTGTGTTGTTTGAGGATTATCTTGGTAAGCAGTCTTTTTCAGAAAGTGAGTATAAAGAGACATTAGAGAAAGGTAGAGATGCGATAGAAGGGTACTATGATAATTACAAAAATAGTTGGAAGGGCTCTGGTATAGAGAAAATACTAAATGAGTTTAGGGTAAGTGTGTTGTTTGAAGATATTAAGCTAAAAGGAAACTTAGATAAGATAGAGGTATTAGATGGCAATGGAAGTGTGAATGTGGTGGACTATAAAACAGGAAAGCCAAAGAGTAGGAACGTTATAGAAGGAAAAACTAAATCTGGAGATGGTAACTATAAACGTCAGTTAGTGTTTTATAAACTTCTTTTAGACCTGTATGACAACGGTAGATTTAATATGGTTTCAGGGGAAATAGACTTTGTACAACCGGATGATAAAGGTAGGTATCATAAAGAGAAATTTACAGTAACAGATGAAGATATGATAGAACTTAAAGAAGTTATAAAAAATACAGCTAAAGAAATATTAGCATTAGACTTCTGGGATAAAAAATGTGGTAAAAAAGAATGTGAATATTGTAAGATTAGGGAAATGATGGAATAAAAAATACCCCCGTCGCTCGCGAGCGACGGGGGTATTTTTTAAATCTGATTATTCTTCTGAGTGAGTAGTTTCTGTCATTTCGTCTGTTTCGTTTTCTGTAAGTACTGCATCGATAGCTGCTTTCATTGCTGTAAATGGTTGTGCACCTGGGATCTCTACTTTCTCGTCCCCGATGATCATTATGTTGTGAGGAGTTCCTCTACCACCTGATGCAAATGCGTCAGCAAGTGAATCTTGAACTTTCTTTTTATTGTCACCGTCTGAAAGACATCTTTCAAATTCGGGAACATCAAGTCCTATGTCTCCAGCGATCTTCGGAAGTTCTTTTAGATCGAGGCCATTATTTGAAGGAGTTCTTCCGTATACTTCGTCTGTATATGCCCAAAATGCTGTGTTGCCACCTTGGTCAAATGCACATTCTGTAGCTTCTGCTTCTACTGTTGCTTTTGAATGAAGCTGTGCAAGAGGGAAGTGACGATACACCCATGCCACCTTTCCGTCTTTGCCATATTCATCTATAACTTGGTGCATTGTGTCGTGGAATCTTTTACAGAAAGGACATTCTGTATCAGAGTATTCAACTATTATAATCTCTGCATTTGGGTTACCAAGTATGTGGTCGTCTGCAGTTACTGGCTTCATATCAGCTGCAACTTCTGTTGGAATATCTCCGTCATTATTTACAATATCTGGAGAGTCTCCTTTATTTACCATAAATAGAGCTCCAGCTATTACTATTGCCGCTACTACTATAGACAACGGCACCATCATTTTACTATCCATAAATATTTCTTTTAAAATTTATCCCCTAATAATCCAACTATTATATCATATATAGATTATATGCAACCTCTGCTAAAAGGGTAGTGTATGTGTCATAGCTCCACCTTCTTCCTCCTTTTCCCACTCTGAAGTGTCGAGCTTGATCTCTTTGTTTTCACTTAGGTCTTTGTATTTAAGTGCGCCGTTCTTAAGTGCATATTCGTATACTTCTTTTGTGATCTTCACATCTTCTTGGCAGTACTTTTTTACTTTTTCTATCTCTCCGTCTCTCCACCAAGTTATAGCTTCAAGGCCATGGCCAATCTTTTTCTTTCCAAGTGTACCTTCTGCTACTGAGTCTAGTTTAATACGTCTCCCAAGAGAGTTTTTTATTTCTTTGAGAATATCTAGACTTTTTATCTGAGTTAGGTCACCAGAATAGTATTTATTAAGAAGCGGAATATCAAAGTGATCAGAGTTATAACCTATAAGCATATCTGCTTTTTCTATAAGAGGCCAAAGCTTAGAAAGTTCTTCTTGGAGATATGTACTATACTCGTCTGTTTCTGAGTCATGTACACATATGACAGATAAGTTTAAAGCAGCAGGGTCAGCACTACCTGCTTCTTGAAACGTATTACTTGTTTCAATGTCGAAAGTTATCTTTCTCATCTTTTAGAATATTAAATCTTTTATTTCTTCTTCTGTCACTTCTTTTTCCTCACTTGTTTTAAGTTCTTTAAGTTTAAATTTACCAGTCTTCTCTTCTTCTTCACCAATGCAGATAACAAACGGTATGCTTTGTTTGTCCGCAGTTTTTAGCTGCTTCTCTATCTTTTTGTCAGTCAAATTAACAGCTACGTTAAGCCCTTCTGAGCGAAGTTTATTGGCCAAACCTTGCGCAAATGGGATGTTATCTTTAGACAGAGTGCAAAGCATCAAGTCAGTAGTAGATACATACTCTGGAATAAGTCCACGTACCTCAAGAAAGTTCTTTACTGGCACATCTCCCATACCGAAACCAATTGCAGGGACTTTTTCTGCATCAAATATCTCAAGTATGTTGTCATATCGCCCGCCACCAAAAACAGACCTATTATTCTCAGGGTTTGTGTCATAAACTTCAAATACTATGCCAGTATAATAGTCGAAACCACGGGTTAAGAAGGGGTCAATAGTTACAGTAATATCTAATTTATTTTTTAGTTCTTCTAGGTATTTGATCTCTTCGTAGTCATCAAACTCATTAATGTCATTTTTCTTTAGAATATCTAAAAGTTCTAAAGTTTTATCTCCGATTATATCTCTCGCTCTTTTTTCAAAATCTTCATCTGAGATTTTGCCGTATCTGTCTATTACTTTTACAAGTGGATTTACTTTTTCATCATTTAATTCAAATTTTTCTGTAAGATATCGTGCTAATACTCCAGCGAAGTTTATTTTAATTTCAAAATCACTGTCTGTTATTTTTTCATCTAGCTTTTTAAGCATACTATAAGCCAATGTTATTATTTCTGCATCGGCTTCTATACCTTCCGCGCCGAAAAGATCAGCATTAAGCTGCCAATGTTCACGTACTCGGCCTCTTTGAGGTCGCTCATATCGAAATGCATTTGGTATAGAGTACCAACGGAGGGGGAGGGAGAGTTCGCGGCGTTTACCAGCTATCATCCTAGCTACGGTAGGTGTCATCTCAGGTCTTAGGGTTACATTTCGCTCACCACGGTCTTTAAAAGAATAAGTCTGCTCATTTATAAGTTCTTCACCGGACTTTGCTTCGTAAAGCTCTGTAGGCTCAAGTACTGATGCACCGTATTCTACATAGCCGAAACTTTCTACAGTCTTTCGCATTTTACTGAAGATATAGTCTTGTACCGCTTGATCGGCAGGATAAAAATCCCGTACTCCTTTGTACGGCTCAGTGCTAAGCTTATTCCTTTTTCCCGACTCGTTTGTCATATATAAATAATAGCTAAAATATTCACAATAAACAACCCACCTAGCTATCGTATAACAAGGTGGGTTGTTACGTAATATACTACGTAGCAATTTACACAATCACAAAGTCAAGTGTCTTATTGTCGAGGTCGGCGCGCATTAGTTTAATCTTTACTTTGTCTCCGAGAGTGTATGATTTACCACCTCGTTCACCTTTAATGCTGTAAGTTTTTTTATCCATTGTGTAGAAGTCGTTGCCGATTTTGCTCACATGCACAAGCCCTTCTGATTTCGTATTTTCATCCTCCACGAATAGTCCAAAGTCCGTAACGCCCGTAATCTTTCCGTCAAAAGTTTCTCCCACGTGGTCTTTCATATATTCGACTTGCTTGTATCTTATAGAGTCGCGTTCTGCTTGTGTGGCTTCTGCTTCTTGCTCGTTTGATACTAAGGTAAGCTTATTGTAGTTTTTTAATTCTTCTGCTGGTATCTCTTTACCTTGTAGCTGGCTCTTTAGTATCCTATGTACCATAAGGTCAGGGTACCTTCTAATAGGAGAGGTAAAGTGCGTGTAGTATTTAAATGCAAGTCCGAAATGTCCGATGTTTTTGTTTGAGTAAACAGCTTTTGACATTGAACGTATTGCAGAGATCTTAATAAGCTCTTCTGTAGGAGAACCTTCTATTTGTTTGAAAAGATTATTTAGATCGTGTGTCGTAACTCCAGTGTCTTTAGGAATAAAGTTAAACCCAACTGCTTTTACAAACATCTCAAGTGCTTGTATCTTGTCTGGATTTGGAACATCATGAATACGATAGATGAAGAACAGGTCTTTCTTATTGAGTTTAAATACATATTCAGCTACTTCTCTGTTTGCAAGAAGCATGTACTCTTCGACAAGGTGGTTTGTATCAAACATCTTTTTTCTCTCCACGCCTGTTGGCTTACCGTTTTCATCCAAAGTAAATCGAACCTCATCGTGTTCAAAAGCAACAGAGCCGTCCTCAAACCTCTTCTTGCGAAGCATTTTTGCAAGGTCATCTAGTGTTTTTAGTTCTTTATAAAAATCTCCTGCTCCTGCATCTATAGTTTGCTGTGCATTCTCATATGTAAATCTTTTGTCGGAGTTGATCATAGTTTCTCCAAACCAATGATTTTTCACCTCACCTTCTTTTGTAACTTCAAATACAGCAGAATAAGCGAGCTTGTCTTCGTTGGGGTTAAGGCTTGATACATCATTAGAGATAACTTCAGGAAGCATGGGTATCGTACGATCTACAAGGTAAATAGATGTAGCACGTTTTTGTGCCTCTTTGTCTATAGGGCTTCCAGGTGTCACATAATGAGACACATCTGCAATATGAATACCGACTTCTAGATTGCCATTGTCGAGAATTTTAAGAGAAATAGCGTCATCGAAGTCTTTAGCGTCTGGTGGGTCTATAGTAAGGGTTGTTACATTTCTAAAATCTTTTCTCTTACTTTCCTCTTCTTTCAATATTTCTGTCTTTCTATCCTCGATCGCTTTTGCAGCTTTTTCTACATCAGCAGGGAAGTCAGTCTCAAAACCATGACCAAGTACGATGGATCGCATTTCTACATTGTGTTCACCCTTTTTACCAAGTACTTCTAAGATCTTGCCTTCAGGGTTTTTCTTTGGGTCAGTCCAGTCAGCCATCTCAACTAGCACTTTCATACCGTCTTCTATTTTCTCACTAGGAGAGAGGATTATGTCCATATACATTCTTTGGTCGTCAGGTGCTAGAAATGACAGACCATCTTTTTTTTCTATAGTACCCACAAACTGTGTCTTGTCTCTTTCTATGATATTTACAACTTCTCCACGTAAACGCTCACCTGCAACTTGAGGGTGAAGTGTTACCTCAACAGTGTCTTTATTAAGAGCTGTATTCATGTAGTCGTTTTGTATCTCTATATCTTCTTCAAAATCCTCGTGTGGCAAATAACCAACACCTCGTCTCGAGACGGTTATCTGACCTTCTATATTAGAATTTTCACCTTTATTTTCGTTGTTTTCCATTAGATTGTGTAATTCTTGGAGTATAGCAGAAAAAAGCTTGATATCAAAACGATTTTCTGTTATTATCTTGCTACTTATGTTAAAAATACGATTACAAAGAGTTGGACGGAAAAATGACCCTTCTTTTAGGGTTGTTTGCACTGACTCACAAAAAGGACCAAAAAGTGGTAACAACGTCGAAGTCCTAGGTTCATATGACCCTAAGCGAGACAATGTGGCTATCAAAGGCGACAGAGTAGAATACTGGATCTCAAAAGGAGCTCAAGTGTCTGATACTGTTAATAATATCCTTAGAAAAGAGGGAATTATAAAAACTAAAAAGAAGCATGTATCTCGAGGTAAAAAGAATACAAGAACACCAGAGGTAGAAGAAGTAAAAACAGAAGAAGTGCCAACAGAAGAAAAACAAGAGGAAAAGGCTCCTGAAGCTGAAACTCCCAAAGAAGAAGAAAAGCCAACAGAC
>CAZVGL010000005.1:0-40573 GCA_964626705.1 uncultured Candidatus Saccharibacteria bacterium | reverse complement strand
GCTGCCTCGCTTGGACTCGAACCAAGATTGACGGTACCAGAAACCGCAGTCCTACCATTAGACGACAAGGCAATATGTGGTCATATTAGCATATTTTTTCTGCAAAAAGAATTGGGCAATTAACTCTAGAGTTAATTCAAGAGTTATTTTTTCTTACTTTTCACACTCGCTTTTATAAACTCTGTGAAAAGTGGGTGTGGTGAGAGAGGTCGTGCTTGGAACTCTGGATGAAACTGTACGGCAAGAAAGAACGGATGAACTTTTGTAGGAAGCTCCGCTATCTCCATCAACTTACCGTTAGGTGAGGTGCCAGAGAACACTAAGTCTCCAGATGAAAGCTTTTCTATATACTCTGGATTCACCTCATAACGATGTCGATGTCTTTCTTCTATCTCATCTGTACCATATGCTTTACGCGCTATAGTCCCCTTTTTTAGTTTAGCAGGATAAGAACCAAGGCGCATCGTACCACCATAATCTTTATCTTCTAGTTTTTTCTTTTGATCTGGCATTATATCTATCACGATATCTTTTGCTTTGGAGTTTATTTCTGCAGTACTTGCATCTTTCATTTTCAAAACATTCCTCGCATACTCTATCACCGCCAACTGCATACCATAACAAAGCCCAAAATAAGGGACCTTATTCTCACGTGCAAACTGTATTACTTTCAGTTTTCCGTCTATTCCTGTCTCACCGAAACCGCCAGGGATTATAATACCGTCATATTTTTTAAGTTGTTTTAATTTAGCTCCACCTTTATCGAAGTCTTTAGAGCTCATCCAATGAAGTACAGGCTTCACACCTACTTCATATGCAGAGAATTTCAACGCTTCTATTATAGAGATATAAGCATCTGAAAGTACAAAGTCTCCTGTATCAAAGTATTTACCAACAACTGCAATATCAATTTCTTTTTTTCCTCCTAAAGCTTTCTTACTCTTAGTAACAAATTTTTTCCAATCTTTTAGATCTGTTTCTTTCTTTTTATTTTTTGAACCAAGTAATTCTAGGACTATATCTCCTAAATTATCTTTTTCAAAATTAATAGGTACGTCGTATATACTTTCAATATCTGGTGCTGAGATAACATGTTCCGCACGTACACTACACGAAGTAGCGATCTTTTCTTTTCTTTTATTATCTAGAGGCTTCTCACTTCGTGCGATTATAATATCAGGCTGTACTCCACATGAATTTAAAAGCCGTATTGCATTTTGAGTAGGTTTTGACTTCATTTCACCCAGCTTGTTTGGAATAGGCAAATAACTCATCATTATAAAAAGTACATCATTTGGTTTTTGCATCTTAAGTACACGCGCAGCCTCTATGAACATTATGTTCTGGTAGTCTCCTATCGTCCCACCTATTTCAATAATAGAAACATTTGAACCATTTCTTTGAGCCGCTTTATCTATCCTATCTATTATCTCTTCTCTAATGTGTGGTATAGCTTCAACGCATTTACCTTTATAGCCTAAGTTACGCTCTCTATCTATAACACTCTTGTAAACCATACCACTCGTAATATAGTCTTCATCTCTCAGGTTTACACCAAGAAATCTTTCATAGTTACCCATATCCTGATCGCATTCCAAACCACTCTCAAGCACAAAAGCTTCCCCATGTTCTGTAGGGTTCATAGTACCAGCGTCTACATTTAAATACGGGTCGATCTTTACAGGGTTAACCGTAAAGCCTCTTGCCTGAAGGATTTTACCAATAGAAGATGCGGCAATACCTTTACCCACACCAGACATTACACCACCAACAACAAAAATGTATTTGTGATTCTTTTTCTTTTTCATTATTTCTTAAGATACCTCCACACAGCAATGTAACTTGAGAGAGCTCCAAGCAATACACCAGAACCTAAGACAATGAAGAATATTCTTGAGAAACTATTTATATAATAGTCGAATAGATTTATATCACTAAAGAAGTTTTCTGTGAGTGGACCAAGCCATACGGTCAATGGATAGAAAAGTATGAGCGTCACTATACCTGCAACGATACCGTACATAATACCTTCAAACACAAATGGTCCGCGTATGTAGGAATTGCTAGCACCAACAAGCTTCATTACAGAGATCTCATCTTTAGATGTGTAGATAGCCAAACGAATAGTATTGAAAGAAATAATTATAGAAGCTATCACAAGTATTGCTATCACAATAAACCCAAATTTTTCCGCTGAATCAACTATCTTTGTGAGCTTGTCTATTGCAGTTTTATTTTGTAAATAGTTCACCTTATCTATTATAGGAGTATCATCAACTGTAGAAAGAGCACTTTCACCTTCTAAGAAAGTTGCTATACCTTCATATTGTGAAGTCTCTTTTGCCTTAATGTTAAGGTTTGCTCCAAGAGGGTTCTCACCAAGCTCTTCAAGTGCTTGTAAAGTCAGCTGGTCATTCTCATGACGAAGAGTAAACTCCGCAAGAGCTTGTTCTCTAGATACGTATTCAACAGTAGCAACCTCAGGGAGCACCTCAAGAGAGCTCTTAAGTGAGAGTATGTCGTCTTCTGGTGCTGTAGTTACAAAATATACATTGATATCTACCTTGTCGCGGATCTGACTAAGTGATGCATCTAGTGTGGCATTTACAAAAAGAATAGAACCAAGCACGAAAAGAGTCATCGTCATCACAAGGATTGCTGCAAAAGAAACAACACCGTTCCTCCAGAAACTTACGAAACCTGACTTTATTATTCTTTTAAGATTTGTTCCTATCATATTTTATATTTAATTAAAGTGCGTATTTACCTTTTTTGTCATCGCGTATTATGCGACCACCGTCCATCGTTACCACTCTTCCACCTACTGAGTCCACAACGCCTTTATTGTGTGTTGTAAGTATTACCATCGTGCCGAGGTCATTTATCTTTTTAAGTATCTGTACTATCTCAAATGTGTTTATCGGGTCGAGGTTCCCTGTCGGCTCGTCTGCGATAACAATGTCAGGCTGGTTTACGATAGCACGCGCGATAGCCACTCTCTGTCGCTCACCTCCTGAGAGCTCTCGCGGGAAGTTCCACATTTTATCTCCAAGGTCAACTAGCTCAAGCACATGCGGTACATCAGACGCTATCTCTTCGTCACTCTTTCCTGCTGCCTCCATGGCAAATGCGATATTTTCATATGCAGTTTTATTTGGGAGAAGCCTAAAGTCCTGAAAGACGATACCTATACGTCTTCTAAAACTGTTTAATTGTATTTTTTTTAAACCATGAATATCAGACGACTCAAAAAAAACACCACCCTCTGACGGTCTCTCTTCTGCGAGAAGCATTTTGATGAGTGTTGTCTTACCTGCGCCGGAATGTCCGACTATTGATACAAATTCTTTAGGAGCGATTGAAAGAGTCACATTATCAAGTGCTGCTTGTCCTCCGTTATATAGTTTTGAAACTTGATCAAAGTAAATCATTTCTTTTTATTTTACTCTAAATTTCTCTCTGCGTCTAGAAACTTCCCAATCTCTCCATCTAACACTTTGTCTACATCACGAACTTCTACATCTGTTCTATGGTCTTTTACCATTTTATATGGATGAAGGACATAAGAGCGTATCTGAGAGCCCCACTCTATACTAGTTGTCTTACTTACAGACAACCCTTTTTCTTCTTTTTTTCTATCTTCTTCACGCTTCTTAAATAACTTACCTTTCAAGAGCTCCATTGCTTTTTCTTTATTTTGCACCTGCAGACGCTCACCATCTATATGCACTGAGAGCCCTGTTTCTTTATGTACTATTCGCACAGCAGTCTCACGCTTGTTTACATTTTGCCCACCTGGACCACTTGAGCGCGCAAAACTCACTTCGATATCGTCTTCTGGTATTTCAAAATCAGAAAGCTTTTCGAGCTTAGGTACAACTTCTACCATAGAGAAAGATGTATGCCTGAGCTTCTTTGCATTGAAAGGTGATATACGCACAAGCCTATGAACTCCTGACTCGTTTTTTAATATTCCATATGAATTCTTTCCTAATACTTCAAACGTGATATTTCTATATCCGTCGTGGTCATTCTCATTTTTATGTAAAATATAAACTTCCCAACCTCTATCTTCGATATACTTTCTATACATCTCAAAAAGTATATTGGAAAAATCTTCAGCGTCGTCACCTCCTGCACCTGAGAAAATAGTTATGACAGCATTTGCACTATCGTATTTACCACCACCTTCAAGCTCTATCTTAAGCTCACCAAGCTCTTTTATCACCGCTTGCGCTTTATCTTTATCATTCCAAAAATCAGGGCGCGACATCGCCTCTTCAAGTTCTTTAATTTTTTGTTTTATTTCTTCTTTCATGAGTATCTTTACGACTCTGCTCGAACCTATTTCGAGACGGAGACAGATTAACACACGCTCCGCGTGCGTGGTAACACTAACACCAATCATACGCATTCGGGCTCGTGGTAACATTATCACGCCAACGGCTCCGCCAAGCTCCGCCGTAGTCAAAACAGAAATTTCCTTCACTTTTTTATTTGCCCCCCCGTAACGTTTAAACGGAAAAGTATTGAGGAGAAAAAATTTCTGTTTTGCCTCTCTGCTCGTACCTCACAGAGTTTGGCGCTCACGACGAAAAGGAAGTCGTCGCCTTGATGAGTATATTCAGTATAGTGGTAATTATAGAGTTTTTCAATGTACCCTCGGCATTCGCCTCAGGTATTTACCGCTATGGCTACTCGCACCTAGATACTTGGAGTGTGCGATGTTTGCTCCGCAAACCGCACACCTCTTTATGGGGAGAGGAAGGAATCCTCTCCCCAGCTTCGTGACTCCTCCTCGCAGTTGTAATGTAATATCTTCAGTACCGTTTTAATTTTCTTATTCATTTAATATTTATGGTTCGCTTGTTTGTGCCTACGGAGTCCGCACTCGCCAGCCCCACTCCTCGTTTTCAATATAGATTATGTGGTATCGCTTTCGCTGCTATATTTTATACCTTGCACAACGTCGGTGCTCATCCTTATCATTAACGCCATAGCGGTAAATACCTGACGACGACGCTTTCTATATACGCTTGTCCCAACCCTCCCGACGCGCATAAAAAGCTCCCTTGTAAAAACGAAGAATTCCAACCAAACCATCGCGGATTTGATGGGAATGAGTTGTATTACACCCAAATCAGGCTCAATTTGGAGGGAATAGAGAGTTTATTGTATTAGTGTGTAATATACGCCTTTTCCAGATTTTCCGACTTGTTTTATCTTATTTTCGGATTCAAGTGCATTTAAGTATCTTCCTGCTGTGGTATTTGACACATCAAGTAGTTTTTCGACATTTTCTGAAGTAATTCCTTTTTTGATGTCTTCTACATTGCAAGCTTTTAGCTCTTCTTGATGGACAGCTTCGCCGTCCATCAAGTTTAGAATTTTTTCTTTTCAGCTTTCTGTTCGCTCGGTCAATGCTTCGTGTGCCTCGGCTCGCATTTCACTCATTTCTTCTGGTTGTTTTGGCGTGAATGATTTCGTGGTTTTGTCTTTGATATAAAATCCGAGAGCAATGCCTGCGATGAAAAATAATATTGATGTCATAGTATTTAGTTTAGCCGATTTTTACCTCAAAAATTAAATCCCTAAGTATATCCTTTTCTTTTTTTAAGATTTTTTTTAATGCTTGAAAATCTTTCTCCAATAAAGCTTTTTCTCTCCTCATTAAAATATCAATCGCTTTAATTAAATCTTGAGGATTATATTTTTTAAGTATAATAAATGCTTCAATTTCTTCTGGAGAAAGCTTGTAAGCTATACGCGCCCAAAACTCTTTAACTTCAGGATTAATTTCTATATCGTCAAGAAAGTTTTCTAATTTAATTTTATTCATTTGATTTTTCGTTTAAAAATTCTTCAAGCACTTTAATTTTTTCTTGAACGATTAGATCATCGTCGGCATAGTTAAATCCTAATGCCATGTATGAAAAGACTTCAGCAATAGATTCACTACTATTATATTGAGCCTTACTTGTTCCACGACTAGACAAATAAGCTTTCTCTAAATTATTAGCTGTTACCGCATAAGCACTTACACACCCATTAGGTCTTTTGAGTTTTGGATTTTTTACATCCTCTAGTATTTCATTGATAGTTTTTCCTTCAACTACTTTGTCATTAAGTTTATCAAATTTGTCTTCCATTTTTTCATAATCAATAGAGTCATTTATTGGAATAATGTGACCAAATTCATGGATGATTGTATCTCTATAACTATTAACAAATGACTCCCTATTGCTTATTGAGATTCTCCAAAAACATGTTAAACTTTTGGCAATATCAGCATAATTCATATCTGTTTTATTTGGTATTAAAATAATTTCATAATTATTTTTCTTATTCGAGTCTATTTTATTAGTATTAGAATTAATAGCTACTCTTTTTATAAAATCTATTTCATTACTTGACTTATCTTCAATTTCTTTTAATTCTGATGCTCCACTAATAGCATTAGGAAATGCCACAAATTGTTCTTTTAGGATTTTTAAATCATGCTTCCAAAAAATTAATTTAAGTTCATTAAATTTTTTAGGAGCGAGGTCATGTACTATTTCTAATGCATCATCTAAATCTTTTAATTCTTCGAAAGAGAAATCTTCTCCTATAATAATTTCTTGATCATATTTTTCTTTTATTAAATCTCTCTGTTTATCAATCTCATCATCTATTTCTGCTGTAGCAATAATTTGCTCAATCTCTTTATCTATTTCTGTAATTACAGCGGCTGGGTCTTTGATATGTTCATCTCTTTCTGCAAACGCTTTTTCTCCAATAGAAGTTAAGAGCACAGTTGCTAAAGCAACTGTGCGAAAAGCTTTTTGAAATTTCTCCTTTGACGCAAAGTGAAAGACATCCAGCGTAGATTCTTTGATTTCATCTAAAAACTCTTTTTCTTCTGCTTGTATGGTTTCTATTTTCTTTTCTTTATTACTCTCAATCAACCCATCTTCTTTGTTGGTAAGAGTCTCGACTTTGTTTTGCTCCTTATTGATATCCTCAAGTTTTTCCATTTTTTTATTATATCTCACCACTTTACACCTGTATATAGATACTTTTTATATTTTACCGAAGAATGTTATGCTTCTTATTATAGGATAGAGACCTTAAATTGAGTTGTTATGAATTACGAAGCTTTACATAATACAGACAAAGATAAAAATATACCAGAAACTAAAGATGCAGAACTGGAAAGAACTGTTGACGAGCTATCTATCATTGCTCAACGAATAGGTGGTGATCTTGGTATGGATGTGAAACTTGGTAAGGTTGATGGAGGTAGTTTTTATAATCCTGATAATATTTCTATCACATTAGACCCAAAGCATATTAAAGAAGACCCTAGTCTTGCAAAATTTGTTGTTGCCCATGAAGGTGGGCATAGAGCAATTACACGATCTCCTAAAGAACTTGGACTTCCAAAAGAAACCACTGAAAAGCTTTATAGTCAGATAGGATTTGCTTTTACGCAAAATGCTATAGAGGATCCTGCAGATAATGACTGGGTTAGAAATCGTTTCCCAGGACTAGATTCATATGTAAAAGAAAATTATGACAAATCTTTTAAAGAAGAAAATGCTGTTTTGTCAACACCTGAAGTTAGAGAAATTGCTAAACAATTAGGTTATTGGCCAAAATTTTCTCAATATGGATCTGAAGTAATTCGTTTTTGGCATCAAAATAAGTTTTCTAAAAAACTTGACCCAAGCGTTAAAGAAGCGCTTAAAAAGACAATTAAAGAAACTGAGAAAAGTATAAGTTCAATACCAAGTACTCAATACAATGAGACAGAGATTATAAACAAAGCTCAAGACCGTTTTCGTATAAATACAGAAAATATTTGGCCACATGTTAAAAAATTAACTGAGGAAGATTTACTCACTGAAAATCAACGTCAAATTGCTCAAGAGATTAATGATAAGGTGAAAGAAGTGGAAAAGAAGAAACAAGAACAACAGCAAGCCCAAGGCGAAGGAAATGAAAGTAAGGACCAAGGATTACAAAAGGAAATTGATAAAATAAAAGAAAGTTTAGAATCAGCGGGTATTTCTGAAGAAATCCAACAGGAAATTGAAAATAAAATTAAACAAGCAGAAAAAGAGCTTGGACAAGAAGATAAAGAAGGGTCTGACAAGAAATCAAAAAAACAAGTAGAAACAGAAAAAAATAAACAATCGACTGAGGAAAAGGGTGAGTTAAAAGAAGCATTAGGTCCTCCGGTTCCAATGGATAAATTTTCTGATGAATTGAAAGAGAAATTACAAGAATATTTTGATAGCTTACCTGAAGATAAGCAAGAAGAAATAAAAAAACGAGCAAAAAGAAACCTAGAGCGTTTTGAAGACGAAATAAACAAAAAATTTGAAGGTAGGCTGAATAAAAATAAGCCAGAAAATCATAATGAGAGAGAGGAAACTAAGAATAAAGAGAGAAAAAGACAAAAAGACGCAGCGCTTAAAAGCGAAGAAGTTGATGCTGATGAAAAAGAGCGTAAAGAAAAATTGGAAAAGATACAAAAAGAAATGATGTCAGAGTACGAGAAATCTCGTGCCGAGGTAGTGGGGCTTGTTGATTATTTATATTTACGACTTCGTAGAATCTTAAAGCCAGAAGAATATGGTGGACAAGAAACTGGATACCCTAGTGGTAAAATTCTTGAAATGGCAAGAGCGATGCAGGCAGAATCTAATGTCGCACAAAAGCAAAAAATGTGGATAAGGGAAAGCGCGCCAGAGCGACAGGACTATCGTTTTTGGCATTTAGTTGACCTTTCTGGATCAATGGATGGTGATCCAATTGAAGAGGCATTTAAAGGTTTTATTGTAGCGAGTGAAGCTGTTGACAGAATAGAAGATTTTAATTCAGATACGGTTACTGTTCGTCAAGGGATTACAGGATTTCATAATAGAGTTTTTGAATACAAAGATTACAAAGAAAGATTCACAAAAACTCTTGAAAAACGATTGTCTGAAATGATAAAGCGTCCTGACGACAATGATGCAGGAACTAATACATATAAAGGTACAATGGTTGCTTTAGAAAACTTAAAAAAAGACTTAGGGACTAGTGGTAATTTTCTTTTAACTTTTTCTGATGGTGCTCCTAACTATGATATGAGAGATGGACTTGAGCAACTCATTAAGGATACCAAAGAAGACAGGGAGAAAAAGAAAATTAAGATTGGCTTAATTTGGCTTGGAGATTCTGAAGAAGAGTTGAAAGAATTAACGAAAGAATACGGGTATGATTTTGGGTTAATGATGCCAGCAGTAAAAAGAGATGGAGAGAAGAATTTTGCTGAATCATTGTCCGACTTATTAGAAGATATTGTAAAAAACCCAGAAAAGTATTAATATAATATCAATATGGATAAGGGGAAATTACAAGAAAAAATAAAGCATTTTTTAGATATAGTCGAAAAGAATATTATCACAAATCCTTTATCAAACAAGCCGTTATATGAAAATGGGTTGGTTGTTTTTGAAAATAATAATTCAGACCTATCAGCAAGAGATGTTTTTGAGATTTTACCAAAAGGCAAAGGTGTTTTTATTACTATAAATAATCCGCATGATTATGGAGAGTTTATCAAGACTTTTTCAATTACCAACCGAGAAGGACAGTGGCTTATAATTGATCTCCAGTGCGATCCGCATCCAAAAATTATAGGTGCCTTAAAAAAAATCACAGAGGATAATGAGACTGTAGTTTCTGATTTTAAGGGAAAAGAACTGTCTTTGATAAAGCTTAACTCCAAAACAAGAATAGTTTTTTGTGCTAATAGGTTATTAATAGAGGATAAAATATCTTATCCTTATTTTTATAATATTTTTGGACCTATTTTAAATTTATAACATGTCAGAGAAATTTCGCTTTCCATCGCTGGAAGAAAAAAAAGAACAAGAAACTAAGGATACCTTAAAAGAAGAAGGTGGTATTTTGTACGAAACAACTAAAGATCCAGAAAGTGAAGAAGAAAAAAATTATCTAAATGTATTAGGTGTTAAGATTGAAACATATGCTTCAAAAGAAGATGTAGAAGAAATAAAAAATGAAATAATACTTTCAAAATTAGATCAACGACTTTTGCGTAGAATCGCAGAAAGCTACTCATTAAAGCAAGCACTTTTATTTGAGGGAGATCCAGGAGCAGGAAAAACTTTTTTATTCAAAAAATTTATTAAAATGGTTCATGGAAAAGATGCCCCCGTCTTAGATTTAGTAGGAACACCAAGAACTTCAGAGCTTGATATTTTAGGACATTGGGCACCTAAAGGATTAAGCGAAGATGAGACAAAGAAATATGACGACCAATTAAGAGAATACATGGAACTACCTACGAACCAGGGTTCTTCTGATGAATTTAATAAAGAATTAGAAAAATTAAATGACGATTTTACCAGTAAAAAGATTGACGAAAGTCAATTTCAAGATGAATTCGGAAATTTAACTACTAAATATGTTAACAAACAAAAAGAGCAATTGATGGATTTTTGTCAGACTAGTAAATTGCTTAAACCCGATGCAGAGTGGGAATTTAAGGAAGGAGCTTTGCTTAAAGCATATTCTGGGAATGAAGGTAGAGGATACCCTTTAATAGTTGATGAATTTAATATTATCCCATCTAATTATCAGCAGATATTTTTACAAATTGGTGGTGAAGGCGGAGCGCTTTCAGAATCAGTTAGTTTTTGGGGGAATTCTGGTAAAACATCTTATGAAAGAGGAAAAGACACTTGGATTTGTTTCGCATCTAATTTCCCAGAAAAAACACCTGGGAGAAGTGAGGTTGTAGCGCCAATGAGTGATAGATTGTTGTGGCAAGTTTTACCCGCAGAAGAATATCAAGAAAAGAAGAAGGCTATAAAGAGGACTGCGGGTGGAAGATTGCAAAAAAGAAAAAAAGAACTGTTTACAGCAGAGGCAGATTTTATCAAGATTCCTATTGAAAAAGGCGTAGAGTGGGACAAAGTTTTGGATGAAAAATTAGGTGAACAAATAGCCGATGTTGTTGACATGTTGGATGAAGAGTTTGTGCAATATTATGGAAAAGTAGGAGATTCAGTTTCTATTCAAGGGGAAAAAAGAAGACGAACTCAACAAATGGAATTTTCAGGAAGAAACCCTTTGAGATTATTTAGTTATCTTGATAATTTTCAAGTAAGGAGTCAAGAATCTGGTTTCGTTGATTTCCCAGAAACGATTAAAGATGCTTTTGAAATATATTATCTTGGTCGTCTTGCAGACTTAGAGGCAAAAGAAAAAATGAGAAGTCTCTTCAGTGAAATTATGACTGGCGATACAGGAAAAATAAAAATTCAAGTTGAGCTTAGTTTGCGGGAAAAAGTCAATGATATTATAGAAAATGGAAAAATAAAAGAAATAACAAAAACAAGAAAAGAAGTTCTCGATGGTTTGGTTAAGAGTATCTTTGTTGAAGAAGAAGAAAAAGAAGATGAAAAAGAAAGAATCATAGTCTCAGAAGATTCACCACTAAAGAACTCTTTGGAAAAAGTGTTTAATGAATACAAAGAACTTACAAACGAGAAAGAAGAAAAGAAGTCTAAAACCCATAGTAAAGCCATAGACACATTACTTAAAAAGTATTTCCCGAGTCAACCAAAAAACGAAAGAAAAGAAAATGAAAGTAAAAAATACCACACAATAAATAACTCTTTAAAGGAAGTTTTTAAAGAGTTATTAGAATTAGAGCAAGCGGTTGTTGTAAATCTTGATAATTCAGAGGGTGATATTTCTGATGATAAATTATTCAATATGAGAGATCTTATTAAAAATAAAATTACTGATCCAATTATATTGCTAAGTATAAAAAATAAAGAAACTTTTACAAGAGAGATTGAGAAAAATAATCTCGATAAAAAACATGCAAAATTTATTAAAATTGATACTGGAGTCGAATTAGTTTCAGTGAGGTCTTTAGTGAACAGTATTGCACCAAATGAAATAAGTAAAGAAAGTCTCAAATATGATAAACAGATTTTTGATAAATTAGTCGCAGATGTATTTTTTGAAAAGAATCCGAATATAGAGAAGGAAATCTCAGAATTACAGGCCAAAGAAAAAATAATAGTTTTATCTGGAAATGAACCAATTAAACAATCTTTAGAAAGGGCTTTAGGTGGCGTATTAGAACTTGATAAAGCAGTAGTTATTGATCTTGATAGCTATAATGATAATAATAATAGACTTAATTCTACTAGAATGTCTCAAGCAAAAGAAATAGCAATGAGAACAGAGACACCAATTATACTATTAAGTATGTCAAAAATTGATTCTTCAACCAATGATTTACTTGATAAATATCCAAATATAAGATTTTTTCAACAACCTGTCAATATAGTCGATATCGCCAAAGCTTATAAAGAAATTATAGATAAAACAAAAGAAGAGTCTATAAAAAAAGACGGAAAAAAGTAGTGGATATAATATGGAAAATTTTAAAATTGAAGGCAAAAGTTTTTGGGAAGATTTCGGAAAGGGTTCAGAATTGCTCCCTAGACATTATTTTGATTTTGTTAGTAGCGAAAAATACAAAGAATTACTGAAGGATTATAATATTCAGGACAAAAAAATGATAGATATAGGTGCTGGCTATCCAACTCCAAAAGAAGAATCAATGGACAAGGAGTCATCACCTCTTGCTTCTGAACTCCAGGAAATACTTGAAAGAAAAGGGGCTAGCATTATACCAATTGATGTAGCTATTGATCCATTACAGCGTCAGAAAGAAGCAGGAAAAGAAGTTATTCTAGGGAGTGCTTTTGAGCTTCCATTTAAAGATGAAACAATAGATGGTGGTTCTATTATTCTGAACCTGCTCAATTCTTCTTTTAAAGGAGAGGGAGGGAAAGAAATTTTTTTAACAAAAAAAGAAGTTAAAAATATCTTAGAAGAAGTATATAGGGTTTTACAAGAAAAATCATTTGTTGTTGTTAATAATTACGGGTATGTTGTTGCTATGGTAGATAATTTAGTAAAAATGATGGGACCTGAAAAAGATGAGGTCGTTACTTTAGAAGAAATTAAACAAATAGCTAAAGAAATTGGTTTCAAAAAAATTGAAAGTATTCCTCTTGATCCGGAGAAAGTGAAATCAGGTAATGACCTTATACTAGAATCATTTCCGAAGCAATTGAAAGAACGAATATCAGTTAATCTTGAGGAGTCTGGTGCATTATTCATTGAAAAATAATTAAGTTAATTTAACAAAATATAATATAAAATTATGTCTATTGAAAAACCAAAATTTGAATCTTCCGAAGATGATAAATTTAAAGAGAATATTAATAATGATCTATCGCGTCAAAAGATAACAACAGACAAAATAGAACAATTTTATAAAAAACCAGAAACTCCAGAAGAGTTAGCTGAAAACATGAAAATCTTAAAAGAGATTCCAGAGGATGTAACTGATCCTAAAGTCGTAATTAAACTAGGTAGTCCTGAAGAAGCCCATAAATTCGTATTTATGGAAGATGAGGATAAGCGGCAGTATGTTATAGCTCTTCCGATTGACAAGAAAGGGTGGCATGCAGAAATAGCTAATTTTTCTAGAAGACTATATAAAAAAGATATTCATGCTATTGGCGGAGGGTATATTCATACAGAAGGAGATAAATTAATAGTGGACGGTACATCTGGTAGTTATGGAGAGGCACCAAAAGAAGCTGTTAGAAAAATCCTCCAAAAAAAGTTTCCTGATGTAGAGATTGAAGCGTACTCATTAGCTGATTATGATGCGAAAAGAAAAGAGGAAGAATATAGAAAAACATTAGAAAGTATGGAAAATACAATCCAAAAGGAACTTTATGCGGAAGTTCTTGATCGTAAAGCTATTAAGCTTGGATTGGATTACACCTCCAAACCAAAAAATATTGAAGGGGCAGATGATTTTGCATATATGGTCTATTCAAGTGAAAATGGTTCAAGTTTTGGATTTGATACTTTATATATTGGATTTAAAGACAAAAATGGTGAGATAAAAAGCAAGGATGTATTAAGAGAAAGATGGTATATTCGAATTAAAAAAATAGATGTCGACGATGAAAATATAAATATAAAATATACGATAAATAATAAAGAAGAAAATCTAATTATTCCAATTGATAATTTGGAAAACTTTGAGACGATATCTAATCTTAACGAAATAGAGAGTAAATTAGTAGATATGTATAAAGAAAATCAGGAAGTTTATGAAAAAGCGAATGTCTATCACGGCATTGGTTAGATAAACATATAATAACAAAACAGAAATTTTTTCTCCTCAATACTTTTCCGTTTAAACGGTACAAGGGGGCAAATAAAAAAGTGAAGGAAATTTCTGTTTTGACTACGGTGGAGCTTGGCGGAGCCGTTGGCGTGATAATGTTACCACGAGCCCGAATGCGTATGATTGGTGTTAGTGTTACCACGCACGCGGAGCGTGTGTTAATCTGTCTCCGTCTCGAAATAGGTTCGAGCAGAGTCGTAAAGATACTCCACAATCAAACAAGTTTCCATTTTGCCGATTTTTTGACGAGCGTCCGTAACGAAAGCCCATTGTTTTTTGGCGACACCGCGCGCTTTGCACGCGGAAAGAGTAAGGCCAGTTTCGGCTCCGACGGAGTTCAATCCGAAGATTTTTTGAAGGTTTTGTTTTTTGAGGGGGAGGGAATCTATTTTTATATGTGCTTGTCCCACCCACCCATACGCGCACATTCCTAAATTTTGCAGGAGATAAATAGGGATAAAATTTAGCTCCCCTTTTTTACAAATCTATTTAATTTTTAATAATAAAAATAAATTAATTCTATCTAAAAACAATTTGCGATGATATTCTCGTTTTTCTATTTTTTCTTTTAACGGTCTTTCTTTAGCGTTAATATGTGGTTGTATGCCCTCTCGAGTAACTCCACGCCCTCTGAACTGTTCTTGTATTTCTCTTGGCGTATCGCATAGCTGTGTGTGCAACTTACTCAGTGGTCTGTCATGTTTCAGCCATAAATATAATAAAAATACTATTTGCATTGCAAGATAGATTGTTGCAACAGATATAATTATTGGAATGTATTTCATATTATTTCAAAAGCTCGCCTACCGACACACCGACAGCTTTTGCTAATTTAGAAATTGTGGCAAGAGTCGGATTTGTCTTTCCATTTTCAATATTACTGATAAATCCTTTATCTATTCCAAGGGCGCGAGCAATATCGCCTTGTGATATGCCTTTTTGTGTCCTGATTCGTTTTAAATTCTCGCCAAGTTTTTGAGATTCGTCTTTCATTAAGTACAGTATACCGCACCGTTGTATTTTATTCTATCCGTTGTGGTATAATATAACTATGACAAAATACTTTTTATACGCGCGTAAAAGTACAGATGTTGAAGATAAACAAGTTAGCTCTATTGATGACCAGCTTGCTGTATTGCGTACACTTGCAAAAGATGAAAAAATAATCATCTCGCAAGAATTTATTGAACGGCAGTCGGCAAAGAAGCCGGGTCGTCCCATCTTTGATGAAATGCTTTCTTTAATTGAAAAAGGCGAAGCAGATGGAATCGTATGTTGGAAGCTCGACCGCTTGGCACGTAACCCCGTGGACAGCGGGCGCGTAAGTTGGCTTTTGCAGGAAGGTGTTATACAACATATCCAAACACACGACAGGAGTTTTTATCCGACAGACAATGTTTTAATGACAAGTGTTGAGTTTGGAATGGCTAATCAATTTATTCTTGATTTGAAAATTAACACTAAGCGTGGGCTTCAAGCAAAAGCAAAGCGTGGCGATTATCCAGGTCTTGCACCTATCGGCTATTTAAACGACTCGCGGATAAAACTCGTTGTTGTTGATAAGAAGAAAAGCAAAATCGTAAAGCAAGCTTTTGAACTCTATGCTGAAGGAAATTCACATTTGGGAGATATAGCTGATTTCTTTTTCAAAAATAAAATTAAAACAAAAGGTGGAAAATTGATTCCCCGTGATCAAATTTCTTATCTCTTATTCAATCCATTTTATATCGGACTATTTCGCTATTCTGGAGAACTCTACGAAGGAAATCATAAGCCAATTATATCAAAAGAGCTTTTTGATAAAGTGCAAGCTGTTTTGAAAAAGAAATGCCGACCAAAGAGCGTTGGGAGCGAACCACAAGCTCTGTGCGGTCTTGTACGATGCGGTTCATGCGAAATGATGATAACTGCCGAACATAAGTTTAAACATCAGAAGAACGGTAATATTCACGATTATGTATATTACAGATGTACGAGGAAGAATAAGAAAATCAAATGCACAGAACCAGCAGTCCGCGAGGAATTGCTTGATAGCCAACTCACAGAACTTCTCAAAAAATACACTATGCCAAAAGAATGGATTGAAGAGCTTTCAAAGAAAGCTGACAAAGACGAACAGGAAGCTGTTTATTCCACTGGCAAGCGCGCTCAAGAATTACGAAATGAAATACAAAATGTCTCTCAAAAACTCCAGCGACTTCTTGACGCATATCTTGACCAAGATATTGAGCAAGAAACATATCGCTCCGAGAAGGCGGAACTTCTCTCGCGCAAGAAGTCGCTGGAGGAGAAAATCGGCAATTTAGAGCAAGGAGCGATTGCTTGGGTTGAACCTCTTCGTAATTGGATAAAAGACGCGCAAATACTAGGTGAAATGGGCGAAAAGGCTTCCCTCCCCCTCAAAAAACAAAACCTTCAAAAAATCTTCGGATTGAACCCCTTCGGTATTAAAACAGGACTTACACTTTCCGCGCGCAAAGCGCGCGGTGTCGCCAAAAAACAATGGGCTTTCGTTACGGACGCTCGTCAAAAAATCGGCAAAATGGAAACTTGTTTGATTGTGGAGCCGAAGGGCAGGATCGAACTGCCGACCTATGCGTTACGAGTGCATTGCTCTACCAACTGAGCTACTTCGGCAAGCACTGGAGCCGTCGCGCAGAATTGAACTGCGGACCTCATCCTTACCATGGATGCGCTCTGACCTGCTGAGCTACAACGGCTTAATAAACAAAATTATATCGTAATTACAACTTTTTTGATATGGTATAGTTTAAATAATAAATATGGAAGATAAACTTAAAAAGACATTGGTGATAATCCATGGCTGGGATGGCTCTATAAAGTCGTGGTCAGGATTTATAGAGCTTGCAAAGCCAGACTATAATATACACTTTGTAGAACTACCGTGTTTTGACAATATACCCTGCCCGAACGAAATATGGGGAGTAAAAGAATATGCAGATTATGTATATAAAGAAATAGAGAATCTCAATTTAAAAGAAAAGCCAGTTATCTTAGGACACTCATTTGGTGGGCAGATCGCCACATACCTAATTTCACAACACGATAAACTTGTCTCGCATCTTATTCTTTGTGGTGCGGCGATAGTACGACCCAAACATACATTTAAAAAAATACTGTTATCTCCCCTAGTTTTAATATCAAAAATATTTAAATATATCCCTGGGTTTTCAATACTACGCAGGCACACACACAAAGTATTTGGAATGCATGACTACTCTGAATCAACTGGAATAAAACGTGAAATATTTAAAAAGATAATCCGCGAAGATCTTACACATCTGTTAGCACACATAAAACTTCCAACCCTTGTACTATGGGGTAAGTACGACACATATACACCACTACGACATGGTATAAGTATCGCAAAGAAAATTTCAAATAGTACGATGCATATTCACAATGATGGCAAACACGGACTACATATCAAACAGCCGGAATGGCTTTTGGAAAATATAAAAGAATTTCTAAAAAAGTAATATGCTAACATTTATAGGTATTATAATTATATGGATAGTTACTGCAGTGCTTGGATACTCTAGGTATGGCTATATGTGGCAACTCAAGGAATATCGTTTACGTAATATGCATGACTTCTTACGAAGTAAAAAAGGTCGTGGATTACTTTTAAGCTACCTATCAGCAAAAAATATATTACGTCCAAAACTTACAAATAAAATATTAATAATACTTGTATTGAGTATTACCTTAGAAGCATTTATTTTATTTTCCTTCTTCTCTATACCTACATTGATATTACTTATAATATTTCGTTTTGTAATCATAAGCGCTATTGTTGGATTGCTTTACATACCAACCTTACTAGGAAAGAAATACTATATAAAGAAAGCTACTAAAAAACTTGCTCAATATAAACAATTAAAATCTATAGGTATCACTGGAAGCTATGGGAAAACAACAGTGAAAGAACTTCTAGCTCACACCCTTTCTTCAAAATTCAAAACAATAAAAACACCTGAGCATATAAATACAGAGATAGGTGTAGCACGTTTTATCTTAAAAACAGATTTTAAAGATATTGATATCTTTATTGTAGAGATGGGTGCATATAAACGTGGTGATATAAAGATACTTGCGGATATGGTCAAACCAAAAATGGGCATACTTACAGCAATAAATGAGCAACATCTCGCACTCTTTAAATCAATAAAACAAACACAAAAGACAAAATATGAACTACTCTATTCCCTACCTAAAAACGGCACAGCAATAGTTAATTCTGATAATCCTTTATGCTGTGAATTCTTAGACAAAATAGATGCAAAAGTAATTACATTTGGCAAAGATGCAATTAATAAACCAACATATCATATGACCAATGTATCCACAGACACTTCTGGTATTTATTTCTCATCTAACAATCAACCTTACAGTGCATCGATATTTGGAGAACATAATGCAATGAACTTAATGCCAGTGATTGCAGTTGCTGAACAATTAAACATAAAGCCTACTGAGATACAGTCAGCGTTTGATACTCTTACTCCAGAAAAATACGGAATGAAAGTATTCAACATAGACAAGGCTACAATAATAAACGATAGTTATAATTCTAATCCTGAAGGATTTAGGGCAGCACTAAAACTCCTTAAGAGTATTGGTGCAGAAAAAAATAAGATAGTTATAACTCGTGGTATGAAGGAGCTTGGTTATGCAAGTAGAGAGTTACATAAACAAATAGGTAATAATATTGAAGAAATAGCAGATGAGCTAGTGGTAATATCACCAGACAATTTAGATCCTGTAAAAGAAGGGGTAGGAAATGGTGTGAAATTACATACCATATATAACCCTAATGATTTATTAAAATATATAAAAAATACTGTCAAAACCAACAGTGTTATATTGTTAGAAAATAGGATGTTTACTAATATAGATAAGTATCTTAATGAAAATGAATAAAACTATTTTTACAGGATTCGCACCAAACATAACTAAAAACGATTTTTATATCGCACTTGGTTTTTTATTGCTACCGTGGAAATGGTTCTCTATTAAAAGTGGTCATTATACAAAACAGGCTGAAAAGATGCTTCAAACATATTTTGATATTAAATATGCTTTTGTTTTTGACAGTGGCCGTACTGCGCTTCAACATGCACTTACAGCGCTTGATATCAACTCTGGTGATAAAGTACTAGTACAAGCATATACTTGCGTCGTAGTGATAAATGCGATCAAGCATGCAGGTGGTGTTCCAGTGTATGTAGATATAAATGATGATTTTAATATGAACCCAGAAGACCTAGTAAATAAAGCCAGTGGCGCAAAAGTACTTATAATACAGCACACCTTTGGTACTCCTGCAGATATGGAAGAATTACTCAAAATAGCACGAGAGAATAATTTAAAAACTATTGAGGATTGCGCGCATTCTATAGGGGCTAAATATGATGAAAGATTAACAGGCACTCTAACAGACATAGGTATGTTAAGTTTCGGTTCAGACAAAGTCATATCTTGTGTTCGCGGTGGTGCTCTTATTACAAACAACACTTTACTTGGAGATAAGATAAAAAATATTCAAGAAAATCTACCAAAGCCAAAGCTGATCCGTACACTACAACACCTTGCTCATGTTCCTGTATTTACTATAGGCAAAGCTTTCTATGGAATATTTATAGGCAAAGTTATTTTTATAATTGCCATGAAACTAAACATAATCAATAAGATAATCTATCCAAGAGAAAAAAAATGTCTAGTTATGAATGAGTACCCCTCAACTCTTCCCAACTCACTTGCTAAAATATTATGTGCTCAGATAAATAATATAGATGGAGTTAACACACACAGAAAAGAAGTAGCTAAGTCTTACAAAGAGCAAATAAATAATAATTTAATCAAGCATCCTCAATATAATGGCTCGTCAATCTTTCTACGATATACAGTACTTACAGAACATCCTAAAAAACTACATTCTTATATGAAAGGCTATAACATAATCCTTGGTAATTGGTATGATTCTGTTATTGCACCAAATGACATTGATGCAGCATGTACTAGTTATACTAAAGGGACTTGCCTGAATGCTGAAAGGCTCGCCGCACGATCTATCAACCTACCAACAAATCGCTTCATAGGTGAGAAAAAAATGCAGAAGATTATTAAACTTATAAATAACTGGAACCCAGATGAGAGCGCAACTTATTAACAATAAAAAAGAATGGGACGACTTCGTTTCAAAACAAGAATATTCATTATTTACACAATATAGTGAGTATGGCAGTTTTTACGAATCCATAGGTGAGCAGTCTTGGGTCGTCGGTATCTATGACGATGAAAAGCTTGTCGGTGGTTCTCTTATTGTAAGTGTGCATGCTCGTCGTGGAAACTTCTTATTTATGCCCTATGGACCTATCCTCAACCATACTCAAGACAAACACTTAGATGTATTAGTGCAGTTCGTACGTAAATTTGCAAAAAAAGAGAGGTATGATTTTGTTCGTGTCTGTCCGTTTATAGATGACACATTGAAAAATAGAAAAACTTTTGCCAAATACGGCTTTAGAAATGCCCCACTTCATATGCTAGCAGAAACGACTTGGTTACTAGATATCTCTGTCAATGAAGAAGAGCTTTTAAGTGGTATGAAGAAAAACCATAGAAACCTTATACGTAGATGTATTCGTGATGATGTGAAAGTAAACAAATCAATGTCAAAAGATGCTGTTGAAAGATTAAACGACCTACACGACATTACAGCAAAGAAACACAACTTCCATAGGTTCTCTAATGAATATATAAATAAAGAATTTAACGCCTTTAGTGCTAACAATAATGCTTTAGTTTTTGAGGCGTATCTGCCAGACAATACACTCGACGCATCATCAATAATAATGTTCGCTGGAAATATGTCTGCTTACCGACACAGCGCATCTTTAAACAAGAATCCAAAACTTCCTAGCTCATACTTAATCCAATGGGAAGCGATATTAGAGTCAAAACATCGCAATAAAAAGTATTATAACTTCTGGGGTATTGCTCCAAATGATAGCAAAAAGTCACACCCATTTGCGGGTATTACTCACTTTAAAAAAGGGTTTGGCGGCTTCCAAAAAAACTTATTACATTGCCAAGATTTACCTATTACAAAAAAATACTATATTACTTTTATTATAGAAATGGCTCGCAAAATAAAAAGAGGATTCTAAAAATTTTATAAAAAAATGACCCTCCATTTCTCTTAACAAGAAAGGAGAGTCATAATACATCACCCGCTGATATGAAATTTTCATTAAAACTTTTTTATCATTAGCATCCTTTCATAATAAATAAAAATAACAAAAGATTTATATTGGAAGCATTGGGCCTCCACACTATCTAAACAAGTAGCGAAAGAAAAGAGTAGTGTGGAGAACCCTGGGTGGTTAATTAATTAAAGGTACAAATTCTTATACCTATGAGTTTATCTCATACAAAGAAGTGTGTCAATTTTTTATCCACAAACTAAAATTCAGGTTGAATTTCATGGGTAAAAATGGTATTTTTTGTAAGTACGTCGGCGTAGCTCAGTTGGTTAGAGCACAGCACTCATAAAGCTGAGGTCGGAGGTTCAATTCCTCCCGTCGACACAAACGAGACAATTCTTATATTTTCTGATAGAATTGCTCTTGTATGCGGTCGTAGCTCAACTGGTTAGAGCACTCGCCTGTCACGCGAGAGGTTGTGGGTTCAAGTCCCATCGACCGCGCAAAATAAAAGAGCCCTGTTAAGGGGTTCTTTTATTTTGAAGGAAGAGAAGTCCTATTGCATAATATCAAATATCGTTGTAATATACAGAATATAGCGGAGTGGAGAAGTAGTATCTCGGGAGGCTCATAACCTCCAGGCCTGGGTGCAATTCCTGGCTCCGCAACAAGAATGAAAAAAGCGCCTATTTTAGGCGCTTTTTTTATATAAATTCAAACTCTTCAAATACCTGTTTATACAGATCTATAACTCTTCTGACTTCCCTCTTTGTAAGTACATGGTCGGAACCAGCATGAGCTATTTGATTCCTTATTTTATGTGCCTCCCATGCTTTGTCCAATGTATTAAAATCACTCCTCTCTATTTGTTTCAACTTCTCTCCAAGACCTTCTCCTTTATAGCCCATAACATTCACCATGTCATCTAACATTGTATCTGCTTCAAGTATCGCAAGTCTCCAGTCGCTTTCGTTTTCAGATGATGCAAGGTCAACAAGTCTATTCCATTTTTCTGCTTTCTTTTCTTCTGACCCTTTTGCAACTATTATCTCATCGAACTCTTCTTTCTCTTCTCTCCTTATCTGACGAATGCGTATTACAACATATATTATACCTGCAAATAAAAGAAGTGCTGCGATTATTGAGTATGGACGGATTGTATCTAAAAAACTAAGGTCTCCATCAAACCTACATGTATTTAACACACAATCATATATCCTAAGATAAACGTATTCCAGATTTAAAAATGTAAGTATTGAATCCATCTTTTATAATATTAATTTGAATTTGAAAAATCTTTTCCTATACTAAATATTATATCCTCTCTGCCGTGATTTGCCATGATTTGTAGTCCAACAGGTAAGTCTTTTCCATCCCTATCTACCATCCCTGATGGTACAGACAATGCCGGCATACCGGTCACATTTGCAGGCGCTGTAAATACATCAGATAGATACATAGAAAGAGGATCTTTCTTTTCCCCTATTTTAAAAGCTGGTGTAGGCACAGTCGGGGTAAGTACAGCATCTATTTCTTCAAAAGCTTTATCGAAGTCAGATCTTATAAGCTCTCGAACGATGTTTGCTTTATTGTAATATGCGTCATAATATCCGGATGAAAGTACGTGTGTACCTAAGATTATTCTTCTTTGCACCTCTGCACCAAAACCAACTTCTCGTGTCTCTAGATAATTTCCAAGTAAATCTTCACCTTCTTTCCTTAATCCATATTTAATGCCGTCAAACCGTGAAAGGTTTGTGGAAGCTTCAGCTGGCATAATGACATAATAAACAGCTAGAGAGTACTTAACATTTGGAAGATTAATTTCTTTTATTTCATGTCCAAGAGCTTTAAGCTTCTCAACGGATTGATTAAAATTCTCTAGAACATCTTTGTCCACACCCTCTTCAAAGAGATGTGTTGGAACTCCTATTGTAAATTTCTTTTTTATTTCAGATTTGTTTTCATTGTCTTGCAACGATGTAGAGTCTAACTTGTCGTGTCCTTTTATTACATCAAATAAAACTTCTGTATCATTTATAGTTTTACCAAAAGGCGATATCTGATCAAGAGATGAACCCATAGCAATAAGACCATAACGAGACACAGCGCCATATGTCGGCTTAAACCCTACAAGTCCACAAAAACTAGCCGGCTGACGAACAGAACCACCTGTCTCAGAACCCAAAGACGCGAGAGCGCCACCCAACACAACAGCTGCAGCAGAGCCGCCGGATGAACCTCCAGGGACACGCTGGGTGTCTAGTGGGTTTTTTGTAACTCCAAATGCAGAATTTTCAGTTGATGAGCCCATAGCAAACTCGTCCATATTAGTTCTTCCGACAAACACTACCCCGGCGTCTTTTAATTTCTTAACTACAGTAGCGTCGTATACTGCTTTATAATTCTCTAAAATCTTAGAACCTGCAGAAACTATTTTTCCTTCGTTTAAAATATTATCTTTTAAAGCTATCGGGATGCCTGTAAGCTCTGTAACATTATCTTTATTTTTAATTCTTTCATCTGCTTTTTTTGCTTGCTCTAACACATCGTCATAGACCTCTAAGTATGCATTAATTTCACTATCTTTTTCTTTAATATTCTCAAGACAAACTTCTGCAAGCTCAACCGCAGTAAAGTCACCATTTACCAAATGTTCATGTGCTGTTTTTATATCTAATTTACTTATATCTATCTCCATAAATTTTAAAGTATTTTCTTCACTTTTATATAATCATCTTCTCGTTCTGGGGCATTTTCTAATATCTTTTCAGTATATAAACCACTTTCATGAGGATCTTCGTCTTCTCGCATCACATTACAAAGAGCAGTCTTTTTTAGTGGACTGTCCTTTGTATTCTCTACTTCTGAAGAGACTTTCTGTATCTCTGACACATAACCCAAAATAGACCCAATATCTGTTTTGAGTGTTTCTTTTTCCTCATCTGAAAGCTTAATTCTCGCCAAACTTCCCAATTTTTCTATCTCTTCATCACTAATTTGCATAATATTAATATTCTAGCATATTAACTGATCAGCTTCATGAACTCAACTTCATCTACGATTTTAACACCCAGCTTTTTCGCTTCATCGTATTTAGAACCAGGGTCTTTTCCTGCTACAACATAGCTAGTGTTTTTAGATACCGAACTTGAAACATTACCACCAAGTGCTCTGATTTTTCTTTTTGCTTCATCACGAGACATATCTTGAAGTGTCCCTGTAAGCACAAAAGTTATCCCCACAAAGGACTGTCCTTTGTGGGGATAACTTTTTGCTTTTTCTTTAATGCTTATGTGTTTTAGAAGGCGTTTTATAAGTTGCGTATTATCTTTATCTTTAAACCAGACGAAGATGGAGTGCGCTACTACACCACCGACGCCAGAGATTGCTTCAAGCTGTTCTTCTGATGCATCTTGTATATTTTTTAGAGTACTAAAATGATCTGCCAAATCATAAGCTGTTTCTTCCCCTACCTGATCTATTGAAAGTGAGATAAGAAATTGTGCAAGGTCTACCATTTCCCTATCCTCAATCTCCGCAAGCAAACTATCTGCTGATTTTTCTGCAAAACCTTCGAGTTCTAAAAGATCACCTTTTTTCAATGTAAAGATATCATCAAATTCTGAAACAAGATTCTGCTCTAGAAGTTTTGCAATAATCTGTGGACCTAAACCATCAATATTAAAAGCTTTTTTCGATACAAAATATGCAAACCTTCTTTCCTGCTGTGTAAATGAATTTTTATTAACACATCGATATGCTGCCTGACCCTTTATTCGTTCTACGGAACCATCACCTCCACATGCTGACACATGTTTTGGGAATATATATTCTTTTTCTTTACCAGTACGCATTTCTTTAAGTACAGAAACTATGTCTGGTATTACATCCCCCGCTTTTTGTAATATGACAGTATCACCTACTCTTACATCGAGACGTTTTATCTCATCTTCATTATGAAGAGTTGCTCTCGATACAGTAGATCCAGCTACTGACACGGGCCTCAGATGCGCCACAGGCGTCAAGACACCTGTTCTACCTACTTGTAGTACAATATCCTCAACAACAGTTGTAACTTGCTCTGCTGGAAATTTAAAAGCTATAGCAAATCTCGGGGCTTTTCCTGTATAACCTATAGCTCCTTGATAATCTATTTCATTTACTTTAATAACAACACCATCTACCAAATAATCTTCTTTCATAGCTTTGTCTTTCCATTTTTTCCAAAACTTAATTGCTTCGTTAATATCCTTACAAGACTCGAAATTTTTATTTACTTTGAAACCAAATTTCTGCAACAACTCTAATTCTTTAAACTGAGTATCTGGAACTGTTTCACCTGATTGTGCTATATCATAAATAAAGCTATCTAAATTTCTTTCTGCAACAACTTTTGGATCAAGCTGACGGATAGAGCCTGCGGCTGCATTACGTGGATTTGCAAAAACCAACTCGCCCGACTTTTCTCTTTTTTTATTTATTTTTTCAAGGCTTTTTTTGCCGAGCCACACCTCACCTTCTACTATCACATCTATCTCTTCTCTTAGCTTAAGTGGGATAGACTCTATGGTGCGTACATTCATTGTTACATCCTCTCCGACTTTACCATCACCTCGTGTGGCAGCTGTTACAAGTTTTCCATTCTTATATTCAAGCACAACCTTAAGTCCATCTATTTTAAGCTCGCATGTATATGTAGGGTTTATATCTTTACCTATTTCAGTCTTAAGAAATCTCTTAACTCTTTCATCAAAAGCTTTTATGTCATCTTCATCAAATGCATCATTAAAAGACCACTGTGCCACTTTGTGTTTAACTTTTTTAAATTCTTTTAATGGCTCGCCTGCAACTCTTTGTGAAGGTGAGTCTGGTGTTATAAGTTTTGGATACTCTTCTTCAAGCTTTACTAATTCATTTTTTAGAGAATCAAGCGCTTCTTGAGAGATCTCTTCTAAATCTTTTACATGGTATAGATATCTATAATGATTTATTGAGTTCTTGAGTTTTTCATATCTCTCTTTGATACTTTCTGTAATCATATTCTAATACGTTACTCTAATAGCTCTCTCTACCCTTCTTGGATTCCCTATATCACATGTATTATATCCACGTGACTCTATTATAGTTCTTATAGGTGATTCATATTTTACAATAGACACTTTTGTACAATACGGCTCTGGAGCAAAATCAATCTCAAAAGTATTTGGTTCTCCAGGGAGTTTCCCGCCCATATTGGGTATATCTTTCCCAGCACAATTTATAGTTGTAGAGGTTGTAGAAGCAAAGGCGTCCTCTTCAAAATCCCAATATAAAGCACATTCTGTACCAGTGTCAGCTGCATAAAATGCAAACTGTGAATCCCTGCCCAGAGACGAGAGAAATAATTCTTTAATAGTTAGATTAAAGATTGCAAGACCAATAGCAAGTAAAATACTAGAAACAAGCACAGCATATAGCATAGCAAAACCATTGTTCTTTTTATATAAATTAAAAGTATTATTTAATTGTTTTTTGTTATTTTTCATTTTTAGTTTTATACTTTTTACCAATCAAATATATGTTCTTTTACTTTAAATGACTTAGTTAATGTTCCTGTTTTCCACGATAAGGTCGTTGTAATAGCTACTTCTTTTGCATCAATGATTTTTATATTTGTTTCTCTTGTAAAATTGGAATCTTTGCCAGTACTATAATTATAAAAGTTAGTACTATCGTCATATTTCAACAAAGGACACACTCCACCAGGACACTGCCTTATTATATTCTCTGCAATACTTTCATTTATATCAATGGTACAGATATTCCCGTCTATACACTCAGAAAGACCATCGATCCAGCCATTGCCATTAATATTATTCTCATCTCTTTTATTTCTTATATATTCTACTGCCTCCTGTGCAAGATAAAAAGCTGTAATCTGGTCTCTTGCAAAGATAGCCGATGCTATACCTTTTGATGCAATAGTTATTGGACCTGCGATAGAAACAGTCAATATAACTATCGCTACAAGCGTTTCAATAAGTGTAAAGCCTCTTTTTGAATTTTGAATTTTCATATTTATATATCTAATACTCTTTGTGACACCATTGTCTGAAGGTTAAACTCTGTCCTTGTTCTTGCATTTACACCAGCAGAACCTTGCAAAACAATAACCACCCTAGGCTGCATACCATCTATCAATGACGTACCATCTACATAAAAAGAAAACTTATCTATAGAAACTTCCGCCGCAGTGATATCTATAAATGTATTGGGTAATCCGCTTCTTTCTGATTTTTCAAGTTTTGTACCATTTATTCTGTATACAATCTGATCATTCTTATCACCACTATCTCCACTTGAAGCCTCAAAAGCAAACAATTGACCACCGCTTGAGCAATCTTTTACCTCATCTACATCTGTAGGAACATTGTTTGACGACTCACAATGATATGTAGTACCTACACGAATGTTTCTAGACATGTTTTCAAGTGCAAAGTTTAAATTGTTCATAACAGAGCTTAAAGCCTGAGCTTTTCTGTTTGCATCTATCAATGACAAAAGAGCTCCTACTGCTATAAGCATAACCCCACTGAAAAGTGCCACCGCAACAAGCATTTCAATAAGAGAAAACCCTTTATCAGCACTTGATAGTTTATTTCTTTTAGTATTATTTTGCTTTTTTTTCTTAAATCTCATATTACTTCTGTATGGATATTTGACCTGTGATAAAAGTACTCACACTCCAAGTTGTACCTCTAGGAGAAGCAACTGTTATCCGTGCAGATTCATATGTGTCGTTTAAAACACTACTCTTTATAATAGCATCAGGATTTGGTCGTTCAAAAATTATATCTAGTGATGTTATGCCTGAATCTGAACATTTTTCAATACCATTTGACAATATTCCACAAAATTCTGATACAAGATTACCCTTTTTCAAAGTAAATATTTCTACTATTTCTGTTGAACCTCCATACACCTTATCTCTGTCCCTATCTGCAAAAAATATGTACGAATCGTTACTAGATGAATCAAAATGTACACCATATCCAATATCAAACTCGCTACCCTCTGTTGTAAACTCTCTTACACTTAAACCAAACACTTGAGCTTTTCTTACAGACAAAGCAATATCATAAGCAAGGTTTTCCAAAAGAAGAGTTCCTGAAAATTGTGAGTGTTTTACAAGTATTACAGACGTGATAATAGTAAAAATAGCTACTGAAACAATAAGTTCAACTAAACTAAATCCATTATTTTTTTTACTAGAAAATATACTCACACTTATCTTAAATTATAAAATTAATAATATTCAAATCGAAAAAAAATACAATAATTAGACCTAGAATGAGAAACGGACCAAAAGGTATCTCACTCTTCATTGTAATGTGTTTAGGGTATGAATTCAATGAAAAAAATATCATAAGTGCAACACCTACTATTGCACCGATCCAGAAAGACAATAATACCGCACTTCCACCAAGAGATAACCCTAGGAACCATCCTATTCCAAGAGCAAGCTTTCCATCCCCTAAACCTATCCATTTGCCGCCAGATACAAACCACAAAATAAAAAATGGTAAAAATAGTATTAGCCCCGAAAGAAATGACACTAATGTTGGCATTAAAAATGCAAATGTAGAAAAATTAAAAAACATACCTACAAATGAAAGAGCTGCAAATGTATATACAAAACTATCAGGTATTATTTTATGCTTTAGATCATAAGTTAGTATTATGATCAAGATTGAAAAGATGATCATAAAAAACAATGACGACAACAAAAGACTAAGTGGCGAGATAAACAGTAAGTTTGAAAATTTAAGAAATACCCCTAGAAAAATACCTCCTGTTAAGAGCTCTACGAGTGGGTACTGAATAGAGATCTTACTCTTACATTTCTTACATTTTCCAAGTTGAAATACAAAAGAAAGAACAGGTATAAGCTCGAACCACTTTAGCCCCTTACCACATGAAAAACATCCCGACCTACCAGATATTGACTGACCGGTATTGTAACGCAAAATTACTACATTCAAAAAACTACCGATAATTGTTCCAAAAACAAAATAAGCTATAGCTATAACTATTTCTATTGATACCATAAGTATATTATAACAAAAAATCCGCATTTTATGCGGATTTTTTACTTTAAATAAGACGTTTTATTTTAATTACGGTATTAAATCATAACAATAAAAACCTACTTCATCGCCACAACCATCTGCATCAACACCTTCAACTACCGCAGATTCAGTACCTACGTTGTCAACATCAGAGTCAAGTACAGTATGACCAACATCTTCTAAGTTTGCACCAAGGTGGTATTTTGTACACACACCTGTCGCAACAACACATGCAGCATTTGCGGTAGTAATATTGTCATAAAAATAATTACTGCCATCCGGATCAACTGGTATTGTTGAAATATATCCAGGGGTCACAAGATCTGCTATAGCAATAGTATCTGGATACTCGTTATTTGCATCAAAGGAGAATTCCAAAGCCAACTGTATTTGCTTTAGGTCTGAGATTCTTTTTACATCTCTTGATTTCTGTCGCGCAGTATTAAGACTTGCCAAAACTACAGATGAGAGAATACCGATTATAGCAATAACAACAAGAAGTTCTATAAGTGTGAATCCTTTGTTGTTTGCTTTATTTCCTACTCTTTTCATATTTTTATATTTATTTATAACTATTTTTAATAATAAAACGACCTGGTCCTATCAGACCAATAAAGGTCTAACAATATTGGCGTTTAGTGTATAGCATCTATTATAGCCATTTAGCACTGTTTCTGAAAGGGTCTGTGTGGATAAGTCTAAATAGCTGACGAAATGTTATATATAGGCATAAGAACTGCTGCCAACAAGATACCGACACCCAAGGCAAGTGCGACTATCATCATAGGTTCAATAAGTGTTACCAAAGTATCTACTGCATTTTTTACTTCTCTTGCATAGAATTTTGACAAAGTATCTAATATCTTATTTAGCTCTCCTGTCTCTTCTCCAACTTTAATCATTTGTATCATTATATTTGGGATCTCAGGATATTTACTAAGAGACTCTGACACAGGAGAACCAGACTTTATTGCTTGAGATGATTCCAATAAAAGCTGCTCATACGTGGGGTCACCAACAACAGTTGAAGATATCTCTATAGCCCTAACCACTGTTATACCACTTGAAAGCATTGTTCCTAAGTTGTCTGAGATCCTTGATAGATATAATTTTCTATAGAGATTACCAAGAAACGGTATCGACAATTTTAGACGTGATACTGAAGACCTGCCTTGTCGTGTTTTGCCAAACTTCCAAGCAAAGAACACACCGATTATTATTAATATAATTAAAAATACACCGTAGTTTACAAAGAAGTCACTTAGACCAACAACCATTTTTGTATATATTGGAAGTTCCTGACCTGAGTTAACGAAGATCGCACTTATACGAGGGATAACCAATGTAAGCATAAGTACCATAACAGTAATGAAAGTAAAGACAACAAATGCAGGGTAGATCAATGCATTTCTTGCTTTTGATGTAACAGCATACGATCTATCTAGATGATCTGCTAAATATGCAAATGTTTGATCAAGCTTTCCCGACTCTTCACCGGCCTTAACCATATTTACATAAAATGGAGTAAATATCTTTTTATGCTTACTTAAAGCTGTTGATATAGTATTACCTGCTTGTATGTCGTCTACTACATCTGCTAACGATTCTTTTAGTAATCTATTTTTTGAATCAGACCCTAATAGCTTAAACACACGTAGTGCTGATACTTGTGATTCAAATAAAGTAGCGATCTGGCGAGAAAGGATTACTATCTCTTTGTTTGCGACTCTATCAAAAAAAGAGATATTCTTACTAAAAATTGATTTGTTCTCTGTAGATGCTATAGAAGCTATCACAAGACCGCGCCTCTGAAGTGATGAAATAGCGACATCCTCATTAATAGCATCGACACTTCCTGCTGTCTCATGTCCTGTATTATCTATTGCTGTGTAATTAAAAAGCATAATTTTTTTAAACTAATTGTTCTAACATCTTTGGATTAAGCGAATAAGCTTTAGCATTTTCTATTGTTATTTCTCCACGTCTTACAAAATCTGCTAGCGACCTGTTTAGATCAACCATACCTTCGTTCATACTTGTCTCAATAACAGTATTTATTTCATGTGTTCTTTTCTCTCGAATAAGGTTAGCAACAGCTTTATTGTTTATTAAGAGTTCGTATACCGGTATTAAACCTCCAGATATCCTAGGGACAAGTCTTTGCGAGAAGATCCCTATAAGAGATGCGGAAAGTTGCATACGAATCTGATCTTGACCTTCTTCAGGGAATGAATCGATAATTCTATCTATTGTTTGCGCTGCATTATTTGTATGAAGTGTAGAAAGTACCAAATGTCCAGTTTCTGCGGCAGTAACTGCAGTTGATATTGTTTCTGGTCCTCTCATTTCCCCTATCATAAGTACATCGACATCTTGCCTAAAGACAGACCTTAAAGCAGTAGCAAAATCTTTAGTATCCAAGTCAATCTCACGTTGATCTATCATTGACTTTTTTTGTTCAAAAACATTTTCTATTGGATCCTCAATAGTTACAATATGTTCTGATCTAGTTCTATTTATAAGTTCGATCATAGATGCCAAAGTTGTTGTTTTTCCTTGTCCAACAGGTCCAACCACAAGGAAAAATCCTTGTTTTTTTTGTGCAAATGTTTCCAATATTGGCGGCAAACTAAGCTCTTCGAACGACCTTATCTCTTTCTGAATAAGTCTTAATGCTACCCCTATTGCTCCCTGTTGGAAGAAACCATTTCCTCTAAACCTATGCCCACCCTCTTCTCTAGAGTATGAAAAATCAACTTCTTTTGTTGCTAAAAACTTTTCCGTTTGCTCTGGAGTTAAAAGTTCTTTTATAAGTCCTAGAGTATCTTCTTTAGTAAGTTTATTTCTTTTTAATAATGGTATCAAAACACCATTTACTCTTATTGTAGGGTGATTGTCTGAAGATAGATGCAGATCAGATGCTGCTTCTTTAACAACAATACTAACTAGATCGCTTAATTCTTTTTTGTAATCAATTATTCCATCAATCATAGTAATTTTAGTTATGTTTTTTTATAATTTCTTCAACCCTACTCAATACTTCAGACGGTATTGTGTCAGCTTTTATAATATAATCATCGACTCCAAGCTCTTTTGCTTTTTCTATATAAGATTCTTCCCATTGATTAGAAACAGCTATTAGTATCACACTTGTTGCTAATTTTTCATTATTAATGATCGTTAAAAATTCAAGCCCATCAACTTCGGGCATTACCATATCAAAAAGAATTACTGACGGAGACAGACCTTCACGCAACATTTCAAGCGCCTTCTTTGGGTCAGCACTGACATTTACGTCAAATCCTTTTTCTCTAAATTTGACTGCGTACATGTCGAGCATAAAATTGTCGTCATCTACTATTAATATAGTTTGTTTTTTTTCTACGTCACTCATATTTATGTATTTAATTATACTATCTTTTAAGCGTTTTTCTAAGTCTTTATTCTAGAATAAGATCCTCACCACCCAATGTGTTTATCTCGCTGAAAGGGATCACTCTGTTAAACGCTTTTACTATTGCATCTTCTTTCATTGTAAGCATGCCATTTGCTCGTGCGATTTTTTTAAGCTCTATTTCTGAAGGGTTTTTAAGTATAGCTTCTTCTATTTCTTTATTCATATCTAATATCTCATATACAGCTGTTCTACCTCTTGTGCCAGACGGACATTCGTTTGTAGCTTCTACATTGTAGAATTCTTTAGCTGTCGGTATTGATTTCCTATATTCTTCCGGCATATCGCTAAACTGTTTTTCAAGCATAAGCTTAAGACTTTCATTTACTGGCACAGGAGTACCTGTACCAGGGCACAGTTTCTTAACAAGCCTTTGTGCGATCACAATAACGAGAGTTGGTGCTATCAAAAACGGATCCACACCCATCTCTATTAGCCTTGGAATAACACCTAATGCATTGTTGGTATGTATAGTTGAAAGAACTAAATGTCCAGTCAAAGCGGCTTGTACTGCAAGCTTTGCTGTTTCTTTATCTCGTATCTCCCCCACCATTATAATATCTGGGTCTTGACGTAGTGTTGTACGCAAACCGTTTGCAAAAGTATATCCGATCTCAGGTCTTACTTGAGACTGGCTTACCCCTTCGATATTGTACTCCACAGGATCCTCGAGTGAAAGCACATTCTTTGTGTCCCTGTCCATCTCTGCAAGCATCGAGTAAAGCGTTGTTGATTTACCAGAACCAGTTGGTCCTGATATTAAAATAAGTCCAAATGGTTTTTTTATAGCATTACGTATAAGTTTTATACTTCTTTCATCAAAACCCATTTCGGCAATATTCCATATACCTTTTGATGTATCCAATATTCTGATCACGACTTTTTCGCCGTAGTATGAAGGAAATGTTGAGACACGGAAATCAATTTTTCTATCATTAATACTTGTAGAAAAACGTCCATCTTGTGGTTTTCTTTTTTCATCGAGTTTCATGGAAGACAATACTTTTATTCGAGCCACCACAGCGTTATGTATTTTAGATGGCAATACTAAGTTAGTATGCAATGCACCATCGACTCTAAAACGAACCCTTACTGAGCTATCCATACGTTCTATATGAATATCAGACGCTTTTCCTTCTACAGCATATCTGATAATATTTGCGACTATCTTTGTTACAGGTGCATCTTCTTTTACTACATTGGCTATATTTTTCTCTTCCTTTTTTTGAGATTTTGTTATCTCTGCTTGCTCTTGAGTAAATTCATCTTCAAGTTCTGATATTGCTTTAGTAACTTGTCCAGAAAAACCTTTATACATTTTCAACACACTAGTAAAATCATCTTCAGAGATGATGTATACCTTATAAGGCATGTCTATCTTGGTAGATATAAAATTAAGAGCATCTAGTGCTTCAATATTATCTGGATTCGTTGTTCCTACTTCTAATACGTTATCTTTAACACCTATTGGTACGAATTTATAATGAAGAGCTGATTCTTCTGGTATATATTTAAATACAGAATATGGAACTTTTTTATCTCCAAGCTTCCATGTTGGTACATTTAGTGTTTCACTTTTTATTTGTAGAATAGCATCCGGATCCATCCCACGTTTTGCAAGGATTCCCTCGACAGTATCACCAGATGCACTAGCTTCTTCTTTTATTGAAGCTATATCACCCTCTTCAATAATCTTTTTTTCTGCTAACGCTGATAATAAATTCATATTTAAGTATGAGTATGTAATATGGCTATTCTTCTAAAACATTTCTAGATAATTCATTAAAATTTACTGGAGCAAATGGATTCTCCCTTCCAATTGGCTCTAAAACTATTTCCTGACCAAAATCCTCTAAACTTCGAAATACTGTGTCTGATAAAATACTCTCATCAAGCTTTATTGAACGAATATCTAAAAGCAAAGCTAGTAGTTCATTTTGTAAAACTAAACTTGTATTAGTAGCACCCTCTGAAACCAACAAACTGTCGTCTCTCTCACCGACCATCACTGTATAAGCAACGGTAGCAATAACGAGTATTCCTAGTACTATTATCATCATTTTGTGCTTTTTGAAAAATGTCATTTTTATTTATTTAAATATCTTATTTTAACCAATAAGTTTCCAAATCTATACTGTATCTATACAAATCTTGCTGAACCCCCACGTCACCTGGTTGAACAGGAGCATTGACGATCGAAACAAGCGATATCTCTTTAATGTCCACGATCCTAAGGCTTTTTTCCAAGTCTCTCACAAAATTAATCAGATTGTCATAAGAAGACACCATAGAAAACGCAAGAGTTACTGATTCGTATATATTTTTACTAGGACCTATTGTCCCAGCCGCTCTTTCCTCCACAGTACTAACGGCAACGTCTTTTATACGCATACCATATGCCGAAGCTATATGGTCTATATCAAGAACCAGACGAACATTGTCTACATTGTCTGGCAACAACTTAGTCAATCTATCTAAATCACTTGTTGAAAATGTATTGTATTTAGCTAACAGTCTGTCCCTTATTGCTTGCAACTCTTTTGATTTATCAAGAGCTTGATCAAACCTTTCTTGCTCTTTAAGAGTCTCTTGTATTTCTTTATACGTCGGATCAATGTACATAAAGAAAAGACCTATTGACAAGATTATTAGAAGTGCTGGTATTGTTATTCTAGTCATATATAAAAATTAATTATTCACCTATACGATTATTCTTTAATATACTATCTGAATAAGACAAAAGTCTTGGATCTACAAAAGCAGAAAAATCAAAAATGACATCACCTTTACTGTCTAGGTTTAGATTAGAAAAAATAGGTTCTTGTATAAACTTATTTTCACCAAAGATGTCTGACTGCAAAGCAACAGAGCTAAAACTAGAAGCTATACCACCCATAGTAATACTCACTTTATTAGCTGGGTCTACTCGATAACTTAGATTCTCAAACTGTAAACTTGCTAATGTATTAGTCTCGAGTAGGTCAAAAAATGCTGTTAATGCTTTATGATTATCCAATATTTCTCGTGCGGATTTCATACGGACATCGAGACGACCCATCTCTTCTATTAGCGAAGGCTCAAAAGCAGCTCGTGCACGATCAAGAGATTCCCTCTTTTTTTCTATATTCTGAAGTAGGAATTGTTGGTATAGAAACACACCTATTGCAAGAGCGATCACACTAATAAATATAATGAGTGTAATTAAAAACACTATACCTATAGTACTTTTAGTTCCTGATATACTTCTACTTTTATCCCGAGACGCAGTTGCTAGAGATTTTTTTGGTATGAATGATGTGTGTGTTTTTTGATCCATGAAATATATTATTTATTATACACTACACATAAGACGTGTTAAAGAATAAAAACAACAAATATGTTAATAGTGGATATGTTTTCAAAAACTGTCATACTACTCTTCTTCTTGAAGTTTGCGAAGTGCAAGACCGACAGCCACAGCGAATCCCGGACCAACTTCTTTTAAGATATTTTCAAAAAAAGCAGGTGTCTCTACCTTTGAAAACGGATCACTTAAAGATACGCCCACATTGAAGTGACCTTTTGCAAGAGGTAAGATACCTTTCACTGTTGCACCGCCACCAGTAAGTATTACGCTTCCTATGTTTTTATTATTTTTCTGCTGATATTGTAAAAGCACTTTGCTTGACTCTGTGAATATACGGTCAAGACTACGTGTTATTATTTCCTTTGAATTTATATTGTTTTTGCCTGAATCTAAAGACTCTTTGCTTATACCAAAATCACGCTTGAGCTCTTCGGCTTTTGATATACTTATACTCAGAGATCTCGATATAGTCTGCGTTATATCTTGAGCCCCACTACTTATCACATGAGATGCTTTTACAACACCATATTCAACGATATAGAGTTTTGTTGCATTTGCTCCCATATCAAGAACCGCGACAGGTGTAATACTTTGATTTACTACAGCCCTTATCGCACTAAAGATCTCTATCTCAAAAAACCCGACATCTAACTTTGTTGCTTGGACTATTTCATTATATTTATTTAAAGTGTTGTTGTGTATTGCAACAAGTAATACTTCTATCTTTTCAGGTTCATCTTTTTTAGCTTTTGTGTCCTCTGGCTCGTTTATAGACAAGGAAGACTTTTCCTCACTAGGCACGATAAACCAGTCCAGCATAACCTCAGATATAGGTACTGGAATATATTTTCTTGCTTCAAGAGGTATCATCGTAGCAAGCTTGTCATTACTAAGTGCAGGCATTGAAACAAGTGAGATAAGACTGGATGCAAAAGGTATTGAGATCCCTGCTTTTTTTGTGGTAACATTTGCTTCTCTTATAAGGTCAGATATAGCTTCAGCAGTTTTTGTAACCGGTAAACTTGTTGCTTGCCCTATCTCAGAATCAGCATACGGACCAAGTGAAAGCTCTCCGTATGTCTCAAGTATTGCAACACCACGCTGCTTTTTTAATTGAACAACCTTTATAGATGATGCTCCTATGTCAACACCTATTACACTATTACTTTTTTTATTTCCAAAATTAAAGTTTAAAAATCCCATTAAGTTTTTATTATCTATACTAGTAAGTATAATATAACATTATGAATAAACCCAGAAGAATACTTGGAATAGCACTCGATTTTATTTTTCCAAAAGAAAACTCTGAAAAAGAAGCGGAGAAAGTGACAGAAGAAATGCTCTTAGGAAAACTTTTACAGAAAAATAAAATAGATAAGTTTACATACGCGCTCTTTAGTTATGGAGATAAAGAAGTGAAGAATATGATATGGGCACTTAAGTATAGAAAAAACCGTATAGTTGCAAAAACCCTGTCCCATGCTTTATATGACTTCCTCGCAGAAGAATTTTCTGATCTCTATATATATTCAGACCTGAAAGAGCCTGTGCTTATACCATTACCTATTTCAAAAAAACGACTATACAAAAGAGGGTTTAATCAAACAGAACTTTTAGCAAAAGAGCTATGTATCATTGCTGACAAATCTTTCTGTACATTACGTACTGATATATTAAAAAAGATGAGAGAGACATCAAGTCAAACATCACTCCACAGAAATGAAAGGCTTGAAAATGTTATAGGTGCGTTTGGTGTAAAAAAAGCAAATGCGATTATAGATCGTGACATTATTCTTCTTGATGATGTCACCACTACTGGCGCCACATTAAAAGAAGCTCGCATGACACTCCTCCAAGCAGGAGCAAAGAGTGTAATATGTGTGACCATAGCGCACTAAACCCCAACAATTAAACTTCATTCGACTAAACTTCACTAAACTTATCAAAGTTATCCACAGTTTATCCCCACAAAGGACAGTCCTTTGTGGGGATAACTATACTTCTTTATACCTGAAGCAGGTTGTTATATGGTCGTTTACGAGACCTATTGTCTGCATTATGGCGTAGATGATAGTAGAACCCACGAAGTTCATACCACGTGCTTTTAGGTCTTTACTTATAGTATCTGAAAGCTCTGTAGTCGCTGGGATATCTTTCATGCTTTTGTGTTTATTCTTTACAGTCTTCCCTTTTGTAAATCCCCATATATATTTATCAAACGATCCAAATTCCTTTTGTATTTCTATAAAAACTTTTGCATTTCTTATCGCAGAGGCGATCTTAAGCTTGTTACGCACTATCCCTGCATTACCTAATAGCTCTTCTACTTTTTTTGCGTCGTACTTCGCCACCTTTTTTACGTCAAAATTATCAAATGCTTTACGATAGTTTTCCCGTTTGTTTAAAATAGTACTCCACGAAAGTCCGGCTTGCGCACCGTCTAATATAAGCACCTCAAACAAATGTCGGTCGTCATGCACCTGCACACCCCACTCCTCGTCGTGGTATTTCTCCATAAGTTCATTACTTCCATATATTGACCAGTTACAACGTTTTTTCATAAAGATATTTCAACCATTTTATCATATTTTTTGGTAAAAAATGTTGTTGATTTTTCTCACATATTCCTATATATTACGTTCAGATAAATTAATCGCGGAAACCTTAAAAGGAGATGTTAAGAATATGAAGATTAACAAAGTCGCTAAAGATAATCATGCTTTTTATTACGTAGCTATAGCACAAACAATGTCTCTTAAAGATTTCACAGAAACAATAATAGACAGCCTAGATACACCATCCTTGCATAACGTAAAAGGTGGTGGGTCTGGTTATGTGGATATAGACTGTACAAAGATCAAAGGGCAATGTTCTGAGGCTGTTCTGATAAATGCTCTTCGTGACGGAATGCTCAGCAGAGTTATAATGAAAATACCAGATTCTATAACTGGAGATTTAAATGAAAATGTTTATATTACTGAAGGCTCATTTAAATTTAAATTCAAAATTATAAAATACGAACGAGATGGTAACCATAGTTTTGAAGTTTTCACCATTGCAAAGCATGGGCCAGAGCATGACTGCAATCCTGAATTAATTGAGGAGTTGAGTTCGATACCAGAAGATGAAGAACTAGGTCGCTATGTCGATCTGAAAATCACATTTGTAAAATAAAACCTGTTATATAAGAACTTCCCGTTCTTGTATTGCGGGTTTTCTTATTTTACAAAAATAGTAATAGTCTATTTATTATTCTCCAATTTTATCATATTTTTTGTTAAAAAATTGGCTTTTGCCATTTGATTGACGGATGTGTACCTCGGTGTTATATTTCTTTGTAGTCACAGAATAGACTATAAGTACCTTTTATTTTATTATTTTATTGAAGTTTACTGAAAAGAGGAAAGATGAAGATAGTATTAGAGTTTAAGACAGAGTTTAAAACTTTAACAGAATTTGCAGAATTTATTATTTTTGCAAATTTAACTGAATTTGATATAGCGTCTCAAAAACTAATAACAACAGCCAACATACCGGTAATAAGTTTTTGGAACAATATATCTAGAGTTAAAATAGGGAGAGATAAGATATATTCAGTCGAAAAGATTGTTTCAACACAATATTTATTAGTAGCATATAAAATAGTAAATCGTATGCTAGACAAACAAAGTATACAGGAAGATCTTATATGTATTGATGGTCTTAAAAAAGAAGTGAGGGGTTCTAATGAAGTAAAAAAGATTCTTTCAAGAAAGCTTCCAGAAAATTTTTTATTGAGACTTGGACCAGAGATACGTTCTCACGACTATATTTTTCGTAAAATCTATTGAGGCAAAAAAGCTTGCTTCGGTAGGTTTTTTTGTATAAAGATGTTTTAAAACGGTGTAGAAAAAAGAGTAAAAAGGTGTTATATTACATAAGTATTTGGAGAGTTGGCTAAGTGGATGAAAAGGTATTGTATACCTTTGAATCCGAAGCGTAGCGCAGGTGGACGACTTGTCGAGCGCTTAGCCAGCTCGAAATGAAATGGAGAGTTGGCTGAGTGGTCGAAAGCGCCTCACTGCTAACGAGGTAAGGTTTAAACGCCTTCAAGGGTTCGAATCCCTTACTCTCCGCCAATTTGTACTTTTGCCAGAAACG
>CAZVGL010000004.1:0-62505 GCA_964626705.1 uncultured Candidatus Saccharibacteria bacterium | reverse complement strand
ACCAGACAAGGAAATTCGCTACCTTAGGACCGTTATAGTTACGGCCGACATTCACCAGGGCTTATATAGTCCAGCACGCATCATATTGAATACGATAATTAAATCATGTGCAATATGATGCGCACCCCCCATACTTAACCTTCTGGCATTGGTCAGGCGTCACCCCCTATACATCCTCTTACGAGTTCGCAGGGAGCTGTGTTTTTGATAAACAGTTGCCCGGAAAACTTTCGCTGCGGCCCTTAATCTTACGAAAAAGGGCAGACCTTATCCCGAAGTTACGGTCGCTGTTTTGCCGAGTTCCTTGAGGAACACTCACTCGTTCGCCTAGGTCTTCTCGACCCAATCACCTGTGTCGGTTTACGGTACGGTTTTGTTTTTATTGTGCTTAGAGGCTTTTCTTGGAAGCGTGCTTTGTCAAATTTCTATCGGCCGAAGCCTCAAGATTTTCGCTGTGCTTGGACTTGTGTCTCCCGGATTTACCAAAGAAACATCCTTACACCACGAACGTAAATCCAATAATACGCTTGACATACTACACTCCGTCCCCCCATCGCATAAAAACAAAGTCAGGGAATATTAACCCTGTGTCCATCGTGTTCGGTTTTCACCATCCACTTAGGCCCGACTAACCCTTGGCTGATTAGCATCGCCAAGGAAACCTTGATTTTTCGGCGTACCAGGTTCTCACTGGTATTGCGGTTACTTGTGCCAACATTCTCACTTCCATACGCTCCACCATGGGTTACCCCTTTGGCTTCATAGCAGAATGGAATGCTCTCCTACCGCTCAATTACATCTCACTACCTTCGACATACATCGAGTGTAATGAGATATAATCAAGCCCTCAGTTTCGGTATCATATTTAGCCCCGATTATCTGCGGCGCAAAATCTCTGAATGAGTGAGCTGTTACGCTATCTTTAAATGGTGGCTGCTTCTAAGCCAACATCCTCATTGTCTGAGAAATCTCACATCCTTAAGTGCACTTAATATGAATTTTGGGACCTTAACTTGAGATCTGGGCTGTTTCCCTTTTGACCAATGGAGCTTAGCCCCCACAGTCTAACTGCTCGGTAATTGACTTTTGGTATTCGGAGTTTGATAGGCATAACGAGATTGCTCCCTGTTTACGCCATCCAGTGCTCTACCCCCAAAAGGTACGCCGAACGCTAACCCTAAAGCTATTTCGGAGAGAACCAGCTATTACTAGGTTCGATTAGCTTTTCACTCCTTACCACAGATCATCCGATGGAATTGTACGACCAACCGGTTCGGGCCTCCCTTAGACTTTCGTCGAAGTTCACCCTGTCCATGGCAAGCTCACCTAGCTTCGGGTCTCATACATACTACAAAGTCGCGCTATTAACACTCGGTTTCCCTATGGCTGCCTGCATTTTACGCAGTTAGCCGAGCAGTATATATGAACTCGTTGGCTCATTCTTCAATAGGAACGCCGTCGTGGTGTAAACACCACTTCGACTCCTTGTAGACATACGGTTTCAGATCTATTTCACTCCCCTCACCGGGGTATTTTTCACCTTTCCCTCACGGTACTAGTTCACTATCGATCTGAAAGAATATTTAGCCTTACCGGTTAGTTCCGGCAGATTCACCCAAGCTATTCGTGTCTTGGGCTACTCAAGAATAACAGTAAAAGAGGTGCTTTGTTTTCACTTACGCGACTATAACGCTCTAGGGTTCTACTTCCCAGTAGATTCAATTAACAAAACATTTTTTAACTCTTCTCATATAAATACGACACTGTTACCTTACAACCCCACACACCGAAGTGTATGGTTTGGGCTTCTCCCTTTTCGCTCGCCGCTACTTAGGGAATCACAAGTACTCACACCGCACTGCATAATAAAATGTAATGCAATGTGAGTACTATATATTGTTCTCTTTTCCTCCGCTTACTGAGATGTTTCACTTCAGCGGGTACGCTCCATATCTTTTATAAGATTTGGTTCTGTCAAAGACAGAGGGTTTCCCCATTCGGAAATCTCCGGATCAAAGGTTGCTAGTCACCTCCCCGAAGCTTATCGCAGCCACGCTACGTCCTTCATCGCTTCTTTCAGTCTAGGCATCCACCGTACGCCCTTAGATTTCTTATTAGGAAATCTAAAAACCGCTTGCTCCGCCAAAGGCGGAGCTTTCTGAATGTACTGTCTAGAATACATTCAGAAAATAGTATTTTCTTGTGTTCGTCTCACTAACATACTAATTAGTGAGCGTTTTGTCTTGTCCCGTCAAATTTTTCCAAAAGAAAAATTTGACGGGACGCTTGCTCGGTCTACACATCTGGTTCTCTAATCAGATATGCAGACTTATTTAATTATCAAAGGTCTCGTATTAAAGTTAAAAAAACCGCTCAACTTAGCGGTAAAATAACACAATAAAAAGATATTGGTTACCTCCCCCGCCTTGATATTTGGTTAACTTTCTTTCTTAACACGTAGAGACTAGTATACTCGGTATAGAAAATAAGTCAAATATTAAGCAGGGAAAGTGCTTAATACGGGAAAAGGTCTTTCCTCGGGGAGCGAAGCGGACGGAGGTGGGTCCTTGAGGAGTATTAAGTTACCAACTATCCGAAAACTAGATTTTCCTGAATACCTCAACAGCTTAGTTAATCATTTCTAAAGAAATTTACACCAAAAAAGCCAAACCTCAACAATAATGTTGTAGTCTGGCTATTAAATTAGACGATCTGTTCTTACGAAACATGATACGGTCTATATTTTCGATCTTCAGTAAACTGTTTCTCCATCCATTTCTGATTTTCTTCAGATGCTTTTTGCACTAAACAACTAATTGCATCTTCTTTTGATAATTCAATATTCTCATTCCTCTTAAAGTTGACAACATAATCATTAATTTCTTTATCACTAAACATATTAAATTCCCCTTTTCAAAAAAAGTTTAAACAAACAAAAGCTTACTTAATTACAGCTTTGTAAACATGCTATTTTTATTTGAGATCTAATGGGCAGGTTTTGCATGTTTTATGCTCTTCGCACATTATTGCACCCCACGCTGAAGCACAGTCATCATAATCGTTATCGTCATTATCATCCCTACACCATTCTTCCTCCCTAGGATCATCGTATCGCCCTTCTAATTCTTCTAGTCGAGCAATATTCTCATCAGATGCATCTACTCCACTGTCTGGACCAGACAATATAGAATCATAACATCCAGAACACCTTTCATCACGACACGATATTTTATGCATGACTTCCTCCTTATTTTAAAAAAAGTTTAACTAAAACAAAAATTTATTTAACTATAGATTTGTGAATATACTACTTTTACTCCCAACAGTATAGCATTTTGAGGTAGTTTGTCAATAGCAAAAATGTGACTATTTTAAGCTGTAATTTAACTGTTGCCCCCCAAGGACTGACCTCTCCCCGCCCTGCGGGGCTCTTCGAGGTGCAGACCTTCTTCCGCAACACCATTCCATCAAAATTGAGGTAGGTTTTGGCTAAATACTCTTTATTTCTAATGTCCCATAAGACGATTTATATACTCTTTCCCACAAGAATCTTCTAATTCAGCCAAGACCATCTGCACAGACTTATACGGACTTGCTGGTAAAGCATCAATATATTTATATTTTTTAAACTTCGGATGCCAAAAAATAGGTAGTAGTTCATTTAAATTTATATAAATAGCTCGCAAAATATGATCAGCCTGTTCTGGCTTTAACTTATCTCCGAGAAAGAGTTTATCTTTTGGACATCGAATATGAACAGTGAGTGGTCCGATTTCATGAGAAAGCATTTTTACAGATGCATAACGAATAATACCGTTAGTATGCTGGAGCAATTGAAATAACCAAGAGAAAAGAAAGTCGGGTTGCTCTTCTCTATCATGTAAGTAATAAATAACTGAAAGTGCTGAGATAAAATTTTCTTGTCGCCATTCTTCAGAGATTCTGGTGTATTCGCTTCTCGCACTGTTAATAATATCTTTAATATCTCTGAAACTATCTTTAGTGCTTCGTGAACCGTACAATAATTTCCTTACCCTACGGGCAGCTATACGACTATCACTCTTATTGCCATGCAAAATTATTTTGAAACATTCTTTGATAGTGTTCATAATTAAATAATATCACCGTCAATAAAGCTCTGCAATTTTTTTACATACCAAGGTCGCACCTTTCCTGTCGCAAAGCTCCTCCTCAAGGAACGACCTTTTCCCGCATTAGACCCTCTTTCGCAACAACAAACCACCCGCAGGCGGAGCCTGCGGGTGGTTTTAAAGTATATTATTTCCGTCCGATCAAATACTTACTTGTCTGTAATATCTCCCTTTAGCTTCTCGATGTACTTTGATGCTGCATCTTGTCCTCCAAGACCAAATGATAGTCCGAAAGCTAGAGCAAGCGCTACGATAACACCTGTGAAAAGTGTTTGTACGAATGCTGCTGCTACACCAAGTTGGAACAATGCTGCGAGGATTGCGAAAATCCAGATAGCCCATTTTGTTACACTTCCAAGGAAGTTAAAGGACTTCATATGAGCAGCTTTTGCTCCACCGATAACAAGTCGTTGCATTACTTCAGCAATAACTGCTGCAACAAGAAGGATAAGTACTGCTACGATTACCTGTGGTAGGTAAAGCAATACAACTTCCTGTAGGAATGTATTAACCTGTGTAAGACCAAGAACATCAAGAGATGCTACAAGGAATACTATTATAACGAACCATTTAACCAAGCCTCCTAAAAATCGGCCTGAATTAATGTCAAAACCTGCTCGTCCGAAAGCATCATCAAGTCCTGCTCCTCTTAGGGCATTGTCTACCTTTAGAGAACGTATAACTTGATCAACTACTCGTCCAAGCACTGCACCTATTATCCATCCTATGATGAAGATTATAAGCGCTATTATAAGATTTGGTACGAAATCAACAACTCCAAGCCATAAATCTTGAAATGAACCTGTTAAAACTTCGCTCCATGTTTGTATTAACATGCTTTTAATTTTGCCCCACTCATTCCCGAAAGAACAAATAGGATTGCCTAGGCATTTAACACTACTAAAATTTTGTTCTGCGCTTTTTTACACAAAACAAGCGACCTTTAAGAAAGTGTGCATGAAAGACATACACTTATATATATTCTATCACTATTAATTATGAAATTTTTATTTTAAGTGTGGATAACAAAACACCGTCATTTTCGAGTGACGGTGTTTTTCATTTAGCTTGTTGGATTTTGTTCTATCCCAATCTTGTCCAAGATCACCTCATGAGGATAATCAAACACATCACGGATAAGTCTGTCATATATTCCCATTCTATATCTAAACTCCTGTGTCTCGAAAACAGCGTATCTAAGCTCTCTTCCTATCTCTGACTCAATAGACTTTATCGCTGTTTCTAACTGTGATTTCCTTATACCATTCCCTACTATGAGTATATCTATCCTACTATCCCAGTTCTGTATTAAAACACCAGAAATTACTATCATCTTTATAACACCTGCTGTACTTAAGCGTTTCGGTATATCTTTATTTTTTACAGGAGTAGCTTCTAATAAGAAACTTCTTAGTGATTCGATATATGGGAATTTTTCATTTAATGTCCAAGCAGGCACTTTTTTCTTTTTCACTTTCTTTTTCTTTCCCTTTCCAGTAGTTGTCTGCCTGTATGCGTATTTCTTCTTTACAAAACCCATTTGCTTCATAATAGAAAGCTCTAAACGCAGAGTATCCACCGTGATCTTTGCACGATCTGCAGTTTCTTTATTAGTAAACGAATGTTCAGGATTAAAAATAAAAAGCCGTAGGAGTTTGACCATTGCAGGGCTTCCAAAGAGTTTTCCTAAGATCTTCATGATGCAGATATTCTACCACCTACACATACAAATATCTAGAATTGACAAGCATTAAAAATAGTCACCAAAAAAGAGGCCATTAGGCCTCTTTTTCACACAAAGGACAGTCCTTTGTGGGGATAACTTATTTAAGTGTTACCTTTCCACCTGCCTCTTCGATCATTTTCTTCATTTCTTCCGCTTCTTCTTTCTTTACACCTTCCTTAAGTACTCCCGGAGCACCATCTACTGCATCTTTAGCTTCTTTTAGACCAAGACCTAGAAGACCTTTAACTGCCTTAATAACAGCTATTTTCTGTCCTCCTGCTTCTGTAAGCTCTACTGTAAACGAATCTTGCTCTTCGCCAGCATCTGCTGCGCCTCCTGCTGCAGGACCTGCAGCTACAGCTTGTGCAGAAACACCAAACTTAGCTTCAAAAACTTTTACAAGTTCGTTAAGTTCCATTACTGACATCTTCTCGATCTCTTCTACGATCTTTTTGAACTTCTCTGGAACTTCTACTGGAGCAGCTTCTTCTGCTTTAGCTTCTTCTTTAGGAGCTTCAGCTTCTGGAGCTTTTTCTTCAGCTGGAGCTTCTGTTGCAGGAGCCTCAACCTTTACTTCTTCTGTTTTATTTTCTTCTTCTGACATATTAATAATTTATTATTTTAATAATTAAGCTTTACTCTGCGCGATCTGATCAAGCGCAATAGCACATCTTTGTATTGGTGAGTTTATAATATTTACAAACATACCATACAGTGTTTGAAGTGGTGGAATAGAAGCTATCTCTGTCATCTCTGCTTCATTCATATATCGCCCTTCAAAGATACCTCCGGCAATAGCAAGATTATCTTTAAACTTCTTCGCAAATTCAAAAACTCCTCTCGCTGGTGCTGTAAGATCAGTACTGTATGCAACGGCGATCTCACCGTCAAGCGCTGGTAGTTCTCCTTCGATACCAGCTTCAGCAAGCGTACGCTTGATAAGTGTCTTTTTTGCTACAAAGTAACCGACACCCTCTTCACGAAGTGCATTCCTCATTTCTTCAGTGTCTAATACTGTAAGTCCGTTAAACTTCACGAACACAGCAGACTCTGCACCACTAAAAATATCTTTTAATTTGTTCAATATCTCACCCTTCTTGTCTTTTGTTAATGCCATATGTAATACTAATTCTCTATTTATTTTTCAATAAAAACGACCTGTTAATACAGGCTTGGAGTCTGAAACACCATACAAAATACAGTATTTCTGACCTAAGTAGGAAATTAAGCTCTTTATGAGCACCCACTGTCTCCAGTCCTCTATGAATATGAGTGTACCAGATATTGGCTTTCTGTCAAATTTGAAACAAAACAGACCCATATCCAACTTATTAGCTGAATATGGATCTTAACCACTACTTGTTTTCTTTCTACCCTCACGCTTTTTTTTAATCTCCTTCATTTCTGCTTCAAAACAAGGAGTACAAGCGCCATGGGTTTCTGCCTTATTTTCATAAGGCTCTTTTTCTCCCAAATCCGCCTTACAATATACACATATAACCTTCATAACATCCCTCCTTTTTGCTCTGCAATCTGCTACTTTATAGCTAATTAGATTTTAGTATTTTAGCAGATTACAGAGCATTATAAGGTGCACGAGCCCTCTAACAAGAAAGCTCAATTCAATTCACTACTAATAGTATACACCATTAGCAATATTTGTCAAGAGGTAGTGTTAGTTTTATTTACAACAGTTTCGTCTTTCGGGGCTGACACAGCGACAAGTTTCTTCTTTTTAATTCTTACTTTTTTCTTTTCTCCAAAGACCTTATAAACCCTTACAGGACCCCGACCAGACTTTTCACTACGTTTTTTTATTTCCGCCAAAATTTCCTTAAATTTACCTATCGTAGACATAGCTTTTATATCTACAGATGCAACATTTCTCTTTTTCTCACCTTCTTTTAAATCCTCATCTTTTAGCATGTAAACACTTGAAGTTACTTCAAGTCCAAACATTACAAAATCTTTTACTACAAGCAAAACGCTTTCCTCACAATAATCCATCAACCTTTCATGGCCTGCATGATTATTAGGTAGATTACTGATGACGCTTAACGTAAGTGATCTTTGATTTTTTGTACCGACATGAATATCAAGCCCAGGACGATGTCTTCTATCCTTCTTAACCACACGCATTATGCAACCTCCTTTTACTAAAATTTAACAAAAAGTATAATAGAAAATCCTTTTCCCAAATCTTTTTTGTTCGTACCACCTCTTTCTTTTATTAATGTCCAACTCTTATACAATCCAATATAAATTTCTCTCCAAAGTATACCTATAATTCACCACTTTGTCAACCCAAAAAGAGAGCAGTCAGCTTATAAGCGCCAACTACTCTCTGTACATAATCTTACCAACCTAAGACCTATTTCTAAGACCATTTAATACGATATCTTGTTATTTCTTTTTTCCCCTTACACAAACTCCTTAATGTCCGTATTATACGAACTCTTGTTACAAAAGATATTTTCTTTACAGCAGCCTCCTCTTTTATAAAAATTAAAAAGACGAGAGGTTTGGAAGATTCAGATATAGATGGTGTTTTCAATCTATAAAAAAATTCATCTTTACCAAACAGTACTAACAACACAGGATTCAAATTGTGTTCAAAAAAACTATCAATCCTATTTTTTTTCTTACATTTACTAGGAGAATGGAGTATGAGACATTCAGGACAATGGTCTCTGCATCTAGGAGAAAGATTGGTGCATATTTCAAGCGACATCTTAGCTAGATTTCTTGTTTCCCAACACTCTTTAACTTTCGTCACTGTTACACCTCTTTCCAAGAAGATTAATTAAATTTATTCAATATATAGAACTAAGTACTCAGTACTTCTAACAACAATATATATCCGCACATATCTTTTGTCCAATCCCACAAAGGACAGTCCTTTGTGGGGATAAACTGTGGATAACTCTATGGTAGAAGCCCTATCGGATCTGTATTGGCAGTACTACAGTTTTCTAAGCAGTTGAGTGAATAACTACCTAGAGCATATACATCCAAGTCATTATTATCGAATGTCATATTCTGAAGCTCTAGATCTGAATCAAACAAAATTATCCCAGCAGCTGGCGGCTGTTTCTCTTCTGTGTGATTTTTTATCGTAGTATTACTTACTGACAAACTCACACCACTAAAAGCCCGTATCCCGTATTGATAATTGTCTTGTATTAAAGCGTTTGCTATCGTACTCGTGGCAGTCCCACCCGTAAACTTAATCCCTCCTTTATCGTTACCACTTGCTGCTGTTTTGCCTCCAGCATAACGAACGGTAAACCCACTCATATCCAACATTCCCCCACTTTCGACGTCGATACCATACCAATCTCCAGCCGAAGGAGAAGTTATTGTAGAATCAACAGCTTCTCCTACAGAATCGTCATGTATTGATGTAAAGATTAAGTTGTCAGAATTTGTACTGTTGTGAAATAATTTACCTCCATCTTTTACGATTATTTTACCCATATAACTTGAGACATTGTTGTAACTTTTTATCACGACACCATCCTCAAAAGCGAGCGTGGTGCTCGCGGTTATTTGTGTACTACCCCTTACAAGATATGGCAAGGAGTTAGCTCCAAGTGTTGTAGTACCACTTCCAGAGTCGGTAATACTACCATCGTCGCCTATCAAAATAGCATTAAGCCCATTACCTGAACCTGTATTTCCAGAAAATAATCCTATAGAACTAGAAACATGTACTGCCTCAATTGAATTATCAATAAAATTATTAGAAGATGCAGACATATCTGGCGAACTAGACACAAACATTCCATATTTATTATCTTGAAATGTATTATCTGAAATATTTGGGGATCCACTAGCAACATACAATCCAGCTGAATCAGCGTCTGTATTATTATTTTTAAATATAGAATTTAATACAGTACTAGCAGAAGATGTAAGATGGAGCCCATGTTTCTTAGAATGCTCAACTGTCACATTTTGAAAACTAACATCTGCAGTATCTACAATAACAGATGCTCGAACACTCATATTATTAAACCACCTACCACCATAACGAATAATAGTATTATCTAATGATGATCCTAAGCTTGAATCATTTATCGTAAGATTTTTCCAACTACCCGCTGTGGGTGTAGTAGAAGTTGCATCATTATTCATATCTCCACCGTACTCGTCATCAGCAAATGCAGTTATTACAACAGGATTAGACGCTATACCAGTCGTCTTCAATGTCCCATTAATTACAATCTGTGGTTCATTTGGATTGACGATTTTTATAACGACACCCTCTTCTAAAGTAAGTGTTATTCCTGCATTAACAGTAAACCCGCTATTCGTAACAAGGTATGGAGAATTTTCTTGTGTTAGAGTCTTATCGGTAGATAGTGATGTTCCGTTTGCTATTTGATAACTAATACTATTTTTTGCTTTCGGAGTGCCGATTATTGAATTGATGCTCGCATCAGAACCATTCCACATGTATCCTATAGCTGTAGCCCAATCTGAACCATATGGGTCATATCTTTCCATCGTATATTTTTGCGAACTCAAACCCCCGCACCAACCACCACAACTTGGCACTTCATCAATAGTGCTTGTAGCATTATTTTGATCTACATATAAAAGAAGTAAATCTTCACCAGAATTACTAAGTCCAGAACCATTACCTATACCGCTAAATGGCGCTACTAAGTCAGCCTGAATATCACTTACTGTATCATCGTCAGTTCTTTCAAGAAGATAATATTCACCCGCTGAAACAATGCCAGACAACGGTATGTAAGGCACACCATCTTCTGCCATAAAAACCCATTGCGACAAATCAATATCTTTGGTTGATATATTATAGAGCTCAACCCATTCATCAGAAGAATCTGCTGTTGTTCCTGCCCATGCAACTTCGTTTATCACTATCGGACTTGTCATGATTTCTATTTCTTGTGTTGATGTGGCTGATGTATTTCCAGTTTCGTCTTTTGCAGAGACTGAAAAATTATAAGTAGTATTATTTGAAACTATTAATGCTGTAGACGTTGCAGTTGTAGTGGAAATAGCACCATTTTGATCCAATATGTAATAACCAAGATCATCTGCCTCAGAACTCCAAGAAAAGTTTAGCGTAGTGGTGGCAACAAGACATCCGGAAACAGCGAGAGTGTTTTGACACTCTAAAGAAGTCAAAGAAACTGTTGGCGCTTCTGTATCTAATACAATATCATCTGTGGAAGAATCTGGAGTATTGTTACTTCCACCACCACCTCCTCCGAAAAACGGAGTATTTACTGGAATTAGCTTTGGCTTGTAAATATCTGTAGAATCTTCTTCTGTCTCAATTTCTGACTCTACTTCTGTAATATTTTGCTCTTCAATTTTTTTATTTTCTACAATAACTATTTCCTCAAGTATTTCTATTTCTTCTATTTTAGGCTTTGTTTCCACAACCACAGGCTCTTTTATTACCACAACCTCTGTAGATTCTTGTGGAGAATCTACAGCTTTCACAACCGTTGCAATATTACTTATATCAATATCATTTACATATGATGGTGCAGAAAAGAAATTAGTGACAATACTAGCCATACCAGAAACAGATTTTACTATTTTGTCCTTTGTATCTTGTATAACAATCTTTGTACCAACAACAGTATCATCCACAAAATTAACAGTATTTAAAACTATAATCTTCGGGCTTTTTTTAATGGTCGCAACAATCGATTCATGTGAGTCAGCAACTAAAGGCTCGAGTAAATCCGGATTTTCTTTATATTTTTCAACCTCTTTAAAAAACAAATCTATAACACTCGCCCCCACAAGTACAGCTTTCGGGAAGAGATGTTCGACGTAAGATGGGAGAATCAACTCTTCCTCTTTCAAAGAATAATCCCCAGATGAATCTTTATACGATAAGTATGTGTTATTACCTTTATCGTACATAAATATAAGATCTTCTTTATTTGTCCTTCTTACAACTTTATCTAATCTGAAAATATTTGGTTCTCTATAATTCACATTACTGACAGTGTCTTCCGAAAAGAAACTACTATTAGAATAGTTAGCCATATGTTCAAATGCATCCTGCACTTTATTAAAATTCATCAAGTCCACTTTTTCTAAAAATAGCTTTTCTGCCACAAGCAGGGTGTTACTATTACTATATTCTTTAGAGTAATCTTCATAAGGTGAGCTTGAATCTCCAAACAAACCTGAATGCGGGTCATTCCTTGTATGGTCAGGTACAGACAGGTCTTCCACCAAGTGAAGAACATGCCCAAGTGTTATAAAAGCTTCTTTCTCGTCTCCATTTATATATGAGTGTAGTGCTCTTTGCCATGTTCTATTACCGTATTGATTACCATACATAGCTTGAGCTTCTTGATTTACCACCCACTTTATAGATGGAAGTAACTTTCTCGGAGACAAACCCTCTCCTTGAGCAAGTCCTTCTTCTTTAGACAAGTTTCCGAAGTTGCTCCCATCCCAACCTATTTTATGCACTGGATCATAAAAATGGTTTATCCATCGTGCTGGCTTGTCTTCATTCTCAGCCCCCTTCTTCATCCAGTCCACCTGTTTTTGTGTAAATGTATGATCTTTTTCTAGAAAATTATACAACTCTGCCATCTCTTTTGTAAGGTCAGGATGTGTATTGTTTGGAGAATACGCAAGAGATGTACCAGGAACTACAAACAAAAACAACAAAACAATAGTTAAAATAACTATTTTCAATTTTGTATTATTTTTAGACATGTTTATAATCCTAATATCTTCCAAACTTTAGAGTATGGATTGAAGAAGAATACAACCTGAGCAGAGAGTACACGATCAAATTCTTTATCAAAGTAGCTAAAAAAATAATACCTTTTATCTTCACCGATGCTTTCTTTTTCGCCCTTTCTAAAAGTTCTTAATTCTGACAAAAATATTTCAATACCCCTCTCTTCTATTATCTTAGTTAATCCACTTCCCCACTTCTCCTGTTCATTTAGATCAAAATACTTAACCGCGAGATCAAAATTCCTATTTTCAAGAGCTTCTATAAACATAGCCCATGTCTCCTCCGGAGTATCTCCGCCATATGTATCATTTCTATATTGTTCTTTAATAGACTCTTCCCATTTATCATAATTTCTTGCAGCTTTTTCTGCCTTAAAAGAGTCTATAAGTTGCGGACTAAAAAGCACAAAATAAATCAAAACCAAAGCTCCAAATACAATCCCCACGATCTTTAATCTTCTTTTGCTAAATAGTTTTTTCATAAATAAATTACTGCTGATTTTCACCCGACACTAACTCCTCTTCCTGTGCGTCCTGATCTACCGCCGCGCGCTCCTGACGTGACTCTGGGCTGAAGTAGACGGCAATAAAGGCAATTGCAATGCTTCCCACCACAATCGCCGCAAATCCACCAAAAAACTTCAAAGAGGTCTTATTAAACAATTTCATAAATAAATTATATCAACATTCACATACCTTTTCCCCACAAAGGACAGTCCTTTGTGGGGATAACTTTTAGTAATTATCTTTTCTAAATTCCTGTATTAAATCTTCAAAATCATCTAATTGCGAAAAATCTCCCGGAAAAGCATCCTTACTCAAAACAGAATTTTCAGGCCTATTCCCTAAAAAATAATCATAATAACTTGAATACTTATAACTATCTATAAAATTTTTAACAATTACAGGGTCAGATATTCCCTTTTCTTTCCAATCATTATCGATTAATTTAACAGGATTCAAATGAATATATGAAAATACCCAATTTAGATATGAATCAGTATCAATATGTTTATCTCTAAAAGGCCCCTCAAAAAGAGCTCCTTTTCTTTCATTTTTTGCATTGAAATACATGGAATAAGAAGTGAGTAGTTTTTTCATAAACTGACTTATACCATTCTCCATTTTTTCATGAAGTAGTAAGTGAAAATGGTTCGGCATTGCACAAAAACCACCTATATCAACCAAAGTATCCCCTCTATCAAGATCAAACAGTTCAACAAAAGACAGTCCTTTTTCTAATAGCCTTCTTATATCCACAGGTGTCGTGCTATTACAAAGATAAAGCAAAAGCATAAATCGCTTATAATCATAGTCGCCATTAAAAATTATCTTTTTATCATTACCTCTGTTATAGATATGATATACCTGCCCAACAAAAAAAGGAGTTTTTCTTCTCATATAATAATATTAACCTATTTAACAAAAAAACAAAGGACTGTCCTTTGTTTTTTTGTTAACAACCCTTAAAGTAAGGGATTTTTATAAAAGTTATCCCCACAAAGGACAGTCCTTTGTGTTATATGTTGGAGATTTCTTTAGTTAATGTGTCTATAAGCTGAGTATCCCCCATCTTTTGGGCTTCTTCTAGAGCTTGTTCATAGTATTTTTTAGCATTTGTTGGATCTCCTTTTGCCATATTCCCTCTTTCTTTATAATACGCTGCAAGGGTTGTCAGCAGGTCAATGTTGTTTTCTACGGATTCTATACCCTCAAGCAAAACATCCACCACAAGCGTCGTATCTTGCTTGTATGAGTATTTATAGAGGGCATGTAGTCCTAGATAAGCTTGCGTATTATCTGTATTATTTTCTATAGATTTGCGAAAATTCTGCTCTGACTTAGTAAGATCTTTAAGATCATAATGGTACAAATCACCAAGATTATTAAACGATATACTGTTCCCTGGAGATGTTTCATTGATAAACTCCCAAACATCACGTGCTCCAATATAATCTCCAGCAATCTTATACTGCACCGCTAAACCAAGCCAATTTTGAAATGATGTTAGGTCTTCTCTCAATTGTGTTACTAAGGTTGCAATATTACTTAAAATAATGTCACGTGCATCACTAGAAAGTGAGCTAGAAAATACTATTTTACGATTAAGATCTGGTATTTCCAATTCTTTCTCTTTAATACGATTGATGTCTACAATACCACTCTCATCGATAACGCTGTTGTCTATAGGTATAGTTTCTATATCAGCCGCACTATTATTATCAGTTAGCCCTATTCCTATACCGCCGTCTTTTATAACATTGGGCTCTTTTTCTTCAGTTCTAAATGTAAAAAAAGCAATTATTATAACTACAACAATTATCACTACTATAAGTATAATTTTATTTTTGTTTATCATATGAAGACTATTTTAATAGAAAACAGTGTCTTATGCAACACAAAAACCCCTCGGCTAAGCCGAGGGGTTTTTGTTTCTAGAGAGTCTGTCTCAACAAACTCTTGCTAGATTAATCTAAATACTTACGTAACTAGATTATTTTACGATAACAGAACTGTCCATGTTATCTGATGGCAAACCTGATACAAAGTATCCGTTTGTCCAGTCCTGATGCGTAACATCTGATGTTGTTGTCGCATTAGGTGACCAGATAAAGTCATTTCCGTTAGCATTTGTGAACGCTGTTGTACTTGCTGCATTAACCATTTGAGTTGCTGCAACTAGTAGTGGGTAGTTCGCATCACCTTGAAGATTCGTAGTGATTGATCCACCTGTTGGTCCACCTGTTAGCGCTACATCTCCAATTACTCGGAAGTAATATGTAGATCCCGCAGGAATCTGGAGGTAATCCTGACCCTGTGATGACGCTGTCATAAGAATGTCTGTATTACCACTTGAAATCAAGCTAGCAACTGTGTCATTCAATTGACCTGATGTTGTGTAACCAGATACTTCAGTTGAGAATGAAGCGTCTGTGAACGCCTTGATCTTTAGGTTCGTCACCGATGTTGATGATGTTCCTGAAGGTGTTGAAGACGTAGCTACGTTAACAGTGAACTTGTAGATTCCAATAGCACCCTTTGAGTCAGCTGTTACGCTGAATCGGTATAGGTCCATAGTTGAAGTCACAAGAACTGTTGATGGTAGTGCAAGTTTTGCCAATGTTGGCTTAGACTTGAACATTCTTACACCATCGAAAGCTGTTGAACCTGAAGCATTAACTGTTGTTCCTGATTCTTGTCCAACTCCCTGTGTGTTTGTACTGTTTGTGTCAATGTCAACTGCGATCTTAGCACCTTGTGTACCTGTTTTTGAAGTACCAATATCTGCTAGATCAAGTTTAACTGTCAATGTTTTGTCTGTGTCTTTTGGAAGTGTTACAGGCACGTCAAGTGTTGATGTTGCTTTAGTGTTAGTACCTGTAAATGTAGCTGTACCAACCTTAGTTAATCCATCATATAGAGATACCTGTACTAGGTCACTAGATGATGATGAAGCTGTGTTTGTAAGTGACAGACCTACTCTTTGAAGAGTAACTGCTTCGTTTGCTGCTCGGAATTTGATAACTCCTGCATTTACTCCTGTTGAACCTGCTGACACTATTGTGTAAGAAGGACTTGAAGAGTCTTTTGAAGCAACTACTGTTACAGCTGCAACAGTCATAGTCTGACCTGCTGAAGCTGTAATAGTTTCTGTTACAGAGTTTGATGAAGTTACACCAGTAACTGTAATAGATGGAGCTGCGTTGATTCCCCATGAAAGAGAGTCATTAGCTGCTGTTCCGCTTGAAAGGTCACATTTAAGAGCAAGTGTCTTGATTGTTCCTTTTGGAACAATAAGTGTTTGGTCAAATGTAAATGTATTGTCAGCGTCACTAATTCCTGCTCCTGTAACAACGTTTGAACCTGTGTTCAAAGCTGTTGTTCCATCAAACAATTGACATCCTGTTACTTCAGTAACTGTCAAGTTTGCGAATGTCATCGCAAGTGGAATAGATGAGAACCTTACATCTTCTCCTGAAGATGATGCATCAAGCTGAAGATTTGCATAAGTGAAATCTTGCGCTCCTGCTGTAATGTTCTGTGCTACTGGATTTGATGAAATACTTATATCAAGAGCTGCTGATTTAACAGTCATTGTGTTAAGTGTAAATACGCCAGTTGAAATTGTGATTGAATCTCCTGTTGTGTCTCCAACTGGTGATGTCCATCCTGAAGGTGTAACTGATGTAACGTACGTTGTAGCATTACCTTCAGTTGAAGCTACCTTACCTTTAACTGTGTAGACCATTTTGCCTACAGGTATTGTAACTGAATCTGTGAAAGTAATAGTTTGTATACCATCAGTAATTGTTGGGTCAGTTGCGTCAACTGGACCTGCAACAACTGTACCGTTTTGGTCAACAATTGTTACGTTAGTCAATAGACGTGTACCTGTACCACCACTTCCTGATGATGTAGCTACTGTAAGTACCATTCCTGAAACAGTGATCGCTTCACCCTTGATGTCTGTTTCAAATCCTCCAAGTGGCTGATTTGCGACATTAACTGCGATGTTCTGTGCGGCAACTGTAGATGATTTCTGAATTGCTGTTACAGAACCTGCGCTAATTGTAAGTGTTGCGTTGTCAAACCATGGTGTTCCGGATAGGAATGCTGAACTTGTAGTTCCTGCAGAACCTGATCCTGCTGGTGGTGTAATACCGTAACCAAATGTTTCACCTGTAATGTTTAGGTCTGTTGTCTTGTCGATATCGAAGATAACTGTTCGTGCTGAACCTCCGATGATATCTGCTTTTACGTAGATATCTACAAGATTTCCTTTTCCGACAACAACTCCTGAACCTAGAAGCGCTGTGTAGAATTTACCATCTGAAGAAACTGTTGTTGTGTATTCTGTTCCGTTAACAGTAGTTACTACATTAGTAATATCTGAACTTCCGGCTGAACCTGTTTGGTTCCATCGAATGTTATTGATTCGGATCTCTTCTGCTGAACCTGCTGTTACAGTAATACCTGCGATTCGTACTCCTGTTGTTCCAATCTCTTTTGATTGTGCAGAGTTTGGATCAAATGAAGATATTCCCATAGTTACTGAACCAATAGCAAGTGATGCATTGATTGTCTGTGATGTACCAACTATTGGTAGTGAACCTGAAACAGCTGCTGAAGTATTAATTCCAACTACTGAAAGTGCTGCAACAGTACCATCTCGAGTTGAGTTATCTGATGCCATGTTTCCAGCTACTGTAAATGTTCTTGATGTACCTGCTGGTATTGTTATTTTCTCACCAATAGTTGCCTGATGGTTTGAATTAAGTGTTTTTGAAGTTCCTCTTTGTACTCCGTCTTGATCAAGAAGTACTATTCCTGAGAAAACTGCATCTGGAGCAAGTCCAGTTCTTTCAACAGAAACACTGTTCATAACAACATCTCCGTCTGAGCCCGCTGTTACAACAAATGTTGTAAAGGGTACTCTAGCTGCTGAATCAGGAGCTAGAGTTGCTGTTGGCTGTGATCCTCCTACTACTGACAATCCTGTTCCAGTTGCTGGAGTTGTAGGTGTTGTTGGAGTAGTTGGTGTTGTTGGTGTTGAAGCTGTAGCACAAAGTGAATTTGCTTTTGCTCTTGATGAAGAACCAAAGTATCCAGTTCCTGCTGATAGTCCAACTGGTGTTAGAACTTCAGAAGCATATTTGTTCTGGAATTTAACAACAGCTGACTTTGTAAGACCACCGAAGTAATCTGTTTCGTTTCCAGCTGAACCAATTCCTGACGAAGCAATCATTGTTGCTGAATCAGAGTTTAGGAATTTCTGAAGAGCCATAACGTCTGCCCCTTCGCTTCCTGAGTCAAGACTAACTGACCATGTGTATGGACATACGCTAGCCGTTGATGTACCACCTGACGGTGTTGTAGGTGTTCCACCTGTTAAAGATGTTTGCACGTTAGAGATCGTTGCTGCGTCAGCCCCGAAAGACTGTAGCAGTGAAATGATCGCATCAACCTGACTTGTTGTCAGTGCTGCTTGTGCTGGTGCTGTTGCTGAAAACATAAGTCCGAAAACAAATGCAACTGCAATAGCTCCTATAGCAATCTTAGTAGCTATATTACTTTTTGTAATAATACTCATAAGTTTATAATTTTAAATTTAAGTTAAGTTGTCCTTTACTTCACTGTTAATTAATTAAATTGTGAATGAAGAACAATTCTGTTACACAATGTATTTTTTATATTCGACAAAAAATACATTGTGTATTTGAGACTATTAAAAATAAATTTAATAGTCTCTGTGTTAATAATTTCTGATAGACACAGGAGTAAAACTTCTGTGTTTATCTACCATACTAATTTCAACAATCTTACTGCACCTAATATGTTCTTAAAATGCATCGACGCAGAACATAGAAGATTCGTTGATGAAGTTTAGACCGAGTTTCAACCTTGTTGCACCCAAAGGGCACTCGCTGTTTGCATCCAATCACTTTATTTTGTTCTTGGGCAAACAGGTTGCATCCATATATAAGGAAGAGTGTTTCTGAAGCTTTCTACTAATATTAAATTGTCAATGACCGCTCTATTCCCCCGTTTTGCCCCATTACATCCATATCCATCTGAAACATGCATTATGCACGATTTCAAGCCAAAATGCAAGCAGAAAAGTCCTAAAGTCAATTATATAATACAAGTGTTAAAATAACCAATAACAACAAGTGTTAAAGTGTGGATAACTCCATAAAGCATGGGGTGTTTATATAAAAAATACAGGCAGGTTTTGCAAAGCAAAACCTGCCTGTATTTTCACGAAGATTCCTTAGAAATTAGATCTTATTTGTCCTTTATAATAAAGCTACGCCAAACTATAAGTACTCCATCTTCTTTCTCCTTTTTTTATTAAAATACCTTCACTAACCAGAGACAGTAATTCTCTTTGTAATGTTTTTGAACTACACCCTTCTATCGCATCCGTTACATCAGTTACAGTAACGAAAGCTTTGCTTTGTAATAGCTCAAGTATTGTATTCCTTCTACTGTTATGCCGTATATCAGCTGTTTTTGAATACTCTATTCCTTTTTGTTTTCTCGCAACATTACTTACTGCATTAGAGGTGTCCTTTATAAAAGATTCTCTTTGTGTATTTGTCTTATATGTTTTCTGTGTAGTTGGCGTTGTAATATTTGATACCTTTTTTGTGTCCTTTATAGAAATATCTTTTTTTTCTTTTGTAATACCCTGCTTAAGAACACGTGTCTCATATAGATTAGGGACATCGAAAAATTCTTTCGGTAGTCGTACATTATCTGAGACGATCTCTTCTCTTCTTGTTTTTATAAGTGTACCTAGGTCAACATATTCACGCTTCAATACCGAGAAATTCATTTCTGATATGTATCCAGATACGTTAGCTATCTCAAGTAACGATATTACTTCTGTAATACCAGAGAGCAATGTATCCGAAGAGACATCTTGAGTTTTCGTCGACAAATCTCTTCTTATTGTACTGGCGTTTGTTAAGGACATTTTTTGTAATTGCATGGTATCAGAAAAAACGCTTATTGATTTCTCTCTTAACAAACCTTTAAGTATCTCGCCGTCCCCTATAAGGTTGGTAACGACATATAAAGCTGACGCAAGTTTTTCAGCTTTTTTATATAAGTATATATATAGATGATTCCCTTCAAAAAAATCTACGGGATTATTATTTTCTATTGATTTTTCATGCATATTGTTATGTCTTTTATAAAACATCTCCTGTAGTTATATAGCCTGATGATGTCCTTTACTGGAATATACCCCTAAATTAGCTTTTTGTCTAGTCTGTGGCTATATGACGATATGTCCATTATATAACGGACATATATAAAATCAATTACTTCTTCAAATAATGCCTGCTTTTATGTTATTATTTTCTTATCATGTTTAAATTCTTAAAAGAAAAAGATACAAAAAAGAAGCGCAAAAAGAGCGGAGATGAAAAACCTAGAATGTTCGACAATATGAAGAAAGAGACCGCGCAAGGTATATATGCAATAATCTTTTTTATCTTAGGAGTCTTCCTTATTCTGTCAGCCTTCAACGGTGCTGGTGTAGTTGGTGATACGATATTTAAATTACTTTCCACACTGTTCGGAATAGGATATTTTATAATCCCGGTTTTATTTTTCCTTATGTCTGCTTCATACATTCGTTACCTTAGTAGTTCATTTGGTGCATTAAAAAAAGCCAGTGCTCTTATTTTCTTCCTTGCAGGCATCGGGCTTGTCGATGCAACCGTAAACGGCAAAGGAGGACTTCTCGGCGGAGTCATCGCTTCTCCTCTTATAGGACTTCTTGATATCGTTGTCGCACTTCTTATTCTTTGGGGTCTTGTTATCGCATCACTTTTAATACTACTAGATGCAAAACTACCTCCACTCTCTTTTTTTACGAACATGTTTAAGAAGCAAGATTCAGATGACGACTATGAAGACGAGGACGAATACGAAGAAGAGGAAGATGAAGAGAGTGAGGAGGAAGAAGATGAAGAAGAGGAAGATGAGGATGAAGACGAGGAAAGTGAAGAAGACGAAGAACCAAAGAAAAAATCTGGAATAAAAAACATATTAGGTCTTAATAAAGATAAGTCTGAGCAAGATGTAATACAGATGAAACACATACATGTTGGCTCATACACCCCTCCCCCACTTTCTATATTAGAGAAAGATAAAGGTAAGCCAGGTGTCGGTGACATAAAAGCAAATGCAAATATCATAAAAAGAACTCTGCAAAACTTTGGCGTCGATGTACAAGTAGACGAAATATCTATCGGGCCATCTGTTACGCGTTATGCCCTAAAACCAGCAGAGGGTGTTCGACTCTCTAAAATACTCGGGCTTCAAAACAACCTGGAGCTTGCTTTAGCTGCACACCCCGTAAGGATAGAAGCACCTATCCCTGGTAGATCGTTAGTTGGAGTAGAGGTACCCAATACAGCAAAGACTACAGTAGGTCTCTCTACCCTACTTGCATCATCTGAATTCCAAAATTCAGAGAAACCTCTACTTGTATCTCTAGGAAAAGACATTACTGGCAAGTCTCACTTTGGAAACCTTGCCAAAATGCCTCATGTACTTATTGCAGGTGCTACTGGATCTGGAAAATCAGTTACCGTACATACACTTATCACATCATTACTATTCAGAAACTCTGCAGAACAGCTCAGATTTATCATGATCGACCCTAAACGAGTAGAGCTTACTCTATATAACAATATCCCCCACTTACTTACTCCAGTTATCACAGATCCTAAAAAAGCTATCTTGGCACTTAAATGGGCTGCAAAAGAGATGGATAGGCGCTATGGAATACTTGAGAAAAACTCCGTACGCGACATAGAGTCATACCATACACATATAGCTGAACTTAATGGAGTAAAAGTAGAAAACAATACTGATACTGACGACGAGGATTCAGATGAAAACGAAGAAATGGAAGCAATGCCATATATAGCAGTAGTTATAGACGAACTTGCTGATATTATGCAGATGTATCCACGAGAGTTAGAGTCTGTAATAGTCCGATTAGCACAGATGAGCCGTGCTGTTGGTATACACCTAACACTTTCTACACAAAGACCTTCCGTAAATGTTATAACAGGACTTATTAAAGCAAATATACCTTCAAGGATCGCTCTTCAGGTAGCTTCTCAGATCGACTCACGTACTATATTAGACGCAGCAGGAGCTGAAAAGCTTCTAGGATCAGGTGACATGCTCTATATGTCAGGTGAAATGTCTAAACCTCGCAGACTACAGGCTGCATTCGTATCAGAAGCTGAGGTAAAAAAGGTCGTTAAATATCTAGTAAAAAACTATGGCGATGACATACATTCTGAGATTGACCTCTCGGTAAATGGTGTAAAAAATACAGACAATAGTGCCATATTTGAATCAATACTTGATGAAGACGATGAAGAAGATGACGAACTATACGGTGAAGCAAAAGAAATAGTTATTCATGCTGGAAAGGCTTCTACTTCATACTTACAAAGAAAACTACGTATAGGGTATGCACGAGCAGCACGCCTTATGGATATACTCGAAGAAAGAGGTGTAATAGGCCCTGCAGACGGTTCAAAACCGCGAGAAGTTCTTGAAGGTCTGGACGATGAATACGAAGAAGAGGCAGAGGAAGAAGATGGAGATGAGAATTAGAATTCTGCACAAAAGCTTAAGTTCATATATAAAATTTTCGGGAATTATACTTTTTGTAATTATTATATCTGGCTACGCTTTTTTTCAAGCAAGAAACATTGTCTTAGGTCCTGTTATAGAGATCACTGAACCAAAAAACGGCATTTCTGTAGAAGATTCACTTATTGAAATAAAAGGATATGCAAAAAATATTTCTCATATTAGCATGAACGGCAGGCAAATATTCACTGACGACAAAGGTGTATTCGGAGAAAAATTGCTCCTATCTTATGGGTATAATATAATAACTATAAAGGTAGCAGATAGATTTAATAGAGACATTGAGAAGAAATTAGAATTAATATATAAATAAAATGGCAAAAGCAAAAGCAGCTCCAAAAGCAAAAGGGTCAAGTATTGAAGATACAATAAAAGAAATAAAAACGAAATTTGGTGAAGAATCCATAATGAAACTTGGCGAATCACCAAAAGTAGATGTAAATGCGATCCCCACTGGCTCAATAGGATTAGACTGGGCGCTTGGCATAGGTGGACTCCCCCGCGGAAGGATTGTCGAAATATTTGGACCCGAATCTTCTGGAAAGACGACTCTCGCACTGCATGTAATAGCAGAAGCACAAAAGAAAGACGGCGTGTGTGCATTTATAGATGCAGAACATGCTATGGACCCAGTATATGCAAAAAAACTTGGCGTTAAGACAGAAGAACTTCTACTTTCACAACCCGACACAGGAGAACAGTCTCTTGAGATCGTAGAGTCACTAGTACGTTCCGGAAAACTTGATGTAATAGTAGTGGACTCTGTAGCAGCACTTACTCCAAGAGATGAAATAGAGGGTGACATGGGCGCACACCATGTAGGTAAACAAGCAAGACTTATGTCGCAAGCTCTTAGGAAACTTACTGCAATAGTTGCCAAGTCAAAGACAGTTGTTATTTTCATAAACCAGATCAGGATGCAAATAGGTGTAATGTTTGGCAACCCAGAGACTACTCCGGGAGGTAAAGCACTTAAGTTCTATACATCAGTAAGGATAGACATAAGAAGGATCGCCCAGATTAAAAAAGCAGATGAAGTAATGGGCGGGCGTGTGCGTGTAAAGGTTGTAAAGAACAAAGTCGCAGCACCGTTTAAAGTAAGTGAGTTCGACCTTATGTATAACGAAGGTATCTCAAGAGAAGGAGAGCTATTAGCGCTCGGCGAGAAATATGACATAGTACAAAAGTCTGGTGCATCATATTCATACGGCGAGCAAAAGCTCGGCCGAGGTTACGATGCAACAAGGATCTTCCTAAAAGGAAATAAAAAAATCGCCGACAGCATACTAAAAGAAATCCGCAAAAAACTAGCAGAATAAAAAATAAAAAACTCCCTAATTAATTAGGGAGTTTTTTATTGAAATTAATACATTAGATTTAGTGTGCGTTTTGTACTGAGTTATTTCTGACACTATGTTCAAATATATTTTTAATACTGTCTCTCAACACCCACACTACAAGTGCTACGATACCAAATATCAGAAACTGCACTGCAAGATTTGTATTTACTGCAGCATATGACATGAAATCAAATAGTGCAGACAAATTACTAAACTCAGGCATATTGTTTGCAACTGCTTCTACATGTACGAATATTTTTATACCGTATAAAAGCGCGAGCGTTGCATACACCTTAAATGCGGCTCTACTTAATACTTTACCAAGTACATACAACATATATACTCGTCTCATTATTTTTTTCTTAAGCTGTAAATTATTCATATTAATTAAAATAAGTGAAGTAAAGTATGTTTTTAAAAGTCTGGCCGAGGCAAGCCGAGGAGGTCCGAGGACTTTTCTAAAAACATATTTTACGGAACGATTTTCTATATCTTTTATAACCTCATTAATTACCAATAGTTTCATTTATCTTTTTAAACTCTTTTTTTGCCCTATGAACCCTTGTTTTTATTGCTCCTACTGAGACTCCTTCCATCTTAGCTATCTCCTCTTGTGGCCTACCTTCTATAAAATGAAGTTTAAGTACCCTGCCCAAATGTTCTGGGAGCCGAGACAATACTGAGTCTATATAATCTTTATTCTCTTCTTTCTCAAACTGTTGTGTTTTTGTGTCAGCCATGACTTCGTACCACTCTGGGTCTGGATTAAACACAGCACCTTTATGCTTCTTCATCTTCTGATACCTAGTAAAAGCGGTATTGAGAAGTATTTTATACCCCCACGACTTAAAAGACGCACCATCTTGCACTTGAAACTTATCAGCATATCTATAGATCTTAGTAAAAGCTTCCTGCACTATATCTTCTGCATCTTCTTTATTTCCAAGCACTGAAATAGCTTTACGCAAAAAAGCATCCTGATACCTATCAAGTAAAATACCAAAAAGATATGGTTTAGCCTGAGACATGACTAATATTTCCTCATCACTTTTTTCCATATATTGATTTTCTTCTGTTTCGTTAAGCATCTCGCAATTATATCGACCTATTTACTTTTTGCAACATATATGGAAATATAAAAGTCACAATACAACAATATGCTTGATTATAATGACATAACAAAAGGCAAGTTTATAGTACTTGATGGCGCGCCATATGAAGTACTTTCTTCTAATATCCTAAGGAAACAACAAAGGAAACCTGTGAACCAAGTAAAACTTAAGAACCTTATGACAGGAAAGACTGCTGAGAAATCACTCCAGCAATCAGACAATGCCAAAGAAGCCGATATAGAAACAAAGACTATCGTCTATTTATATAGCAACAAAGGTGAGTTTTGGTTTAGAGATATAGATGATAAAAGTAAACGCTTTAACTTAAACGAAGATATAGTCGGTGACCAAATGAAGTTTATAAAAGAAAACTCTGAAATAATAGCTCTCATTTTTGACGATGAAGTTATAAGTATTAAAATACCTATAAAAGCCGAACTTAAAGTGACAGAAGCTCCTCCTGCCGTCCGTGGTAACACCGCGCAAGGTGCAAACAAACAAGTCACTCTGGAAACTGGAGCTGTAGTAAATGCACCTATTTTTATAAATGAAGGAGATATAATAAAAGTAAATACTGAAACAGGTGAATATGCAGAGCGTGTATCATAATAGCAAAGAAAAAAATCCCCGCTGGGGGATTTTTTCAAATGAATATGTGGAGGTATTATCTACTACTGTATAGTAAAAGGAAGTAGTGCCATAAACCTAGCTCTCTTGATAGCTTGAGCAAGCTTTCTTTGTTCACCTGCTGTTGCTCCTGTATTCATACGTTGAGTGATTCTTCCGTGAGTTTTTAGGAAATTCTTAAGAAGCTCTACATCTTTGTAGTCTATGTGTTTTATATTATTTTTTGAGAAAAAATCTTTATTCATAATTAAAATGGTATATCTTCTGGTTTAATATCTTCTTCTGGGTATTCTATATCTGCTGGTGCTGGAGCTTGTGCCTGTGGTACATCTGCACCTCCCGTAGACACTGTAGCTGTGGGAGCACCAGCGCCTCCACTTCTTGGACCAAACTGTACTCTATCTGCCACTATCTCTGTACGATACTTTTTAACACCGTCACTCTCCCAACTTCTTGTTTGCATTCTTCCTTCTACAAGCGCTGAACTCCCCTTTTTCAAATACTGTGCAACAGTCTCTGCTTGTCTTCCAAAGACTACGATATTATGAAACTCAGGACTTTCTTGCTTTGCTCCATCTTTATCTTTCCACACACGATTCGTCGCTACAGAAAAAGTAGTAACCTGAGATCCTGAAGGAAGAGCTTTAAGCTCTGGGTCTCTTGTCAAATTTCCATATACCAATGCTTTGTTTAGATACATATAATTTTATTATACTACTAATTCTTCAATAGTTTTATCAAGATCTTCTTCTGACACTGGTTCTTTCTTTTCTTTAACAACAGGTTTTTCAACCTCATCTGCTTTCTTTACATCCTCTTCTACCTTTTCTGAACTTGCTGTATTAGTTTTCGGCGCTGGCTTTCTAGATACATCCTCTTTTGCAAAAACTGCAGTTTTTGGTGTAAGAGTTGATTCCTTTACAGTCTTTATAATCAAATATCGCAAAACATTTTTATTAAGATCGATCTCTTCTTTAACCACCCCTATACTGTCTGTTTTCATTTCAAATTTTATCCATCCAAAATACGCTGTATCAAACCTTTCTTTCTTACCTTCAATTGCTTTTATTATAGTATATGCAAGGTCGATAAGTTTTGGAGATTCTTCTGATATAAACACTCCTCCATTTTTCTCGACAAGAGCCTTTATAGTATCTACCTCAGAAGCAACATCACCCTCTTCTACAGATGGCACAATGTGAAAACCGAGCTCATATACCTGAGTTTCAGCCTCATCTGCTCCATCCTGAGCTATTTCTTCTTTTATAATATCTTCTGCCATGTAAAGAGCATATTAGCACACAGTTCTTTATAAAGCAACAGAAAGCGCTATTTAAAGCCCTACCTTACCAATGGCTAAACTTTATTGAAGCTTAGCCGTTCAAAAATACCCTAAAAGCGTTATTTACAAGAATCTCACGGACTTTTTCTTCATCTTCGCCTCTTATTTCAGCAATTCGCCTAATTACCTCTTTTACATGCACTGGCTCACATCTACTTCCCCTATACGGCACAGGCGCGACGAACGGACAGTCAGTCTCTGCCATTATACTTTCAAATGGTATCTCTTTTATTATCTCATCATAGCTATCTGCAAAAGTTATAACTCCAGTAAAAGAGAGTGTAAAACCAAACCCAACAAACCTCTTTGCGATATCTAGATTTCCCGCAAAAAAATGTGAGTTACCCCGAAGTTTTGCTCCGTGCTCTTTTTTATATTTATTTAATATTTCAAGTCCATCTTCATATGCGTCCATACTTTTCCCAGATGGTCTGAAGTGAAGCATCAGTGGTAAATCATTCTCAAGTGCAAACTCTATTTGTTTTATAAAGTTTTCTTTTTGTCTTTTTTTAGTTTCCTCTTCCTCGCCATCTTTGATCCTAAAGTAGTCTAGACCACACTCGCCCACCGCTACCACTTTTTTATTTTTTACAAGCTCTACATAATCCTGCTTTTTAAAATCCTCATGTTCGTTATCGTCTGGGTGAAGTCCAACGGTAGCATAAATATTTTCATTTTTATCTGCAAGCTCTACCACCTCTTTAGAAGTCGTCAGATCAGTCCCCACAGAGATACCCCACACGCCATCATCGCGCATCCTTTTTATAACCTCATCTCTATCATCGCCAAAGCTATCAAAATTAATATGCCCATGTATATCAAAATATTTCGGTTTCATTTAGGTTTTTTATTTCCTTTCAAACAAAGTTTCGGGCATTTTGTTTTCGAGTACTGCATTTTTTATTTTTTCTGACGTTTCAGGCAAAATTGGCTCAAGCATCTGTCCTACAGAATGAAGTTTTATAGTTATATTTTGTATAAGTTCAATACCTTTTTCTTTATCTTCTTTTATTACACTAAAAGGCTTTTCAGTTTGTATATACCCATCCAAGTCCCCCACGTGCTCCCATATCAGATCCATTGCTTTACTTATTTCAAAACTCTCTATCAGACTTACCAAGTTCGGAGGTAGCTGTGTGTCTGGAAGTTCTACCGGTTTGTCTAAATGAGTTTCTGCAAGCTTCATTATCCTCGCAGTTAAATTTCCTACACCATTTGCCAAGTTTGCATTATAAGCTTCTTTAAATTTATCTTTTGTGAAATCACTGTCTTCAAACGGATTAATATGTCGTGCCAAGTAATACCGCAGAGCGTCTACTCCATATTCTTTTACCAAATCTTCCGGATTTATAACATTCCCAATACTCTTACTCATCTTCTCACCATCTAATGTAATAAACCCATGTATTACAATCTGCTTTGAAGGCGGAAGGTCCACCGACATAAGCATAGCCTGCCACATAGCAGCCTGTTGTCTTACTTGGTCTTTGCCAGCAAACTGTGTCACAGGCCACCATTTTTCAAACTCTTCTATATTTTCTGGCCAACCTATAGCAGAGATATAGTTTACAAGCGCGTCGAACCACACATACATAACATGCTCATCATCGTCTGGTACAGGTACACCCCAAGGCATCTTACTTTTCAAACGCGAAATACTAAAATCTTCCAGCCCTCTTTCTACAAACTTTATTATTTCATTAAACCGAAAGCTTGGTACTACAAGTTCTGGATTTTCTTTATATAGCTCTAGGAGTGGTTCTTGATATTTTGAAAATTTAAAGAAATAGTTTTCCTCTTCTACTGTCTCAAGCTCTTTATCCAAGTGCTCTGGGCAACACCCGTCCACAAGCTCTGAGTCTGTTCTTTCAAGCTCACAGCTTACACAGTACTTTGTCTTGTATTGCTTTTTATAAATATCCCCTTTCGCAAGACTCTGCTTCCAAAACTCTTGCGCAGCTTTTTTATGATGCTCGTCAGTGGTTCGTATGAAGTTATCATAACTTAAGTTAAGAGTATTTTTTAAAACATGAAACTTCTCCGCATACTCATTTACATATTCTTGCGGATCTTGTTTTGCTTCAAGCGCTTTTGTATAAACTTTTTGTCCATGCTCATCTACTCCAGTATTAAAAAATACATTGTCACCCGAAAGTCTGTGGTGTCGAGCGATAATATCAGCCGTCACAAACTCAAACGCCGCCCCTATGTGTGGGTCAGCATTTACATATGGAAGTGTCGTTGTTAGATATAAATTTTTATCCATTACCCTCAATACTAGTCTTTTGTGGATGTTTTTTCAAGAATGTCGCTTTTTCTTTTTGCACATCTTTTATAAGTTCTTGAACGATAGCAGCAACAGGAACAGAGAGAATGACACCTAAGAACCCAGCTGTTTGAAAACCTACAATAAGCGCGATAATCACCATAAGAGGTGGCACACCTACAACCTTAGTAACAACAAGCGGATAAATAAGATGATTTTCAAACTGACTTATTATCAAATAAAGACCTGTTACCATAAGCCCAAGGGTAATACCTCCATCAACAGAAGCGATGGCGATACCAGGAACTGCCGCCAAAAACGCTCCGAAAAGTGGTATAAGCTCAAACACACCTGCAAGTACTGCGAGCAATAATGCATACCTAACATCAAGTATAGTAAGTCCCATATATACCAACACACCTACGATAAGTGCGAGTATAAGCTGTCCTTGCATCCACCGGCCGATCTTCACTTGTGAGCGTCGCCAAAGATCGAGTATATAACCCTGATGCTTTACAGGCGTTACAACACGAAGAAAGTCATCGATACCTGTTTCCTGCACAGCAAAATAAAAAGAGAACACAATTATAAGGATAAAGCTCATCGCACCACCAAAGATAACACTGATCGATTGTATAAAGCCCTGAGACAAATTACTAAACGACTCCTGAAGAGACTGCAATGCATCTTTAATAGAGAAAGTTTTTACTATAGATTCTGGAGCACCAAAGAAATCACCGCCGATAGTACTAGAGAGGTCAATAGAGTTTGTATACGTAGGTAAAAATGTAAGGAAGTTTGAAGTTTCTTGAAGTAAAGTTGGAACAAAGAAATAAAATATACTTAAAAGTGCGAGCAGTATGAGCACATATACCATAAGCACTGCGATAACTCTCGGTACTTTGTATCCGACGAACCATCTTGTAATAGGCTCGATCGCTGATGCTATAACTATCGCTGTGACAAGAATAAGCACCAAATCTTTTAAGAAGAACAGTGCCGCAACCAAAAGCACAAACAAAATACTTTTTATAATAGTTCCAGAACTTATCGTAATATTCATATTTTTCAAATGTTCCATATTACTAATATAATAACACTATATAAAAATAGATGAAATGATTTCTTCTACCTTTATACGCTTTTGCTCGCCGGTGTCGCGGTCACGTAGAGTTACTGTGTCATCTTCAAGTGTATCGAAGTCTATAGTTATGCAGTTTGGTGTACCTATTTCGTCTTGTCTTCTATATCTTTTACCGATATTACCATTATCGTCAAACATTGTTTGCGGTACTTCTTTTCGTATCATATCAAACACTTCTCGTGCTTTTGTCACAAGCTCTGGCTTATTCTTAAGAAGAGGAAAAACTGCCACCTTTACAGGTGCGATATTTGGTTTAAATTTAAGATATACTCTTTTTTCTCCATTTAGCTCGTCTTCTGTATAAGCTTCATTAAGTAGAGCAAACATCACCCTATCTACACCATATGATGGTTCTATTACATGTGGCACGAACTTTTCACCAGCCACATCATCAAGATAATCTACACCATGGTTTGTAAGGTCATAATCAGTCCTGTATGCAAGACCAAAAAGCTCACTTCTACCAAACGGGAAATCATATTCAAAATCAATAGTTTTCTTTGAGTAATGAGCTCTGTCTTTATCTTCAACATCCAGCTCATGCACACTCTCTTTTGTAAGGCCTAGTTCATTAAGCCATTCCCATGAATACCCTCTCCAGTCTTCAAAATGTTTTTCCCATTCATCTCCCTTAAAAAAGAATTCTATTTCCATTTGTTCAAACTCTCGTGTTCTAAAAAGAAACTCTCGCGCATTTATTTCGTTTCTAAATGCTTTACCAATCTGCGCTATACCAAACGGCAGTTTCGGATGAAATGAATCAATAATATTTTTAAAGTTTGAAAATATACCTTGTGCAGTCTCTGGACGAAGATATGCGACAGACGACGAATCTTTTGAAGCGCCCACATTTGTTTCAAACATTTCATTAAACTGCTGTTCTTCTTTTAATTCACCTCCACATTTAGAACATTTTTTTTCTTTTAACTGATCGGCACGAAATTGTGTATTACATTTACTACATTCAACAAGTTTTTCTGTAAAATTTTTAAGATGCCCACTTGCTTCCCAGACTTTTGAATTCATTATTATAGCTGCATCAAGTCCATACATGTTTTCACGATCATCCACAAACTTTTTCCACCAAGAATTCTTTATATTATTTTTTAAAGCAACACCAAGAGGTCCATAATCCCACATACCAGAAAGCCCTCCCCATATCTCAGAACCTTGATACACAAAACCCCTTCGTTTTGCCAGTGATACTATTTTCTCCATTTTTCCTTCTTCTTTTTTCATAATTTTTATTTTTTATCCCGCGTATATTACTCTACTACATGAGCCCATTCTGTTGCAAAATTTGGATCTGTGAAAAGGCGTGTTGTTAATTCTCTTTTTGTAGCACTTATCTGTGTTTCAGAGAAGCGGTCAGTTCCTGTTATCGTTTGCTCATTTACAAGTATTGGCATATCACCTATCTGGCTCAAACTAGGCAGAAGCGCCACCTGAAACGCGATCTCCCTTTGCCCTGTACTTGAGACATCTGACTTTGGCTTCACACTACCAACGTCCCACGTTATCTTACCACCATCAGGGTTAAAAGATATTTTCTCACTTGACGGACTTGTATTACCTGTCCAACGTACATACGAAGGAAGAGTCGCAGTGACAGTAGTGTTATCTACTATATTTGAAGAGTTAGTAATAGTCCAGATAATAGTATACGTCGTTTCGTTTTCAGCTTTAGGTGGTACAGGACCTGTATTTGTAAACGGCCCTACAAAGAAAACCGAACGTGGTGCGAGCAAGAGATCCGAAGCAAGCTTTACTGTTCTTTTTACTGACGAATCTATAGTCTGTGGTACTTGGCTTTCTGAGATACGTTTTCCTTTCACAGTTATATCAAGCAATATTTCTGGATTCTTAAATATACTTCCTGAAGATTGTCCCAAAGATGCAAAAGAGAACTTTGCTCTTCCCTGCTCACCAGGAGATAGTGATGCAAGGTCGTCGTTTGTCTCTCTGCTAAAAGTAAGAGTATTTGTAGATGAATTATAGAAACCACGGTCTGCGGATACTGATAGTTTATCAAGGGATGAGCCAGAGAACCTAATCTCAATCTCAATATCTGAAACACTGACTGGCATATTATTTGTCCATGTTATATCTGCACGTATATCATCACCGAGCCCAGACACATATTCTGAAGACTTGTTTCCATTTAGAGCAAGATCAACTTCTATAAAAGATTTTTTAACAAATATTGATTTTGTAGATGTAATAAAAGCTACGCCTATTTCTTTTTCATCTCTTTCATCTTGTACACCACTTGAGAACCTAAGCACTCTTTCTTCTTCATTTTCTCCAAGGATAATCCCTCGTAACTTTATTTTCCTACTACTCTCTGGCTGTATATCTCCCAAGTCCCACACACTATCTGTAAATGCCGGCGCTGGAGTAGCTGAGACAAATTCAAAACCAAAAGGATATTCCACTTCAAGCAATGCATTTTTTATAATTGTATTTGAATTAGACGTAACAACCACATCAAACTCAACCTCCTGACCAGACGTCACCTCTTCAACATTTGAGACAGTAAGACTAAGTGGTGAAGAAACCAAAGTCACTTCATAAGTTTCTTCTGTAAAGAAAATAGCGTTTGAATCATCAGTTCTGTATTCGACAGTAACTTTAACATTTTGTTTAGTATCTTCTGACCCTAACAGTATTGCTTTTACTGTTCTCTGTAGCGTTTCTCCAGACTTTACAGTACCAACTGGCTCACGATACCTTGGTAATGCCTTTGATATATCAGTCGCACTGCGAGTACCATTTGGATATTCAACAAGTAAATCAGCTAGTTTTATAGGTATATTATTTTTATTTGTGATAGCTATCTGCAAAGAAAGTTCTTCCCCACCACTTATAGTCACAGGACCTTCTATACTAATATCGATATTTTGAGACGAGACAACATTTGAACCTCCATATATGAAAAATGCAGATATACCAATAGCTATGATAAAAAATACAAGAGATGCAACAAGAAGCACTGACAATGTTGAGCGACGCTTCTTCTTTTCCTTAAAAGCTGGCTTTTCACCTTGGTCAGACCATTGTGTTTTTGTACCATAATCAATAGCTTGAAGGGGTCTTCGTTTTTTTGAGCCGAGCTTTTCAACACCACGTCGGTATAAGCTTTTACGCATTTCGTCTATACTGCTCCTATTTTTATCTTTTGACATAATATTATTATACCACTACAGATGCGCTTCCTTCAACGCTCTATTTATAGCAAATAAAACTTGTTTTCGTTCAGATTGTGTTTTTATTAACAATCCTTCATCCACCACAGTTAGCTGTAATAATTCGGCAAGGTTGTCTTTTTCTTTTTCTTTTGCAATATACCCAAGCGAGTAAAGCATACGAAGGACTATAAGATGTTCAAAATTTTTTATAGCTTCTTCGTCCATATTATTTGCACGCAGATATTCTAAACCATCTGACAAAGTATTAAAAAGATAATCATTCTTCTCTTCTCCATGCAAAAGCCTGTTTAAGAGATTTAATATCTGCGTAATTGCAAATAATTTATTACTGTCATGTTTCAAATCATGATGCAAACTATACTTCTCTTCTGCACCTGTTATTCTCCACACTTCACGCCCACGAACAAGTGTTGCATTTGTAAACGAGAAAGCTTGTAGAGAGTATCGAAGTTTTGACCTTTCTTCTCGTACACTCTTTGCAACAGCACGCACAAAACCCATCTCTTTTGTAAACAAAGAGATATATCTATTTGCCTCGCCAGAATCAATACTTCCTAGGACTATACATTCTGTACTGTATAGAGTATGTGACATGCTATTTTATTACCTTAAACTTGAATATATATGGATCTACATTTATTTCGTCGCCTTCTGTTTTGGTGAAACTGATTTCTTTTATAAGAGCTCCTGTTTTTATTTGCTCTTCAAACTTTTCTACAAAGGACTGTCCTTTGTTATCTGTCTCGACATCTAAGTTTATAAAATCCTGTGGGGTAAGCTCTGCGACTTTTCTTGCACCTTGAATAGCACGAGTGAGTTCACGCACGACACCCTCGTCTTTAAGTTCTTGCGTAAGGTTTGTATCTAGCTCAACAATATCGCTCCCCAAGGTCTCACCTCCGTCCGCTTCGCTACCCGAGGAAAGACCTTCTTCCGCGACAAACAAAATCTCTTTTACATTCACCTCATCCCTAACTAACTGCAATAAACCATCGTCCAGCTTTCCTCCTTCAGTTTTTAACTTAAGCGAAGCCAAGGGTTGCCGTACTTTTATATTTACATTAGCTCGCGCCTCAAGCCCAAGCGAAGCTATTTTTCTTATTTTTTCCATATCGTCAAGTATTGTTGTGTCTTTCACTTCAAATTCTGGCCAGCTTTCCAAGTGCACACTCTCTGCCATATCAATACTCCTCACTTTCTGATACACCTGCTCTGCTATAAATGGTGTAAACGGCGCCATAAGTTTTGAAAGCTCAAGAAGCACAAACCGAGTAGTCGCAAGCGCGTACTCTTTATCCCCTCCTGTTGTTTTAAACCTATCGCGAGAACGACGAACATACCATTGTGAGAAGTCTGCTATGAACTCTCTGACCTCGCGTGCTGGTTCAAACAAATGATATTCATCTAAACTCTTTGTTGTATTTTCTTTTAGCTTATTAAGTTTTGCAAGTATCCATACATCAAGCACATTTCCACTCTTCGTATGTTTATCATCAAAGACTTGCTCTTTTATACTATAAAGCTCATAGAACTTAACAATATTGTTCAAAAGATTAAACACCTTCTTTACCACCTCATCAACACTTCTCTCTTCAAAGTTTTTGGAGTCCCCTGGCTGGTTCACCGTATACATCCAGAAGCGCAATGCATCTACTCCGTATTTATCTGTCATTTCCCACGGATCTACTACATTACCTACAGATTTAGACATCTTCTTACCTTTTTTATCTAAGATATGTCCAAGTGAGATCACATTCTTATATGCTTTCCCACGGCACATCAAGGCACCGATAGCATGCAGTGTATAGAACCATCCACGAGTCTGGTCAATAGCTTCTGATATAAAATCAGCTGGGTAGCCGCCTCCTTCTATAAGCTCTTTATTCTCAAACGGATAATGGTCTTGTGCATACGGCATCGCTCCAGAGTCGAACCACACGTCCATAACCTCTTTCACTCTTGTAAGTTTATTTCCCTTCTCATCTACAAGCTCTACTTCATCAATGTACGGCCGATGCAGATCAAGTTCATAATTTTCATTATGTGGTAGTGGAACAAAATTAAGTTTTTTAATTTCTGCATTAAAAATAAAATGATCTTTGTCATCCTTCCTCTGTGCGACAGCTTTTTCACCACTATATCCATACGCTGCATTAATTAAAAGCCACCCTGGTGCATCATGTGTAACAATCAAAATATTTTTACCTTTATATTTATTTTCTATATCATAAATAAAATTACCCATTCTACTCTTTATCTGTACATAGTTTTCACCACCTGGACACCCTTTTTCAAAACATTCTTTAGTAGAATCAAAGTATGCATGATATTCCTCAACACTCACCCCCTCAAGATCCCCCGCATCCAGCTCTTGTATTCTTTGTTCATATATTATCTGACTTTTATCAATACCAATACCATCCGCAGCTATTTCTGCAGTCTCACGTGTTCTCACAAACGGAGAAGCGATTATTAAATCAATTTTTTCTTTCTTTAATTGTTTGATAGCATCTACCATCTGTTCTTTTCCTTTCTCTGTTACATGATGCGGGTTATCTGCCTTAGAGCTTATTACACTTAGCGTATTGTTCTCTGCCTCTGCATGACGCATTACAAAATACTTATTTCCACTCTTCTTTGTATACTTTTTAAGCTCTTCTATACTACCGATTACCGTATTCTCTCCTTTATCATTTTGCCAGACTGGAAGTGGTGTAGCCCAATACCTCTCTCTTGAGATCGCCCAGTCTTTCACCTCTCTTACCCACTCACCAAACCGTCCTTCTTTTATATGTTCTGGCTCCCAGTTTATAGTATTGTTTTCTTTTACAAGTTTGTCGCGTAGATCTGACATTCGTATATACCAAGAGTCCCGTGCATAGTATATAAGCGCAGTTTTACACCTCCAACAATGCGGGTATGTATGCTTTATCCTCTCTTTATCAAAAAGGATTTCCTTCTTTTCTAAATCTTCTATTATCTCATCATTAGAACCTCTTACTTTTTTACCTTCTAAGAAGTCTGTACCACTTATAAACCTACCGTCTTCATTAACTATGTGGTGTTTAGGCAAATCATTTTCTGTACCAAGTATAAAGTCATCTGCACCATACATCACAGCAGTATGCACGATCCCTGTACCATCTTCTGTATTTACAAAGTCAGCTTCATATACTTTATATGCATTTTTAAGTTTTTTAGTTTCGCTTTCTGGTAATGTATCTTCTAAATATGAATATAAAGGCTCGTATTCATATTTTGTCAAATCTTTACCGCTCAGATCTTCCACAACCTCGTACTCCTTATCTTTCATTACATCTTCTACTCTATCTTCCGCTAGAATTAAATTCTCGCCATCTGCTTTAAGCATTTTGTATTTAATTTTCTCTCCTACTGCAAGCGCGACATTCCCAGGAAGCGTCCAGGGTGTAGTAGTCCACGCAAGTAGATATGTATTTTCTTTATTTTTAACCTTAAATTTTACGTAAACAGACATGTCGTGGACTTCCTGATACCCTTGTGCAAGCTCATGACTCGAAAGCCCTGTACCACAACGAGGACACCAGTTTACTATTCTATAGTCTTTATATAGAAGTTTTTGATCATCAACTTTCTTTACAACATTCCACACAGATTCCATATACTCTGGTTCGTATGTTATGTACGGATTTTCTTTATCAAGCCAGAAGCCTATTCTGTCCGTAAACTTCTCCCACAGGTCTACATATTTCCAAACACTTTCTTTACATTTTTTATTAAAATTCGCTATACCGTATTCTTCAATATCTTTTTTAGAATGTAGCTCAAGTTCTTTCTCCACCTGTATCTCCACAGGAAGTCCATGTGTGTCCCAACCAGCTTTTCTGCGCACATGAAAACCTTGCATAGTTTTATACCGAGGTATTGCATCTTTAAAAGCTCGCGCTTCCATATGGTGCATTCCTGGCTTACCGTTTGCAGTAGGTGGCCCTTCGTAAAAAATAAACTCGCCATTTGGCGCTTCTTTTTCATCAGACTTCTTAAAAATCTGATTCTCACCCCAAAACTTCAAGACTTCCTCCTCCTTCTGAGCTATCTCATTTTTAGCTATTTCGTTTTTTTGTTCGTTTTTATTTTCCATATTTACATTCTATTAGGTGTTTTTATTCCGAGAAGCCAGAGACCATTTTTAATTGTTATTTTAAATGCTTGTGTCAGTGCAACTTTGTACGGAGCTTCTTCGCTTTCTTCTACTATCTTTGTATTAGCATAGAAACTATTAAACGCTCCAGCAAGTTCTGTCAGATACGTCGTCACATAGTGCGGTTCATATTCTTCATTTGCCCTCTCCACAACTTCAGGAAATCTATACAAAAGCTTCTCCAGCTCTCCCACTGCAAGGTTCGACCTTGCATTTTTTGTATCTGATTTTATGTTTTCTTGTTCAGCCTTTTCTAATATAGCATTTGCCCTTACTAGAGAATACTGCAAATATGGCCCAGAATCTCCCTCAAATGAAAGGGACCTGTCCATATCAAATACTATATCTTTACCTGCAGACTGCTTTAATACTGAATATTTTATAGCTCCTACTGCTACCATCTCTGCTATCTCCTCTTTGTTTTCAAGTTCAGAATCCTGCATTTTTTCTAACACCCTATTCTTAACATCTTCTATCATAGACTCGCCAGTTATTACGTCACCTGTTCTAGACGACATCTTTCCGCTTGGCAAGCGCATCATGCCGTGTGTTATGTGTTTTGTTTTCTCTGCAAGCTCTGGAGAGACCTCTTTCATCGCCGCAAGTACTACTTTATAATATTCTTTCTGCTCACTTGCTGTAACCACAACAGACTTGTCATAGCTATATCTTTCTGCTTTTATTTTCGCCAAAGCTAGATCTTTTGCTTCATATGTTGGAAGTCCTTCAGAGTTTATAAATACTCTAGTGTGCAAACCTACATCCTCACCTTTAAATATCACAGCACCGTCACTCTCTTCAAAAACTTTCCCGACATTCTCTCTCACAAGTCTTTTACCTAATTCCCAAGTCTCACTTTCATAAAAATAAAAATCTTTATCAAACTTTGTTCCAAGTTTCTCATAAATTTCTTCAAAATGTTCTAATGATACCTTTCTACCATCATCATAAAGTTTATTTATCTCTTCATCGTTCTTTTCATAAACTTTTTTATTTATTTCTTTTATTTCTTCTTTTGCTTTCTCGCCTTCTTCATACGCTTTAGCACCTTCTGCATAAGCTTTCCCTAAAGCTTCAGAATCCTGCAAGGTCGAACCTTGCATAAGACCCCAAATAGCTTTTGCAACATGAAGACCCACGTCACCTTGATAATTTGCACGTTTTGTTTCTGCACTTGAGAACTCCACAAGTCTTGAAATAGACTCTCCGATAGCGTTGCTCATCAAATGCCCAATATGGAACTCTTTAAACGGATTCGGGTCAGTGTACTCTACTATCGTCTTTTGCTTATTTAGAGATTCATTACTTCCCCACTTATCCTTACTCCTTAAAATCTCTTCAATACTTCCAGTAAAGAATTCCTGTGAAAGGTGGAAGTTTATAAACCCAGCTCCTGCGACTTCTACTTTTTCTACTTCTTTTATTTTATTTTCAGAAAGCTTCTCAGCAATCTCTTGTGCCAAATCTTTTGGATTCTTATTATTTACTTTTCCAAGCGCCATAGCGATATTTGTAGAATAGTCTCCATGCGCTAGATCAGCCGGATGCTCTAGGTGAACATCCTCTATTTCAAGCCCAAGACTCAAAACTGTGTCTTTTATCACTTTCTTTAGTTCTTCTCTAACCATCTATCCAGTATACAAATAAACGCCTAAAATAGCTATTTAGGCGTTTATTTAGCTTATTTGCCAGAGCTACCGAAGCCTTTTTCTCCCCTATGCGTATCCCTATCTTCAATCTCATCTATTTCTTCCACATAAACATTTTCAAATCTTTGGATGATGATCTGCGCTATTTTATCACCTTTTTCTATCTGATAATCATTTTTAGATATATTCATAAACCCCACAGCTACTTCTCCACGATATCCAGCATCTATCACTCCACCAAGCGTCTTAATACCGTGCTTTATTGAAAGTCCACTTCTATCCCAGATAAGCCCTGTGTGTCCTTCAGGGATTATCATAGCAATACCTGTTTTAACACTAACTTGTTCATTTGGTTTTAATAAAACATCCTCAACAGAATACAAATTTAAAGCAGCGTCTCCTTCATAGTGATAATTTGGCAACTTAGCTTCACCTGATAGTCTTTTTATTTTTAATTTTAATGTCATACAAGTGTATTATATCATGAAAAATTAAGCTGATATTGCATAATACAGTCAACTTACTATATAGATAAATACATTGTATACTTTTATTATGAAACATAAACTGACTCTAAAAAAGACAGTTGCTCTTAATGACTTACAAGAAGTATTGAGGAAAGTTAAGTTTAGAGGACTCTATGATAAAAATGGTGGAGCATTGTATCCGTACAAAAATGCAAAGATCTCTATCGCCACATTATACCCTCAAGAAAAAATGGGCGGCTCACCTGTTGTTAAAGTAAATGGAAAAAAAGAACCACTATTTTCTCCACAACCTACAATTTATGAAAATCAGTTAGACGTTATAAAAACTCTTCACAAATTTTTAGAAAAAGAAGGGCTTGCTATTAACGGACTTGAAGAAGCTGTGGAATACGAATGGGAAGGAAGGGGTGATTTCCATGTTTTACCACCTATAATAGAGACTCATACGTATGATCTAAAAAAAGGTTTTTTTGATTTGGAAAAATTAACCAACAGATTTAAAAACCGTTTTGTAAAAGACGCAGCTGGAAACTTACACGACCTTTCAAAAAGATATCTTAATTCATTCTTTGTAGATGAAGTAAGTAAGATTAATCATCTTGATATTTTTCATTCAAATGCATCGCTTATAAACTACGGCCTGCAGTACAATGGAAAACATAAATTCCACATAGTATGCGACGGCATGCACAGAATAGACTACGCCATAGAAACACTCAATAAGCCCATAAAAGTCTTACTCATAGAGACAGAAAAGAAACCTCTTATGCCGTATTATGCCTTTCCTGTGCCATTTAGACCGACAATAAGACTATCCAGCAAGCGCTCTGAGAAAATGTACCCACGCATCGAAAGAGATAAGATTCATCTTTTTAACGACTTTATAAAAAAAGTAATGCACTACGACTGGACAGAAGGTGGGCTCAAAGTAAGTAGCCTTCGTACTAAAACCGAAATTAACTAATTTAATATGGATTTTGATACAGAAAAACTCAAAGAGACACTAAATTTGTGTATCATAAAAAAAGAAGAGGACAAAAGAAGTTCGTCTATTGCATATTCAAAAAGCGGGCAGAGCTATCTTGGTGCACACATAGGATCTGACACCAATCTTTTAAGTATGCCCTCAGAACAGGTTGCGCTTTTGGGCGCAATGCAAAACAATGACTTCCAAATAGAAAGTGTCATTACTATGCTTGAAACTTATGACAAAGCAGAAACTGCGTCACCTATAATAATAAAAATACTTATAGACTTTGCACGAAGAACTGGTCAACAAATAAAATATACTGTGATAGATATAGAAGGAAATATACTTTTTAGCGCAGATGACGTCTCTTCTTTATTTCCTTTCTATAAACCTGAACGGACTTTTTTAAAGAAGATAGATTCTAGTACAGAAACACAGTCTAATAAAGCACAACTTAAAAAGGATTTAGATATAAAAGGTGTGTTAAAAAAATATGCCATGCTTGGCGTAGAAAAAAACCTTCCAAGATATGATTCAGCAAGTGGCTATGGCACGGCAGTAATGACAAAAAGCGGTAAGATTTATTTTAGTGGGCAGTATTCAAGCTTTGACAAGAGAATGAATGTACACTCAGAGATGGCAGCTGTTATATCTGCACTTATGGAAAAAGATACTGAGATAACACACATAGGACTTGTTTCAACAAAACATAAAGATGAACCGGCTCATATGTGTGGATCTTGTAGACAATTTTTAGCAGAGATGATGAGTAAGTTTAATATAAATCCAGAATTATTACTTTTTGCTAAAGATACTGACGTTTATGAAAAGAGAGATATGAACGAATATTTATCAGACGTTTGGACAAGTAAAAAATGGTAAAGATATGAAAACAAACTTCCCAGTAATAGATGCTCTGCTTTTAACACCAAACGAAGGACGTGGTGGCGAAATAGGTATATGTACCAACACCACTGCTTCAGGACAGGTTTTAAATGAAATAGACAATAAATACCGAAAACAGGTTTCCGTACTTGGATCCCTTATTGTTAGCCGTGATGGCACAGAAAGGATGATAATAAACTCTCTCGCCCACCCTACTGTTAGATATCTTATACTGTTCTCAGAAGAATCCATAACATTCTCCCCAAGCACAAACTTGCTTCAAGCAATACAAAAGGGTTTTGAGAAGAGTGTCTCTGGCAACTACATAAAAGGCGGTATCGCTGCAAGTGCGCAATATCCAAATATATCTGAGCAAATATTTAATGCCTTTAAAGATAGCATAGTCGTACTTCCTGTATTTGCTTCAAAAAACAAAGACAGTAAAAAAATAGTAGACTCTTATCTGAAAACATTAAAACCAAAGGTCTCTAAGGAAGTTTATGACACACTTATAAAAATAAATAGTAAGAAGAAAATCTATTATGACTCTCTTAACGAACTTTTAGAGAAACTTCAGAAAATAAAACATAAAAAGAAAAATATTCCATATCTTAATGCGAAAGATTTTCAGCACCTACAGCCACCTAGAATAATATTAAGTGAGAGTAAGACAAAAAAGAAAGTTCCTTTTAAAGTTACAGCGGAGAATGGGCTAGTCCGTCTCGATATAGCTATCAATAATAAAAAATATTATATAAAAGCTAAAAACGAATTCCTTTTAGAGTATTCCCTTATGAAGTTTTTAGAAAAAGATAAATCTTTACTTGAAGTAGAAGATCAGATACTTCTTGGTGCAGAAATAGGGCGTGTTGGTACAGAAATAGCAAATAATATCTCTATCCCTTCTCTTGTACAGAACACTAATATAATAGGCAAGAAGGAGATCCACCTAGAACCAAGCATGAGCTTAAAAGTGGATACAAAATATTATTATAAAATCAGTACAAAAGATAAAAAAGTTTCTTGTATGTGTATGGCGTTTGATGTGTGTGACGAAGTGTTTGAACTACAATCAAAAAGTATTCCTTCTATAATAAAGAAGCTTGCAGAATTAAATAGATTCGAAGATTATGAAATGGACATACTACACAGGATGGACATAGGGACACAGCTTGGCAGAGCATATGTGGCTGCAAGTAAGAATTATTCTTTCATACAAGACTTCTCAAATATCTTCCAAATAAACACTAGCAACTTGCCTTTTGTTATAGCAGACGGCGACAATTTCTTAGATGTACACAAATCAGTTCTTCAGCAGATATATACAAAAGGTATTACCGAAGAGCACGGAGATGTATGGAAAGGGCCTGCCAGAACAGCCTCTGTTTTAGCTATATATAGAGATACTGAGAACGCTTTAAAGGCAATGCCTAAACTCTATAAACAAGGCGAGGACTCTACAAAAAAGATGCGTGACGCATATAAAAAACAGCTTTTGCGTTTTGACAGCGACGGCTCATACAGCTATGGGGAAAGAACACGAACTTTCTTTGGTTTTGATCAACTTAAAAACACGATAAAAGTTTTAAAAGCAGATAAAAACAAAGCTACAATAGTACAACGTTTTGACCCAACACAAGACATGGGCACTTATGTCGAAAAAGAAACCGGTATAACAAAGTTCACACATGACCCTTGCCTTACGCACGATATATTTTTTATAAAGAACAATAAACTCCACTCATTCCATATCGCACGTGCTCACAACACCGTAAACGCATATCCAGAAAATATATTTGGACTTTATGATGCGTACACAACAACTATTAAGAAATCTCTCAAAGTTAAAGGTGGGGATATGTTTATGCTTTCAAACAGAGCAAATATTCTTCTTCTTACAGAGGAGCAGAAAACAAAAAAGATACTTGGCGAACCGTCAAAGCCACTAAGTCATAAGAACGACAAAGCTATAGGGCCATACTTAGTTGGTAAAAATGTAAAAACACCTAAAAAGTCAGGTGGTGTCGCATACGAACATTTACAACTTAAGAAAATAACAAAACGCCCTAAAAATAAAATACTTGATATACTTGAAAACCTAAACGGTGTAGACACTGTTGCGCGAGCTATAACATACTTAAAAGAAAAAGGTGTGATGCACAACAACACTGTGCTTTCAGACTATGTTGCAGGTGAGTCAGACCCACAGAGTAATGCTCTTGTATTCTTCCAAGCAAATATATTTGGAGACAAGATCCATGCGACAGCGGTATTTGCAAATAGACCACTATCTAACAAAACAAAAGATATAGAGATGTGTAACTATATTACAAGTAAACATGCAAAAGAGTTGAAATCTAAGCTTGGAACACTTACACTGTTCTACATAGCATACAAATAAAATGATTATTTATAAAAATAAAATTAAAGTTATTGGTTTTGACCTAGACCAAACACTGTATCCCAAATCTCCAACTATTGATGAGGCTATACAGAGCTACATATATAAAAAGATATCTGCACACAAAGGAGTTAGCTTACAAGAAGCAGAAGAGCTTTTTAAAGATCTGTACAAAGACGGTAGTGGGCTGTCAGGCACAAAAACCCTTCAAAAGCTTGAGATACCTAATGCAGGAGATATAGTGCAAGAAGCATTAGAGAATGCTGATATAGCTGAGTTTTTGGCTCCTGACGGAGAGATCTTGCAACTTCTTAAAGATGTAAAAGAAAAATATGGGAATATAGACCTAATAACAGGGTCTGACAAAAACAATGCATATCAAAAGATGGAGTACTTAAACATTCCAAAGGAAATATTTTCAAATATCATTACAGGTGAGATAGCATCTAAGTCAGACGGAGGTGCTTTCAAACTATGGATGTCGTTTTACAAAGACGTGTCTCCTGAAGAGTTTCTCTATATTGGCGACAGACCATCTTCTGACTACTTCGCACCAAAAGAGCTTGGCATAAACGCAATTCTAGTAAACGTACCCAAAGAAAAAGAGGACATAGAATGCCCTCAGTTATCTTCCTCAAAAGATTTGAGAGATTTTATACTATAGGTCAGTTTCGATACCCATACTTCGTGCTGTACCTGCTATCACTTTAGCACCCTGCTCTGGGTCGTTTGTATTTAGGTCTGGAAGTTTTTTTGTAGCTATATCTATAAGTTGCGCTTTTGTAGCCTTTCCAACCTTACTTGTTAAGTTCTTACCTGAACCTTTTTTTATACCAAGTGCTTTTAAGAGAAGTCTTGATGCTGGAGGAGTCTTAAGTACAAAGTCAAAGCTTCTGTCTTCATATACAGATATCTCAACAGGGATAATGTCCCCCATCATCTCTTTTGTTGCATCGTTAAACTTTGTAACAAATTCACCAATATTAATACCGGCCTGACCAAGCGCAGGCCCCACAGGAGGAGCAGGATTTGCTTTCCCTGCTTCTATTTGAAGTTTTAATTTTTTTTCTACTTTCTTTGCCATAATAATTTTTTATTTTACTAAATCTTTTTAACTTGAAGGAAGTCTAGTTCTACAGGTGTCTCTCGTCCAAACATTGATACCAACACTTTAACCTTACCTCGTTCATCATCCACTTCTGCAACCTTTCCATCCATCTCTTTAAACGGTCCATCTATTATAGTCACAGCGTCTGATACTGCAAGTTCTATTTTATGTTTTGCAGTATCAGATTCCATTCTCTTTAGAAGTGAGTCTAACTCTCCTTTTGAAAGAGGGACTGGGTGCACTCCAGAACCGACAAATCCTGTAACTCTAGGTGTATTTCTAACAACATACCAAGAGTCGTCATCTACCACCATGTCTACAAGTATGTATCCTGGATATATCTTATCTTCTTCTTCTACCCTCTTTCCTGCTTTTATTTTTATCTTTTTTTCTGTTGGAACTATAACATCAAAGATCTTATCTTCCATACCCAAAGACTCTATACGCTGACGTAAGTTACGCTTCACCGCATTTTCATATCCAGAATATGTATGGATAGCATACCAGTTTCTATTTTGTGCTGTGTCTTGTTTTGCCATGATAAGTTTTTTACAGAACGAAATTTTCTAGTAAATACGAAAAGATAAAATCAAAGAACCCTAACAATGCCGCTGTAAAAAGCGAAATTATAATAACAAGTGCTGTAAACACAATAGCCTGCTGTCTTGTTGGCCAGCTAACATGCTTTAGTTCTCCCCTTGTATCCTTTATATAATTGATTAATTTCATGATTTTGTATTAAAAATTCATTGCGGGAAAAGGTCTTTCCTCGCCTCGTAGAGAGAGGTGAGACCTTGAGGAGCTATGAATTTTATTAAAAAACACCCCTCGGGTGTTATTTAATATATTACTCGTTTTAGGAAAAAAGTCAATACTACCTTATCTCGTAAGTAATATTTACATTAGAAGTGATCTTATTCTCCCCAACTGGTATTTCAGGTATTCCGCCGCCTACAGCATCTAGAGTTGCCATCTCTGCCACTGCAAATGTCTTAAACCTTGGACTACCTCCAGATTCAGAGAAATTGACTACTCGTACAAGCTTTACATCTAGATCTTTTGCAAGCTGTTTAGCCTTTTTTCGTGCGTCCTCTATAGCACTCTTACGTGCTTCCTCTTGCAGATCTTCTTCATCATCTATAGTAAAGTTAAGGCTACTTATATTTGTCGCACCTCGTTCACCTATACCAGCAAGTATAGCTCCGGCAGTTTTCGTATCACGAACTTTTACAGAAATATTCTGACTTACCTCAAACCCTTTCAGTACCCTCTCCCCTGGAGGACAAAAACCTCCAGAACATGCTTTTCGGATAAAATCATAACGAGGATATACATTATAATTTGTTGTTTTAATATCATTATCTTTTATTTCACTATCTTTTAGAAAACCTAAAATGACATTGATCTTCTGTGCCGCAACTTCCTGCGCTTCTGTTACAGTATCTTTTTCTTCAACCACAGAGAACGAAAATTCTGCGATGTCAGCTACTGCAAACACTTCCCCTTCACCAGATACACTAATAGTATTAGTAGCAGATACTCCTCCTCCTATAAAGCGATATTCTTTAATAGTATTTAATGTCTTAAACACAAGAAAGATTGCGAGCACTAAAAGTACAAGTACAAGCATTTTCTTTACACGACCGCTTCCAAAACCACAGTAACCGTGATTATTTGTTTCATTATGCATAATAAATAATTAGTTAGTTGATAATTATATACTTAATATATAACGCTCTCCAATAAAAGGCAATTATGTTATTATGCCCATATGGATACAATAACTATATATGCATTTGGAAGTGTAATACTAGTAAGCCTTATATCTCTCGTAGGTTTATTTTCACTTGGCTTGAAGCAGGCATTCTTAAAGAGAATAACTTTTCTACTTGTAAGCTTGTCAGTGGGTGCACTTTTTGGTGACGCTATTATACACCTTATACCTGAAGCATTTAATGAGATAGGCAACCCTTCTATAGTTTCCCTCGCAATACTTATTGGTATAATGCTCTTTTTTGTACTTGAAAAGTTTATACGGTGGCATCATTCACACGAACATAGTTGCGACACAGAAGAGTGCGAGACAAAAGAAAAGAAGATACACCCTATGGGTGCTCTCATACTCACATCAGATGCTTTACACAACATGGTAGATGGAATAATCATAGGTGTAAGTTATTTTATAAGTATTGAAGTCGGTATCGCTACAACCATTGCGATAATCCTCCACGAAATACCACAAGAGATAGGACATTTTGCAGTACTTATACATTCCGGCTATTCAAAAACAAAAGCTATTTTGTTCAACTTCTTTTCATCACTTTCTGCCATACTTGGTACTGCTATAGTTTTTATCTTCGGTAAAAATATTGATTCTTATATTCCATTCTTGATTGCTTTTGCAGCTGGTGGGTTTATCTACATAGCAGGCTCTGACCTAGTACCAGAACTTCACAAGACCTCATCCAAAAAACACTCCATCCTTCAATTCATAGCTATAGTAGTCGGTATCGCAATAATGTTTGCACTTTTAGCGTTTGAAGTATAGATAAAACAAAAACACCGCCCAGTCGCTCGCGAGCGACTGGGCGGTGTTTTTGTTTTTATATTACGCTACAAAGAATCCATTGTATGCCATATATGCTCCTATTATTATATAGATAATTCCAAATATCTTATATAATTTCAGACCATTCATCTTTCGCACCCATGAGACCCACACATGACTTGGAAGCAAGAAATACGTAACTCCCTTTACTAAGATAAGCCACCCTACTACTGTCGCTATGACAACTGGTATACCACCTGTCCAAACATTGTGATTAAGCACAACGATAAGTCCGATAATAAAAGTGAAGATAGCCGCAAGATATGCAAGAGCTGTATGCTCGTGTTCCATAAGATGCTTCACGACATGTTGCCACTCTTTTGACTTAATAAGCGCAGAGATACCAACTACTAGAAAATAGATACCGATAACCTGCACAAGAAATATTGATTCCATATTATTAAAAGTTAATTACTAATACTTATATTGTAATATCAAAAAAACACAAAGGACTGTCCTTTGTGTGGATAACTAAATAGTCTTTATCTCTAAATCTATAGTTTTTTGCACTTCTTCTACCTTAAACTTCACCCTTCCGAGAAGTTGGTTACGCTTTGTTAGCACATCCACACGCCAGAGACCTTCGGTCACGTTTGATTTCATAGTATATCCTCTATACCCGCCGTCACGTCCACCTGATATTGCAAACCCTAGCTTATCACTCTCTATCCATTCATCCCTCCCCTCGTCATAATACTGCCACTTATGGAAAATCTGCGTATTGAGTTTTGTTGGTGCAAATACCGAACTAAAAACATACACTGGCTCACCTACTGAAACATAAATAGTATTACCTAGTGTTAAAAAGCTGTACCATTTTTCAATTTCACTTGTCGCAAGATAGTCGCCTCCAACTGTTCTCTCTACAAAATAATGTGCGCTTGCCTCTTTAAGTGAAAGTGGTATCGGTGGGATAATATTCGTAAAATAAAAAATATTTATAAGAACAAAGATGCTCACAATACTTAACCTAAGAGCATTTTTACTTTTTTTAATCCGAGCTGGAATAAAAACTCTCAAAGTATGGACCAAAATCGCCATAAGTGCCAAACTTATAACTCCACTTAAGAGAAAGATACCAGCATTTATAGACTTTGTGACAACAGGAACATAGAAGATTAAGAAAGAGAAAAGCGCTACAAAAAATATACTCATCCTAAAAGTAAACCTAGTATATTTTTTCTTGAAAAATTCATTACCGACTAAAAGTGCAATAAGCATCAAAATAAATGGCCAGCTTGTAATGAGCGATGCACTTCTAGAATAGAAGATTACGAACCCACTGAAAAGGCCACCAAATGCAAATTGCATTGCAAGTGGTGCGATAAACCTAACTTTCTCAAATAAGAACCCTTTCAAAACCCCTTCTTCATAAAAGTTTATAGCCACTATCGCCAAGAGTGCAATAGTCAGATATGTAAAAAGTACAATATTGTCAAAACTAAGATCGATCCTCGTCAAAGTAAAGTTGTCTACTATAAAACCAAGCAAAAGTGCCCCACCAGAAATATATCGCTCATTGCGTTTGAAAAATTCTTTATATTTTTGAAAAAAAGATCTCATTAGATATGGTTTATTTTTTTAAGAATAATATCTACGTCTTTTTGTAAATCTTCAACAGTACCGTCATTCATTAGTTTATAGTCAGCATGGTCAACACACCAACCTATGTTTTGCTTATTAGGATCGACCGACTTCATCTCTCTTTCTTCATCTGCCAGAAATTTCTCAAACGAGACATTGTCTGTTTCACTTCCTCTAGTGGAGATCCTTTCGTATCGAATTTTTGAAGGAGCATCTACAGACAAAAGATGAAAATCTCCTTTGCTTTTCAAGAATTCTACTTCACCAGAAGTACGGATTGATTCTATTACAGCACTGTGTCCTTCTAACTCTGCAATATTATAAAGTTGTTCTATTATATAGGCTGGAGAATTACTCTTTCTTAAATCGTTTGATACTTCTGTCATAGTATCTCTATCTACCGACAAACCTCTTCTTTCTATTTCTTCAGTTATAAAAGCACGAGCAGAATAATGCTTAAACCCTTTTTCTTCTGTAAGGTAATCAACGACAGTACCCTTACCTGCGCCCAATATTCCTGTTATTCCTATGATGATCATAATACTTTGGGTGTCTATCGGGAATCGAACCCGAATTGGGAGTTCCACAAACTCCAGTGTTAACCGTTACACCATAGACACCATATTATTTATAGTCCGGAGACTGTTCAGTTATACCAGATAAATGACTAGAAAGTCTAGCAAATGCATATAAAACACTTGAAAGACGGTTTAGGTATTGAAGTGTGTATTTGCTCACCCCTACATCTCCATCTTCATACACAGCCACAACTCTCCTCTCAGCTCTTCTTGCAAGGGTGCGTGCAAAGTCAAAAGATGCAGATAGTTCTGTACTGCCAGATATAAAAAAACTATTTATTTTAGGAAGCTTTTCCTCAATACTATTAGTTACACCTTCTAAATCTTTTACTTTTTTATCTGTTATAGATTCCCTAGCTCCGGCAAGTTCTGCCTGCACTATAAAAAGATTCTTCTGAATACTATGTATAGCTTTCTCAAAACCAAATCCCTGCTCTTTTGACCCAACCTTGCAAAGTCCTAGATAAGAATTAACTTCATCCATAGCACCAAGCGCTTCTGTTACTGCAGAACTTTTAGATATCCTTTGGTCACAACCAAAAATTTTGGTTGTACCATCGTCGCCTACTCTTGTATATAACATTTGTTTATTATAGCAGAAATAATTGTGCCCAGGACTGGAGTTGAACCAGCACGTCCTTACGGACACTACCCCCTCAAGGTAGCGCGTCTACCAGTTTCGCCACCTGGGCTTAATAAATAGAGTATATATTAAAAACAAAAAAATAACGAGTTACCTCGTTATTTTTATTTCTTTTCTTCTTCTACCTTTTCCTCTGCTTTTGGTTCTTCTACCACCTCCTCTTTCTTTTCTTCTGCTGGTGCATCTGTAGCAGTATCTTTTGAAGCTTCTTCTACCACCTCTTCTGCTTTCTCTGCCTCTGCCTTTGCAGTTGCTTCTGCTTGTACTTTTTCTTCCTCAGCTTTTTTAGCAGCTTCTTCATCTGCTACTTTTTTATTTGCTTCCTCTGTGTCACTTACCGTCTGTATATCTACAAACATAGTATTTCTCATTTGTCGTCTTATTTCTTTAGCGGCTTTATCACGAACATGATAAAGCTTAGCTCGACGAACTTTTGCACGCTTCACGATCTCTATTTTATCTATAACTGGAGAATACAATGGGAATATTTTTTCTACACCTACGCCACTTGCAACCTTTCTTACTGTAAATGTAGCTCCTGCCTCACTACCATGCTTATGCGCAAGCACAAGCCCTTCAAACGCCTGTAGTCTTGTCTTGCCTTTTTCTTGGATCTTCTGCCACACACGCACAGTATCACCAGCACGAATGCCGAGTTCTTGTCTGCTCTCCATATTTACCGGAGAAACCGTGATTCCAGATGTTGCTTCTGTTGTAGCCATAATGCTAGACACTTTAACACAGTAGGCTCAAATTAGCAATAATTAGCCACTGTTATAGCAAACCTAGAGCTTTTTCAAAGTCTTTTGGCAAATCTGCCTCCATCGAGACGCTTTCGCCATTTAGGAGAGAAAATGTAATAGACCTTGCGTGGAGCGCCAAACGCTCGAAAGCAAGAGCATGTTCACGCTTTGGAGCATACAGCTTATCGCACACCACTGGATAGTTTATAGCCTTCAAGTGCACACGTATCTGATGTGTTCGCCCAGTCTGTGGTGACACTTCTAGATATGAAAAATCTTTATTCTTCTGTAAAACTTTATAATCCGTAACAGCTTCACGAAGCACTCCTCGCGCTCCGCGCTGTGCTGACCATTTTCTAAAGTCGCTTTTGCTTTTTCCTATCTGTCTATCTATAGTATCTTCTTCATTTTTTACAGCACCGTATACAAAAGCATTGTAGATTTTCTTTGTTTTCCTTTCTTGAAACTGTTTCTTTAGATTTAAAAAAGATTCTTGAGTTTTTGCAAGCACTATCACTCCTGATGTATCTCTGTCTAGTCTATGCACAACACCCGGCCGTGCTATTTCTTTACCATCATATTGCGCAGGTTCGCCAACACTCTCCATCTCCGGATATTTCTCAAGCACCCAGTCAGTCAGAGAAGGCTCGTCAGTCTTCCCATCGCCATGCACCACAAGACCTGCAGGTTTATCAACCACAAGTACCTCATCGTTTTCAAATAGTATTTTTATATTCATCTCAACATATTAACACTAAACCGCCCATTTCAGTATGAAATGGGCGGTTTAGTGTTTTGTGTGGGCGATGAGGGATTTGAACCCCCGACCTTTTCAGTGTAAATGAACTGCTCTACCAACTGAGCTAATCGCCCTCTTTATATAGATTATATAGAGAAGTATATAGAAAAAATATAAATTATCAACTTGTGCCCCTGCCAGGAATCGAACCTAGAGCCACTCCTTAGAAGGGAGTTGTTTTATCCGTTAAACTACAGGGGCAATAAATACTAATGTAACAATACTAAAGCGCTGGGTCAACAAGGTCACCACTAGGTCCCTCTGTTTTAGATCTATCGAACTCTTCTTCCTTTTGCTCGAAGAAAACAATAATATCTCTAAGAGTGGCTCTATCGACAGTCTCTACGGACACAACAGTCTCTTGTTTTATACTAAAAATATCTCCACTACTTATTTGTATGAATAAATACAGACTAAGTGCGACAACAACCACATTTACAAGCACAAACACCATAAGCAACCTGCTCCATATCTTACTTTTATCAGATAGATTTTCACTACTCCCTATATTCATCTTACCTAAACCTTTTTTAAAAATATTTATATTCATGTTTATTGTTTATCTTCTTCTTTTAGTTTTAAAGCACTCATTTTAAAAGTCCCCTGCCAATAGCTTGTCTTCTTATTATTACTATAAACAGCTCCTATGTTTATATTTGATAGATCTACAACAAACGGCATTTTCTCAATAAGCGATATGAAATGAAATACATCATTCCATTTCCCATAAACCTTAAGACTGAGTAGGAGCCTTTCTACCATGTCGCTTGCCTGATTTACATTATTTTTATAATCACCTATATCAACAGCTGTTACTTCGGCACTTATATCAGCGTCTTCCGCCATACCTTCTACACTTTCTATAAAATTCACGACTTCATCATCTTTAATAAAGTAGGTGTCCAATTTTAAACGATCTTCTTCTATATCGTTTACAAGATTCTTAACAGATTTTAATTTCACTTCCTTTTCCACAGCAATATCTATCTCATTTGTTATTAAAGAAACATTTTCATTTTTATTTTTTATACTTACAAAAAACATTACGTATGCCACCACAGCTACGATGACCAAGATTGTCATAAATATAATAGCGTTTTTTGTTTTTTTGAATTGGTCCATATATTTCTAAAGTTTATTAATTGCTCTTATTGAAAACTCTATATTTCTATCCGAAGCAAGGTTGGACGTCGGAAGGATAATATCTGAAAACAGTACTTCATTTTTTAAATCTTTCTGAAATTGCAGCAATACACTTCTGTCCGAAGCTATCCCAGTTACAAGAACCTGATCCCCATCTTTACTGTCTTTTGTATACAAGAAACTATCTATTTTTATATCATCTGATTTGTTTTTAATTATTACCCTTACAATATCTACAAAAGAAACATCATCTTTGTCACCAGAAAGGAGTTGTAGTTTTGTTTTTGTATCATTTAACGTTAGTCCTAAAATATTCTTTTCCTGTATTTCAACAGATCTCTTTAACACATTGGCATACTCTAATGTATTGGATTCTTTATATCTAGAAGCAAGATACGAAGGAGATAGAAACAATAGTGCGATTATTAATGTAAAAAATATAAATATCAACACCAACAACAAGACGCGAAGCTTATGCTCTTTAAAAAGTCTGTTTTTATTTTCTTGTAATAAAATGTTTCGCATGTATATTTATTTAAATCACTTAATTTGTGTCGCGCAGTGCAAGTCCGACAGATGCTGCATAAGAAAGTGACTCAGTCTTACTAATCTCAGGAACACTGTCACCAAACTCAGGTGCATTTATCCACACATCAGCTCGCTCAACCGGTATCTTAAGACTTGATGAAAGATATTCAGGCAATCCAGCCAAATTTGAATTACCGCCACACAGAATAATTTTCTCAATCGGTTTTACACGATCCCCCTTTTCATTTACTTTGGATTTCCAGTATTTGTAATGCTTATCAATATTATATTCTAAAGACTCTGCTACTTTCATAAGAACTGAGAACAGCTCTTTATTACCTCTTGTCTTTATAAGTCCTTGTTCATCTTTTACACGACTAACCTCTCCTTCTGACACAGAAAGGTGTTTCATCATCGCTTCTGTCATACTTTTTTGCTCAATCTCAATAGTTGATGTAAAACTCAATATACCGCTTCTTACTATAGAAATACCGGTTTTTGTTTTTCCAAAGTCTACTACCATATATGTTCCATCGTCTTTTTCTTTTATAATAGCTCGGGCAATAGCCTGAGCTTCAGTTTCAAAAGACAAAACAGTGAACCCAGCATCCTCAAAAGCACTGGTGTATTGCTCGACGATCTGCTTAGGATATACAGCGACAATAATGTCGGTATGCCCCTTATGACTATCATGATTAGGTATCACACTATAGTCAAACACTGCATTTTTAGGAGATATAGGAACATGATCTTCAAGCTTAAACTCAACAATATTTCTAATATCTTTGTCTGGCACATCGTCAGGTATTTGTGTCTCAAACAGATAAACCTTTTCTTCTGGGAGAGATGCCCTAACGAAGTTTATTTTATGATCTTCTTTAAATTTCCTTAATACATCTGACAATGCTTTTGTATTCTTTATCTCCCCTTTTGATATAACACCCTCCGGTATAGAATACACCCCAAATTTCTCTAGTGTAGCGTTACCAGACGTAGCATTAAATTTCAAAAAACGTATTGAGTTATCAGAGATATCCACACCAACAGTAGGTGTAGATAAAATCTTAGGGACAGGAAAAAATCTTTTAAAAAAACTTTTATTTTCTACAGGATTCATTAACTATATTATATCTCAATAGATTTTTATTGCTACAACAAAAACGATAATTCCTACTGCAAAAACAATAGTTAGAATATTAAAATATTTAAATGCAAACTTACTCATCTCTTTTCCAAAGACTTTCATTATATAACCGACTATAAAGAAGCGTAAGAAACGAGAAATGATTGAGGCCACAATAAACGTAAAGAAGTTAATACTAAAAAACCCTGCAGAAATAGTAAATATCTTATAAGGAATAGGTGTAAAGCCAGATATAAAGATAGCCCAAAATGCATTCTGGTCAAAAAGCTCTTTTACAGTAATCATGTGGTCTTGGAGGTTGTATGTTGTTACAAGCCACTGCCCCACACTATCAAAAAGAAGAAACCCTATAGCATACCCAAGAGCTCCACCCAAAACAGACCACAGAGCTGTGAGCATTGAATAATAAAACCAGTTTTTCTGCTGCTTTGCACCTAAGATTGCGATAAGTATAAAATCAGGAGGTATAGGAAAGAAAGAAGCTTCTGCAAATGAAAAAAAAGACAACCATCTTCTCGCATGGATACCTCCAGCATGTTTAACCATCCAGTCACGCATATTTATCTTTATTTTTCTTAGATAGTTTTTCATTTTTTATTTAAAACCGTTTTGATTACTTTTTTTATCCAAAAAACTTTGGAGTATAAGTGCTGCGGCTGATGCATCTATCAGGTCACTATCACCTTGAGTGTTTCTTACCTGTGAAGATGTTAAGAACTCTGGCTCAAGTGTTATCAATACATTGGAAAATCCTTTTATTTTTTCTATAAAGTCTCTAATACCCTTCATGACAGGGTTCTCTTCTCCTTTATAGTTTACAGACTCACCTATCACCACCTCTGCAATATTTTCCTCTTCGAGGATCTTCTTAAAGCTTTGTATTAGATCTTTGTCATTCTTTAGAACAACCTTAGGAAAGGCAAAGTTGCCACCCTCATCTGAGATCGCAATACCTATCTTTTTTGTGCCGAAATCAACACCTAAGGTTCTTTCCAAATTCATCTTATAAGAATAATGCGAACAATATAAATGCAATCAATAATACAAAAAGTATCATTACGACTATTTGTGTAGTTTCTTTCATAATATAATTATACTACAAATTGGCGGAGAGGGAGGGATTCGGTCACGAATCACTAAGTATTTTATTTTGTACCTTATAAAATACTAAGTGTTCTCGACCACGCCTCAAAAACATGCTCCCAGCATGTTTTTTGCGGCTTTCGAATCCCGCTACCGTCTCGCGAAGAAGTAAAAAATCCATGTACTTATCAGTACACAGATTTTTCACTTTGCGGAGAGGGAGGGATTCGAACCCTCGAAGGAGTCTCCCCCTTAGCTGTTTTCAAGACAGCCGCCTTCAACCACTCGAGCCACCTCTCCAATATTCAATTATTACTATTTCATTATACTAAGCTAAATTCTTGCTATAAACAAGTCCTATTGAGATTGTCGCGGTGTTACGTAGCATGTTACGTAACAAAAACAATCCTCAACCTTCCAAAAAAAATCATTGCGTTACTAACTCAATCATTTATAATAAACATATGATACAGCAGTTTGAGTGGGAAACTCTTGAATATGAATACGTACACAAAAGCCCTGATTGGTTTTGGGCGCTTGGTATTATTGCTGTAGCAGCTGCTGCAACCTCTATTATTTTTAGCAATATGTTATTTGCAATAGTTATCTTAATAGGAGCATTTACACTTGGCATTAATTCTATCAAAAGACCAAATGTTATAAGTTTTAAGATCAATAACCGCGGAATAATAATAGACAAAAAACTACATCCTTTTACAACACTCGAATCGTTTTGGGTAGAGGATAGCAATGAATACATAGAACCAAAACTTTTAATAAAATCTAAAAAACTACTCGCTCCACACACAGTAATACCTCTAGGTGACACATCAGCTTCAGATGTGCATGATTTTCTTATAAACTATCTTGATGAGGAGGAAGACAGCGAATCTTTAGCTCAAAAAATAGTAGAGTTCTTTGGATTTTAGCCCTATTTGAAATACAATTTCTTATTGTCATCTAATCAAAAATAAATTACAATTAAACTATGTCTAAAATACTTATAATAGAAGATGATAATTTTCTTCTTGAAATGCTTTCTGTAGCAGGCACACAAGAAGGTTTTAATATTGAAATAGCTACTGACGGAGAAGCGGGTCTAGAAAAGATAAGGAAGGGGAATTTTGACATTGTACTCCTAGACCTTATCTTACCCAAACTACACGGACTTGAGCTCCTAAAAGAGCTTAGAGCTGAAAACAATATGACACCCATAGTTGTTTTATCAAACCTATACGACCAAGAGAGTGCAGACACAGCTAAGTCTTTTGGAGTAAAAGACTACATAATAAAAGCCCAAAGCACACCTCAAGAGATTATACAAAAGATAAAGATACTTTTATCAGAAAAAGACAAAATGATCTCTGAATAAAAACAAAAAACTTCCCAGATAACATCATCTGAGAAGTTTTTTATTATTTTCTTGGTAGTGTGAAGAAAAACGTTGAACCTCCTTCCTCAGAACTAGTAAAGCCAATCTTACCTTTAAGTTCTTCTATTATATTTTTTGATATGAAAAGCCCCAGTCCAGAACCTTCTGTATGCATTGCTATAGCTCTATCGTCCCTGATGAATTTTGAAAATATATCTGACTGAGCCTTCTTTGATATACCGATACCATCGTCTTTAACACTAAACCGAACATTACCACCCTCTTCTTTTAAAGAGATCTCTATATTACCACCATCTAAGGTATACTTTATCGCATTGTCTATAAGATTATCGACGACAACTTTTACCCTATCCCTATCTGCAATAACATTTGGCATCAAAACTCCTGGTTTATGAAACATCATCGATATCTTCCTCTTCTTTACATCGTCACCTCTATCTTTAACAGCATTCTCAACAATTGACTTTATATCAACTGGTCCTAATTTATACACGAAGTTCCCTTCCTCCATCTCTGTAACCCTAAGTAGCAGTGAGGTCAGATTTATTAGATTATCTGTGCTTTCTATTATGTTTTTTACAAACCTTTCTTTGTCATCTTCTTTTATAGCCTTATCTAACAAGCTAGGTGCTGTCCACTTAATACCGTTAAGTGGTGTCAAAAACTTATGAGACATAATAGTAATATACTCAGACTTCATCTTATCCAAATGTTTTTCTCTCGAAATATCTCTTATTATTTTTAGAACCTCTCCACGCTTTTTATTAAGCTCTACACTTATTATCTTAAACACATATTCTTTACCACGCTTATCTTTAAATGAATGTTCCTGACTATCTCCTTTATTAAACTTCTTAAACAAAGCATCGAGAAGTGACGATCTTTTTGTTATCTCTGAATTCTTCTTATAAATAAGCTCCGATATAGGGATACCTAAGAACTTTTCTGCCATACTATTAACCGAAAGTATTTTACCTACTTTGTCGTGCACCACAAGCCCTTCTATCATGTTTTCTACTATTTCTTTCTGTCGTTCACGCAACAGTTTCTTCTCGTCTTCTTGTTCAGAGATCCTTGATGTAAATAAAAATGAAAACTTAGTAAATACGACAACCACAGCAATTAGAAGGGGTGCTATAAGAAATGTTACGTATGCTATACTCGAAAACTTATCCGTGTATGAATAAAACAATGCTGCATTTATAATCCCAAATGCGAACACTCCTGCTATAATCAAATAAATATTTTCTTTTACAGTTTTCATAAAACTTATATTAAACTTAACATAAAAAAACTTTCTATTAAACAAAACACACAACATATCGTTGTGTGTTTTGAATATAGTACAAGATTGAAAATGGATTAAATTGACCCACCTCCTATTTTACTACGAGCTTTTGCAAGTTTGTATAGACCCAAGATCACTAAGATAAACCCTAACCCTACACCAAGAGCGTGAGCTATTGACGAACCGGCAGGCCCTAGAAACGCAGGGAATGACTCCACTCCTGTATACATCCAGATAAGGATATGCGAGTCTCCAACTCCGTAAAGAAGTACTCCCCATGCTATAAAATAAAGAGCAGAAGCAAATGGAGTTCCTCTAAATATACGTGCAACCAAATACGCCACCAAAGCTGTGACGGCAAGAAGGATGATCTCTACAAGCAGAGTTACAAATACTTCTGGTATTCCGTTTGAACTTACCTTAAAGAATACACCCACTTTCTCGTAAGAAAGCATCACTGGGAATACTAAGATCAGGTCGATAACGATGACAGCAAGTACGATTGATCTTAATTTTGAAATATTATTCATAATATAATTTAATAAATTAAACAACGACAACTCTCGACCACAATGTTACACAGATTATCTCACATTGCTATAGACTCAAGCAACAAAGTTATCCTACTGTGACACAATCTCGATCATAACCGCCTCTCTAGTAGGAACAGATGTTGACTGTAAGTTTATATTAGCAATTATATTTAAACTTGAAGTATTTTGCCCACTATTTCCAAAAAATATCCTTACAACATCTCCCGTATCAGCAACAGGTACGCCGTCCCCTTCTAATGCATCGACACGCCCGTTAAATATAGTATAGCTTGGAGTCTTCGCTGAAAGCTTTTTTTCATCTATTTTATGAAAGCCTATTTTTCCAACACCTTTGTCTGTATATATCTCACCTTCTGTAACATAGTACTCTTTATCTGCCCGAGAGAGTCCATTTATAGGCTCAACCAGTATTAATCCGTACATTCCCCTTGCGATGTAGGTAGATGCGTTAGAGCCACCACCAGTGTACATATACAGACCAGGGCTTGTAGCTTTAAATTCAAATGACTTTGTTTCTCCAAGACCAACTTTCATCAAGTCTGCTCCGGCAGGACCAAGTACCGACTGTAAATCGATAGAATATTCAAAACGGTCCAACTCTTCAGCACCATCAGTCTTTATTGCGCGAATACGTTCTATATCACTAGGCCCATGACTATGAGAACTGTTTTGTTTTATAAATACCTTACGCAAATGAGTAAGTGTTATTTCCACTGTGTCACCCTCTCTCACACGTATAAAAGGCCCTGGGACCTGCTTATTAAAAGTCCAATACTCGTAAGTCTTACCGTCGTCAAATTCTGCCACCACAGCAACTGCTTCAAGGTCGACAGACACATGCTTTGAATAATCCCTATTAATCTGTGGAGGTAAGTCGTCAACACTGCGTGATATGTCGTCCACAGTTACAGCTCTTAACTTCTCGTATGAAGCATTAAAAGAAAAAAATGTTAATGCTCCGCCAAATATGACGATCAATATAAATGGGATAATAAAAAGTATGTCTTTATGCTTGCTCATACTCTTTATTTTATCATACACTCATTTGTTGCAACAAAGGACAGTCCTTGGTATCTTTAGGAAACGCTCTCATAGTTCAACGGATAGAATACATCTTTGCGGAAGATGCGATGTAGGTTCGATTCCTACTGAGAGCACCAAAATTAACTTCGTCCAAATCGTGAAAATTATTCGCTAAATCATTTGGCAAAAACGGATGGGAAAACGGCGATTTCGTAGCGTAAGCAAAGGATAATTCAGACGGCGGGCACGCGCCGAAGTGGGCTGATTTGTCACGAACCGTAGGGTTCGTTCCAACTTTTTTGACGAAGGAGCTGATTTCGTGAAAATCTGTGGATGAGGATAAAAAATTGGCTAGTTTCATATCTAAAATCCAATTCCGCAGGGGTTCGACCCAATTGTTACCCTTGCGTTCCAAATCTTTCTGTTTCTGTTTCAAAGCGAGTGTGGAGCGCATATTCCCCTCTTTCTTTTGTATATAAATCTCTTTCGGTATATCACCATCTAAATATGAACTGACTAACTTTTCTAAGCGATCTTCACTCACTTTGATTTTATCAGCAAGATTTTGAACGCAAGTTTGCGATGAGAGATTGTTTTCTTTTTCCCATTTATCAACTTGCTTGAGCATCTTATCAATACTCTCATCGCAAAGAGAAATTTTTTGAAGCCGTTCCTGTATTTGAGCGACAAGCCTATCCTCGCGTAAATATCCTTGGGAGCATTTTCCTTTCTTTTTTGTGCAACGATAATATCTATATTTTGTGCCAAAACGATTAGTTGCCCATTGAGCAGTAATCATACTCCCACACTCTACACAACAAAAAAGTCCAACGAAAGGAAAATTATGCCCCACTTTAGATTTACGCGGTTTTCCTCTTGTTGCGAGAACTTTCTGCACGGCTTCAAATAATTTCGGGGTAATAATTGGCGCAAATGTTCCTTCAAACAATTCTCCATGATATTTTACAAACCCTAAATACGCCTTGTTTGTCAGTATGATTTTGATGGAACATTTGGCAAGTGGCGTGTTCTCCCTTGTGCTCATGCCATGTTCCGCCAAAAAGTTCGCCAAGGAAATAAGTGTGTGCTTGCCTTTTGCATATTCCTCAAAAGCTCTCTTGATAATACGCGAATGAGTTGGATGAGGTTCGATATTCCGAGTGCGCGGATTATTAATATACCCTGGAGGAGCAAAACCAAGCCACTCTCCCCGACGAACTTTTTGGCGCATCCCCCGCTTTATATTCTGCACGAGATTATCCGAATAATACTTAGATTGACCAAACGCCACTTGCAACATAAATAACCCCTGCGGTGTCGGTTCAAACCAAAATGTCGGAAAGCGTAAAGACACAATATTTCTCTGATCCACTGCATAGATTATTCTCCCGCCGTCTACACTATTACGCGCAAGACGGTCTGGATGCCACGCTAAAATACCAACATTACCCATTTCCTCAACTTTTGCCATCATTTCACCAAACACTAAGCGACCGGGTGTCTTTGCGCTTTTCGACTCTTGAAATTCCTCAAGAATTTCAAGATTTTCTTTGCGAGCAAACTCTCGCAATTCAAATAGCTGCGCTTCAATACTCATAATCTGCTTATTATCATCCTCCGTACTCTTGCGAGCATAAAGAAAATATTTTGGTTTGATACTCATATATAGTTTTTTGATATGAAACTAACAAATCAGCCCACTTCGGCGCGTGCCCGCCGTCTGAATTATCCTTTGCTTACGCTACGAAATCGCCGTTTTCCCATCCGTTTTTGCCAAATGATTTAGCGAATAATTTTCACGATTTGGACGAAGTTAATTTTGGTGCTCTTTTAATAGACTTTGCTCGAACCT
>CAZVGL010000003.1:0-73630 GCA_964626705.1 uncultured Candidatus Saccharibacteria bacterium | reverse complement strand
CCTTCCTTCCCCCAACCTGAGGTGTGCAGTTTGCGAAGCAAACAATGCACACACCAAGTATATAGGCGCGAGTAGCCCTAGCGGTAATGCTCGAGGCGAATGCCGAGGGTATGCTGGAGAACTCTATAATTATACTGTGCTTAGTTTTGAAAAATAAGACGACTTCGTTTTTTGTTGTCTGTCGTGAGCACCAACTCTGTGAGGTACGAACAGAGAACCAAAACAAAAAATTTTCTTTTCATATTTACTTTTAAAAATTGGGGGCAGAAAAAACTAACGGAACCGTAAAGAAAAATTTTGTGTTTTGGTGACGGCGGAGTATAACGGAGCCGTTGGTGCGATTAGGGTTACCGCGAGCCCGAATGCGTAGGATTGATGTTGGATTACTGCGCGCTCGGCGCGGAACTAATCATCGGTCTTATGCTCAAAAAAGGTTCGAGCAAAGGCTAATATATCACCGCAAGAAACACCCTTCTGGGTGTTTTCTCTTGTGCCCACTAGGACTCGAAAGCCGCAGTCGCGCGTCCGTGGGACGATGAAGCGACGAGGCGGGGTCGAGAACACTTAGTATTTTATGAGGTACGAAATAAAATATTTAGTGATTCGTGACCGAGTCTCTATTTTATAAACTCTTTAACCTCCCTCTCAACTTTCCCAACCTTACTCGGACTAAACCACTTAATCCTCTCATCTCTTTTGAACCACCGCATCTGTCTTTTGGCAAATTGCCAGCTTTCTGTTTCTATTTTCTCTAGTAGCTCTGGCTTAATGATTTTGTTTTGCAAATACAGTGCTAAGTTTTTATATTCAAGCCCTAATGATTCTAATCTCTTCCAAGAAAGCCCTTGAGAGTGTAGCTTTTCTACTTCTTTAACCATCCCTTTCTTCATCCTAGAAATTAATCTTTTGTGAATATTTTCTTTAAGCTTTTCGTCTGGAAGTATTAGGCCGATCTGAAGTACTTCATATTTTGAACTTGTTTTAAGCTTTGGCACTTTGCCGAGTGCCTTTGCTATCTCAATAGCACGAACGAGTCTTCTTGAATTATCTTTTTCTATTTCTTTTGCTCTGTTTCTGTCTAGCTTTTTTAGTATTTCAAAAAGTTCTTTTGCAGACTTCTTTTCGAGTTCTTTACGTAGCTTATTATTTGGCTTCACTTCTGGAAGTACTAGCCCGTCAACAATAGCTTGAATATAAAACCCTGTTCCGCCAGCTATTATTGGCAATTTATTTTTTTCACTAATCTCTAAAATAGCCTTTTCAGCAAGTTTCTTATACTGTGCTACAGAAAACTGCTTTTTAGGGTTTGCTACATCAAGTAGGTGGTGAGGTACACTTTTCATTTCTCTTTTAGTGATCTTCCCACTTCCGATATCCAGCCCTTTATATACTTGCCTAGAGTCAGCAGAGACTATCTCACCGTTAAACTTCTTGGCCACTGCCACTGCCAAATCACTCTTGCCTGTGGCAGTTTGGCCTAAAATAACGACGATTTTTATTTTGTCTTTTTTCATGTTAAAATCATCATATTATAAATTCTAATTATTACAAATTATGTTAAACGAAAATACTTGTGACACTTGCGGCGACTCTAACTGTTTAGACTGTTGCAGTGATATGTGTTTTGGAGACACTATTAAAATAGGGGACGAAGTACCAAACATGCCTTTTAAAGTTTTCCACGAAAATGATGAAAAAGAGGTGAGCATTTCTGATTTTAAAGGTAAGTGGTTAATCCTTTTCTTTTACCCAGCGGACTTTACTTTTGTATGTCCTACAGAGCTTGAAGAGATGGCAGGGCTTTACGAAGAGTTTAAAAAAGAAGGTGCTGAAGTAGTATCAGTAAGTACAGATACAGTATACACACACAAAGCATGGCATGACACATCAGATGCAATAAAGAAGATTAAGTTCCCTATGGCAGAGGATGCAAACCATGCACTGTCAGACCTTTTCGGTGTGCTAATAGAAGACGAAGGTCTAGCACTTCGAGGTAGCTTTATAATAAACCCAGACGGAGTACTTAAAGCAATGGAGATTAATGACAACAGTATAGGCCGTAATGCAAATGAGCTTCTAAGGAAGCTTCAAGCAGCTAAGTTCACACATGAAAATGGTGACAAGGTATGTCCAGCAAGCTGGACTCCAGGGAGTGATACTTTAGAACCGGGAATGGATCTGGTAGGGAAGATATAAAGATAAAAAAAAGAAGCTAGTTTAAAAACTAGCTTCTTTTTTAATTGTGCCGGAGATGAGACTTGAACTCATAAGCCTTGCGGCATACGATTTTGAGTCGTACGTGTATACCAATTCCACCACTCCGGCAATAGTGCTAGTGTAATACAAAAACCTCCGCTCCTCAAGGACGACCTATGGAGAAGGAGTTTCGCATCTTCTTCATCGAGGAAAGACCTTTTCCCGCGCAGATTTTTGTCAGGTTTATTCTTTGTGATATAATCTAGAATAATATGAGTGACGAAAATCAATTTCATAATGATTCAATCTACTGGATTGAACTTGATAAAGTACATCCAAACCCGTATCAACCACGACGGGAATTTAACGAAGCTAAATTAAAAGAATTGTCAGACTCTATACGTCAGTATGGAGTGCTGCAACCGCTTGTGGTGACACGAAGAGAGCACCAGACAGAAGAAGGTGGCCTTTCAACAGACTATGAGCTTATAGCAGGTGAACGGCGTTTGCGGGCCTCACAGCTTGCAGGATTGTCTCAAATACCTGTGATAATAAAAAGAATAGAAGGCAATGAAGATGAAAATAATAGAATAAAACTTGAACTTGCTATTATAGAAAACCTGCAACGCGAAGACTTAAATGCGATAGATAGAGCATATGCTTTTTCTCGTCTTGTAGAAGAGTTTAATTTTAAACATGTTGAAATAGGAAAAAAGGTTGGGAAAAGTCGTGAATATGTATCAAACACTTTACGACTACTCTTGCTCCCAGAAGAGGTTCAACAGGCACTTGCAGAAGGTAAGATATCAGAAGGTCATTCACGTCCTATACTTATGCTAAACGGCAAAGCAGAAGAACAGATGGCTCTCTTTAAAGAGATACTTGCAAGGAAGCTTACAGTACGTGAGGCAGAAGCTATATCAAGAAGGGTGGCGTCAGACAAAGTAAGAAAGCAATCATTAAAATTTGATCCTGAAATAGTAGAGCTTGAAAACCAGCTTACAGAAACACTGGGTACAAGAGTACAGATAGAAAAAAGACAAGTCGGAGGTAAGCTAACTATTGATTTCTTCTCTGCTGACGATCTGCGAGGTCTCTTAGATGTATTAAACAAAGAAGAAGGTGCAAAAGGTCAAGAAGAAGTAGAGAAGTTTATAAATACAAATAAAGAAGTGGGTGAAGAGTCAGCTGATCCAGCAGTCGAAGAAGGGGTAGTCTTAGACGATAGGTCAGAAAATGAAAAAGAAGAAGAGGCAGAAGATGAAGACTTATATTCTATAAAGAATTTCTCTCTTTAATTAGTTTTTCTCAGCAACAATGTTACGTATATTCCTCTGTGCCACAGAGGTCTTTGTATGATTAAGCCATTTTGCAGTTGGGTGGCTGGATTCTCTTGTTTCTATATCTACAATATCTCCATTATTTAGTTTTGTATCTATAGCCACAAATTTTCCATTTACTTTACCGCCCGACAGGTGGTTACCGACATCAGAATGTATGGCATATGCAAAGTCAATAACACTAGAGTCTACTGGTAAGTCTATAACATCTCCTTTTGGAGTAAATACAAAAAGTCTGTAATTGAAGAAGTCAGTTTTTAGGTCATCAAGGAATTCTTCTGATTCAGGTAGACTTTCCTGTCCTTCCGCGATCTGTTTGATCCATTTTGGTATTTTGTCTGTTGGATATACAGACGTATCTTCTTTTATTTTATCTGATCCATTTCGAAATTTCTTTATCGTATTGGCGATTCTTGAAGAAAACAAATCTCTCATCCACACTAGATTTGATACTTTTTTCTTTTCTTCAAAAGACCCTTTATATGCAATATGTGAAGCTATGCCGTACTCTGCTTCTTTGTGCATTTCTTCTGTACGTATCTGTATCTCTATAAGCCCTCCGTCACCTGTGAATATTGTAGTATGTAAACTTTGGTATCCATTGGGGCGTGGAAAGGCTATATAATCTTTAATCTTGCATGGAAGCGGTCGCCATAGACTGTGTGCTATTCCAAGTACTTTATAGCAGTCTTCTACAGTAGGTACTGTGATACGAAGTGCAGAAATATCTCTTATTTTCTCTATGTCTCTATCTTTTCTCTCAAGTTTTTTGTATAGGCTATACAATCTCTTCATCCTGTAGTCAGTTCTAAATTTTATAATATTATTTCTTGCAAGTTCTTTTTTGAGTGACCTATCTATTTTTGAAAGCCTCTTTAGTGTTTCCTTGTTTCGTTCTTTTCGTAGAGCGAGTACTTCTTTATATTTTTTAGGGTGTATGTATGGAAATGCTAGATCTTCAAGCTCTCCTTTCATCTGCCCCATACCGAGCCTGTCTGCTATCTGTGCATATATTTCAAGTGTCTCGTGTGCATTTCTCTGTTGGCTTTCTTCTGTATTGTGTTCTATCGTACGCATGTTGTGTAGCTTGTCAGCAAGCTTGATGATAAGTATGCGAGGGTCTTGAGAGGTAACTACAAAAAGTTTACGTAAAGATTCAGCATGTTTTTTTTGCCCCCTATATCGAAGAAATCCAAGTTCTGTAACACCAAGTACAAGACGATTTATTTCATCACCAAATTCTTCTATTATTTGTTCGCTTGTGACACCAACATCTTCAATGCAGTCATGTAAAAGTCCTGCAGATATGGTTTTGGCACCCATACCGAGTCCTGCGAGTATCTTCGCAGTTTCATATAGGTGTATAATGTATGGTTCACCAGATTTTCTTTTGTGATCTTTGTGAGCTTTGTCTGCAAAAGAGTATGCTTTTCTTACTAGCATAATATCTTCCTCAGATGGGGAAGTCATTAGATTTATAATATCTTTAACATTCATATTTTAATCATATTCCTTTAATTTTGTATTGCAAATAAAAACACCTATTAATAGGTGTTTTTATTTCTTATCCAATTTGTGTGGATTGTGTTTGGGGCAAGTTTTCGCTCTGGAATCGTCTTCGGCGTCAGCTCACTAAGCTCATTCATTGCTGCGCTCTTCATTCACTAAGTGGCTCCTGCCCGGGCTCGCCGTCGTTCCAAGTATTCACGACATGGCTCCGCCTTACAAAAACTTCTTAGGGTATTATTTATTAAGCTTATGTGGGTTGTGGTTGGGGCAAACCTTGTCACTACAGCGCTCGGGGATAGTTTTTGTACCTTCCATCATGAGGGAGTTACACATTTCGCAGAAGTTGCCAGTAGGCTTTGCTTTTATAGCATGTTTGCAGGTAGGGTAGTTAGAACAGCTGTAGAATATACCAAAGCGTCCACGTCTTTCTGACATTTCACCATCAGAGCATTTATTACATTTTATTCCTGTCTTCATTCGAGCCTCCTCTTCTGGTGAAGTTTTTATAAATTTACATTTAGGATATCTGTTGCAAGAAATAAACCTACCGAAACGCCCATCCCTTTCTACAAGCCGTCCACCTTCTTTCTTTTTTATTTTGCCAGTTTTAGTTTTTTCTTCCGGAGAAGTAAGTCCGCACTTAGGGCAATCTTCACCAGTTTCTTTTGGCCCTTCAAGCTCTTCGCCCTCTATGGTTCGTGCACCACTACAGTCTGGAAACTTAGAACAGCTCATAAATTTCCCAGTCTTAGAAAGCTTGATAACCATCGCAGCATTACACTCTGGGCACTTAAATTCTTCTGGTGCATCACCCATGTTTGTTATTTTTTCTATATCTTTTTTAGAGTCTACGTCTTTTGTAAACGGTGTATAAAAATCAGCAAGAGTTTTTGCATATTCACGTTTTCCATCAGCTATTTCATCTAGCTCGTCTTCCATCTCAGCTGTAAACGAATCACTTATATATTTATCAAAATTCTCTTCTAAGAAAGAGCTAACCACGTCACCAGTGTCAGTAGGGAAAAGAGTTTTACCTTGTTTTTCTACGTATCCTCTGTCGTTGAGAGTTCTCATAATAGATGCATAAGTAGAAGGGCGTCCTATGCCTCTTTTTTCAAGCTCTTTTATAAGCCCTGCTTCTGTGTATCGTGACGGCGGTTGTGTTTGTTTTGCTTCTTCCAGCATCTCTATAAGCTTTAAGGTCTCACCTACGTCTACTTTTGGAAGCTCTACGTCTTCGCCTCGTGCATCTGGGTCTGCTTTAAACCATCCGTCAAAAAGTGTCCGTGAGCCATTTGTAGTAAAGTTAGGTATCTCATCATTACCTTCTGCATTTACTATCATTTTCATTTTCAAAAGTTTGGCATCTGTCATTTGTGAAGCAACAGTTCTTTGCCATATAAGACGATAAAGTCTCTTCTGTTCTTCTGTAGTACCTGCAGATTCTTTTGCTATATCAGAAGGACGTACAGCTTCGTGCGCTTCTTGAGCAGATTTACTTTTTGTTTTAAATACTCTAGATTCGTAATACTCTTTGCCATATTTGTCAGTAACTACTTTTACTATTTGCGCATGCGCTTGCTTTGACATTGTAGTACTGTCTGTACGCATGTAAGTAATATGACCTGCTTCATAAAGTTTCTGTGCGATACCCATAGTCTTGGATGGTGCAAAACCGAGTCTTGTGCTTGCTGTTTGTTGAAGGGTTGATGTTATAAAAGGCGCGCGAGGAGAGCGTTTCATTTCACTTTCTTTTATATCAGTTACATTCCATTTGCCTACTTTACCTGCATCCATTATCCTCTGCATTTCTTTTTCTTCTCTGGGTTCTTCTGCGCAAGTAAGTGTGAATTGCGAATTGCTTTTATTTTTAACATCAGCAGTTATAACCCAAAAGTCTTCAGGTATAAAAGCACGGATCTCTCGCTCGCGCTCCATTATTATTCTAAGAGAGGGGGATTGTACACGTCCAGCTGAGAGTCCATAACGAACCTTTTTCCAGATAAGTCCCGAAAGATCATAGCCCACCAAGCGATCAAGTACACGACGTGCTTCTTGCGCTTTACGCAGGTTCTCGTCTATCTCCCTTGGATGCCCTATAGCTTCTTGTACGGCGTCTTTTGTTATCTCATTAAAAACGATTCTTTTTGGGTCTTTTAGGCCAAGTACTTCTTTTAAATGCCAAGCTATAGCTTCACCTTCACGGTCGGGGTCGGTAGCGAGTAGAACTTCGCTTGCTTTTTTTGCTTTGCTTTTTATCTCAGCTATTACTTTTTCCTTACCACGACTTATTTCATAATTGGGGACAAAACCAGCTTCGATGTCTATCGCTTTTTTATTGTTCTTGGGTAAGTCACGTACATGCCCGACACTAGAAGTCACAACAAAATCTTCCGTTCTGTCTGGAAGGTCGTTTAAATATTTAGTTATAGTTTTCGCCTTTGCAGGCGACTCTACTATTAAAAGTTTAGTCATTTTATTTTAGTGCATCGCGGGAAAAGTACTTTCCTCGGCGGAACAAAGTGTAGCGGAGGCGAGTCCTTGAGGAGCGATGATTGTTTAATTAGTACTACAAAGTATTATTTTAGTCAAATTTTTCTAGATAAAAAACAAGCGAGTGGGCTATTTAGCTTTAGCCCTCTCGCTATTAATTCTTACGAATTGATCTGTTCGTTATTGTGGTGCATGAATGCATCCACAACCACTTACTTTCAGGTTGTATTGTCCTATCATTTTTACTATATTTGGTCGTATCTTGTCTGTTTCATGTGACTTGCCCTTGTCTACAAAATGATTATGATCCCGTATAAGTTTGCTAAGTGTCTTTCTGGCATGCTTTTCTATTTCTATTTTTCCTATACTGTAACGAAATGTCATACAATTACCCCTTTCAAAATAAATAAAAAAGATATATATAACCACTTAAAAAACTGCGTTGCTTCCAATAAAGTAACATAGCTATATTCTTTGTCAAACTCTATGCAAACTTCTCAAATGTTAGTTTCACTGCTTCTATGTCGTCTGGGAACATCACTGTTTCATCCTCTGCAATACCATTTTCTCTGTCTTCTGGCGTTAGTTCGCGAATGTTTCCTATATCGTCTTTTGATATGAGTCTTATACTCCCACCTGTTGATTGATTGATCTCTATTTCTTTTAAAGCACTCTCTTTTACCATTGTGCCGAAATTCGCAACTGACATATTCTCATTTTCTATTTTATTTAGATCGATAAAATTTTTATGTATATTAAGTTCTGACTCCAAGATCTCTGCAAAATCTTCGCCAAGTTCTTCTCTTGTCTCACGCAGAAGTGTATCTGTTTCTGACTCACCGTCGTTCATACTTCCATGTACTGTAAGCTGACAAGCGCCGTTGTATGTCTCTTTATTGTTTTTTTCAGTATTAAAATTACCACGTACTTGAAGTACAGCTACTAACCCTTTTTCTTGTGTGTTTGCTAATACTATAAGTCCTACTGTTTTTTTGATCATAAAAAAATGTTATTACTTATTAATTCGTATTTCCCCCATACTCTCCTTTATAATACCTTTTATTTCCATTGCGGAAAGGGTTACATTTACTTCTTGTATTGGGAGGTTAAGCTTACTTATAAGATCGTCGCGTGTCATTGGCGTATTTAATATATATGCTATTTTTTGCTCTTTCTCAGACAGACTCTCAAGATCTAAAGTTTGTTGTTTTTCTTCTACATTAAACCCCAATGCTTCTAAGATATCCTCGCTTTTTCTTATAGGTGTGGCACCGAGTCGGAGCAACATATGCGGGCCGGATGAGTTGCCAGAAAATATAGAAGCAGGCACTGTGAGTACGTCTCTGTTGTATTCGGTAGCAAACTTGGAAGTTATAAGTGTGCCGGACTTTTCTTCAGCTTCTATTATAAGAGTAGCTTGTGACATGCCCGCCATCACCCTGTTTCTTTGCGGGAAGCTATAGTACGTGGCTTTAAAGTTTTCTTCAAACTCTGAGAGTAATGTACCACCTGAACCCACTATTCTCCTTGAAAGATCTTTATTTGTTTTTGGATGTAGTACATTTTCATTAAGTCCAGAACCTGGAACAGCGATAGTCTTAAGGCCTACTTCAAGCGCTGCTTCGTGCGCTATGGAGTCTATGCCGAGTGCGAGACCTGAGACTATAACTATAGGATATCCACGTAAACCTTTTATTAAGGTTCTACACGCTTCTTTTCCATATGGGGAATATTTTCTAGAACCTACTACACATAAGTATCTCATCTCTGTTGGAGGAAGCTCACCGCGCACATAAAGCTTCTTAGGTGGGTCGTTGATTTCCTTAAGAAGCTCTGGGTATTGTTCTGGTGTTAGTTGTCTAATGTCACTACTCATTTGTTTATTCTATCACTTTTGATACTATATAAGGAATGTTAGATATCAAATTTATTATAGAAAATAAAGACATAGTAAAAGCAGCAGCTAAGAAAAAGCATGTGGAAGTTGATATTGATAGGCTGGTTGAGGTTAACGACGATAGAAGGAAAAGGATAACTAGTTTTGAGGAGAAAAAGGCTGAACAAAACACTGTGTCAGAAGAGATAGCAAAAACAGTAGATGAAGAAGAGCGCAATCATCTTATAACGAAGATGAAAATGCTCAAAGATGTTATCACAGGAGAAGAGTCTGAACTAAGAGAGGTTATGAAAGAGTGGCAACATCTGATGGTGCGTGTGCCGAATATCCCTGATATGTCTGTACCAGATGGAGAGAGTGAGGACGATAATAAAGAAATAAAAAAATGGGGCAATATTCCAGAATTTAGCTTTGAGCCCAAAGGTCATATAGAGCTAATGCAAAACCTAAATATGGTGGACTTTGAACGTGGAAGTAAAGTGCATGGTTTCCGTGGGTATTTTCTTAAAAATGACGGCGCTCTTCTTTCGTGGGCTATCTGGAACTATGCGCAAGAGTTTTTCTTAAAGAAAAATTTTGAACCATTCATAGCACCATCTATTGTTAAAAAAGATTTCTTTTATGGTACAGGACACTTGCCGACAGATGCAGACGACCTCTTCAAAACACAAGATGACGACTATCTGTCAGGTACTGCTGAAGTACCGATGATGGCGTATCACTCAGATGAAATGTTAAAAAAAGAAGATTTGCCAAAACGTTATCTTGCTTTCTCTCCATGCTTTAGGCGCGAGGCAGGAAGTCATGGTAAAGACACTAAAGGTCTTATGCGAGTACACGAATTCTTTAAGCTTGAACAACTTATTTTATGTGAAGCAAGCCACGAGGAATCTGTTAAATTTCATGAAGAGATACAAAGAAACACTGAAGAGTTTGTTGAGTCACTTAATTTACCATACAGACAGCTTTCTATATGTAAAGGTGATTTGAAATCAAGTCAGGTTAAATCATACGATACAGATCTTTGGCTTCCTGCCGAGAAAAGATACGCTGAGATAGCTAGTGCATCGTATTATCACGATTTCCAAACTCGCAGATTCAATACTAGGTATGATGATAATGGTAAAAAGCATTATGTATATTCTCTAAACGGTACAGCTATACCAACTCCGCGCGTACTAATCGCTCTTATAGAAAACAATCAAAACGAAGACGGCTCAATAAATATTCCAGAAGTGCTTCAAAAATATATGGGAGGAAGAAGTGTTATTAAAAAAAGTGTAGAAAATGACAACAATAAGACGCAAACACCATCGACATAAACCGCACTCCAAACTTGCAGAAAGAAGAAGAAAATTACTGATATTAAAGATCAGTGGTATTCTTGCTGTTTTGGTCTTGATAACAGTAGGTGTCGTGTTTGCACTTAGAGCAGAGCGTATAAATATTATTGATATTAATATAAAAGGTAATTCAGCTATAGCAACAAAATCAATAAAAGGTTTTGTGGAAGATAAGATATCTGGCAACTACGCATATGTCTTTCCAAAATCAAGTATACTTCTGTATCCAAGAAAAGACTTGCAAGAAAAACTTCTTGCAGATTTTAAAGAGATAAAAGAAGTGGATGTCTCGTTTGAAAGTTTGCAGTCTATATCTATTAGTGTAGAAGAGAGAAAGCCCCATGCGCTTTATTGTGGTAGTGAAGTTTCTACAACTACAGACTGTTATTTCTTAGATGAAGACGGGCTTATGTTTACAAAAGCACCAGACTTCTCTGGGAGTGTGTTTTTAAGATATTTTGGATCTGAGGTAGATATAGGAGAGCAGTTTATGGAAGTTGCAGATTTTAAAGAGATTAACTTTTTCTTAACTTCTCTTTCAGAGATTGGTTTGAACCCAGTAGTGTTTAGTATTTTAGATAAAGATGATTTTGAGATAGTGCTAGGGAGTGGAGGTAAGATACTCTTTGGAAGGAAGCAGAACCTTTCGAGTATTTTTGAAAATATACAATCTGTATTTGGTGGGGAAGAGTTTGAGAAAGAAAGTCTTGAGGTCTTAGACTATGCAGATTTCCGTTTTGGTAATAAAGTGTATTTTAAGTTTAAATAATTTTATACGGGAAAAGGTCTTTCCTCGAGGAGGAGTGGAGCGACGGAAGAGGTGAGACCTTGAGGAGTATAAATGATATATTAGATTTATGTCAAAAGAATTTTGGAAAAAGCTAAATAAGCCGTTTTTTGTACTTGCACCTATGGCAGATGTCACGGATGCACCTTTTCGGCGGGTTATAGCAAAGTATGGAAAACCTGACGTCACTTATACAGAATTTGTCTCTGCAGACGGGCTTTTTCTCGGTGGCAAAGAAGCTCTTGTAAAAGACTTGGAGTTTACAGAAGCCCAGAGGCCTATAGTTGCGCAGTTCTTTACATCTGACCCTGAGCGTATGAAAAAAGCAGCCGAGCTCGCAGTTGAGCTAGGTTTTGACGGTATAGACATAAACATGGGTTGTCCTGATAGAAGTATAGAAAAGCAAGGCGCAGGGTCTGCTCTTATGAAGAATCCAAAGCTCGCAGCAGAACTCATAAAAGCTGCAAAAGATGGTGCGGGGGATCTACCAGTGTCTGTAAAAACAAGAGTAGGGTATAACAAAGATGAGCTAGATGAATGGTTGCCAGTACTTCTTAAAGCAGAGCCTGCAGTGATAACTATCCATGCGCGCACAAGAAAACAAATGTCTAAAGTTCCTGCTGATTGGTCTTATATAAAAAGAGCAGTAGAGATGCGCGACAAGATGAAAAGTGACACATTAATTTGTGGCAATGGTGACATAAAAGATATAAAAGATGCACGAGAAAAAGCAGAAGAGACTGGGGCAGACGGCGTTATGCTCGGTAGGGCAATATTTGGTAATCCATGGCTTTTTGATGAAGAGAAAGGTGAGGTGGATATAGAAGAAAAATTAAAAGTAATGGTAGAGCATACAAAACTTTTTGAAGAGATAGCTTCACAAAAAAACTTCTCTATTATGAAGAAGCATTATAAAGCATATGTGTATGGTTGGGATGGTGCAAAAGAGTTGCGCATTAAACTTATGGAAGCAAAAACAGCAAGTGATGTAGAAAATACTGTGAATGAGTATTTAAATAAATAAACAAAAAAGCCCTAACGCTCGTACAAATCAAACTGATTTGAGCGTTAGGGTCTTTCTGATAAAAATGGTGGTGACTGTTAGCCAAATATTGCACACAAGCCAACGGCTACAACAATGACTGCAAAAATATGTGGATAATATCGTGGTAATACTTCTGTTACCATTTCTCGAAACTTTCCAGATTGCTTTACACTAATAGTCATCTTACCCTCCACTTTACAGATTACAAAAATAAAGGTTCTTCTACTGCTATTATTAAAATAACATTTATGTATTTGAGGGTAAACAAACACAGGTGCATAAGTTAATTGTGTTTGTTTTGTAGTCAGGTAAATAAAAACACACCCGCACCAATGTTTGGTGGGGGTGTGTACTGTCGAGTAGACAGTCAGACTGTGGCTATTATGGCGCAACATGCGATCATTACTGCGATATAAAGTACTTTGCAGTATTTATGTGTAATGATATCCCAAAATACATCCGCAGACTTGTCCATTAGTTTGCCTATTCTTACCACAATATACCTCCTATCTTTGCGGTTATAAAATAAGCAAGAACCAATCCTACTATCATTGCTACTTCCGTTACGACTGTTTTAAAAGACTGTATAAATGACATATTTCATTCTCCTAAATAATTTAGAAAATATAAATATACACAGATACAAAAACGGGTGACCAAGCTATATACTAGCATATACGGGGGAAATGTCAAGGGGTTGGTTCGGCTTATGTGGATTACGTGATATAATATTGCCTATGTCAGAGGTACTCTATAGAAAATACCGCCCGAAGGGGTTTAAAGATGTGCTTGGTCAGGAGCATATTGTAGATGCACTTACTGGTGCTCTTAAGCAAGGTAATATTGCTCACGCTTACCTCTTTTCTGGTTCTCGTGGGACTGGCAAAACAAGTATTGCGAGGATATTGGCAAATGAAGTAAAATGTTCTCCTAATGACTTGCATGAGATAGATGCGGCATCAAACAGAGGTATTGACGACATCCGTGAGCTTAGAGAAGCTGTAACAGTGTTACCGTTTGAGTCACCGTATAAAGTATATATAATAGACGAGGTGCACATGCTTACAAAAGAAGCGTTTAATGCACTCCTGAAGACTTTAGAAGAGCCACCTACACATGTGATATTCATGCTTGCGACCACAGAGATAGAGAAGCTTCCTGACACTATAGTATCTAGGTGTCAGACTTTTACATTTAAAAAGCCGTCTCAGAAGATTTTAAAAAAAATAGTTGAAGCAACTGCAAAGAAAGAAGGTTTTGAGCTTGAGTCGTCTGCTTCAGAGCTTATAGCGATGCTTGGCGACGGCTCTTTCCGTGATACACATGGCATACTCCAGAAGATACTCTTTTCATCTGCTGACAAGAAGGTGAGTGTAGAGGAGGTGGAGAGAGTGGCCGGTGCGCCAAAGGGTCAGCTAGTGAACGATATAGTTGGAGGTCTTGCAGAAGGGGATTTGGATAAAAGTCTTCAAGCAGTGAACTCTGCTGTGGAGGGGAATATAGACATGAAAGTGTTTTTGAAAATGATACTTCATAAAGTGCGTTCTGTAATGCTTCTGAAATATGCAAAAGATATGGAGGGTGTTATAAAAGAGCAGTTTGGTGGGGAGGATTTTGAGCTTTTAAAGAAGCTCAGTGGGGAAGAAAAGAGTAAGATCAACTCAAATACACTTACAGAGCTACTGCTAGCGTATGACGCCACTGGTCGCTCATATATCCCCCAACTTCCCCTAGAACTTGCTTTGATCAAGATCTTGGGGCAAGATAGTAAATAGTGGAGGCGGAGGTCTTTCCTCGGGGAATGGAGCGAAGCGGAATGTACGGAGGTGAGTCCTCGGCCGTAGTTGAGTTTGTTACGTAGCATGTTACGTAGCAAATAAATAAATTGCCGGATCGTCGAAGTGGTGGGTTTTTGGTATAATTGAATATATTGCCGGATCGTCTAATGGTAGGACACTAGTTTTTGGTACTAGGTATCTAGGTTCGAGTCCTAGTCCGGCAGCTGTGCAGATAATGTTATTAATTTTACTATAATAAAAATATGAATAAAGGATTTGGATTAGTTGGGATACTGTTTGTAGTTATTGCTGCAGTTATTGCTATTGGTGTAGGAGGTGCTTATGTTATTAATAATACTAATCTAATTGTTAAAGATACAGACGACACTACTTTTGTTGAAGAAAATCAGAAAGATAATGGCGAAGAAGTTGTAACAGAACAGCCAAAGAATGCAGTGGTCGTTAAGGATGAATTTGACGAAACTGCCGATTGGAAAACATACAGCAGTAGAGAACTTGGTATTGAGGTGAAATACCCACAGGATTGGATTCTCACAAAAGATAATGATTATTATATAGATATTCAAAAAAACTTAGGAGGAAGGCGGCTATCTGTTAAAATCGGAATAATAAAATCAGCAAAGTATAATCTTTTCTTTCCAACAGATGACATGCCTACATCTTATCAACAAAACAAAGGTGAATTCTTAAGCCATGATGCATATTTTTCTACTTTTAATGCATGTGCCGGTGAGGGAGGGTTAAGCGTAGTCGATTGTTATTTACAGAAAATAGACGCTTTTCTTAGTCCTATAAGTAAGAAAGTTCCTCTCGGTAAAGCGGGGGAAACAATCTATGTTGATTTATTGAAGATAACATATGGGGTGAGCAAAACTTTTGAAAATCACGCAGATGCTTTACAGAGTTACGAGGATAAAAAAAATATGGCTGATTTCAAGAAAGACGAGCATATTTTTAATGAAATCTTAGACTCAATCAAACTACTTAATTAATGAAACAGGTTCTAACTTCGTACAATAGTCCTAGTCAATTTAAGTGCGGTTCTTACACACAAAATACACCCATAACCCCCATGAAAATAAAAAATACGCAAAACAAGATTCAAATATATGGAAAACATGCAGTCATGGAAGCTTTGCAACATAAACCCGATGTATTAGATAAAGTTCTTTTAGCAAAAGAAAACGACGACGCTACTTTGCGTAAGGCTATAAAAGACGCAAACATCACTCCTCTTACGCTAGATTATAATAAAAAGGACGACGAGATCGTGCATCAAGGTGTTGTCGCAGAGGTTTCAGCTGATAAGTTAGTGGTGGACTACAAAGAGTTTATCTCTGACCTTGAGATCACAGAAGATACTAACCTTGTTGTATTGAGTGAGATACAAGACCCGCAGAATGTCGGAGCTATCATCAGATCAGCCGTCGCTTTTGGTGTGTCAGGAATATTGATACCACCGCATAATCAAGCACAAATATCTGGTACTGTAATAAAAGTATCTGCTGGTATGGCATTTCGTATTCCACTTATACAGATTAGTAATGTGAATAATGCGGTACGTGATTTAAAGAAGAAAGGTTTCTGGATATATGGGCTGGAAGGAGAGTCAGAAAAGAATATAGCCGATGAGCCGTTCGACACACCAACCGTCTTCATCCTCGGTAATGAAGCAAAAGGGGTACGAGAAAAAACAAAAGAATTATGTGATATTTTGCTTTCTATTCCTATGAATCAAAAATGTGAATCTTTGAATGTTGCGGCATCTACCGCTATTGCTTTGTATGAATGGAGTACAAAACACAAAAAAGCTTTGGTTTAAGAGGTATAAACATATATGAAAGATATAGATAAAAATTTATTTGATAAATATGTAACCTGTCTTAAATTATTCGCTCGAGTATCGTCAGGTCTTGATTTTTTAGAAGAGTATGCGGTTCGTAATAAAATGGTGACAGAACAAGCTCATTTAAGATCATTGTATATACTATTATCTTTTCATTTTGAACTTCTTTTAAAGGCGCAGTTTATATTAAGATCAAATTTCGAAACATCTAAAGAGGTTGAAGAAGAGCTTCAAAAAGTTGGTCACAATGTTGTAAAATTAGGCGAAGCGATAGGGCATGATGAACTTAAAAATATAGGCATACTTGATATTTCTATAAAAGATAAAGAATATTTTATATCTACCAATAAAGGAGTAATAAAAATAAAAGATTTCGTGGACATACGATATGATTTTATCCCGGTTAAGGGAAAAATAAAGATACGAATTGTGCCAAAAGATGAAATTCAAGGAATTATGAAGAGTGTTAGACTGACAAATGAAATCTTTAAAAAATTAAAGGAAAGAATGAACTTATTAAGAGCTGTGTCTTAATACAATAAAATATAACTTACCCCCCCCATGAAAACCCTAAAATTCCGCCCATACCTCATACCCCTCATACTATCCGGTGAAAAAACATCCACTTGGCGGCTTTTTGACGATAAAGATTTGCAGGTTGGTGATATGGTGGATTTGATAAATTGGGATACTAAAGAAGTATTTGGAAAAGCTGAACTGACAGAAGTAAGAGAAAAACCTCTTGGGCAATTAGAAGACGCTGATTTTGAAGGGCAAGAAAAATTTGAAAGTGAAGAAAAAATGTACGAAGAATTTAAAAAATACTACGGCGACAAAGTTGACGAAAATACTATTGTCAAAATAATAAAATTTAAGTTAGTATAAAACTATGAAAACCAAAATCCTAATAACAGGAATAGCTGGATCAGGAAAATCAACAGCACATAAAGAACTTTGTCGTCTTGGTTATGAGTCTTACGACATCGAGACCATTGACGGTATGTTTGATATGTTTAGAAAAGATACTGGAGAAGTTTATAAAGACTACAGCAATGCCGATGCAGAGAAGATAAAAAATGCAGAATGGCTTTGCGATGTAAATAAACTAAAAGAATTATTAGAGCAACAAAAAGAAGATATAGCTTTTTATTGTGGAGTTGCTTCTAATATGGATGACATAATCCCACTTTTTGATAAAACGATATTATTGCAAACAAATCCAGAAATATTACACAAAAGACTTTCAAGTCGTGAAGGTACAGGTGATATGGGAAATACGGAGGAAGGTCGTAAAGTGGTTTTAGGTTGGAAAGATTGGTTTGAAGATAAGGTTAAGAAGCACGAAGCTATTGTCGTAAATGCAGATGGTGTAATAGAAGATGTTGTAAAGAAAATTATTGATTTAATATAATACCCCTATGAAAATAAAAATAGAACACTCTCTTGAGTCTGAAGTTGACCAAGTTTTTAATATATTAAAAAGAATAAGCTGGTATAAAGAAAAAGGTTATAAAATAATACTCCCTTTAGATATTAATACTGACAGTACTGACAAAGAATACATCAGAGATTTGGTATCTAAAGAATATAATGAAGAGGATTATAAAAAGATCTCAGATGATTTGTCGAATAAATTACCGAATATAGATAAAATTTTCTCAGATGTATCTATAAAACCACTTGAAGAGTATGAAGTACTTATTACAAAATATGGTGTTAGTGGTGGTTATGATCTTCCGAACGAGATTGTCGTAAATGTTAGTTCAATAAATAGTGATGGGTATGTTGGAACAATAATTCATGAAATAATACATTTGATGATCGAAGGTTTTATTCAACAATACAAAGTGGGTCATTGGGAAAAGGAAAGGATTGTTGATTTAATCTTCTCAAAAATCTTACCAGGTCAAGGGAAAGAACAAAATTTGTCTGAAAAGATTGATATAACAGAGATTGATAATATTTTTAATAAACTCTTTCCTGATATAGAGAACATTGTAAAGACAGTGGGGGAGAAATAATCCTCATTAAACAACCCGACCGGCTAGGTTGTTTAAAAAACACTGAAATTTAAATGAAACAAGGCAATCCGTTTTTAGGGGATTGCCTTTTATTTTATGTTAACGATTAAAATAAGTTAAGATTTTATGCTGTCTTGCTTTAATGGGACAACAAGTTCTGCTAAATCTCCATCCTGGATCGTAAAAAAAGCATGATGTGGTTTTGGCCTACAAGAGTAGTCAACCATTACTCCTACTGCTCCATTGTCTTGTATTCTGGTTACTTTAGCACGAATCAGTACGATATCGTCAGGATTTAATTCCATTAATGTCCCTCCCCAATTAAGTTTTAAAATAACTAACTTCCCGCACAATATCAGAAATGCTCATTTTAGGCAATGGCTCAACGACTTGAGCCGTTCAACCAATCCACGGCTATGTCCGGCTGTGTTGTGATTTGCTATAATAAACTCATGAAAACAAAAAAACTATACAAAAGTAAAGACAATAAAATATTCTTCGGTATCGTTGGAGGTATAGGCGAGTATTTTGATATCGACCCAACGATCCTCCGTATCATATGGGCCTTGGTGGCGGTTGTCTCAGGTTTTGCACCTGGTGTCTTGCTTTACATAATCGCGATTTTCTTGATCCCAGAAAACACGGGGAAGGTTATTGATTATTAGCATGCAAGCAAAAAAAGAAGGCGATCCGTTTTTATGCGGGCCGCCTTTTTTCGTGTATCGGATGATTTTGTGTGACTACAGCTACTTACTCCTTGGTTCGCGATATTCATGATTTCCTTTTGATAACATGATTTTTTGATCACTGAATCTCTTTGCAAGATGTTCCAATAACCTATTGAAAATATTCACTGATATTTCTCCTTTTATCTGATATTGCGGGAGGTGTGCATCTTCTTCGATCTTACAATTTTCTATGTTGATAAGTTTACCAGTTACTTCACAATCCGCTTCATCATTGTAAATATGGACGCGTATCATACTGTCAACTGATAACGAATCATCAGTTTGTACTAAATAGCATTTTTCTTCCATAATTTCTTTCGGACTTTTTAATGGATTATGGCAACTCGTCAATATGGCATCGAGTATTTCTTTCGGTATAGATTCTGAAAAGCCGAGTGTTTGATTTTCCACTTTTATCTCCCTATATATAAATTAAAAAACAATTGATTTACCGCACAATACCAGAAATATTGATTTTAGGCAACGGCTAAGCTTTGGGAAGCTTAGCCGTTGAAATCTGCTATAATAACCATATGAAAATATTAAAAGCCTTTTTTGCAATACTTGCTTCTTTATTTGGTCGCACGTCTGTTAAGTCAACTACAAAGATAGAAACTACTGTTTCTACCACTGTAGTAGATACTACTCCAGATACGAGCAGTGAACCTGTAGTAGTAGAAGAAGTAGAAGATACACCTGTAGTAGTATTACCCAAATGGCATGTTCCTATTAGGTCTGATAAGTTTAGCATCACACAATCTTTCCTAAACCACGATCCAGACACATATAAGAAGACGGGGCATCACCCTGGTGTTGACTACGGTACTCAAGGAGAAGATATGGTGCCGTTATATTTTTGTGCAGATGGGGAGGTTATAGAGACAGGCTTAAACCAGTATTTTGGTAATTATTTTTTCTATTATGTGCCGGAGGTAGATCGTACTTTTGTATATTTTCATCTGCGAGACCAAGCTCCAGGTAAAGGTCAGTATAGTGTAGGTAATGTATGCGGTATTACTGGGCAGACTGGTTTGTCACATGGGATACACCTACATCTAGAATGTATAAAAGGCAGAAAGACATCAGAAGATCGCAGGTATTTATATGTATCAAAGGATAAGGTGCAAGAGTGCTCAGAAGATGCCGATGCTTTTATAAGATCTCGTATTAGTTTGTAAAAACTTAAATTTGCTATAATACTGATATGTTTATTTTAATAATAATTGTATTTTTTGTAGGACTTGGTTTGTACTATGTAACAAGTATTGATTTTGAGATGGGGGATGGGTTTACAGAAGGAAATAAGGACATAAGAGATGTAGACTATAAGGTCGTAGATAAGAAGGATTCACATCTACAAAAAGCTAAGCTAAAAGAAATGAGGAGAACCTGCTCGATAAATTGCAAATAAGCAGATGCTTATATTGATTTTTAAAATCCACAACGATATAATATTTATATATTAATAAAAAAATAAATATGAATACAAGTCACTATATACTAATACTAATAATCATAATCGCTCTTGGGTTCTTCGCTTTTAAGTCAGATCTTATTAATGGTCCTGTTCCAGGATCAGAAGAAAGTATTGCTCAAGATGAAGCATTACCTGAGATCGAGGTTTTTGATATAAATGATGTATTGGGCAATATGACAGGAAGCTGGAAGAGTGTAGATGATGAAAAAAGTGTAAAAGTTTTTAGTAGTGACAGTACAACGAAAGACGTTTACGATGGAGAGGAGATGCGAGGTGGTACATGGGAGATAGTAAACAGTATTGAATTAAACAATGGTGAAAATATAGACGGAACATTCATTATAGTTAGTGACAATGAAGAAGTGTTTACTTATACTGTACTTAATGTAGACGACACAACACTTTCACTTGGTTCTCTCCCAAGAGGGAATACACTTAATTATGAAAGGGTTGCAGAAGGTGAATAGTTTAAAAATTAATTAATAAAAATATTATGGCAAAAGGAAGAGATCAAAAAAAGGAAAAGAAAAAACCTAAGAAAGGTAAAGTTCAGCCAATCTAGGTTTTCTGTATATAAAAATTAGGTGCAAATAAAGCGGGTATCTTTTAGACAGGTTGTCTTTTAAGATACTCGCTTTTGTTTGGTTTAATGATGTAGAGTTAAACGATACTCACTAACTCTATTCTCAAGGTTGCGGTGTACTTTGAATTGTCAAAGTTGTCCATCATCTTGCGAGGACTTCTTGATCCGAGGATCCCCATAACTATTGCTAAGTCGGTGGAGTTTGCTTTTCTGTGAAAAGAGCTTTTGATACAACTATCAGGACTTTGTTTCCATATATCTATAAAAACTACGTCCATGTCTTTTTCAGGTTTTTCGAAAGTTATATAAACTTCTTTAACTTTGGAATCACTCAATGTGCTCATTACAGCTGCTAATGCTTTACAAATACAATCATCTTCTTTTATCTCGATTATATTTGGAGCAAATTCTAATTGCTGATCTTTTACGGCAAAATGGCAATTGTAGGGCGTACTATTTTCATTACAAACTTCATTCTTATTCATAATTATTTTCCCCTTTAGAAAAAATATACAAAACAGATACGATATCCATATCACATCTGCAACAAACCCTTACGAGCTTGTTTATCTGTGTATTATTATACCAAACCATACATATTTGTCAAGTCAAGATGTGTATTACTTATAAAAGTTCCGGTTTGGTATAATGAAAGAAAGTGTGGAACAAATGCGTATAAGAAAGAGCTATACATGGGTAAGGGTAATATGTTTAATTTGAAAGAAATTGAAAACAAGACAGATGAAGATCTGGTGAAGTTATCCTTGGAAAATGAGGAGTATTTTGGGTATATCATAAATAGGTATGAAAAGAAGTTGTTACGCTATATAAGTCGTATTACAAACATAAACCAAGAAGAGCTTCATGACATCCTGCAAGATACTTTTATAAGTGCATATTATAATCTGAATGGTTTCGATATGAATCTTAAGTTTTCGTCATGGATATATAGGATAGCTCATAATAAAGTCATAAGTACACATAGAAAAAACAAAGTTCGTCCACATGGGAACCTTGTTCAGATAGAAGATGATGTACTTAAAAATATTGCCGATGATTTTGATATTAAAAAAGAGGGTGATATCAAATATTTACGCAAACATATCGATAGTACTTTAGATACGATGGACTCCAAGTATAAAGAAGTCCTAGTGCTACGGTTTTTAGAAGAGAAAGATTATAGAGAGATATCTGATATATTAAAAAAACCGATGGGGACAGTTGCTGTTCTGCTCAGTAGGGCGAAGAAAAAATTTAGAGCAGAACTTAGTAAACAAAATATTGATTTATATTATGAATAATCAAAAACTTACAAAAGAAATATTTGAGAAAATTAAAGAGAAGCATATTTCTCCTAAACCAAAGTGGCACTTTAAGCTTAAGGGTTATTTCGTCTGGACTGTTTTTGCTGTATCTATAGTAATAGGAGGTGTCGCAATATCAATAATTATATTTACCTTGGTAAACAGTGATTGGAATGCGCGTACATATGTGAGCGGAGGTTTGGGTAGGCATATGATAGTGATGGTTCCGTATCTGTGGATCGCATTACTAAGTTTGTTTATATTTACTGCTGACTATAATTTTAAGCATACAAAGAAAGGGTATCGCTATGGCTTGCTTACAGTGATAGGGATAAGTGTCTTCGCGAGCCTTGTTCTAGGTTCTTCGTTATATGCATTTGGCATAGGGCATCGTGTCGACAATATCCTAGGGCAGAAGTTTAATGCGTATCAAGATCTTGGAGCGAAAAGACTTCAAATGTGGAACCATTCAGAAAGAGGGTTGCTGGCAGGGATCATCGTGTCTGTAGAAGATGATAGTTTTGTATTGAAGGATGTGGGCGGTAACGAGTGGACTGTTTTAGGAGATAAGTTGCCGCAGATACATAAAGTAATATTTAATAATATTGATAATGTAAGAGTGATAGGTATTAAGATAGAAGAAGGCGTGTTTGAGGCGTGCGCTGTATTGCCGTGGACCGTTAAGGGGGAAAGTAAAAGAGTGCAAGAAAGTGCCATGATGAGGGGAATAAAAAAAGAAAGATTTGACAATGTAAGAAATAAGTTGAGAGAACAAAATTTAGATGAAAGAAATATTTTTGATTTGCGTAATAGCTTATGTGAACGAAGCGCTTTCAGTACTTCACGATAACGTAGGCATATAAGTGTTACTAAAATAATTAAATAAATATTATGAAAAATACTAGAACAAAAAATTTCTTAACAAAAAGCTCTATACTTACAATGGCATTGATCATCGCGGGAGTTGGAGCAACAAATGCAATGGCATTTAATCCAGCTAAGTTTGATAATTTGACTGACGCGCAGAAACAGACGATACAGCAAGCACGTGATCTTAAGGAAGACGGTAAGTATGAAGAAGCTAGAGAGCTCATGAGCGGAATACGAGATGAGATAAAAGCAGATCATTTTGCTACAAGAGAGGCTATAAAAGAAGCAATATCAAACAATGATTATGTAGCTTTTCAAAACATAGCTAATAAGCCGCACTTTGGAAACGACATAACACAAGAAGTGTTTGCGAAGCTTGTAGAGGCTCATGGTCTTCGAGAAGCAGGAGATATGGAAGGAGCAAGGGAGATAATGAAAGATCTAGGCTTTGAAAAACGTCATCACGGTAAACATAAAGGATTTAGGAAAGGAAGATAGTTAGTATATAAGAGTATAGAATTAAACGACTCGATCATATGATCGAGTCGTTTGGTTTTTGTGGTACATATTGCGAAGGATTTCTTATAAAAGATGTTACAATATTCTTAATGAAACCAATAGGGGAAATAGAAGATATAAAAAAGTATGTACGAGCGACAAATTATCTGTCTGCCGCACAGATTTATTTGCAAGGTAATTATATAGGTGAAGAGAAATTAAAACCTGAAGATATAAAACCACGGCTCATGGGGCATTGGGGTACTTGTCCTGGTATAAACTTCGTATACGCTCACTTGAACCACCTGATCAACAAACACAGTACAGACATGATGTTCGTACTTGGTCCTGGGCATGGCTTTCCTGCACTTCAGGCTAATTTATTTTTAGAAGGTGCTTTAGAAAAATACTATTCAGATGCAACACATACTGAAGATGGTATTGGATATATTTGTAAAAACTTTAGTTGGCCTTATGGATTTCCAAGTCACAGTAATCCAGAAGCCCCAGGGGTGATACTTGAGGGTGGAGAGCTTGGATATGCTCTTGCGACCTCTTATGGAGCAGTGCTAGATAATCCAGATCTTATAGTGGCATGTCTGGTCGGAGATGGCGAAGCAGAGACTGGCCCAACTGCAGCAGCATGGCATTTGAATAAATTTATAGACCCAGCAACAAATGGTGCAGTACTTCCGATACTACATTTAAACGGTTACAAAATATCAGGACCAACTATCTTCGGAAGGATGTCTGATAGTGAGCTCAGGTCACTTTTTACTGGCTATGGATACGAGGTGTTTATTGTAGATGTAACAGATGGTATAGATGATCCATATGAAGAGATGGCAGAAAAACTTGAATGGTGTTATGCAAAGATTCAAGATATTCAAGAAAGAGCGCGTGATGGAGAAAAGGTAGAAAAACCACAATTCCCAATGATAATACTTAGGACTCCAAAAGGTTGGACTGGCATAAAAGAACTACATGGAGAAAAGATAGAAGGTAATGCACTTTCACACCAAGTTCCTGCACCGCATGCTAAAGACGAAATAGATGATCTAGATGCTCTTAATGAATGGCTTAAGTCATATGAATTTGACGAGCTTTTTAATAAAGAAAAAGGATTTGATGAAGATGTCTTAAATATGGTGCCAAGAGATGGTTTGAAGATGGGCTTAAATAAACATACGTTCGGTGGGGATGATGCATATACTCCGCTGGCGCTTCCAGATGTGTCAGATTTTGCCGATAACGCGGTCGCTTGTGGAGAAGAATGTCCTAGTAGTATGAAAAAAATCGGCATGTATATGAAAGAAGTTTTTGTACTTAATAAAGATAATAAAAACTTTAGACTTATGTCCCCAGATGAGACTTACTCAAATAAGCTCTATGATGTATTTGAAGAGACTAATAGAGCTTTTGTATGGCCAATTGAAAAGTGGGATAAAGATATTTCTGCAGATGGTAGGGTGATGGAGATGTTAAGTGAGCACTCACTCCAAGGTCTTATGCAAGGTTATGTACTTACGGGAAGACATTCAGTGTTCGCATCTTATGAAGCATTTGTGCAGATCATATCAAGTATGGCAGATCAGTATGCAAAGTTTTTAAAGATTGCTCGCGAGACAAGTTGGCGTGGTGATATAGCCTCACTTAACTACATACTCACATCTTCTGGTTGGAGGCAAGAGCATAATGGTTTTTCTCATCAGAACCCAGGGTTTATCGACAACATGCTTCAGAAGCAAGGATGTTTTGTAAATGTTTATTTCCCACCAGATGCAAACAGTGCACTTTTGGTAATAGAGAAATGCCTTAGGTCTAAGAAGGAGATGAATATCATAGTTACGGGTAAAAAAGCAAAATTTAATTGGCTTACAGAGAAGCAAGCTAGAATAAGTCTTGCACAAGGACTTATGACTTGGGATTTTGCTAGCGATAATGATCCTGATATTGTTATAGCATCTGCTGGGGATTATATGACACTTGAAGCATTGGCAGCTATTGATATAGTTAAAGAAGAAGCGCCGGAGATAAAAATGCGTTTTGTAAATATACTCTCACTTTCTGCTATAGGTCTTGGAGATGTAGATTGTAAAGTACCATTTAATGATTTTGATAAGTATTTTACAGAAGATAAACCTGTAATATTTAACTTTCATGGATACCCAGAGACATTAAAGCAGACTTTGTTTAACTATGGAAAACATAGAAGAAGATTCTATGTGCATGGTTATATAGAGAATGGTTCTACTACGACACCTTTTGATATGCAGATTAGAAATACTACAAGTCGCTACCATTTGGCTATGGATGTATTTAATAGAGCTACAGAACAAGGTGTTATAAGTGAAGATAAAAAGAAAGTTCTAGTAAGTAAGTATGAAGCTAAAATAAATGAGCATATAGTGTATATTAAAGAGAATGGAGTTGATACTCCTGAAATAACAAATTGGACATGGAAAAGAAATATTTAATTGTAAACATAGGGAGTGCTTCGAAACGATATGCTCTATATTCGAAAGATAAAGAAGAGCTTTCTATTCATTTTGAAAAGGATGAAATGAATGAAGTTGATTTTAATAATGCACTCGAGGGTTTTCTTGAATCTATAAATAAAGATGAAATAGAAGGTATTGGTTTAAGGGTAGTAGCATCTGGTAGCTACTTTAGAGAAGATAAGTTGATAGATGAAGAATATCTAAAAAACTTAGAAATAACAGAAGAAAAAGCACCACTACATATACACTCACTTATAGAGGAAATAAAAGAGCTTAGAGAATCTTTGTCAGGAGTTCCTATGGTAGGGGTGTCAGATAGTGCATTTCATTTAGATCTTCCAAAGCATTCATATCTTTATAATATTCCACAAGAAGATGCTTCGTCTGGAGATATATATAGATTTGGATATCATGGTATCTCTATACAATCTATTTTACAAAAGATACAAAAAGACGAAGGTAGTGTGCCAGCTAGAATAATAATCGCTCATTTAGGAGGGGGTGCTAGTGTCACAGCCATAAAAGACGGGAAAAGTTTTGATACATCTATGGGTACTACGCCACTTGAAGGACTTCCTATGTCAACACGTGTAGGTAATATTGGTGCTGGTGCTTTAATACAGCTTGCGAATGAAAAGAAAATGAACTTAGAGCAACTTAATGAATATTTAAATACTCAATGTGGACTACTTGGTATAAGTGGTAAGACAGGACACGTAAAAGAACTGTTTGATTTAAAAGATAATGGAGATGAAAATGCAAAATTGGCATTAGAAATATTTGCATACAATGTAAAAAAATATATAGGATCATACACTGCAGCGCTTGGTGGTCTAGACCTGTTAGTTTTTTCAGGCACTATAAGCGAGAGATCATCCTCAATGCGTGAGATGGTCTTAACTGAACTTGCGCATATAGGAATTGAAGTGGATAAAAATAAAAACAATGAAACTTTGGATAAAGAAGGATATATAGAGAGTGCAGATTCAAAAGTAAAAATAAAAGTTATCAAGGTGGATGAGCTTGAAGAGATTGCACTGCGCACAATAAATATATTAAAATAATACTATGAGAAGTATTCAAATCGCAATACTAGGTATAGCTATAGGTTTTATTCATACTATGTTTTTTGGTGATCTAAATGAGACTTTTAGTACAGTTTTAAATGCTGCAACATTGCTACTTATATTTGTTGGAATAGTTGGTCTGTTTAAAAACCGAGTATAAAGATGAAAAACACAGTACTTGTTATATTTATAATAATTTAGTGCTTTTGGCTATAGTACTTTATAAAAGTGCAGAGACTCTCCCAAGGCCTTTTGATGTGAATGACATAAAAAAAGAAATGAGTTCTGAATAAAATGTTTTTACCAATAATATTTACAATACTATTATTCCCAGGAATGTTTATGACATTTATCCCTATGATGCCAGCATTGCCATACATGTTTTTGATGGCGGGCATCTTCGGGCTTCTTGATGGGTTTGAAAGATTTACTATTAATAATCTTTTAGTATTTGCTGGGATACTTGTAGTATCTATTCTTGTAGATTATTTTGCCGGAGTCATAGGTGCAAAATATGGTGGTGCATCGAGGAGGGGAATATCTTTTGGATTTTTGGGTTTGGTATTAGGGTTTTTACTTATACCGCCATTTGGAGGTTTTCTAGGTCTTTTCCTTGGCATTTTAATTTCAGAGTTTGTTATGAAGGGAGATAAAACAAAGGCTTTAAAAGCTGCAACTGGGTCACTTATAGGGTCTATCTCTGGTATCTTCATAAACACTCTTCTTGCGATAGCTGTATTTGCTTTGTTTATTACTTTTGTATTTTTTATATAGTACTTCTTGACTTAAAAAGTACTATTTCACGGCCCTCCACGGGGGTCTTTTTTAGAGCGTCTTGCTTGACATAAGTATTTACTTATTGTCTAGGATGTGGTATACTTTTTATTATTTTAAAATACCTTAAAGAAGCGTTAAATATACAAATATGTTTAAAAAAATACTTATAACACTACTTATTTTAATTGTTTTAGGAGCAGTCGCTGGCTTTACTCTTTTGTCACGTAATGGGTCAAACGGTGATGACTTAGATACTGATGTTGTGAAAGAGGTTAGTCTTATATCTATAAAAAGTCTTCAAGAAACAGGTATTCCACTTCCTCTTGTCGGAGAGGTGACATCTGAAAATGAGGTAACAGTGAAAACAGAAGTTTCTGGAAAGGTTGTAGGTGTTTATGCTGAAGTTGGAGATTTTGTACATGCAGGAAGAATAATCGCAGAAATTGAAAATTCTTCACAACGTGCAGCCGTACTTACTGCACAAGGTGCGGTAGAATCAGCAGAAGCAACTCTTACAAAAACGCGTCTTGGATCACGTTCAGAACAAATATCAATCCTTGAATTAAAGCTTCATCAAGCCGAAGATCTTTTGGAGGAAGCAAAGCAATCAACTATTAATACTTTGCAAAGTGAATTAGGAGCTGCAGATGATGCGGTGCGTAATAAGGTTGATCAATTCTTTAGTAATCCTTCAGGTACTAATCCACAGCTTTCTTTTGTTAGTACTAATTCTCAGCTTGAAACAGATATAGAGTCTGGACGTTTTACTATTGAGAATATGCTCGACTTATGGAGTGATGAGCTTGGTGAGATAGCTATAGATGACGACTTATTTATCTCTTTAGAAAAAGCAAAAAATAATCTTATTCTTATAAAAGATTTTCTTGATGATTCTGCTTCTGCTGTAAACTCACTTACACCAAATACAAATCTTAGTCAGACTACGATCGATACATGGAAAGCTGCGGTACTTGGAGCACGTACAAGTGTCAATACATCGCTTTCAGACATTTCTTCTGCAAAAGATAATCTAAATAATAAGATTGCTTCATATGATATTGCAAAAAAACAGCAAGAAGAAGGATTTGCTGGTGGTAGAGAAGAGGATGTATTAGTAGCTCAAGCAGCATTAAAGCAAACACAAGGCGCATTAAGGCAAGCTCAATCAGGTCTTGAAAAGACTATTATAAGGTCTCCTATTTCTGGAACAATAAACGATATTGATATTGAAAATGGGGATTTTGTTTCAGTATTTGAATCTGCTGTAGTTATATCAAACTCCGATGCACTTGAAATAACATCTTTTATAACAGAAGATGATAAAAAAACTATTATAGTTGGCGCAAAAGCTCTTATAGAAGACCGATTTGATGGAGTAGTATCTGAAGTTGCACCAGCGCTTGATAAAAAAACCAAAAAGATAGAGTTAAAAGTGGCTATTGTCGACCCAGAGACAGATTTTATAGAAGGTGAGTCTGTAGAACTAAAAGTAGAAAGATCGTTTGTAGTTGATGATGGTACAAAAGAAATAATAGTACCGATCTCCTCTCTTAAGATAAAGACAGATGGCATTTTTGTGTTTACGGTGGATGATGCACTGCCTTTAGGTGGAGGAAAAAATAAACTTATAGAACACCCTGTATCTGTTGGGTCAATCGTAGGCAACGGGATCATTATTTTCTCAGGCATAACTTCTGACATGAAGATCGTTCTTGATGCTAGAGGGCTCGATAGTGGACAAGAGGTTGTAATAAAATAAATATGATAAATATCTGGAATTTTTTTCTAAAGAAATCAAGCTTTAGTCTACTACTCATAGTGGCGCTTGTTATTTTTGGTATTTTTTCAGTTATAATAATACCAAAAGAGTCATCCCCTGAAGTGCAAATACCTATTGCTATCACTACTACTATATTCCCAGGTGCAGGAGCTGAAGATGTAGAAGAACTCATAACAAATGAAATAGAAGAGGCTTTAAATAATAATCTTGATGAATTAAATAAAATAACTTCAATATCACGAGAAGGTGTGTCTGTTGTTATCGCTGAGTTTAATGCGGATGCTGATATTGACGATTCTGTACGAGAAGTAAAAGATGAAGTAGAAAAAATAAAAAGAGAATTACCAACTGATGCAGAGGATCCCTTTGTGTCTGAGGTTAACTTTGTCGATCAGCCGATAATGCTAGTATCTATTGCAAGTGATCTGCCGGTTACTAAGTTTATAGAGCTTGCAGAGGATACAGTAGATGAGCTTAAAAGTGTAAAAGGAGTATCGAAAGTTATAAAAAGTGGAATACAAGACCGTGAAGTACAAGTGATAGTAAACAAAACTCAGTTACATAAGTTTGGTGTACGACTTGTGGATGTAGTGCGAGCATTATCTCTTTCAAACACCTCACTTCCTATTGGAGGAATCACGCTCGATGGTATTGAGTACTCTGTGAAGTTTCAAGGAGATATAAAAGAAACTTCAGAGATTGCGAATATGGTAATAGGTACTTCAGATGGGCAACCGATCTATGTTCGAGATGTTGCTTTTGTGTCAGATGGTGTAAGTAAGACGACTACATTTTCAAGGATCAGTATTGATGGTGCTCCATCAGAACAAGCCGTGACGTTTTCAGTATTTAAGAAAAGAGGTGGAGATATTACAAAGATAGCTGGAAGTGTAAGGGAAAAGTTAGCAGAGCTGCAGAATGATAGTGTGCTTATGAATACAACAGTACTTGTAGCTCTTGATACTGGAGAGTTTGTAAAAGACGACTTAAGGACACTTTCGTTCACAGGTCTTCAGACGATAATACTTGTTATGGTTATTCTATTTATAGCTATAGGTTGGCGAGAAGCTCTTATTGCAGGGCTTGCTATACCACTTTCTTTTCTCATAGGGTTTGTCGGGCTTCAAGTCACAGGCAATACTATAAACTTTATAAGTCTCTTTTCTCTTATTTTAGCAGTGGGTATCTTAGTAGATTCAGCGATCGTGGTAACAGAAGGTACTCATACAAATATGCGTGAAGGTTTGGTAGGAAAAGATGCCGCTCGTAAAACTATAAAAGAGTTTCATTGGCCTCTGACTTCGGGTACGATGACGACTATTGCCGTGTTTGCACCACTATTTTTCATATCAGGTGTTACAGGGGAATTTATAGCTGGCATACCTTTTACTATTATATTTGTGCTTATAGCTTCACTTTTTGTAGCACTTGGAATAATACCTCTTATTTCAGCTAAAGCTTTGAAAAAAAGAGGGGTAAGTGCGTTTGAAGAAAAACAAGAGGTTTATACCTCAAAAATAAAAGAATGGTATAAGAAAATACTCCGTAGTCTATTAGGAAATAAAATAAGAGAAAGATGGTTTTTTATAATTCTAATTGTCTTGTTTATAGTAGCGCTTGCTCTTCCGATAACTGGTGTGGTCAAAACTATTTTCTTCGAACAAGAAGATTCTGATTTTATATTTGTTGAAGTTGAAAGGCCTCAAGGGACAGAGCTCTCACAAACCGACCTGTCAGTACGAGCTGTCGAAGAGATATTATATACACGACCAAACATAGAATCATTTGTAACTACAGTTGGTGCGTCTAGTGATTTTGGAGGTGATGGTGGGCAGGGAAGCGGAAGGCTTGCAAACATTACAGCAGTTCTGAAAAGTAAAAAAGATAAAACCAGTACTGTTATTTCAGAAGAATTACGAAAAGAATTTCGTGCTATAAGAAATGCTGAGATAAGAATACTCCAAGCAGATGAAGGTCCTCCTACAGGTGCACCGGTATTTATACAATTCTTTGGTGATGATCTGAACGATCTTGAACGTGCTGCAGAGAGTGCTAAAAAACTCTTAAAAAATATTGACGGCACAAGAGAAGTTGAGACGAGTATATTAGGAGACAATATAGAGTTTGTTATGCGTGTAGATAGAGCAAAGATAGCGGAAGTTGGTCTTGATCTTGGTACTATTGCGCAGACTTTGCGTGTTGCTATTCATGGTGCAACAGCGACTACTATACATAAAGATGGGGAGGATATCGATGTGCAAGTAAAACTTAATCTAAATAATAACTATAGGACTCCACATGATACTTCAAAAACTACAATGGATACTATACGACAGATCGAGATACAAACACCAAATGGTCCTGTTCTGCTTGGGTCACTCACAACTACATCAATAGAAAAAAGTCCCGCACTTATACGTCATGAAGAGCTTAATAGGTATGAATCTGTATCTAGTGAGGTTGCAGATGGTGCCGTCGCTGGAGATATAGTAAAAGAATTTAAAGAAAGGATTAATGAAGTGGGTCTTGTCGAGGGTGTGACTTATAAAGTAGGTGGAGAAAGTGAAGATGTAGATCAGTCTTTTAGAGATATGTTCGTAGCACTTATAATAGGTATGCTTTTGGTGATCTCTATACTAGTGCTTCAGTTTAATTCATTTAGGCATGCGATATTTATTATAGCAATAGTGCCACTTTCTTTAATAGGAATCTTTACGGGACTTGCTATATCTGGTAAAGCTTTGTCGTTCCCATCTATGATGGGTTACATCGCACTTTCTGGTATCGTAGTAAACAATGCCATCATTTTGATTGACGTTATTAATAATCTAAGAAAAGAAAGTGGCAAAACTCATAATATGAGTTTGCGTGACATCGTAATAGAAGGGTCAGCCTCAAGACTTCGTCCTATTGTACTTACAAGTTTGACTACAGTGATTGGAATTATCCCCCTTACTTATGCATCTGACCTTTGGAGCCCACTTGCATTTGCTATAATCTTTGGGCTATCGTTTGCTTCTATCATAACACTTCTCTTAGTTCCACTACTTTACAACCGTTGGCCAGGGAAAGGTAAATAAAAAAACAAAAAAAAGTTATCCACACAAAGGACTGTCCTTTGTGGAGCCTTATTTAAAGCCGTTTGATTAACTCAACCGGTTGAGTTAATCAATTTGGTATAATAAAGGCATGAAAAGTATTATTGATTCATACAAAAAGACTGGAAATTTGCACCACGCTTATGCATTAGAGGGAGATAGAAAGACAGCTATTTCTAATTTGTATAATTTTTTTGAGAATGATTTAAATATAAAAACTAAAGCAAATTTAGATTTCTATTTCCATGAGTTTGAGAGCTTTAATATAGATAGTGGACGAGAGTTACAAACACAAGCTTCACGAAAAGCTGTGGAAGGAAGTATGCGGATTTTTGTAATTGCTTTTTCATCAATTACCTCAGAAGCGCAAAACGCACTGCTTAAACTTTTTGAAGAGCCTGCAGAAGGTGTGCATTTTTTTATAATAACTTCATCATCTGAAATATTTTTACCAACTCTTAAGTCTAGATTTCAAATAATAAAATTAAAAAGCATATTAGATGCTGACATGATGTTAGCTAATGATTTTATAAAGGTATCAAAAAATGAACGTATAAAACTTTTGAGTAATATTATAGATAATAAAGATAAAGAAGAAGCATTAAAGTTTTTAAATGACTTAGAAACAACTTTATATAACAAGTCCAAGGACGGTCCTTGGACAAGAGAGGGAATAGAGATATTTGAAACTATACAAAAGTCTCGTGACTATATAAGAGGAAGAGCACCGTCTGTAAAGATGATTTTGGAAAATTTGGCTTTAAATGTATAATAGCTAATAATTAGATATTAATAACTTATATATATGGCTTACGATTTTTCACATTTAAAGCAAAAAGCAGGAGATATACAAAAGCACCTAAAAGAAGAGTTTTCTGGTATTAGAACAGGACGGGCTACTACAACACTTCTAGATAACGTTATGGTTGATTCATATGGTACCAAAGCACCTATAAACCAAGTAGCAGGTATCAATATGGAAGATGCAAGAACGCTCCGCATCACCCCATACGATGCAGGACAAATAACAGATATTGAAAAGGCTATCACAAATTCAAATCTTGGTGTTTCTACATCTGTAGATGAAAAAGGTATGAGGATATTTTTCCCAGAGCTTACATCAGAAGTTCGAGAGACTCTAAATAAGCTTGTAAAAGAGAAGCTCGAGGCAGCTAGGGTTTCTATGCGTGGAGAGCGTGACAATACATGGAACGATATTCAACAAAAAGAAAAAGATAAAGAAATCAGTGAAGATGAGAAGTTTGGCTTAAAAGAGGACATGCAAAAGATAATTGACGAAGAGAATGGTAAACTAGACGCAATGGCGGCGAAGAAAGAAAGTGAAATATTAAACTAATGTCGATAATCATATTTATAATTGTACTTGTAGTTCTAATCCTCGTGCATGAGTTCGGGCATTTTATTAGTGCTAAGAAGTCAGGAATAAGGGTGGATGAGTTTGGTATAGGGTTTCCTCCGAGGATTTTCGGTAAGAAAATAGGAGAGACTACGTATTCTTTAAACTGGATACCGTTTGGTGGATTTGTGAAGATATTTGGTGAAGATCCAAATGATGAATCTATATCAGGCCCAGATAGTAAACGGAGTTTTGTAAATAAAAAAAGAAGAATCCAAGCACTTGTGATAACAGCTGGAGTAATATTCAATATGCTTTTGGCTGTACTTTTATTTTCAGCTGGCTTTATGATAGGTATGCCAGTCTCTGAAGGAGATCCTCTTATTGTAGACAAAGGGTATGAAATAACAAATTCAAAATTAACTGTGATAAGTGTTTTGGGTGACACTCCTGCAGATCTTGGAGGCCTTAAGGCAGGGGATATATTGCTAAGCGTTGCGACAAGAAGTGAATCTGTAGATATATTGGATTCTGATACTGTATCTGAATTCATATCAGAACATGATGGAGAAGATATAGCTTTTGTTTATGAAAGAAATGAAGAGGTTTCACTTGCTGTGGTAATGCCTAAAACTGGTGTTATAAAGAATGAGCCTGAACGCGCAGTCATAGGGACACTTCTTGGTAATGTCGGTACTCTTAAACTTCCTATACATAAAGCAATAATAGAAGGAGCGGTGCTTACGTATGAGATGACGATCCTCATAGCTGTCGGGCTCGGTGGGTTTATAGCAAGCGCCTTTACACTTAGCGCAGATTTGTCACAGGTTGCAGGGCCGGTAGGTATCGTAGGGCTCGTGGGGGATGCGGCGGCTCTTGGGATAATAGCTTTATTTAATTTTACAGCGATCATTTCAATACATTTGGCGATAATAAACTTACTTCCATTTCCAGCACTTGATGGAGGACGACTTGTGGTTATAATAATCGAGGCAATTAAACGTTCTGCCATAAAACCAAAAATAGTAAATACAGTAAACGGTATTGGTTTTATATTACTTATCCTACTTATGCTTGCTGTCACTTATAGCGACATAATAAAGTTATTTTAAAAAATAATAAAAACCAACAAAAAATGAAGAGACTATCCACAATTAGATAATAGTCATTATAGTTTGTCTGATATACTAGAGTCATAGCTTATGAATAAAAACTCTAGGAAAAAGTCAAAAGAAGATTTTGGGAATACTTTTCGTCCATCTTTTAAGTAAGTGCTTGGAGTTTTGGTCGTCGTTCCAATTATTCTTATATTGTATTTTTCTGTAACTACGATTACAGAGCAATTAAATATTTTAAAAGAGTTAAGACCTCTTGAGCAAGTGTCCCAACTATCTTCAAAGGTTGGCGAGTATGTCCATGAAATGCAAAAAGAGCGTGGTGCTACGGGAGGGTTTATGGGGAGTGATGGAGCAGAGTTTGTAGATGTACTTCGTGATCAAAGGCAACTTACTAATGTAAAAAGAAGGAGTCTAGATGTATTCTTAAATACTTTTAATCCTGAAGATTTTGGAGAAAAGTTTGTAAATATATTTAATATTGCATTTGCAGAATACAATAAACTTTCTGAATTAAGAGCACAGATAAGTGGGCTTAGTATTTCAGATTCTGAAGGTATAGATTTCTATACCCAGCATAACAGTAAGATGTTAGATGTGGTCAGACTGGTGTCATCGCAGACGAGCCCTGACGTAAAGCTAACAGAAGATATAAATGCATATATTATCTTTATAGAAGGTAAAGAAAAAGCAGGGGAAGAAAGGGCATTAATGACAAACACTTTCGCTTCAGATATGTTTGGTGATGGTGCAGAAGCCAGGTTTCTATTCCTAGTTCATTCACAGGATATATATTTTGATGCATTTACTTGGTATGCGAACCAAGAACAGATTGATTTCTTTAAAGAAAGGATGTCTGACCCTTCTGTAAATGAAGCGGAGCGTATTAGAGAAATTGCATTTTCAAGAACTGAAGACTTTAATATAGATGCCTTACATTGGTTTCTGTCTGCGACAGCTAGAATTGATCTGATGCAAGACACCGCTAATAAAATACTGGTTGATATTATAAAGAGGGCTGACTTATTGAAAAAAGAGATAAATAAAAAACTGCAATTTGCAGTGCTTGGTATGGTTGGAATACTTTTCGTAACAATATTCTTAAGTATATATCTTGTTAATTTTTTATCTAGAAGGATAAGGGTATTAAGCGAAGGGGCAAGTATCATAGGAAAAGGAGATTTAAATTATAAAGTAGGTACTACATATAAAGATGAATTAGGTGACTTGTCTAGGGAATTTGATAAAATGACATTAGCTATCAAGAAATCACAAAGAGAGATCGACCAAAAAGTAAAAGAACAAACAGAAGTGGTCTTAGAGAAGAAAAAAGAAGCTGATAATGCAATAGAGCGCGCAGAGGCTATGAACGATGCTATGACAGGTAGGGAGTTAAAGATGATTGAACTCAAGAAAGAGATCGCTGATTTAAAAGACAAAAATAATAATTAATTTAATAAAATAATATGAAATTAGAATGGAAAGAAGAATATGGTGTTGGTGTTGAAGAAATAAACAATCAACATAAAAAAATTATAGGTTTTATTAATGAACTTGATAATTCAACTCATTCAGATAATGCAAAAGAAGGATTAACTGCTACGATAGACAACTTAAATGACTATGCAAAGTTTCATTTTGCAACAGAAGAAAAGTACTTTGACCAGTTTGATTATGAGGACAAAGAAGATCATAAAAAACGTCACCATGACTATATGGATAAGGTAATAGATTTTGAGAAAAAAGTAGCTGAGTTAAACGGTGGTGATGCGATCAAGCTAGCATTTGAAATGTTAGATTTTCTTGAGGACTGGTGGGTGGGACATATCTTACATAAAGATAAAGAGTATACAAAAACATTTAATGATAACGGATTAGTGTAATAGATAATATGAAATTAGAATGGAAAGAAGAATATAGTGTAAAGGTTAAAGAGATCAATGAACAGCATCAGAAGTTGTTTGGATTCTTAAATGCTATGGACGAGCTTATTAAAAACAATGGACCTAGAGAAGAAGCGCTCAAGCTGATTGGAGGTCTTAATGATTATGCTAATTATCATTTTAAGACTGAAGAAAAGTATTTTGATCAATTTAATTATGCTGACTCTGATAAGCATAAGGAAAGTCACAATAGTTACAGGACAAAAATAGGAGAATTTCAAGAAAAAATTAATACTCTGGGAGATGGGGCAATGACGAGCTTTCTCTTTGAAGTGTTAGATTTCTTAGAAGATTGGTGGATTGGCCACATCTTAAATGAAGATATGGGGTATATAGAAACATTCACTGACAATGGTTTGTCTTAAAAAAAGTTACAATGCAGATTTCATTAAAAAATAAAATAATTCTATCTATAACACTTATTATCTTTGTTTTCGGTGGGTTGGCTGTTGTTTCCGTATTTTTCTATTCAAGAAATGAGATTAGGGAAAGGTCAGAGCAAGATTTAAATATTTTATCTTCAGGTATTGCTCACAATACAACGCAAATACTCAATCAGATTAGTCTTACTGTGAAAAATATATCTCAACGTGAAGAGGTTGTAGAATATATGGATTCTGGAGCAGAAGAACATCAAGAGCTCTATATACTTCAAGAGCTACAGGAGCATAATATTGGAGATATATATTCTGCAATATACTTAATGCTTCCAGATGGTACCACTGTTGCATCTACGGATGAAAGTTTTGTAGGAAAAAATTATGGATTTAGAAATTACTTCAAAAATGCTCTAACTGGGAAATTTACAACAGATGTTGTCTTAGGTGTTACAAGTAGCAAGCTTGGATATTATTTTGCTCATCCTGTGAAGAATAAGGATGGTCAAATTGTTGGGGTAGCTGTTACTAAATTAAAACCAGAGGTGATTTCTAACTCTGTCTCTACGCGTAGAAGCGAGGAAGATCTTCAGGTAATGATGACGGATAATTATGGTGTAGTAATCTTTTCTAATAAAGAGAATAGACTATTTAGTAGTCTCGGACAGTTAGGTGTTAAGGAGCAAAAGATTCTAGAGGAGGGTAGGAGATTTTCAGGAATAGACATAAAGCCACTTGGTTATGACTTATTACAACAAAATATATACACCATAAATGACACGCAAACATTCGAAATTTATGATGATATGGATAAAAAGAGTGAGATTGCTAGCATGGTTAAGGTTGAAGAATATCCATTTTTTCTAATCATCAGTAGAAATGTTGAAGAAGCTGTCTCTTCTTCGTATAATCTTGCATATATTTTAAGTGGGTTTGTGCTGATCGCTGCACTTTTTGCAATAATGTCTCTGACTTATTTAATATCTTTATTTATGAAACCGCTAAGAGATCTTCAAGATGCTGTAAAAAAGGTTGAGGGTGGAGATTTAAGTTATAAAATAAATAGTGACTCTAAGGATGAGATAGGTGGACTTGCTCGATCTTTTGATAAGATGATTATTGCAATAAAAGAGTCAAGAAAAGATGTTGATCGTAAAATAAAGGAACAAACAAAAGAGATTACAAAAAGACAGGAGCAAGCAGAGGTTGCGGTGAAGCAAGCACAAGAAGTCTCTAGCGCTATGGCAGGAAGAGAGATCAAGATGATAGAATTAAAAAAGAAGATAGTTGACCTAGAGACTAAAATCGAAGATAATAAATTATAAATAACTATGATTATAAAAGAAAAAAAAGATCTTATTGAGAAGTTGATGGGTCAACATAATACTTTAAGGAAAAATGTTGATACGATTTTAGACTTTTCCAAAGAAAAAAAAGATTGAGAATGCCTCGAATATTCTTATAAGTCTTAATATGTTTTCAAGTAATTTTACGTCACATGTAAAATTAGAAGATGAGGTGTTTTATATTGAGCTTGTAAAAGATATGAAAGAAAGAGGTACTGATACATCTAATACAGAAAAGTTTATTTCTGAGATGCGTGATATAGAAAATATCGTAATCGGTTTTATGGATAAATACAAAGATGAAGGAGCCATAAGGGAGCATATCTTGGATTTCTATGATGAATTTATTCATATAAAATCATCTTTTCAAATCAGGATTGAGTCCGAAGAAGCTGGCGTATATAGTTATTGGGGTGTTTTCTAAATTAAATTTTAAAAATTAAAGTGCCAAAAAAAGTCTACAAAAAACTACGTTTAGCCTTAAGGAATTTTTTCTTTAGTTCCATAAATAGAAAATTACTTTTTACGTTTTTAGTAGTTGCAATAATACCACTTATTACGTCTGGGTTTTTTAGTTTCTATTCATCAAGTAATATACTGCTCGACAAGACATTGAGTGAACTTGAAGTTGATGTAGATCAACATGTGAACAAGATAAATCAGGTGTTAAGTGGTCTAGAAAGAGAGGTCTTGTTTTTAGGTGGTGTGCCACCAATTCAAGGAATAATACGTGCAAATAAAAATAATGGTATTGATACTGAAGGTGTGTCAACTTATGAACAATGGACATCAAGACTTGGAACTATATTTATGGAAATAGCCTCATCCAATAAGGCATATATGCAAATAAGGTATTTGGATGAAAATGGAAATGAGCTTGTGCGTGTAGATTCTAGAGATGGTGCTGCCGAAATCATTTCAATAGAAAATCTACAAAACAAAGCTAATAGATATTATTTTAAAGATACTATGAAACTAGACCGAGGTAATATTTTTGTATCTCCGTTAGATCTTAATAGAGAGGGTATTTTGGCAGAGATAGAATCGCCTTTTAAGCCAACAATAAGGTATGCTACACCAATATTTGACAATAGTGGTAATAGAAAGGGGGTTGTAATAACAAATATAAATGCTGATAGTTTTCTAAATGAATTTAAGCATTCTTATAAAGAGAATGATATTGATTATGATAATGTAGGTAAATTTATTGTAGATGAAAGAGGTTTTTATATTGCACATCCACAAAAGGATAAGGAGTGGGGAAATGAAGGGGATTTAAATACGGGGCATAATATTAGTAATAATCTACAATCTGGAATGGCAGACATCATTCTATCTGGTGGTGCTGACTCTGTTGATATGCCAAAACATAATCACGCTATTGCTTATAAACAAGTGTTTCCAAGCAGTTTTAGTGATGAGTCTTTCTTTGTGATATTTGAAATAATACCTAGGGAAGTAATATTGGCGCCTGTTACAAACTTAAGGAATACTCTGATCCTTATTAGTTTTGGATCTTTGTTTCTGATAATAATATTTGCATATTTTATTTCTAGGAAAATATCAGGGCCAATTGAAAAACTTTATGAAGGTACTAAAATTTTAGAAAAAGGAGATTTGGACTATAGGGTTAACATTGATTCTGTAGATGAAATAGGGAAGTTGGGTGATTCGTTCAATAATATGGCAGCATCTATAAAAGATTCGCGTGGAAATATTGAAAAAAAGGTTAATGATCAAACTGACAATATTACGGATCAAAAGGGAAAACTTGAGACACAGCAGATGGCCATACTTAATATTCTTGAAGATATAAAAGATGAGAAAGATAAAGCAGACCTTGAAGAAGAAAAAGTTAGTTCTATTCTACACAACATTGGCGACGGTGTGTTTGTAGTAGATAGAAATCGTAATATTATCGTATTTAACTCCCAAGCAGAGAAGATTTCAGGGTTTAAACGAGGTGAAGTTATAGGCAAGCCGTACAATAAAATACTTAAATTTATAGATGAAAAAGATCCTACAAAAATAAATACTGAGTTCATCGAGGATGTAATGAGTACTGGTACAAACCAAAAGATGCCATCTAATACAATGTTGATACAAAGAGATGGGAGGAAAATACCAGTAGCGGATAGTGCGGCCCCACTTAAAGATAAGAACGGAAATGTTACTGGTTGTATTGTAGTGTTTAGAGATATAACAAAAGAAAGAGAGATAGACCGTGCGAAAAGTGAATTTATATCTGTAGCATCGCATCAACTTCGTACACCTATGACTGGTATACAATGGGTGATCGAAAGGTTTTTGAAAAAAGAAATTGGTCTAAGTGATCAAGGGAAAGAATACCTTAAAGATCTACACACTTCATCTGTGAGGTTGTCAGAACTTGTAGACTCTTTACTTAACGTTTCTAGGATTGAAAGCGGAGGAGGTGTTGCTGTAACACCAGAAAAATTAGACCTAATAAAATTCATTGAAGATTATTTAGGAGAATTAACACCACTTTTGGTAAAAAAGAATATAACATTAAAATTTGAAGATCATCCAGATAATTTTGAAATAAAAAGTGATCCAAAAGTTTTGCGCAATGTAATACAGTCTATAGTGTCCAATGCAATAGAATATACTCCAGAATCTGGATCTATAGAGGTATGTGTTGAAAAAAATAGTGACGTCATGATAAAAGTAAAAGATACTGGAATCGGGATACCGGAAAAAGAGCAGTCAAGAATGTTTGAAAAGTTCCACAGAGCAGACAATGCAAAAGTTGTAAAAACAGACGGTACGGGACTTGGTCTATATATAGCAAAAAGTGCAACAGAAGCACTTGGTGGCAAAATAGACTTTATCTCGCATGAAGGTAAAGGTACTACATTTTACATTGAACTACCTATTGAAATAAAAAAGAGTGAGGGCGGGAAAGATTTGCTATAGTGTGTTATTATCAATTGTATTATATATAATTAAATTATAACTATGGACGATAAGAAAAGAATTGTTTTAGTCGAAGATAACGGATTATTATCAGGAATGTTGTCTGATGAACTTCGAGAAGAAGGGTGCGAGGTATACCAAGCATTTGATGGAGAGAAAGGGTTAGAGCTAATTAGATCCCAAAAACCAGATATAGTGCTTCTTGATTTACTTATGCCTAAAAAAGATGGCTTTGAAGTATTAAAAGAATTAAAAGCTGACGATTCTACAAAAAATATTCCCGTGGTTATCCTTACAGTAAGTGCAAATGAAGAAAAACTTGAAGAAACTATGAAAATGGGCGCTGCAGACGCATTGCTTAAATCACATCACACGATGAAGGGTATTATAGATAGAGTTTGTGGTATACTTAAAGATAATTAAGATATTATAAATTATGACTAAAATTAAAATTTTACTTATTGAAGACGACAAAATATTGTCAAAAGTTATACATGAAGAGCTTAAAGAAGCTGGTTTTGAGGTATCAGAAGCAAATGATGGTGAAAAAGGACTTGAATTAGCTCAGTCCAAAAAACCAGATCTTATACTTTCTGATGTACTAATGCCTAAAAAAGGAGGATTTGAGGTATTAGAAGGATTAAAAAAATCTCCTGTTACAAAAGATATTCCTGTAATAATGCTTACAATGCTTGGAAGTGACGAAGATATAAAAAAAGGACTAAAGCTTGGTGCAAATGATTATATTGTAAAGTCTCAGCATGCAGTATCTGAGATTATTGATAAAGTAAAAGTATTCTTTGAAAAAGAATCTCATCCTGAAGCTGAACAAGCAGAAGAAAAACCAATATCTCTTGCAGATGAAGTAAAGGAGATAAAAAAAGAAAAATAGTAAAATTATTTTTATAATCTAACTGTGGATAAAAAAGCAATAATCATGTACATGATTATTGCTTTTTTGATATAATTTAATCAATGCTTAAGAGTTTTATCTCTAAAAAAACTAATAGGGAAGTTTTGTTAATTTTTCTTGTTGTTTTTTCTATCTCTGTATTTAGTGTTGTGTTTGCGGATACCACAAGCACATTACGTCCAACTACTGACGGCGGTAATGATAGTGCAAATTGGACAAATACAGGCGGAACTGCGTGTAATTCTACCACTTGTTATACGGAAGTTGATGAATCCTCTGGTGGAAGTTGTAGTAATAGCGATGGAGATACTTCGTATATAACTACGGGTACAAATGGTGCGAATCAGACATTTGATATAGATGAATCTAGCGTCCCAGACGATGCGACAATTACACAAATCGATATAACTATTTGTGCTGACAGGCAACAAGGTGGTGCAAAAATACAAACAAGAAAATGTGTAGATGCATCATGTACAAACTCTGGAGTTGATATCTCTCCAGGCACTTCATATGCGGAAACAACACAATCTCATACAGGTTTAAGTATTGTAAAGAGTGGTAGTACCGATATAGAGATCGGTGTGACTAATAACTCATCTAAAATTTCAAGAGTTAGTCAAATATCTGCTGTAATAACATATACTCCAGCATCTGACACCACAGCGCCATCAGCAGTTTCAGATCTAGCAACATCTGGCGCCACAGAAACTACAATTGATCTGGATTGGACTGCTCCAGGTGATGATGCGGGATCTGGTACTGCTACAAGTTATGACATACGATATTCAACAGCTACTATTAACGATGGTAATTGGGCATCTGCTACAGAAGCAACAGGTGAACCTACACCATCTGTAGCTGGATCAAGTGAGTCAATGACGGTGACTGGACTAAGTTCTGACACAACATATTATTTTGCTATCAAAACTTCCGATGAGGTGCCAAACGAATCTGCTATATCTAATGTACCAAGTTTATCGACTTCAGCTGAAGCAGAAGAGCCAACTATATCTATACCAACAGGTGGTGGTGGAGTCTCTGCAAGTAAGATCCATCTGTCAGGACAAGCATATCCAAAAAGTAAAATAGAGGTTTTGAGAAAAGGTTCACTCGATGATCTTTATAAAAATATTCCTATAGAAGAGTCGGTAGTAAGTGATGATGGTACTTTTTCAATACTTCACCTTGGATTACTTGGAGCCGACTACCTAATAGCATTAAGGGTTGAGGACAAAGATGGAAGGAAGACTGGAATAATGTCTTTTAATGTTAATCTTGCCACAGAAGATTTAGTGGTAGAGGATATCTTTATGCCCCCTACAGTTGGGTTTGAAAACAGTATTATAAAAAAAGGAGCAAATGTGCATATCTTAGGTTACGCAGCACCAAATAATATTGTAGAATTAGAGATAAGTGATACAAAAAAAGAAACTACATCAAATACAGAAGGTTTCTATGAATTTAGTATTGATACAGATGATTTAAATGTAGGAAGTCATGCAGTTCGTGCACGACAAATAGCAAGCTCTGCAACAGAATCAAAGATTAGTAATTTTTCAATATCACGAACATTTAAACTAAACGAATTAAGTATTCCGTCAGCTGATTTTAATAGTGATAGTAAGATAGGTATTACTGATTGGAGTATATTTTTGTTTAGATGGGGGTCTGAAAAGTCAGATCTTAAGTCAAAGATTGACTTAGACGGTGACGGAATTATTAATATATCAGATTTTAGTATCTTTTTAAGAGCATTTAGTATTTAATACATATTTAATATCACTCATTTTTGTAATATTTTTTATAAACTTTGGTTTAACAGAAGCGGCAACTATCGATCTTTCTACAAGCGGTTCTAATTTTGGTATTAATCAAGAATTTGAGGTAAACCTAAAGATAGACTCAGAAGGTGATAGTATAAATGCATCACAAGCAACTATAGGATTTCCGTCTAACATATTAGAACTTGTCGATGCTAATAAAATTGATTCAGCATTTAATTTCTGGGTTGAAGAGCCAACTATCTCAAACGAAAATGGCACTATTCAATTCGTAGGGGGTACAGCAAAGGGTATTTCTGGTGATTCGCTTCAGATTTTAAAACTTAAGTTTAAGGCTATAGGTGTAGGTTCTGCAGATATTTCTGTATCAAATGCAGTAATAACAGCAAGTGATGGAAAAGGTACTAATGTGTTATCTACTACAAAAGGTTTAAATATAAATATTGGCACTAAATCAATCACTCCTACACAAGCACCTGTTATAGAAGTAGTTGAAGCGATCGTTCAACCACAGAAAGTAGTAAGACAAGCTGTCGTTGCTAGTGATTTGCCAGAAAAACCAGAAATAACAGTACAGCTTTATCCAGATCAATCAAAATGGTATTCACACACAGAAGAGGTTATAGCGCTTTGGGAACTCTCTCCTGATATTATTCAAGTTGCAACAAGATTAAGTCAAAGTCGTGACCAGAAATCAGGAGACAAGAGTGATGAATTATATAATGGAAAAAACTTTGGAAGCTTGGAGGAAGGCATTTGGTACATAAGGGCGCAATTTAAAAACAGTCTTGGTTGGGGTGAACTAGCTTATTATAAAATATCCATTGATAAGACAGCTCCACTTCCATTTGAAATCGAAATAGACAATGAAGCAAGTGATAATCCCACACCTAATATAACATTTGAAACGCAAGATGCTCTGTCTGGATTATCTGAAACAGAAATATTTATTGATGGAATTGGGCCAATAATATCTGCAAGCTCTACTATTGCATTACCTATACAAAAACCTGGGATACACCAACTTCTTGTGCGAGTAAAAGACATGGCTGGCAATAGTGTAGAAGACAATGCGGAGTTTGAAATTATTCCACTTCCGACACCTATTGTTGATTTCATTACAAGGTCTGTATCACAAGGAGAATTCATTTTTGCTTCAGGTAAGACAATGCCGAGCATATTTCTAGATATTTCAATAAAAAACAAAAATAATCAAGAACTGTTCACAGGGTCTACTTTGAGCGATGAGCTTGGTAACTGGGAAATAATAGTAGAAGAACCTCTTTCTTTTGGTAAGTATTCTCTACAGGTTAATGCTAGGGATGAGCGTGGAGCTGTCAGTTTTCCGACAGAAGCTCAGACTTTTAAAATAAAAGGTAAAATAATCCTTTCTGTTGGCTTTTTAGACATAGGGTGGTTTGAAATACTCTTGTTTGTTATACTTCTTGTGGTGTCTGGTATCAGTGTTGTTTTGCTTAGATACGTTGAAAATCAAAAAAAACGTAATGCGTATCAAATCGTGGTAGCAAGGGATATAGATAAATTTACGACAATGTTGTCAAATGATGTAACCGGTCTTGAAGAGTGGCTTAAAGATACCAAACTTAAAGATAGTCCGAAACAAGAGATCGAACATCTGGTCAAAAAGATCAAGAGTACTACGATTAGAATAAAGAAAAATATCAGTGAAGAATTAAAAGATATTAATTAATTTAGGATTATGGAGAAAAAGACAATAGCAGTTATAGAAGACGAAGAGATATTATCAAAAATGCTTATAGAGTCACTTTCTGAAGCTGGTTTTAATGTTCTACATGCATCTGATGGAGAAGAAGGTCTGAGCCTAATAGAATCAGAAAATATTGATCTAATACTTCTTGATATATTGCTTCCAAAAATAAATGGAATAGAGATACTCAAAAAAATTCGAGAAAACGATAAGTATAAAGATTTAAATATTATCGTATTATCAATAGTAAGTGATATTAATAAGATAGCTGATGCTATGGAAGGTGGAGTATATACTTATTTAGTAAAAGATAAAACAAAAGTAGACGATCTCGTAAGAATAGTTAAAGAGAGATTAGCAGAATAAAAACTATTTATACTAGTGAAAAATTAACGGCTCAACCTTACAGATGTAAGGTTGAGCCGTTAATTTTTTGTTGTTTTTGACCCATTTCTTATTTTACGGTACTATTAGGAGATGTTACAGAGTAGACTTTTTACTAAAACAAGAAAAGAAGCCCCTTCTGATGAAGTGTCTTTAAATGCACAGCTTCTTATCCGAGGAGGTTTTGTCCATAAAGAAATGGCTGGAGTCTATACATATCTACCACTTGGACTTCGAGTACTCAGAAAAATAGAGAATATCATAAGAGAAGAGATGAATAAAGTTGGTGGGCAGGAAATGCTTTTAACAACACTCCAAGACCCTGAAATATGGAAAAAAAGTGGTAGATGGGATGATGAAGTAGTAGATAACTGGTTTAAGACAAAACTTAAAAACAATAATGAACTAGGTATTGCAAATACTCATGAGGAGCCGCTTACGAAACTTTTAACTAATCATATTAATTCATATAAAGACTTGCCTTTGTATCCATACCAAATACAAACAAAATTTAGAAACGAATTGCGTGCTAAAAGTGGTATTATGCGTGGACGTGAGTTTCTAATGAAAGACATGTATTCATTCTCACGCACAGAGCAAGAACATAAAGAATTTTACGAAAAAGCAGCGAGAGCTTACATGGAGGTGTTTGAAAGAGTTGGTTTGGGAAGTAAGACATACAGAACATTTGCAAGTGGTGGGTCATTTTCTAAATTTAGTGATGAATTCCAAACACTTTCAGAAGCTGGGGAAGATATTATATATATAGACGAAGAAAAAAAGATTGCTGTAAACAAAGAGGTTTTTACAGACGAAGTATTAAGTGATGTAGGTTTAGAAAAAAATAAGCTTGTAGAAAAAAAATCTATTGAAGTTGGGAATATTTTTTCACTTGGTACAAAATTTGCAGAAGCTGAAGGTCTTTTTTACAAAGGTGAAGACGGTAAAAAAAATCTACCTATCATGGGAAGTTACGGTATAGGGCTTGGTAGGGTTATGGGTACAGTAGTTGAAATACTCTCAGATGATAAGGGTATAGTATGGCCTGAATCTATAGCTCCGTTTAAGGTTCATCTAATTGGACTCACAGACAGTAGTGAGTTTTACAATAAGCTAATAAAAGCTAATATAGAAGTGCTATATGACGACAGGGATGCACAGGCTGGGCAAAAGTTTGCAGATGCTGATCTTATGGGTATACCTCACAGGATAGTAGTATCTGATAGAAATAAAGATTCAGGTAAGTTTGAATACACAAATAGGGCGACCGGGGAAACAAAAGATATGACAGAAGACGAGCTGATTAAATTATGCGAGGTAAAATAAAAAAATATTTTGATAAATTCTATAGACTTTTTTCAAACGATATAGGGATTGACTTAGGAACTGCAAACACACTTGTGTACTTAAGAGGGCGAGGGATCGTTATAAACGAGCCGTCAGTTGTTGCCGTAAACCAAAAGACAGGGCGTGTGGTTGCTGTTGGACACCAAGCAAAAGAAATGTTGGGAAGAACTCCTGGGCATATTGTCGCTGTACGACCACTTGTTGATGGTGTGATATCTGATTTTGAAGTAACGGAAGAAATGCTTAGCTATTTAATAAATAAAGCACAGACTCATCTAAAAAAATTCCTAAGACCTAGGGTTGTCATAGGTGTTCCATCTGGTATTACAAGTGTTGAGACACGTGCTGTACGTGATGCAGCGCGAAATGCAGGAGCTAGAGAAGTTCATATAGTAGAAGAACCAATGGCTGCAACTATTGGTATACGTCTTCCAGTAAAAGAGCCTATTGGTAATATGGTAATAGACATAGGTGGCGGGACATCTGACATAGCAGTGGTTTCTCTTAATGGTATAGTACGTTCAAAAAATGTACGTATAGCGGGGGATAAATTTAATTCTGACATAATTTTTTATATAAGAAATGAATTTAAGATTTTAATAGGTGAGAAAACAGCAGAAGATTTAAAAATTGCAGTGTGCTCTGTAATAGAGGGGGATGAGCCTATTGAATCTACTGTGAGAGGCAGAGATTTGGTGACAGGGCTGCCAAGAGAAGTTATTATTACAGATTCTGATATTCGTGAAGCTATATCAAATTCAGTTGATCATATTATAGATGCTACAAGAGAAGTACTTGAAACAACTCCACCTGAAGTATTGTCAGACGTGATGCAAAGAGGAGCTTTTGTGGTCGGTGGAGGTGCCCTTATAAAGGGTATGCCAGAGCTTTTAGGTGAGATGTTACAATTCCCAGTATATATATCAGATGACCCTCTTACAGCTGTAGTGCGTGGTACAGGTGTTATACTAGAGGACATAGATGCATATGAAGAAATACTTTTAGCACCAGACGATGAGCAATTATCTCCTACATCATAAAGAACAAAGACAGGGACTGTTTACAAAGATCTTTGTAATAATCCTTATAGTAATAGCAATAATAATTATTGTGCGTATTTTCTTTCCGAATGCATTTACGAGCACTACACAACTAATCGTATCGCCGTTTTGGAAAGCTAAGAATTCTTCAGTGGAAGGTGTAATAAACTCATCGCAACTTCTTCGCTCTAAACGCTCTCTTGTTTTTGAGAATGAAGATTTGAAAAATAAAATAAAAGAAACAGAATTTAAACTTTTGGAATTTGAATTCTTAAAGCAAGAAAATGAATCCCTTAAAGAGCTTTTAAATAGAGAAACTTTTGATATTAAAAACACGGTACTTGGTGCAGTATTAGCAAGACCAAATGTATCTCCTTACGATACTTTTATTATAGATATTGGAGAAAGTTCTAATATAGAATATGGAAACGATGTCTACGTATCTGGAAATATATTTATAGGAAAAGTCGATGGAGTTTATAAAAACACATCAACAGTAAAACTATTTTCATCTCCAGGAGAAATAACACCGATATCTATAGGTCTGCATAACATATCCGCTAATGCAGAGGGAATGGGTGGCGGTAATTTTATAGTAGAGCTACCACGCGGTACTGAAGTAGAGAAGGGGGATATAATAACAATGCCAAGTATAGATATAAAACTCTTTGCAGTGATTGAGGAAATAGAAGCTAATCCATCTGATCCATTTATCACTATTCTCTTCAAAAACCCAATTAATATGAATGACATAAAGTGGGTGCAGGTTGTTAAATCTAAAAAGTAACTGGTTTGATAGGTTTATGGGTATGATATAATGCTCTCATTATGGCTTTGAGGATTGTTTTTAATATATTGATGTTTGGGAGTATTTTGTTTTTACCGTGGTGGATTACTTTAATAGTGGTTTTAGGTTTTTTGTTTAAATTTAAAGCGTACGAAATAATGCTTTGGGGGATATTTGCAGATATCTTATATAGTACTTCTGTACCTGATTTTTCTAATATACAATTTTTATTTACAGTAAGTGCTGTTGCTATATTTATAACTGCTTACTTCATTAAAAAGAGATTAATGTTCTATGGTATTTAAACACTTAAGAAAAATATCTAGAAGGAATTCTATTCGAAATAGGGAAATAGAACCCGATGAGATCTTTATTGACTCTACGAACTTACCGGAGTTTAATACAGACCAGTTTGAAGGGAGAATAGAACGACCGATCTCAAGAAGTTCGGTTGTTGCTATTGGAGTAGTCTTTTTTATTATTATCATAATATTTGGATGGAAAGTTTGGGATCTACAAATTGGTCAAGGTAAAACCTTTGCATCTATTAGTGAAAATAATAGATTAGATAATTCCATAGTATTTGCGGATCGTGGTGTGATCTACGACAGAAACAACACAGAACTTGTATGGAATGCAAAAGAAAATTCAGCAACTGACGAAGAAGATTTCTCAAGAAGAAAATACTCAGAACTATCTGGTCTTTCACACATACTTGGGTATGTGAGCTATCCACTTAAAGATAAGTCTGGTGTATATTATCAAAATGAATTTATACCAAAAGCTGGAGTAGAAAAACTATACAATAAAATATTAAGCGGAAGTCCTGGACTTAAGATAGTAGAAACAAATGCACGCATGGAAGTAGAGTCAGAAAGTGTCACCTTACCTCCAAAGGAGGGCGGTAACGTAACTCTTTCTATAGATGCACGAGTACAAAATAAAATGTACGAATTTATAGAAAATCTAGTGAACGAAGTGGGTTTCGATGGTGGAGCTGGAGTGATTATGGATGTAAACAGTGGAGAGATCTTGTCTATGACGAGCTTTCCTGAATATAATTCACAAGTACTTTCAGATGGTGAACCTAAAGAAAAAATAACTCAATACGCGCAAGATAAAAATAATCCATACCTCAACAGAACAACTTCCGGTTTATATACTCCAGGTTCGACTGTAAAGCTTTTTGTTTCACTCGGTGCACTTAATGAAAAACTGATCGATCCCAATAAGCAGATCTTAAGTACCGGATCTATATCTATACCAAATCCATATTTTAAGGACAAAGAATCTGTTTTTGTAGACTGGAAAGCGCATGGGCTTGTAGATATGAGAGACGCTATCGCTGTATCATCTAATGTATATTTTTATGAAGTAGGTGGTGGTTTTAAAGGTCAAGAAGGGTTAGGGATTAAAAGAATCGAAGAGTATATGAGGATGTTTGGCTTTGGAGAAAAAACAAACATTTATCAAGACGAAGTATTAGATGAGAAAGACGGAGTAATACCAAACCCTCAATGGAAAGAAGAAAACTTTCCTGGTGATGAATGGAGGATTGGTGATACATATCATACCGCTATTGGTCAATATGGTTTCCAAGTAACAGCCCTACAACTTGCACGTGCTGTATCAGCAATAGCAAACGAAGGTAAACTCTACAAACCAACCTTACTTTTAGGTGGTGGCGGGGAGTCAGACAGAGCATCTGTACGTAAAAAATATTATTCAATAGTAAGGGAAGGGATGCGACAGTCAGTGACAGATGGCACTGCAAAAGGGCTCAAAATACCACAAGTGAAAGTAGCTGCTAAAACTGGTACTGCACAACTCGGTACAACTAAAACATATGTAAACTCTCTTGTCGTAGGCTTCTTTCCATATGATAATCCCAAGTACGCTTTTACTGTTATAATGGAAAAAGGAAGAGAGAGTAATACTATCGGCGCCTTGTATATAATGCGCCAACTTCTAGAATGGATGACAGAAAACACACCAGAGTATTTAAGATAAAATTTAAAACTTGACTCTTATTTTAGATAAGATAAAATATACACTAATATGACAACAGAAAATGAATTCTTGACTAAAGAGAAATTTGACGAGCTTCAGAAGGAGCTTGATTTTCTTAAAACAACACGTAGAAAAGAGATTGCAGAGAATCTTGAGTACGCACGTTCACTTGGTGACATTTCAGAAAATGCAGAATACCACGAAGCGCGTGACTTACAAGCTGCAACAGAAGATAGAATAAACAAACTTGAATCTATATTAAAAACAGCTAAAATCGTCGCACAAAAAAGCACCGACACTGTATCCCTTGGTTCTGAGGTAGACATACAAAAAGATGGTGAAAAAGAAACTAGAACTTATTTAATAGTAGGATCAGAAGAGGCAGACATGCAAGAAAGAAAAATATCGCACCTTTCGCCACTTGGTGGAGCCATGATGGAAAAGAAAAAAGGTGAGACATTCTCATTTACAACTCCTAACGGAAAGATGAATTATAAAGTTGTAGGGATAAAATAAATTATAAAAATAAACAATATCGCCAGACATTATCTGGCGATATTGTTTTTAAAAATATGATAAAAATAAAAACTAAATGGGATCTAAATTTATTCTATAAATCTAGTACCGATCCGCAGATACGTAAAGATATAGAAAAATCTAAAAAAACGACTCTTCTATTTGAAAAAAAGTATGCAGGAAATAGCGATTATTTAAAAAGTGAAGATGGACTTCTTAAAGCACTTCAAGACTATGAGAAACTCTTACTTACAGACGGAAGTAAATCTGTTCTGTATTTTCACTATAGAAAAGATATAAATGGTAAGGATGAAGAAGCCGAAGCTAATCTAAATAAAATAATAAATGAATTAACAGAGTATGAGAATAAAACTTTATTTTTTGGATTAGAGCTTGGAAAAATTGAAAAAAAGTTACAAGACAAATTTTTAAAAAGTAAGAAACTTTCTAAATATCATTATTTACTTGAAAAAACCTTTGAAGCAAGTAAGCACGACCTTACAGAACCAGAAGAAAAAATAATGAACCTAAAAAGCTTACCGAGCCACGGATTATGGGTAAACGGGGTAGAAAAATCTATAAGTAAAAAGACTGTGAAGTTCAAAGGTAAGGTTATGTCTATTGGTGAAGCTCAATATCAGATCCCAAACCTTAACACTAAAGATAGAAAAGATCTTCGTAAAGCTATTGCAGAAAAACTAGAGTTAATTGCTGATTTTGCAGAAAGTGAAATGAATGCAGTTGTACTTAATAAGAAAATTAGTGACGAACTCCGTGGTTTCAAAAATCCATACAGCGCAACTGTATTAGGGTATGAAAATGGCGAGAAAAGTATCATAAACCTTGTAGATACTGTTACAGGAAGTTTTGGTATAAGTAATCGTTTTTATAAGTTAAAGAAAAAGATGCTAAAGCTTAACACTATGGAGTACTGTGACAGAAGTGCTAAAGTCGGAAGCACAAAAAAGAAAATTTCTTTCAAAGATGCATATGAGATATTACATCCAATATTTAAAGATGCCGATCCAGAATATGCAAAGATATTAGACAGCATGCTTTCAAACGGCCAGATAGACGTATATCCAAAACTTGGGAAAACGGGTGGGGCGTATATGTCAGCATCTACAAATGTACCAACAGTTGTACTTCTAAACCAAACGGATGATTTCAAGTCGCTTATGACATTTGCCCATGAGATGGGGCATGCAATACACAGCGAACTAAGCAAAAGCCAACCTGTTATATATGAAGGATATGTAACACCTGTTGCAGAAACTGCCAGTACATTCTTCGAACAAATGGCATTTGATGTAATGTTTGAAAAATTAAATGAAAAAGAAAAAGTAGTAGCATTACATGACAAGATACAAGGAGATATAGAAACAATATTTCGACAAATTGCAGCATTTAACTTTGAAACAGAACTTCACAATAGTATTCGTGCCAAAGGTTTACTTTCAGCAGATGACATCGGAGAGCTTCATAACAAACACATGAGTGCATACTTAGGACCTGCGGTTAAGATGCAAAAAATAGATGGACTTAACTTTGTAACGTGGTCGCATTTTAGGAGATTTTTCTACGTGTATTCATATTCTTACGGACAAATCATAAGTCGTGCACTTAATGATGAATTAAAAAAAGACAAAAATTTTGGAAAACAAATAAAGAAATTCCTTTCAGCAGGTGGAAGTAAAAGCCCAGACAATATATTTAAAGACATTGGTATAGATACCACAAAGTCTGATTTTTTCAAAAATGCGGTATTGAGTATTGAAAAAGATATAATAAAACTTGAACAATTAGTCAAAAGCGTTAAGATATAACTCGTGTTATAATGTTAGCAATATGCGTGTAGATGAAGTAAGAAAAAAATATTTAGAGTTTTTTGAAAAGCGTGGACATGCTGTTATTTCGCCTGTGCCTATCGTGCCAAAAGACGATCCAACAACACTTTTTATAAACTCTGGTATGCAACCACTTTTACCGTACTTTCTCGGCAAAGAACATTCAAAAGGAAAAAGAGTTACAAATTCACAAAAATGTTTCCGTGCAGAAGACATAGAAGAGGTGGGGGACAACAGACACACTACATACTTTGAGATGCTTGGTAATTGGTCTTTTGGAGATTATTTTAAACAAGAACAAATCCCTTGGTTATTTGAGTTTTTAACAAAAGAGATAAAGCTCGATGCAAATAAACTTCATATAACTATCTTTGCTGGAGATGAAAAAACTGGAATACCAAAAGATACAGAGAGTGCAAATATTTGGGAAAAACTACTTGGTAGCGACGAAAGAATATCGTACTATGGTGTAGAAAAAAACTGGTGGAGCCGGTCTGGCACACCAGAACAAATGCCAGCTGGAGAACCAGGTGGACCTGACAGTGAAGTGTTCTATGATTTTGGAACTGAACACGACAAAAGCTTTGGGGAGGAATGTCATACAAACTGCGATTGCGGAAGGTTTATGGAAATAGGGAACTCTGTATTTATGGAATACATTAAACAAGAAGATGGAAGTTTTGCACATCTACCAGCTAAGAATGTAGACTTTGGTGGCGGGCTTGAGCGCTTGACCTCCGCAACGAACGACGATAGTGATATTTTTAATATTGATACTATTGCCTCTGTAATTAAAAAAATAGGAGAAATAAGCGGTAAATCATATGAAGAAAATAAAAAAGCATTTAGAATAATAGCTGACCATGTTAGAGCTGCAGAAGTTCTAATCATAGATGGTGTAATACCTTCAAATACAGAGCAAGGGTACGTTTTACGTAGACTTTTGCGTAGAGCTATACGGTTTGCAAATAATCTTGATATTAAATTAAGTGACATTGCAGACAAAAACGAAGAAATAATAAAAGAAGAAGAAAAATTTAAAAAAACTCTTGAAAAAGGACTTAAAGAGTTTGAAAAATTAAGCGGAAAGGGAAGTATTTCAGGCGAAAATGCTTTTATACTTTTTACAACGTACGGCTTTCCTCTAGAATTAACTCTAGAGCTAGCTCTAGAAGAAAATATTACTGTTGATGAGGAGGAATTTACTAAAAAGATGAAAGCTCATCAAGAACTCTCACGTGCAGGTGCGGAACAGAAGTTTAAAGGAGGACTTGCAGACACAGGTGTACAATCTACAAAATACCATACAGCGACACACTTATTACTCCGTGCACTTAAAGATGTATTGGGGGAAGGTGTAGCACAAAAGGGTAGTAATATTACTTCAGAGAGAATGCGCTTTGACTTTTCTTATGGAGAAAAGATGACAGACGAGCAAAAACAAGAGGTTGAGAAAATAGTAAATGATAAAATACAAGAAGGACTTGGAGTGACTAACGAGGAGGTATCTATAGAAGAAGCTCGCGAGCAAGGTGTTATAGGTGAATTTGGAGATAAATATGGAGAGATCGTCACAGTATATAAAATAGGCAATAAAGAAGAGCTGTATAGTGCGGAACTTTGCGGTGGTCCTCATGTTAAAAACACACTAGAGATAGGGCACTTTAAAATCAAAAAAGAAGAGTCTGTATCTGCCGGAGTTCGTAGAATAAAAGCTATTTTAGAATAAGATTCTACTATCTATCCAAAGATGATGCTTGGATACATGTGTAACTTTGTATATAATTAACTTATGTCTTCCTCAAAAAAAGGGAATACGCAGTCACCATTTATTGTTTTTGATATTGGTAGTGCTAGTGTTGGAGCAGCTCTCGTTGTGTTTGACGAAGATGCCAATAAACTTAATGTATTATACGATACACGTGTATTTATTGCCTTCCAAGACCAGATCGAAGATAAGCATCTTATTGCTGCTACTTTGGCAGCTCTAAAAAAAGCTGCTAAAAACATTGAAGCAAAAGGGATGAGTAAATTATTCACTGAAAAGATAGGAACAAAAAATATAAAGGATGTATTTTGCATACTTGGATCTCCATGGTATAAAGCTGAAATAAAAAATACGAAAATTAAAGAGAAAAAGCCGTTTACTATATCTTCAAAGATTATCTCAAATATATTAGATGAAGAATCTAAAAAATTTATAGAACCTAACAATGAATTAATAGAAAAAAGTGCAATCCAGATATTATTAAATGGCTATAATATAGACAATCCATATGGCAAAGAAGCATCTACCGTAGACACAACATTATTCTTAAGTACTATGTCTGACGAGGTTCAAGAAAAAGTGACGGATCTACTAGAAACAATATTTGTCTCGAGCAATATATCTTTCAATACATTTGCACTTTCTTCATTTTCAGCAGTACGAGATATATTTAAGACTGAAAAGAATTTTCTTCTTCTTGACATAAGTGGTGAAACTACAGATATAACATTAGTTAGAGGTGAGACAATAAAAAAGATTGCTTCTTTTAAACTTGGTAAAAACTTTTTTATAAGAAAAGTCAAAAATTCTTTAAATACTATCGCTGAAGAAGCGCATTCTTTGATACGACTTTTTATAAGTGGAAAAAGTAAAGATACAGAATCTATAAAAATAGAAACTACATTAAAAGAAGCGAAGGAAGAATGGTTGTCTCATTTTAGAAAGATCTTATCAGATTTTTCTGAAGGATTTTCTTTACCAAAAACACTACTACTAAGTGCTGATACAGACATGAGTAAATGGTTTATAGATATAATAAAAAATGATGAATTTAGCTCACTTACGCTTGCAGAAGAACCATTTACTGTAATAGAGTTGAGTAGTAGAATATTAAATGAACACTGCGTAATGCCTAAAGATAGTAAAAAAGGATGTGACCCATTCTTAGTTTTAGAAGCCTTATTTGCTCACAAAATAGCCAATGATTAATCTAAGTGGTATTATATAATCACGAATAAATAATAAAACTAATATGCCTAAAAAAACAATTGAAGATATTGTACCACCTGAAAAAAGGTCAATACGAAATATAAAAAATTCACATACAAAAAGACCTGAACCTACTAGAGCTAGGGAAGTAGAAGAGGATTATGAACCTGTATATGATAATACTACAAGGAAAAGAGGTTCATCACGTTTTGCATTATGGTTTGTAGCCATTATCGTGGTTATCATACTTATACTTGCATTTTCACTTCTTTTTTCTGGTGCAAAAGTAAGTATTACACCCAAACAAAGCAAAACACTTGTCGAAGCTAATTTTAGTGCAGCAATAAGAGCCGATGTAGGAGATGTACCTTATGAGATTATGACTATAGAGAAATCTGATTCGAAGAGTGTTCCAGCGACAGGCCGAGAAGAGATAGAGGAAAAAGCGTCCGGAAAGATTGTTGTATTTAACGACTTTAATACATCAAGTCAAAGGCTTATAAAAAATACTCGTTTTGAAACTCCAGAAGGACTCACATATCGTATAAACAAATCAATAGTCGTACCTGGTCAGAGTAAAGAAGGTGGGGAGACAGTGCCTGGAAGTATAGAAGTAACGGTATATGCAGATGAAGCAGGAGATAAATATAATGTAGGTCTTAAGGATTTTATAATTCCGGGATTCAAAGGGTCTCCACGATTTGATGGTTTTTATGCAAGATCAAAAACCTCAATGACAGGAGGTTTTGTAGGAGAAAAACTAACAGCAAGTAAAGAAGATCTAGCTAAAGCAAAAGAAGTAATACATGCAGACCTTAGAGCACAGCTAATGAATGAAGCATCTTCTCAAAAACCAGATGAATTCTATCTTTTTGAAGATACAATATTTGTAGAATTTGAATCAGAACCAAGTGTAGAAAATGGAGATAAAGTAGAAATAAAAGAAAAAGCTACACTTTATGGAGTATTATTTAATAAAGAAAAGTTCGCAAGCCATATTGCACAAAACACTGTAGCGGCATTTGACGAAGAGTCAGTTGAGATCTTAGATGTATCTACTTTAAACATTGCAGTGTCTGATAAAAAAGATTCTCGACCATGGGAAGAAGAAGAATTTGAATTTACAGTAAGTGGTAATGCTCATATAGTATGGACGTTTGATGAGGATAAGCTAAAAGAAGACCTAGCAGGTAGAGCAAAGGCTGCACTTACAACAGTACTTTCTGGATATCCAAGTATTGATAAGGCAGAGGCAACGTTACGACCATTCTGGAAAAGATCATTCCCAGATAAAATAGGGAAGATAAAGATAGAAAAGAACCTTGAATAAACATACAAAAATACTCACATTTTAAAGTGAGTATTTTTGTATGTTATACTAAGCAAATTATGGGACAATATTACAATCCAAAAAAAAGTAGCCGGTATCTTTTTAAGCCTGAATCAAAAGAGCCTCACAGAATAAGTCGGTCAAAAATAGAGTTATTTAAAGAGTGTCCACGGTGTTTTTACCTTGACCAAAGGATAGGTGTCGGACGTCCGCCTTCATTTCCATTTAACTTAAACAATGCTGTTGATTATTTGATGAAGAAAGAGTTTGATATACACAGAGAGGAGCAAACAGTGCACCCGCTTGCAAAAGAATATGGTATAGATGCAATACCTTTCAAACATGAGAAAATGGAAGAATGGAGAGATGCACTTAGACGAGGTGTATCGTGTTTGCACAAGAAGACTAACCTAATAATAAGAGGTGGTATTGATGATGTATGGGTTAATCCACAGGGTGAGCTTATAATCGTAGACTATAAAGCTACAAGTAAAGATGGAGAGGTGAGTTTAGATGCAGATTGGCAAGATTCATACAAAAGACAGATGGAGGTGTACCAGTGGCTTTTTAGGTGTAATGATTTTAAAGTTTCTGATACTGGATACTTTATATACGCAAATGGCATTACAGATAGAGAAGCGTTTGATGGAAAACTTGAGTTTGATATTAAAGTTATTCCATATACAGGTTCTGATAAATGGATCGACAAAACCCTTGAAGAAATAAAAGAAACATTAGTTAGTGAAAAATTACCACCAAAAGGCGAGGAATGTAATTATTGTCCGTATAGAGAAACGGCAGGTAAAATCCTCCTTGAAAGACATTTGGAAGCAAAAGCTGAAGAAAAAAAATCAGGAAAACTTTTCTAAATTTAAAAAATATGTTTACTAAAGAAGAATTAATAGATCATCTAGAAAAAGGTACGCAAGTACTGCAAGACAAAACACATAAGAATGCTTTTGTTGCTATAGATAGAAAGGATTTTGTATCGACAGACTATATAGAAGAAGTATACGAAGACTATGCACTTCCTATCGGGCACGAACAAACAATATCACAACCAACAACTGTAGCCTTTATGTTTGAGCTTCTTGACCCACAAGAAGGAGACAATGTCCTTGATGTAGGTTCTGGATCTGGCTGGACTACGGCACTTTTGTCTCATATCGTAGGGAAGAAAGGTAATGTTATAGGAGTAGAAAAAGTCTTAGAGCTTGTAAAGCTAGGGCAAGAGAATATAGAAAAATATGATCTTAAAAATGCTGAAATAGTACAAGCAGGTAAAGAACTTGGATATCCAAAAGAGGCATTGTACGACAAGATATTAGTTTCTGCTGCAGCAAAAGAACTACCGAAAGAATTACTCGAACAATTAAAAGTTGGTGGAACGATGGTAATACCTGTATATGATAATATATGGCAAGTTAAAAAAACCTCAGATACAGATACTGAGATAAAAAAATTTGAAAGATTTGAATTTGTACCACTTATTTTATAACAATAAAAAAATAAAACCCTCCATTAAATTTTAATTAATGGAGGTGGTTTTCGTGTCTTATTGTCCTTCTTCTTTCTATTAGAAAATGGAATTGTAATAATGAGCGCCAATGTTGCAACAACAATGATAATAAATTTTGTAAATACTCCTTTTTGTGAATTGCGACCTATCATTTTTTCTCCTAAAATTTTAGCAAAAGTTTCTAAAAAAAGAATACTATAATTTATCTACTTAGTCAAAGCACTATTAAGATTTGATTTATTTATGCTATCATTAATAAATATGGAAAAGATAAGCCAACTTAGAGAAGAAAGCCTACATAAACTTAAGACCCTACAGGATGCTGGGATAAACCCATACCCTGCAAAAAGTAATCGCGATACCGATATTGCGGATTTTGTGGCGAATTTTGATGATGGCAAAGAAGCAATTATAGCTGGTAGGGTTCGTTCTACTCGTTGGCACGGCAAAATAGGTTTTGCAGATATAGAAGATGAGTCAGGAAAGATACAAATATTTTTCCAAAAAGATACTCTTGAGAATTTTGATCTTTTTTCTGAGACACTTGGTGTAGGCGATATTTTAGAGATAAAAGGAAAACCATATCTTACAAAAGCAGGGCAACAAAGTATCAGTGCTTCTGAAGTAATATTTCTTTCAAAAAGCATCGCCCCATGGCCGACAGAGCATTTTGGTATAAAAGACAAAGAAGAAAAATTTAGAAAAAGATATCTTGATATTTCATTGAACCCTGAGGCAAAAGCACAATTAGTTCAAAAAACAAAGATAATAAGAGCTATAAGAAACTATCTTGAAGAAAAAGATTTTACAGAAGTGACTACACCAATACTTCAGCCACTCGCTGGAGGTACTATGGCAAAGCCTTTCAAAACTCATCTTGAGACACTTGATATGGAGCTATTCTTACGCATAGCACCTGAACTTTATCTAAAACGACTTCTTATAGGCGGTTTTGAAAAAATATATGAAATAGGTCCGATATTTAGAAATGAAGGTATAGATCGTGAACATAATCCAGAGTTTACGATGATGGAGCTTTATTATACTTATCAAGACTGGGAAGGACTTATGGAATTTATAGAAGATTTACTTAAAAAAGTTTCAAAAGAAACTAATAACCCACTTCCTGAAGGTAAGTGGCAAAGGATTGAATTTAGTGAAGCTATAAAAGAAAAAACAGGTCTGGACTACAGTAAAAACTCACAAGAAGATTTTGCAAAGTTTGCAAAAGAAAACGATATAGATGTCGCTCCATATCTTTCAAAAGGCAAGATCGCAGATGAGATATATAAAAAATTAATACGAATAAATATAAAAGAACCAACGTTCTTTACGAAAATACCAACTGATATTTCTCCACTCTCAAAACAGCTCGAAGACGACAAAGACAAAACTGCTCGTTTCTTACTTGTAATAGATGGCGTAGAGCTTGTGAACGGCTTTTCTGAGCTTAATGACCCTATAGAACAAGCAGGACGTTTCGAGTCACAGATGGAGATGAAGAAAAAAGGTGACAAAGAAGTACAAGAATACGATAAAGACTTTATAGAAGCACTTGAACATGCTATGCCACCTACTGCAGGACTTGGTATGGGTATCGATAGGCTTGTAATGATACTCACAGGAGCTGCAAATCTACGTGAGATTATAGAATTCCCACTAATGAAGAAAAAGTAAGAATATCTAAGAAAGTCGACTAGAAAACGAGATAATATCTCGTTTTTTTATGTGGATAACTATATTGATAAGGTGGTATGAAGTGTTATATAATACTATGGTAGTGGTATGAAGTGGGAATTCAAAGAATCTGGTTTACCATACTACATATTCTTTGGACGCCCTCCTAAGTCTTGGTAATACGAAAACTTAGGAGGGCGAACATAAACACTACAAAAAATCTATATGTTAATCGGCGAATATACTCATACAATTGACCCAAAGAAACGACTTTCACTTCCGTCAAAGTTTCGAAAAGAGCTTGGGAAAAAAGTAGTTGTAACTCGTGGACTAGATAATTGTTTGTTTATTTATCCGATCAACGAATGGAAGAAAATTTCAGAAAAGCTAGCGGAACTTCCTATGGGACAATCTGACACAAGGGGTTTCAACCGATTTATTCTTTCAGGTGCAGTAGAAGCTGCTATAGATTCATTAGGAAGAATCTTGGTCCCAGAATACTTGCGGGACTTTGCATCTCTTAAAGATAAAGTAGTACTTGCAGGGGTGCAGACAAGGATAGAAATATGGGATGAAAAGAGATGGGATGAATACAAGAAAAAGATGGAGAGACAAGCTGACTCTATGGCAGAGAAGCTTGGTGAGATAGGAATAGTTTAAGTCATGCATATTCCGGTTCTTTTAAAAGAAGTTATCGATTTACTAAATCTCCAAAAAGGAGATGCGGTAGTCGATGGCACAATAAATCGAGGAGGTCATTCAAAAGAGATATGTAAATTGATTGGAAAAGAAGGAACACTTATAGGAATAGACCTTGACCAGAAAGCGCTTGATGAAGCAGAAAATAATCTAAAAAATGAAGACTGCAAAATCATATTGCATAAAGAAAGTTTTAGAAACCTAGATAAAGTCTTAGAGAAAGCAGGTATTGAAAAAGTAGATGCGATACTGCTTGACCTTGGATTCAGCTCAGACCAAATGGACGAATCAAAAAGGGGACTGAGCTTTCAAAAAGATGAACCTCTATTAATGACATTGAAAGATAATCCGACCGAGAAAGATCTAACAGCAAAAGAAATAGTAAACCAATGGGATAAAGAAAATATTGCAGACATCATCTATGGATACGGAGAGGAGACATTCTCAAGACAGATTGCACAGAAGATTGTCGAATTAAGAAAAAAGAAACCCATAAAGACTACACAAGACTTTGTAGACGTAATAGGTGAAGCACTTCCAAGCTGGTACAAACACAAGAAAACTCATTTCGCTACAAAAACTTTCCAAGCATTGAGGATTACAGTAAACGACGAAATAGGCGCATTAAAAGAAGTATTACCAAAAGCAATAGAAGCTTTAGCAGAAGACGGAAGACTAGCCGTAATCTCATTCCACAGTCTTGAAGACAGAATAGTAAAACAGTTTTTTAAAGAACAAAAAGACAATGAAGTAGGTACAATTATTACCAAAAAACCTATTGCACCAAGTAGAGACGAGGTTAAAGAAAACCCACGTTCAAGAAGTGCAAAACTAAGAGTATTTGAAAAAAATAATGAAAACTAAAACACTACAAATAAATATTTTTGAAAAAAGAGCATTTACTGCCCTAATAGCAATAATTTTCATATTATTGGGCTTTTATGGTTATTTCATAAGCAAATCTATAGTAAACGTGATAGTAAGAGAAGAGATCAATAATGACGTTGTTGTAGTAAGTTCTGCTATAAGTGAGCTTGAGTTTGAATATATAGCACATAAAAATATTATAAATAAAGAATACGCAAAAGCAGCAGGTTTTAAAGACTTAGCAGAAAAGAAATTTGTTGCAAGAAAGACATTTGCTAGATTAAGTCTTGAAAATTAGAGGCACTTTTAAGTATGTTATTATAGGCCAATGGAACAAGGATTGTTAATAAGGATTCGTATAATATCAAGCATTGTATTTTTAGTCGCCATAGTTTTACTTGGTCGGCTTTATTTTGTGCAAATAATACACGGGGAAGACTTTAGCAATGATGCTGACAGACAATACACTAAATCAGGACAAGACTTATACAACAGAGGATCTATTTTTCTTAATGATAAAGGTGGGCGACTAGTCTCTGGTGCTACATTGCGTTCTGGCTTTACTGTTGCAATAAGTCCAAAGAATCTAAAAAATGCAGAAGACACTTATGAAAAACTTTCTCAACTTATAGAGATAGATTCGGATACTTTTTTCTTAAGGGCTGGTAAAAAAGATGATCCATATGAGGAGGTGGCTAAACGAGTTGATACAGAAACGGCACATGCCATAGAAGATTTGGATATAGATGGTGTGAATATTTATAAAGATAGGTGGCGTTTCTACCCTGGGGAAACACTAGCTTCACAGACACTTGGTTTTGTAGGTTTTATAGGTGATGAGTTCTCTGGAAGATATGGGCTTGAAAGATATTATAATGATGTATTAGAACGCAATAGTGATGGTATGTATGTAAACTTTTTTGCAGAGATTTTTGCAAATATAAATAGTGCTGTATTTAAAAAAGGTAATCGCTCTGGCGATGTTGTCGTATCTATAGAACCGTCGGTGGAATTGTTTCTTGAAAACAAATTAAAAGAGATAAATGATGAATGGAATTCAAAACTTACAGCCGGCGTTATTATTAACCCTAACAATGGCGAAATATACGCAATGGGTGTATACCCAAACTTCAATGTAAATGAATTTCAGATGGAAAAAGGTGCTGCGGTATTCTCAAATCCAATAGTCGAAAGTGTATACGAAATGGGTTCTATTATAAAACCACTTACAATGGTAGCTGGAGTAGATGCAGGTGCTGTAACCGCAACTACTACATATTATGATTCAGGCAGTCTTGAACTTAGCGGTTATACAATATCCAACTATGATGGCAAAGGTCGCGGTAGAGTACCTATGCAAGAAGTACTTAGTCAATCTCTTAATACAGGTGTTGCATTTGTTGTAGGTGAGATGGGTAATAAAAGATTTGCTGACTATATGCTTAGCTTTGGTATTGGTGATGAAACAGGTATCGACCTTCCAAATGAGAGTGCCGGACTTGTGGATAGTTTTACTTCTCCTAGGGATTTGGAATATGCTACTGCATCGTTTGGGCAGGGAATAGCCATGACACCTATAAGCACGGTTCGAGCTCTCAGCGTACTCGCTAACGGTGGCAAACTTATAACTCCACATTTGGCAAAGAAGATAAAGTATACATCTGGACTTTCTAAAAAAGTATCTTTCGAAGATGAGCGAGTTTTGAAAGAAAGTAGCGTAGAAGAAGTCACACGGATGTTAGTAAATGTAGTAGATGATGCACTTTTAGATGGTACAGTAAAACTTGATAATTATTCTGTTGCTGCAAAGACAGGTACAGCGCAAATAGCTGACTCTCAGGATGGTGGTTATTATGAAGATAAATTCTTACATTCATTCTTCGGATACTTTCCAGCATATGATGCAGAGTATCTTATATTTCTATATACAGTAGAACCTAAAGAAGTGAGATACGCTTCACAAACACTTACGCATCCGTTTATAGACACCGTAAAGTTTCTAATAAATTATTACGAAGTACCACCTGATAGATAAAATGTTAAAACAAATTTTAAAAAACATAATAGTCTATCTACTTACATTAGAAGCAAGGTTAGTTCTAAAAAAGTATAGACCGAAGATCGTTGCTGTAACTGGCAACATAGGTAAGACATCTTCTAAAGATGCTATTTATACAATATTGAGCTCTGTATCTTTTGTACGTAAAAGTGAGAAAAGCTTTAATACGGAAACTGGCATACCTCTTACTATCCTAGGACTTCCTAATGCATTAAACGATCCTATCTCATGGTTTAAAAATATTATTGATGGACTAAAGCTAATAATACTTAAAAACCATTATCCTAAATTGCTCGTACTTGAGGTCGCTGCTGATAAACCAAAAGATATAGAAAGTATATCTGAATGGCTTAAACCTGACGTAGTAGTGATGACGCATATACCTGATGTTCCAGTACATGTTGAATTCTTTAGTTCTCCAGAGGAAGTAGTAAAAGAAAAAAGCTATTTGGTTAAAGCCTTAAAAAAAGATGGTGTATTTGTGATGAATGGTGACGACAAAATAGTAACTGGAATGAAAGAGTTTGCAAAAGAAAAAAATATGTTCACGTATGGTTTTACGGATGGAGAAAGTATCGTTGCGTCAAATGAAAACACTATATATGAAAACAACAAACCAGCTGGAATAACTTTCAGAGTTGACCACAGAGGAAATAGTATTCCAGTAGAACTTAAGGGAGTATTAGGTAAACAGCATATTTATCCTATACTTTCAGCATTTGCAGTTGGTATCTCTCAAGGACTTAATGTAGTTTCTATGAAACAAGCACTTACGGAACACGAGTCGGCGCCAGGAAGAATGCGTTTGATCGAAGGGATTAATAGCTCGACAATAATAGATGATAGTTATAATGCGTCTCCTGCAGCTGTTACAGAGGCATTGAAAGTAGTTAAAGATATTAATACATCCGGCAAAAAAATAGTAGTGCTTGGAGATATGATGGAACTTGGGAACTATTCACACGATGAACATATGAAGATAGGAAAACTCGTAGCACAAACTGCTGATATACTTATCACTATAGGTGTCCGTTCTAAGTATATTGCACAAGGTGCAAACGAAGCAAAAATGAAGAAAAAAGATATTTTCCAATTTAGTGACCCAACACAAGCAGGAGACAAACTTACAAAAATTATCACAGAAAATGACATCACTTTAATAAAAGGCTCACAGTCTATAAGAACAGAAAAGGTGGTGGAGAAAGTAATGGCGCAACCAGACAGAAAGTATAGGCTTTTAGTAAGGCAAGAAGAAGAGTGGAAAAATCGGTAAATTTTAATTTGTGACCTTTTAATAGCCTTTGGACGAACTCTGTTTGAACATAAGACTGATAATTAACTCACGCGCCGAGCGCGTGGTAACTTCAACGAACTCTCTCCGCCCCGCGTCCGTGGTAACTCTCCGCGCCACCTCGCTACCACTCGTTAACCAAAACAAAAAAATTTCTTCACTCGTCTCGTCGTTTTCTGCCCCCGTTTTTAATGTTTTCAAAAAGGAAAAGAAATTTTTTGTTTTGCTCATCTGTTCGTACCTCACAGACTTGGCGCTCACGACGAACGACGAAATGAAGTCGTCTTATTTTTCAATATTCATCATTGTGTAATTATGGAGTTTTCCAACGTACCCTCGGCATTCGCCTCGGGCATTACCGCTAGGGCTACTCGCACCTTGATACTATGTGTGTGCGGTTTCGCCTAACGGCGAACGCACACCTCTTTATGGGGAGAGGAAGGAATCCTCTCCCCAGCTTCGTGATTCCTCCTCGCAGTTGTAATGTAATGTATTTAGTGCCGTTCTAATTTCTCTCATAATTTAATGTTTGTAGTTCGCTTTAATGTGCCTACGGAGTCCACCACTCGCCAACCCCTCTCCTCGTTTTCAATACAGATTAAAAAACGGCTTTGCCTTGGACTTTGTATCTTGTACAACGTCGGTGCTCATACTTATCATGACGCCCTAGCGGAAACGCCCTCGGACGACGACGCTTTCTATATACACTTATCCCACCCTCCCAACGCGCGTAGAAAGCTCCCAAATGCGTGAAAACGAAAGCAAAGCTTCGCTTTGCAACGTTCTAGGCGTTTCCAACGCCAAACGGGACAAATGGTGTATTTGTCCCGTTTGGATTACTTAGGTTTTGTGAGAATTATTACTTTTTTGTGTAAAAAACAGCTTTTCCTGTCTTTCCGATTTGTGTTATCTTTTGCTCTTGCTCCAAGAGATCAAAATAGCGAGTTGCTGTTCTTTTTGTCGTTCGGAGTAGTTTTTGCACATCTTCGTTTGTGATTTGAGACTTTGTCTCAAATAGTGTCATTATTTTGTCCAGTTTCTTATGTTTTCGTTCTTGGATTTTGGCGCGTGCTTTATTTAACAATTTTTGGATTATATTTGGATCGGTTTTGTAGATAATCTTTTCTACAGTTTTAATTTGGGGCTTTGGTTGGGGTTGTGGCGTTGGTTCGGGTTGATTTTGTGGTTCTTTTGGAGCTTCAATTATTGGTGGAGTGTTTTCTTGAGCAATAGGTTGAGTTGGAATTTCTTGTTTTGTTTGTATTTCAATTTCGGGTTTAGTTTCAATCTTCTCTTCAGTTTCAGGAATAACTTCAGTTGGCATTTCTGTTTTGATTTCAAGCTCTGGCGAGGCAGTTTCGACGGGTTGGTTTTCCGCTTTGGTTTCAGGTTCAGGAGTTTGAGTTTTATTTTCTTCTAGCATGGGTTTATTTTAACATAAAAAAACCACCTATCATTCTTACCGATTAGAATGTAGGTGGTGGTTTAAAAATTAACTATAATTATATGACACTAGAACACTTTAGCGTTAGAGTAAATTTGTTCCCATTTAACCGCACTTTGCTCATCTCCAACAAGACGGTGTATCTCAGCTAAGTAATTAGCACAATAACCACTTTCTTCAAAGTTTATAGGTTTATCACGACGTTCATTGTCGTAAGTAATAGAGCTTTCACGCATCTTTGAAAGTGTACTGATGACAGCTTCGTAAACTGATTGAAGCTTCTGATTCTGTTCGGACTCTTCACAATAACCTAATCCCACAAGGGATTCCCTAGCTTCTTTAATGGGACTTTCCCAATACCGCCTGTATGATTCTGTAGAATCATTGATACGAGCTATAGCATAACTTATGATATTAGAGACTACTTCATTAACCATTTCATCGATCCTATCAATTTTTTGGCCACTCTTTAAGTATTTTACCGCGAGTATATAAAGAAGTCTTTCCACCACAGTATCTCTCACATAAAACCAACTCATACTACTAACAGCTTGTCTGTAAAAATCCAATGCTTTTTCAAAGAAGCCTAGGTATGCCATCATATTCCCAACCTCTCTTTCACAAAAGGAGATATGATGACTGTCTGGTTTATCGCGAGTCCGTTCTTTACTAAGAAAGAACTCAGCAATTTCACAAGCAATAGTAAAGAAAACTTCATTATCACTAAAGACATTTTCTTTTTGCCATGGTACAAGATCTTCTTGTACGGCACGAAACCAACTTACCACAGTATATTTCTCAACATGGCAATCTTTCGCTAACTCTTGCAAGATAGAATGAAGCTTTGTCTTACCATCTTTATTCATCTCAGCTATTGTCATATCACAAAATTGTGTAACAATTACATTCAATTCTACAGTGTCTTTTACTTTCATTTTCTTACTCCTTCCAAAATAAGTTTAAGTGAAACAAAAATTTATTTAACTATAGTTTTTTAAATGTACTTCTACTACCACAGTATAGTGTAGCATATATACACCATTTGTCAAGCCCAAACTCAATTTAATCTTATTTTACAGTGTCAAAATATGGCTTAAGATTGTTGTATTCATATAGAATCTACCTCAATTTTAGGGGAATAGGGTTATTTTAAGATGTAATATACACCTTTGCCAGAAGTTCCTATTTGCTCAATTTTTTGTTCTTTTTCTAGTTCATTTAGATATTTAGACGCTGTTTGATCAGAAACATCAAGGAGTTTTTCAACATTGTCGCAAGTAATACCTTTTTTGATGTCGGCAATATTACATCTTTGTAATTCCTCTTGATGAATGGTTTCACCTTTCATTAATTCCAAAATCTTTTGTTTTCGGCTTTCTGTTCGTTCGGTCAACGCTTCGCGCGCTTCCTCTCGCATTTCGGTCATTTCCTCCGCTTGTTTTGGTGTGAATGTTTTAGCTGTTTTACATTTGATGTAAAATCCAAGAGCAATGCCGGCGATAAAAAATAATATTGATGTCATGGTATTTATTTTAGCAGATTTTTAGCTTTTTGTTTTTTATTCTAGATATAAAACAATTTGGCAACTATATAAGCTAATAATAAAATATAAAATCCCAGGAATAGCCAAGGTAGTTGCTTCTCAACAACAGTAAGTTTTGCATAAACTTTCTTATCGTTTCCATTTTTAAGCTTATCCCATTCATCTTTATAAACTTTCCATGGTAAGAATTCTTCCATTTCATTAATCACTGCATATTTTGCTGAATTAAGACTTCTATAATTTTTAATTATTGAAGCCCAGACTACACATAGTAATATGCCAAAAATAGATATAAAAATGTGAATCATAGCGAGGTCTGTTTTTGTCGCAATAAAGGCAAAAATAATAGAATTAGCGGACAGAAAAATCTTATTAGCACCTTCTCGTCGTGCACTAATTCTATCTGCCATCTCAACAGCAAGCTTGTATTGTTCAAATAGAATATTTCTATCTTCCATATTAGTCTAGTTCTCTAATTCCAGAAGTTATCGAGCTTGTGTTCCAGCCAACGATTTTATCAGCGTTATCTTTAACAATCTTAGAAGTCTTCTCACTACCCCAAGGCTGTATTGCAAGAATTGGTTTTGGTGTAGAAAAACCAGAATTCGCGAGTGTAATTTCTTTATTGATCCATTTACTGTATGTAGAATAAACTCCACCAAGGATTACCACAACATCGCAAAATTGCATCCGTTCTTTAATTGCGCTGAGAAGTTCTTTGTCAGTTCCTGCGTTGTGAATAGGGCTGTCTTTGGGAACAGAATAGTTTCGATAAGAAAATCGTGGATCGTTATCGAGCATCTTTGTAAGCTTGTCGTATGCGTTACCATATGCCCATGAGTGACTAATGAATATATTTCGTGTTTTCATATTTATTTTAGTTATGTTTATAAATTAATTAAATTTTTCCTCGTTTGTTGCGGTTTTTATGAATTCGTTTATGTTTTGTTTTGGTTATAATCTGTGTATTTCTCTTATTTGTTTTTCCTCCAACGGCAACTGATTTTTTGTGGTGCAATTCTTTACCTTTTGGTAGCTTGCCAGAAGGGTGGCCTTTTTGTTTAACAACCTTTGCGATTTTTTTAGGACTTCGCTCTTTTTTAATTTGTGATTTTGTTGCAGTTCGTTTTTGCATAATATTTTTAATTAGTTTAATAATTTAATTGGGGATAACCTCGCTTTGAATTTCGGCTTCCTTTCGGTTATAATTAAATTGTAGCGTAAATAGATTTTTATAGCAATATGTCAAGTCTCACAAAAAAGCAAAAACAAGTTTTTGATTTCATAAATACTTATATTTCTGAAAATGGTATATCTCCGACCATTGAAGAAATAAGAAAGGAGTTAAAACTTAAAGCAGTTTCTACAATTCACGAGCACATCAACTCTTTAAAAGAAAAAGGGTATCTTTCAAAATCTGAAAATTCAGCTAGAAGTCTGTCTTTAAAGAAAGAAATAAAATCTATTGTTGAAATACCTATTTTGGGACGAATTGCTGCTGGAGAACCAATTGAAGTAATTGAAAATAAAGAAGATACGATCTCTCTTATAAACCCTAATATAAAAAATGCTCAAGGTTACTATGCTCTTAGGGTTGTAGGAGAAAGTATGATTGACGAAGGTATTTTTGATGGAGATGTTGTGGTCATTAAACATCAGTCTGTAGCAGAGAATGGACAAACTGTTGTCGCGATTATTGACGACAATGAAGCAACGCTTAAAAAGCTATACCGCGAGAAAACACGATATAGGCTTGAACCAAGGAATCAAAACATGCTTCCTTTTTATAGAAAAGAAGTTGAGGTGCGAGGTGTGGTTGTACAAATAATCAGAGACATAAATACAGAAGAACAAGAACCACAAAAAAAGACTAAACATGGATTCAAAACAATAGATTTATTTGCTGGTGTAGGTGGAATAAGAATTGGTTTTGAAAATGCAGGTTTTAAAACAGTCTTTGCAAATGATTTTGAGTGGCAATGTAAAGAAACATATGATCTTAATTTTAAGGATTCAAAGCTGATAGTTGAAGATATAAGAAAAATTGGTATTGATGATTTGCCAAAGTTTGATTTCTTATTGGGAGGTTTCCCATGCCAAGCGTTTTCAATTGCAGGATATAGGCACGGATTTAAAGATAAAAAAGATAGAGGAAATCTATTTTTCGATATTGTAAGAATATTGGAAGCACGAAAACCTGAAGGTTTTTTACTTGAGAATGTTAAAAATTTAAAAAGTCACGATGATGGTAAAACTTTTAAAATTATTCAAGATACATTAGAAAATCTTGGTTATTGTGTAAAATCAAAAATTTTAAATAGTATGGAGTATGGAAATATTCCACAAAACAGAGAACGTATTTATATCGTTGGTTTTAAGAATAAAAATTACTGTGACAAATTTGAATTTCCTAGTCCGATAAAACTCACTAAAAAAGTTACTGATCTGTTGGAGAAAAATGTTCCTGAGAAATATTACTACAATGGAAAGCCTTTGTATGAAAGGCTAAAAGATTTCGTAAAAGAAGAAGGAAAGGTATATCAATGGCGAAGACAATATGTCAGAGAGAATAAAAGTGGCGTTTGCCCAACATTAACGGCGAATATGGGTACTGGAGGACATAATGTGCCAATTATTAAAGATAAAAAAGGTATTAGGAAATTAACACCATTAGAATGTGCAAGGATTCAAGGTTTTCCAAGTGATTATAAATTACCAAAATTATCAGATTCTGCTTTATATAAACAATTTGGAAACTCGGTAAGCGTACCCGTTATTGAAGCCGTTGCGAGGCAAATAATGAAAGTAATGGAATAATTACCAAACCTTTACATTTTTAGCTATAGGTTTTATTTTATTTGTTTCTATAAAACTTTTTGTAATACTAAAGCGTGGTCTTCTTTTTTCAGCTTGTTGTTGTTTAAATGTCTGATTTTTATTTACTTTCATTGAGTATATGATTTTTGTCGGAATTTTGTAAACATTGAAAGTCCCATCTATTTTCCCTTCGTTATAAAAATCAAGAAAATACAAATCATCCCACTTTGAATCTGGTCCAAATGAAGTTAAATCATTTTCAACGCTAGAAGCTTTTATTTGCTCGGCTTTCCCTGTCTTTGTGTTGTATGTATCAAATGAACTATTCACATTACCCTTCAACGAAATAAACCTCTTTGAACCTGAGTATAAGCAAAAAGCTACCTCGGATAATCCTTCTGGGAAATTCGGCTCCCTTGATTTGTAGTTTCTTAATCCAAGTTTTAATTTTTTCCAAGTATCAAAAAGCTTCTTCCATTTTTTTCTATCTTGTTTATTAAAATCCATCAACTGAGCCACACACTCTTTACCGAAGACTTTTATATTGTATTCTTTAATTTCCATAATTATTTAACGAAATAATCTAAAGATTTTTTATAAAGTTTTGCAAACTCTTTGAGTTGCAAAACATCAAATCTTCTTTGCCCTGATTCTATTTTTGATAGATAAGATTGTGTTCTGCCAAGTTTTTCAGCAACCTCAATTTGTCCAAGTCCAGCCTCAATACGCGCTTGTTTTAAGCGTTCAGCAATCTTTTTATGGTCATCTGTATATATTGCTCTAGGCATAATACCTACAGTATAATATTCCATTGCGTAATATTCCAAATTGCCATATAATTATATTATACGTTTTTAGTATTGTATTTTAGGGAATACCTCAACGCGTTGAGCCATTCAAAAAAAATCGCCAAGCGGTCTTGAGAAATACATCATTCTCTACTATGTTCGGGGAACATTGCAGAAAGAATAATATATTTGTCTCAAGTCTGTTTAGATAGGTTACAAAACAAAAAA
>CAZVGL010000002.1:0-75984 GCA_964626705.1 uncultured Candidatus Saccharibacteria bacterium | reverse complement strand
GCGCGTGCGTTAATTATCAAAAAAGGTTCGAGCATGTGTTAGTATTTCACCACAAGATGTTACGTAACATGCTACGTAACAAAATAAAAAATGCTTCACTTTTTTGTGAGGTATTTTTTATTTCTACTTATCAAAACCTATATATTTCAATTATTGGCCATATGTAATACAATGCCTATATGGGTTACATCGTCTTGATTATCGTAGTTGTTGCCATAGTTATCATAGCTTTTGTTTTTGGTACTAACGGCAAAAATGGCAAAAAGAAGGTAAGTCTTCCGAGGTCAATCCGTGATCTTATCGGTGCTGGAAAAGATGACACTGAAATGATAAGAAGTATAGAGAAACATAAAAACAGTATTTTGGCAGTAATAAAAGAAGAAACCAACAGACAAAACCAGCTTTCTGGAACAGTGACACATCTTGGAGAAGATATAAAAGGGGTGACAAGAAATACTATATCAAAAAAGCTGGATCTTTCTTATAGACTAACAGAGCTTTGTTTGAATGAACTTGAAAAAGAAAATAAGATTAGACGAATGAAACTTTCCGGAACTACTATACACTACGTACTGGTAGTATAATAAATATTTTATAACAATATAATGGTAATATTATATTGTTTGCGCTTTTTGAATTTTAAATTTCTAATAAATGAAACAATACAATAACAATATAGGAAATATAACTAAATATTATATTAGAGATGTAAAGATAGCTGCTTTGCTCGGTTTGATCACGTCTGTTTTAACATTTCTGTCACTTGTTTTTGGTGGGTATATACCAGATTTTATTTTATGGGTGATTATGATATTAGGGTTTCCCGCAGTAACGTTTTTTGGATTACTTACAGCAATAGCTCTTCAAGGAACTTTTCCAAATGCGATTCGTTTTGCAAAATTTGCGATAATAGGAGGTCTGTCTACACTAATTACCTTAACCATACTCAATGCATTGTTTATGGTCACGGGAATAACTTCAGGACCATTGTTCTCAGCTTTTATAGCAGGCTCTTTCTTTTTTGGTCTTATGAACGGATTCTTTCTTAATAAACATTGGGCGTTTAAGACAAGAACAAATAAAATACATATTGAATTTGGAAAGTTTGTTCTAGTTGCTGTTGGAGGTCTTTTAATAAATGTTGCAACGGCATCTATTATTGTGAATGTTATAGGTATTCCCGAATGGGCATCTGCAACATTTTGGGCAAACTTCGGTGCTGTAATAGCTGTGCTTGTATCAATGTCTTGGAATTTCTATAGTTATAAGCTTTTTGTATTTAAAGAAGATTAAATATTACTTTTGCATATTAGTTGTGGTATTATAGATTGATTAATAGTCATTTTTTAGAATAAATATGGAGGAAAATAAAGAAGAATTGGAAAAAAAATCAGGAGTGTCTGTCTCTAAGTTGGTCGTATTTATAATAATCATACTCGCTATAGTTTTTGGTGCATGGTATGGATTTAGTAAAAGAGATTCATTAACAGATACAGTATCTGATCATAATTTGGCAACTGTAGTAGCTGTTGTAAACGATGAAGAGATTTTACGTACTGAGTTTGACAGATTACTTACTCAACAAAAATCTGTTCTAGGTGAACCTCAAGACGATGAACAACAACGATTATTGCAGAATCAGGTAATAGATATACTTACATCTCAAACACTGATTTTACAAAAAGCAAAAGAGTCTGGTATGTCTGTAACAGATGACGAGGTTAATGCACAACTTTCACAAATACAAGATCGATTTGCAGATGAACAAGCTTTTGCAGATGAACTCTTAAAACAAGGTCTTACTGAAGAGAGTCTTGCTGGTTCTATAGAAAGAGATTTACTTATACAAAAATACATTGATTCAGAAGTTGATTTGGGTTCTGTGACAGTAAGTGACGAAGAGATTAAGGCGGAATACGACCTAGCAGCTACAAAGCAAGACAACCTGCCTGTATTAGGAGAGATAAGTGGGCCGATAAAGGCACAGCTATTACAGCAAAAACAACAAAAACTTGTATCTCAGCTTATAGATAAGCTTAAAGATGAAAGCAGTATAGAAACATTCTTGGAATAGTTGTTGGTAGGGTTGACATTTCAGTGTAATTGTGTATACTACTAATAGCAGAAAGTCGAAACGCTGCTGAATTATAAGTAAGTTAAGTAAAGATATTTTAGTAATATGGAAAAAGATCAAGCATTCTTAGAATATGTAGTAAAAGAATTAGTTGATAACCCAAGTGACGTAAAAGTTGCTAGAACTGTAGATGAAATGGGAGTACTTTTGACTCTTGATATCAATGCAGAAGATATGGGTAAGATAATCGGAAGGTCAGGTAATACAGCTAAGGCTATACGAACACTTCTACGAGTAGTTGGAATGAAAAACAACGCTCGAGTAAACTTAAAGATCAACGAACCAGAAGGTTCTACAAGAGGTCCTGCAGCGCAAAGTGTTGACGAGGCAATGGAAGATCTTAAAGTTTAATAACTTTAGAATTAAAAGAAAAAACATCCACAAGCTTGCTTCTGGATGTTTTTTCTTTTACTATTCACAATATGAATTTTCATATAATCACATTATTCCCAAACTCTTTTGACTCATATATAAATGAGTCTATTATTGCACGTGCAGTAAAAGATAAAAAGATAAAAATAAAGTTTTATAATCCGCGTGATTTTACAAAAGATAAACATAAAAGGGTAGATCAAAAGCCTTACGGCGGAGGTCCTGGTATGGTGCTTGAAGCAGAGGCTATACTAAAAGCTGTAGATAAAGCAGTAGGAAGAAAGAAAAAGGTAAAGATAATTTTCTTAGCACCTAACGGCAAGCAGTTTGATAATACTTATGCCAAGAAACTTTCTAAGAGTTATAAAGACATAGTGATAATCTCAGGGAGATATGAAGGAATAGACGCTCGTGTGAGAAAGATATTAAAAGCAGAAGTTGTAACAGTGGGTCCTTATGTACTTACAGGCGGAGAACTTCCAGCGATGATTATATTAGATGCCGTAGCGCGACAAATAAAAGGTGTACTTGGTAATTTTGATTCTATAGAAGAGGAGAGGGTATCAAGTTCTGATGTATATACACGTCCTGAAGTTCTAAAATACAAAGGTAAAAATTATAGAGTCCCGAAAGTTCTTCTTTCAGGTGATCATAAAAAAATAGATGAATGGCGAGCAAAGCAAAAGTAGGGTCAGACCCTACTTTTGCTACAAATCGTCAAATAAAATATCTATAGCAAGTGCTGCGGTCCATGAAAAGTTTTTGGCACCTTCACTTTCTCCTGTCTTTGGTGAATAGTATTCACTGAAGCTGTCATTTTCCATAAGCTTAAGTAAGTGTCTTTTTATATGGCTGGCTTCATCTTTCATTTCGTACTCTTTAAACCCTTTCCATAAAAACCAGTTTATATTTATCCAAATAGGTCCACGCCAATAATGGTCATGATCAAAAGTATCTTCGTTAATGGCATTTGATGGTACAAGCTCCATCGCACAAGATCCGTCACCACAGAAGTCAGTACTTTTTATATGTTCATACACACCGTCAACTTGTTCTTTTGAAAGTATTCCTGTAGCAAGTGGCATAAGAGCACCTGCAGTCTTTACTTTTATATAATCGTTAGTGTTTAGGTCAAAATCATAGAAGAATTTATTCTCTGCATTCCAGAGTTTGCTTGTTAGGTTTTGTTCAAACATCTTTAACCATTCATCTATCTCGCTTGTATCTTTACCTGCAGTTTCAGCCATTAGTTTTAGTCGCTTGTCTGCCATATATAAAATAGAAGACACTACTTTGTCTTTTATTTTAAATGGATGGTCTGTATATATGAGCTCGTCATCATAGTTTTTCTTTTTTAATTCATTAGCCAAGTATACATATCTGTCATAGCTTTCATCGGTTGGTCTGTTTTCTTCTTCTACGTATCTTGTGTCTTTTCTTTCATACTCTGGTAAATCTTTTGGTACTATAGCTTTCATTGCTTCATCCCAACGTGGAGAATTATCAACACTTGATTCCCATGGATGGTAAATAGTAACCAGCCCCCACTTTTCAGGGTCTCTGTAGTCATGAAAATATTTGTGAAGTTTATAAAGTTTTGGATAAAACTCGTCTAAGAATGCTTGTGCACCTTCTTCACCCTCAAGTTTGAGACGTTTGTACACATGCCATACTGCCATTGCGACAATGGGTGGTTGAGTAATGCCAGAAGTATCCACGTCTCTTGGGGATTTGTCAGTAACATTTTTTGAATCCCAGAAATCTTCATTAGGGAAGTAGTGGTCAACTTTTCTATGAAAGTTTATGTGTGGAAGAAAGCCATTTGACCACTGACCTTCAAAAAGTGTGCGAAGTTCTGTAATAGCTTTTGGCACATCATAGTGTGAGTATCCATATGCAGCAAAGCTAGAGTCCAAGCTCCACTGTAATGGGTAGATACCCTCAGCTGGGCGTGTGTAGCCCTTGCCATCTTCAAGCTCTATCCAATTACCAGCTAAAACTTTTTTAGCTTCTTTAAAGATATTCTTTTTTGTCTCGTCTAGTTGATGTTCTGTCATTGTCTCTAAGTATATATCAGATTTGCTCCATATTCCAAGAAACGTTATAATTATCGTTATGATAAAAAACTTTTTAATGAAGAAGATGTTGAAACACCAGCTTAAGGGTGTGCCACAAGATCAGCAGGATAAGCTCGTTGGTATGATAGAGAAGAACCCAGAGCTTTTTCAGCAAATAGCCGTAGAAGCACAAGCAAAGATGAAAGAAGGAAAAGATCAGATGACAGCGATGATGGAAGTTATGCAAAATCATCAAGAAGAGTTAAAAAAGATAATGTAAATCAATACTTATGGACCTTCATTCATTTCTAATAGTCGCGCATTTGGTGGGAGTAGCGCTGGGAGTAGGTGGCGCTACCTTTGGTGGTATTCTTTATCTGAAAGCGATGAAGGACGGAAAGATAGACCCCATGGAAGGAGAATGGCTTTCTATTATTTTCATGGTGTTGCGTATCGGGCTTGCTATAGCGGTAGTTACTGGGTTTGGTTTTTTCTTAGAGTATCGTTTTACAGGACAGGAAGAAAGGTTGCTTGATCCACGTCTTTGGGCGAAGCTGACTATTATACTTGTTCTTGTTTCTAATGCTCTTTTGATACAAATGCGAAGAATACCGATGTGGCTTGGTGAAGGACTCTCAATAACTTCATGGTATGGAGCGCTTGTGCTTGGTATAATAAGAGGTGTAGATTATTCATATTTTACTTTCTTGTTTTTCTATTTGATAGGTGTGGCTGTGGTAATAGGAATACTTTCAATAATTAAAAGATTATACTTAGGTAAAAGATAATATGTCACAAGCATTACAAATATATTTATCAATACATGTACTAATCGGCGTAATAGGTATTGCAGCTTCTTACATGACTTTGATGTGGCTTTTTAAGAGGAATATCTCAGTTCGCTCTCTTAAAGTATCATCTTTGACTGCATTTATTGCTTACATTGCAGCATGGATAACGGGTGGTTATTATTATGTTGTATATTATGGAAGTAATGTAAAGCCGGGAATAAAAGAAGGCCCGACCCCATGGGTGCATTTGGTAATAATGGAAGTAAAAGAACATATCTTTTTATTCTTGCCAATTCTTGCATTTGTGATCTTGCTTGTTATTTGGTTTAAGGGAGATAGGTTGCAAGAAAATAAAAAGTTACGCAACGCTCTTGCATTTGTCGCGCTTATAACACTTATAATAGCAGTATCCATGGCGCTCGGAGGAATGTTAATATCAGGCGCTGCAAGATAATATGAAAGATAACAAAAAAAACAAAATCATAAATTCATTTATAATTTCAGCAATAGTAGCAATTGTGTTTGTAACTTTTGCGACTATCTTCGGTGAGCTTTATAAGCCATTTAAAAATGCTCTAAAAGATATTTTTTCTCACCATTGGATAGGGAAAGGGGTTATTGCAATAGTGATTTTCTATTTACTCGGATTTCTTGGTTATTTTTATGCAAAAGACAGTGAAGACCTTGTAGTCACTATGCTGAAAATAGTGTTTTGGATAGCAGTTGTAGGAGTTGTAGCGATATCAGGTTTTTATTTATATGAATATTTTATAGTTGCTCATTAATATGAAAAAGAAAAAAATATATATTTTACTAGGCCACTCAGATTGTGAGACTCTATCAGGGTATCTAGCAGACTCTTATGAAAAAGCAGCAAAAGAAGCTGGGCATGACGTACGTAGGACAAACATATGTGACATTAAGTTTGATCCTATCTTGCATCATGGGTATAAAAAGATCCAAGAGCTTGAACCTGATCTTATAAAAGTTCAAGATGACTTCAAATGGGCTGACCATGTGGTGATAGTATATCCAAACTGGTGGTGTGCTATGCCAGCAGTTTTAAAAGGGCTTTTTGATAGGATGTTTCTACCAGGTTTTGGATTTAGATTTTCAAAAGAAGATCCAAGCGAATGGACACCACTTCTTACAGGTAAGACTGCGCGAGTAATAGTAACAGCAGGTATGAACCCTATAAAAGCACGTTTTCATTTTGGTGATTTTACTAACGAACTTTCCCGCGGTATCTTAGGCTTTGCAGGCTTCCACCCAGTAGAGGTTACAACCTTTGGCCCATCAGAACGCGCGTCTGAAGCCAAAAAAGAACAATGGCACAAAAAGGTAGAGTGTTACGGCAAAAAGGGAATATAGCTTTTATTATACATTTTAAGGTTTTTAATATAGAATAGCTAAATGGCACTATCTATAGGCATCGTGGGTTTACCTAATGTAGGCAAATCAACACTCTTTAATGCACTTACAAAAAAATCAGTTCCCGCAGAGAACTTTCCATTCTGCACCATAGACCCATCAGTGGGTGTGGTTGCTGTGCCGGATGAACGGCTCGGTGTGTTGAGTAATCTATCTAAAGCAGAAAAGACGATACCGGCTATTGTGGAATTTGTAGACATAGCAGGTCTTGTGAAGGGCGCATCGGCAGGTGAAGGGCTTGGTAATAAATTTCTATCTAATATAAGAGAAGTAGATGCTATAGCGGAAGTAATAAGAGTATTTGACGACCCCGACGTAGTACATGTGAATGGAGCTGTAGATCCGCTTGACGACGTGGAAGTAATAAATCTTGAGCTTATAATGGCAGATCTTCAGACTGTTACGAAAAGACTCTCAAATATGGAAAAGGAAGTAAGAGGCGGAAGCAAGGAAGCGATAAAAGAGCAAGAAGTTTTGAAAAGGGTTGAGCAAGCACTGACTGCTGGAAATCTTGCAAACTCTCTTGGGCTAGACGAGCAAGAAGTTTTGGCTATAAAGCAATTAAACTTACTTACAATGAAACCGATCCTCTATGTTTTGAATAAAAAGTCTGACGGTGCAAATATTGACGATGATCGTTATCAAAGACTCATGGATTTTTTTGAAAGTACAAACTCCAAGTGGGTAGAAGTAGATGCAAGTGTAGAAAATGAACTTAAAGATGTAAGTGATGACGACAAAGATGAGTTTAGAAGGGAATTCGGAGTACTCGAAAGTGGTATAAATAATTTGATACGAAAAGGTTATGAGCTTTTAAATCTAATAACATATTTTACAACAGGTGTTACTGAGACTCATGCATGGACGATCTTGCGAGACTCCACAGCTCCTATGGCAGGGACAGCGATACATACAGATTTTAAAGACAAGTTCATCCGTGCAGAAGTTATAGCCTATGACAAGCTAGTAGAAGCTGGGTCAATAGCTTCCGCACGTGAAAAAGGCTGGGCAAGAACAGAAGGTAAAGAATACATAGTCCAGGACGGAGACGTTATAGAGTTTAGAATATAATCCACTCTCGATATTTCTAAGTATTCGTTGTATAATTAGAAGAATTATAAATAATATTAATACTATGGAAAATCACAAAATACACACAACACCAAAAGATTTTTTTCTTTATGTGGGGGCTATGGTGGCTCTTTATGTAAGCGCATTTAGCTTACTTTCACTTTTGTTTGCTTATATAAATGTACTACTTCCAGATAATCTTGAGTTTTATAGAGTTGATTTTTCATCGGGAGCTATACGGTTCTCTATAGCATCTTTGATCATAATATTTCCAGTGTACCTAGTGCTTACAAAGATACTTAATAAAGATGTACGTAAGAATCCAGAAAAGAAAAGTTTGTGGATACGTAAGTGGCTTATCTACTTTACATTGTTTGTTTCTGGGATAACTATAATAGTCGAGCTTATAAGACTTATAGATCAATTCCTCGGTGGAGATTTAAGTACACAATTTGTTTTGAAAATTGTAGCGGTACTTGTAGTTACTGGAGGTGTGTTTGGATATTATATCTATGACATAAAAGGAAAATGGGAACGTGAGGCTTCAAAAGCTAAGATGGTAGGATGGATAACAGCTTTCATTATTCTTATTGCTGTTGTATCTGGCTTCTTTATTATAGGGTCACCTACAAGTCAAAGACTGGCGCGTTTTGATCAACAAAAAGTAAATGATTTACAAAATATTCAATGGCAAGTTGTAAACTTTTGGCAGAATAAAAAAAGACTGCCTGAGAACTTGTCAGAACTTGAAGATCCTATTTCAAGCTTTATGGTTCCTGTCGATCAACAGACACAAGAAGAGTACGGCTATAAAACAACATCTGTCCTTACGTTTGAGCTTTGTGCTGAATTTAATAAAGAAAGTACGGAGCAATCAAATGCAAGCTTAAGAGTAGCGAAGCCTTTTGGAGGTCCAGGTATCGTAGATTCAAACTGGGCACATGAGGAAGGAGAAATTTGTTTTGAAAGAACAATAGATCCAGATTTGTACAAATTAAGAAATGGAGAAATATAAAAAGCAAAGTAGGGTCAGACCCTACTAAGCATATATGGAGAAATATAATCATAAAAAAATAGAAAAAAAGTGGCAGGAGAAATGGGAAAAGGACGAGTCATATAAAGCAGAAGATTCTTCTAAAAAAGAAAAGTCTTATATTTTGATCGAATTTCCATATCCATCTGGTGATGGTCTGCATGTTGGACATCCTCGTCCTTACATCGGGTTAGATATAATAGCGCGCAAAAGAAGAGCTGAAGGTAAGAATGTACTTTACCCAATAGGTTGGGACGCTTTTGGTTTGCCTGCAGAAAACCATGCACTTAAGACAGGTACTCATCCAAAAATAAATACACAGAAAAACATAGATAATTTTAAAAGACAAATCAAATCACTTGGTATTTCATTTGATTGGTCACGAGAGATAAATACCACTGATCCAGCATATTATAAATGGACACAATGGATATTCTTACAACTTTTTAAAAATGACTTAGCGTATAAGGCAAAGATGCCTATAAACTGGTGTTTGTCTTGTAAGATAGGACTTGCAAACGAAGAGGTAATAGATGGAAGTTGTGAGCGTTGTGGTGGAGATACAGAAAAGAGAAATAAAGAACAGTGGATGCTTGCGATAACTAAGTATGCAGACAGACTCCATAAAGATTTGGACGATATAGACTATTTAGAGTCTATAAAAATCCAGCAGAGAAATTGGATAGGAAAATCAGAAGGAGCCGAGATAAATTTTGATATAAAAGATAGTAATAAAACAATAAAAGTATTTACAACAAGGTTAGATACTATATTTGGTGCTACATACATGGTGCTTGCTCCAGAGCATGAGCTAGTACAAGAGTTGAAAGAACAGATTACAAATTTTGATGAAGTTGAAAAATATATTAGTGATACAAGGAAAAAAACAGAGATAGAGCGAACTGCAGATGGAAAAGAAAAAACTGGTGTAGAGCTGAAGGGAGTGAAAGCAATAAACCCTGCAAACAAGGAGGAAGTCCCAGTATTTATTGCTGATTATGTAATGGCTGGGTACGGAACAGGTGCAATAATGGCAGTACCTGCATATGATGAACGTGACAATGAGTTTGCTAATAAGTTTGATTTACCAATCGTTGAGTCAGAGCTTGTCTCTGTAGATGAGGTTATTAAAAAAGTTGGTGGTAAGAAAACTATTAAATACAAACTACGTGACTGGGTGTTCTCTCGCCAGCGTTATTGGGGAGAGCCTATTCCTATTATTCACTGTGAAAAGTGTGGAGTGGTGCCAGTGCCAGAGGAAGATTTACCTGTAGAACTTCCTGATATAGAAGATTATAAACCAACTGATTCTGGAGAATCTCCACTTACAAAAGCTGTAGACTGGGTAAATGTAAAATGCCCAAGCTGTAATGGAGATGCTAAACGAGAAACAGACGTGATGCCAAACTGGGCTGGGTCTTCTTGGTATTATTTACGTTACGCAGATCCGCATAATAATAATGCTCTTGCAGATCCTAAAAATCTTGAATACTGGACACCTGTTGATTGGTATAATGGAGGGTCAGAACATACAACACTTCACTTATTATATTCACGTTTTTGGCATAAATTTTTATACGATATAAAAGCAGTTCCAACTCATGAGCCATATCAGAAAAGGACTTCGCATGGATTAATATTAGCGGAGGGTGGGGAGAAGATGTCAAAATCAAAAGGTAATGTAGTAAATCCTGATGAAGTGGTTGAAATGTTCGGTTCAGACAGTTTGCGTCTGTATGAGATGTTCATGGGGCCGTTTGACCAAGCTATAGCGTGGAGTACAGATAACATAGTCGGAGTAAGAAGATTTATTGAAAAGGTTTGGCGTCTGCAAGAGAAAATGAAAGATATAGAGTCTAGTATGGTACTTGATAGCACTATAAAGAAAGTTGGAGAAGATATTGAAGAGATGAAATTTAATACTGCGATTAGCGCACTTATGATACTTACAAATGAAATGGAAAAGAAAGAAGAGGTCTCAAAACAGGACTATAAGACACTGCTCATCTTACTTGCGCCATTTGCGCCACATGTAACAGAGGAATTATGGAATAAGCTGGGTAATGAAACTTCAGTCTTGAAAGAAGAGTGGCCAAAATATGATGAATCTAAGATAATTGAAGACAAAGCTAAGGTGGCTATACAAATAAATGGCAAAGTAAGGGCTGCTATTGATGTATTGGTGGATGAAGACGAAGAGAAAGTGAAAGAAAGAGCTATTTCAGATGAAATAGTGCAGAAGTGGATAGAAGGGAAGGATATTAAAAAAGTGATGTACATAAAGGGTAAAATAGTTAGTATTGTCATAGTTTAATATTTCTTGCATAATATTTGCTTTTATGGTAAAAGTATAGTATAGTCAAATAGTAAATATAAGAGCCGTAGAGCCTATATTAGGGTTTTACGACTATTTTAAAATAATTAACAATAATATTAATAATCATGTCTACAATAATTACATTTAAGCCAAAGCAAGTCACAAAGCGCATTTTAGTTGTGCTGCCTGACCGTGCTCGAGAGGTTGTAACCAATAGATATGGTTTGGGTAAAGATCCAAAGAAAATGACTCTAGAAGCAATAGGGAACCAGTATGGTATTACTAGAGAGCGTGTAAGACAGATCGAAAATGCAGCACTTACAAGTATTAGAAAGTCAGATGTTTTCTCAAGCGAGGAGTCTTCACTTAATGAACTTTCTTCAGCTATAGATTCTCTTGGAGGTATTGTTTCAGAAGATGAGCTGCTAGAGCTTATCTCTAAAGATAAAGGTGCTCAAAACCATACATTACTTTTACTTGATCTTGGTGATGCATTTAATAAGAAAAAAGAAGACGATGAATTTAAAAGTCATTGGTATGTTGACGGTGGTTTGCAAGAATCTGTAAACAAAGGGTTGAGAAATGTTTACAAAGGTCTTACTTATGACGACCTTGTGTCTGAGCAGGATTTGCTTTCTAAGTTCCTAAATGAAGTTAAAGATTTAAATAAAAAATACAAAAATGAAGACAATGCCAGAAGATGGCTTATGATCTCAAAAATGCTTGGTAAGAACCCTCTTGGAGAATGGGGTGTTGCAGAATCTTCAAATGTTAAAGTTAAAGGAATGCGTGACTATGCATACTTAGCTATAAAGAAACATGGTTCACCAATGCATTTTACTGAAGTTGCAAAAGCAATAGGAGACTTTTTTGAAAGAAAGGCTCATACAGCAACATGTCACAATGAGCTTATAAAAGATCCACGTTTTGTACTTGTAGGAAGAGGACTTTATGCACTTTCTGAATGGGGATATACAAGTGGTGTAGTTAAAGACGTTATATCAGAAATATTAAAAAAGAACGGACATCTTACGAGAGAAGGTATTATAGATAAGGTTCGAAAAGAGCGATATATAAAAGACAATACTATTATAGTAAACTTACAAAATAGAGATTACTTTAAAGTAAATAAAAACGGGGAATATTCACTCGTTAAATAATTAAAAAACCGCCTCGTCGCTTACAAGCGATGAGGCGGTTTTTTAACATCGAAGTGTTTTTTCTTATCTTTATTTAAGGTATTATATATACATGATAGGCGGTAAAACAGTAGAATTTTTCGAAGAAGAATTAGGATTCCCAGTTTTTGGGTTTCTTATCAGTGTATTGGTAGTTATTTTATATGTCTTGTTGAGGATGGCACCAGAATTATTAAGAGATTCTTTTTCTGTTGTTGGTATGTTGTATCCTGTGTGGTTACCGCTTTTCCTACTCTATATATTTTGGAGTTTATGGATAATATATGTCAGGATAGATTTCTTTCATAAACAAGAGTACACGCTTCTGGAGATAAAACTACCTAGAGAGATATTAAAGTCACCACTTGCTATGGAGTCTGTTTTTATGGGACTTCATCAGAGTGGTGGAGAGACGACATGGTTTGATAGAAAGATAACAGGTAAAGCTAGAACATCTTTTTCAATGGAAATAGTGTCTATTGAAGGAGATGTAAAATTTTTTATAAGAACAAGGACATTTTGGAAAGAAGTTGTGGAAGCGCAAATATATGCACAGTATCCTGAAGTAGAAGTTGTAGAAGCTGACGATTATACAAAGATGATCAGGTTTGACTTAAACGAAAAAGCTATTTGGGGTTCTGATTTTAAACTTAAAAACCCAGATGCATGGCCGATAAAAACATATGTTGACTATGGACTTGATAAAGATCCAAAAGAAGAATTTAAAGTTGATCCTTTGGCACCTATGCTTGAGTTTATGGGCAGTCTTGGTAAGGGAGAGCAGCTTTGGTATCAGATAATGGTCCGAGTAAATAAAAAAGAAAAGAAAAAGAGGGGTACTTTATTTGGTACAACGGGTTGGAAAGATGAAGTGGAAGAGCTTGTAAACGATCTTATGCAAAGAGATCCAAAAACAAAAAGCGCCAGAATGCTATCACCAGCAGGGTTTCCGGAAATACCAAGTTTAAGTAAAGGAGAGCAGGAAATTGTCGGCTCGGTTGAAAGAAGTCTTACTAAACTCGGCTTTGATGTTGGTATAAGGGGTATTTATATAGCAGACAAAGATAAGTTTCGACCGGTTAATATTGTAGGTATGATCGGCTTTACGAAACAATTTAACTCAAATACATTAAATCAGTTTGTACCAACACGATATATGGCACGTTTTGATTACCCATGGCAGGACTATAAAGAAACACTTCAGAACAATGCTAAAAGAAGAGTGTTTGATGCATATAGAAGAAGATCATATTTCTTCCATCCTTACAAAACACAGCCTTTCGTTATGAATACGGAAGAGCTTGCTACAATGTATCACTTCCCAGGAAGTAATGTTCAGACACCAACCATCGCAAGAGTACCTTCAAAGAAATCAGAAGCACCTTCTGATCTACCTATTTAAAAACACATGTATAAATTATCACAGATAATAAAATGGCATTTCTTTAAATATTACAGAAAAACCATCATATATTTAAATTGTCATAAAAGAAAAACGGTTCTTATAGCTATAGCTCTTTTTGTTGTAGTATCTGCTTTTTATATAGCAATATTTAGAGCACCATCAGCATTTCCTAAAGAGAGTACTATAACCATAGAAAAGGGTAGTACTTTATCTGGTGTTGCTGATCAGCTTAAGAAGCAGGGTATTGTGAGGTCATCTTTATGGCTTCGCAATCTTGCGATATTGTTAAATGGAGAAGACGGAGTCCTGTCTGGTGATTATTTTTTTGATAAGCCAGAAAGTGTATTAAGTGTTGCTCGTAGGATTACAAGTGGAGATTTTGACTTAAGTTTGATAGAAGTTGTAATACCAGAAGGAGCTACGAGTTATGAAATAGGAAGGATACTTGAAAACAAGTCAGACTCTTTTGATAAAGAAGAATTTGCGGTATTAGTGGCTGGTAAAGAAGGGTATTTGTTCCCAGATACGTATTTGTTTCTTCCTAATGTAGAAGCAAAAGAAGTTGCGCGTGAGCTTAATAATAACTTTTTTGAAAAAATAGCAGAAATAGATCAAGACATAAGAGACTCTGGAATGCCGATAGATGATGTAATAAAAATGGCATCTATTTTAGAAAAAGAAGCACGTACTACGCAGACGAGAAGGACTATATCAGGAATCTTGTGGGAACGTATGAGAATAGGCATGCCTCTTCAGGTTGATGCTGTATTTGTATATGCTAATGGTAAGAATTCATTTACTCTGACAACAGATGATTTAAGGGATGATCATCCATATAATACATATACAAATAAAGGACTTCCTCCGACGCCGATAGCAAATCCTGGGCTTGATTCTATACGTGCAGCGATAGATCCAATAGAGTCTGATTACTTATTCTTCCTATCTGACATGAGCGGCAACATGCACTATAGCGCTACATTTAAAGAGCATGTAAGAAAGAAAAATATCTATCTAAATTAGAGCAAAGTAGGGTCTGACCCTGCTTTGCTCTAATTTAATATTTGTGGTTTTATATAATGATTATGGAAAAGATTAAAGGCAAAAAGGTGTTTGTAGGGCTCTCAGGTGGGGTGGATAGCTCTGTGGCTGCTGCGCTTTTGTGTGAGCGTGGGTACGACGTAACAGGTGTGTTCATAAAAGTATGGCACCCTGATTTTTTGCCGTGTGATTGGAGGCGCGATAGGCTGGACGCTATGCGAGTATGTGCAAAGTTAGAAATACCATTTTTAACTCTGGACCTAGAGAAAGAATATAAAGAGGGGATTATCGACTATATGATTGAAGAGTACAGGCAAGGGAATACTCCAAACCCAGATGTAATGTGTAATAAACAAATAAAGTTTGGAGCATTCTTAAAAAAAGCACTTGAGATGGGTGCAGACTACATAGCTACAGGACACTATGCGAGGGTCAGAGAAAAGGATGGTAAATATAAAATGTTGGTGGGTAATGACGATAATAAAGATCAAACTTATTTTCTGTGGACGCTTACACAAGAACAGCTCAAACATACTCTGTTTCCGACTGGAGAATTTCCAAAGTCTAAAGTACGAGAGCTTGCAGAAAAGTTTGGGCTTTTAACTGCAAAGAAAAAAGATAGCCAAGGACTTTGTTTCATAGGCAAGCTTGATATTGCGGATTTTCTTAAAAATTATATTAAAGAAAAAAAAGGGAATGTGCTTGATGAGAGTGCTAAGGTGATAGGCGAGCATACTGGAGTGACATTCTTAACTATAGGTCAGAGGCATGGTTTTAATATTATAGATAAAGGCATAAATGATAAGCCGTATTATATAATCTTAAAAGATATTGAAAATAATACTATTACGGTATCGCATATCGTTAGAGCTGACGGTCTCAAAACGAGACCTACTTCTAACGGCACAAGTATAAGAATAAAAGATGTGAACTGGGTAAGTGGAAAAGTGCCAGATTTAGATAAGAAATATAAGGCTCGCATAAGATATAGGCAAGAACTTCAAGATTGTAAAATTGATGGTGAGACAATCGTTTTCGATGAAAGCCAAAATACAGTAGCCGTAGGGCAGTCTATTGTAGTATATAATGATGACGAATGTCTCGGAGGTGGTATAATATCGTAATGATGAAACAAGTAACAATCATAAAACAAGATGGCACAGAGGAAGTATTTGATGTTAATAAGCTACGTGGATCTCTTAGGCGCTCAGGTGCGTCAGATGTTGCAACGGAAGAGGTGATCGGGAAGATTGAAAAAGAACTTAAAGATGGGATGACGACGTCTACAATATATAAGCATGCATTTGAACACCTAGAGGGTGCTGAAAGACCTGTTGCTGCGAAGTATTCACTCAAGCGTGCCATACTTGCACTTGGTCCATCTGGATATCCGTTTGAGAATTTTATAGCGGAGATATTTAAAGCCAGAGGGTATAAAAATGTAAGAATAGGCACTATGGTAAAAGGCGAATGTGTAGAACATGAGGTTGATATTCTTGCAGAAAAGGACGGTAAGAAAATCGGAGCAGAAATAAAGTTTCATAATAAGCTTGGTATAACATCGGACTTAAAGGTAGCTCTTTATGTGCACTCACGTTTTGAAGATATAAGAAAGCGTGAACAAAAAGAAGGAAGTGAACTTATAAGTGAAGATTGGCTTATAACAAATACAAGATTTAGTAAGAACGTTATAAAATATAGTAAGTGTGTTGGTATGAAGCTTATGTCGTGGAACTATCCGAAAGGTGAAGGCTTGCAGGATTTGATAGATGAAACAGGGATACACCCCATAACCGCACTTACGACACTTACATCTGCAGAAAAGGATATTCTTTTGCAGAAAAAGATCGTTTTATGTAGAAATCTTGAAGATAATGAAGAAACTTTAAAATCAATAGGTATAGATAATAAAAAAGTAGAAGATATTATGAAAGAAAGTCAGGCTTTGTGCAAGGTTTGATTTTGATTAATAAGGGTGTAAAATATAGACATTCTAAATTTATGGAATTATTACAAGTAACAGAAAATAATAATATGGAAAGAGAAAGTTTTTTTAGTATGAGAATGATCATAACCTTTATTGTAGGTATTATAATAGGGTTTTTGGGAACATGGATTCCAATGAGAGATACTGCAGAACCTACAAATAATATAGAGGTTGAAACAGAAGTAGTTGAAGAAAAGGCTTCTGATGTAGCTCTTTCAGGTGAGAATGCAATACTTGTTCGTGACCAAAAAGCAGGGCTTACGGTAGATATAGAGCTTGTTACACTTGAGAATACAGGATGGGTAGTTATTCATGAAGATAACAATGGTATCCTTGGAAATGCACTAGGTGCACAGCTTTTCATTGCTGGTGTAAACTCTGGAACAGTTGAACTTCTAAGAGGGATGGAAGCAGGTAGGGCTTATCATGCAGCGATTCGTCAAGATGACGGTGATAATGCCTTTGATCTTACAAAAGACCTACTTTTATCTGACGGAAAAGGAGATCCAGTACGAGTTAAATTTATAGCTACAGAATAATGTAGACAACAAAAAACACCCACGCCGAAGGCGTGGGTGTTTTTTGTTGTCTATTAAAACAATCCTTCTACAACTTCTTTTACTACAGAGCCGTCTGCCTTACCTTTAGTCTCTTTCATTATTGCACCCATAAGTATTCCCATCTTTGATTTGTCTTCCACGCCAAGCTCTTCTTTTTTTGCAATTGCTATTTTCTCAACCTCTTCTTTAGGCATCTCTTCTGGAAGATATGCAGATAGTATCTCAAGCTCTTTTTCCTCACTTTCTGCAAGCTCTTCTCTGCCGCCTGCTTTGAATTGTTCTATAGAGTCCTTGCGTTGTTTAGCTTGTTTTTTAATAACAGAAAGCACTTCGTCATCTGTAAGCATATCACTAGGCATTTTCTTATTTGCTACTAATTCATTTGTAAATGCGCTTGATAGCCCACGAAGCACAGAAAGCTCCACTTCACTTTTAGCTTTCATTGCTTCTTTTATCTTTTCTTTAATTTGTGTATGTAACATAATAGTTTAATCTTAACAGAGAATTAACAAATCTGCTATAATTAAAGCAATGCAAAAACAAAGACATGTATCGTGGGAGACATTTGCGCCGGCTGATATTGAGCGCACATTATCTACTGATTTTAAGAATGGACTAAGTCAAAAAAAGGTAGACATGCTTCAGAATAGATATGGTAAAAATATATTTGAAACAGAAGAAGAGCTTACTATATTTGATAAATTTATAAAGCAGTTTAAAAACCCGCTTGTTATTATACTTCTTGTCGCCGGATTGACGACCTTATTCCTTCGTGAATTTTTAGATTCAATAGTTATTTTTGCTGCACTTTTTATAAACGTTATCATAGGAGTCTTCCAAGAAGAGAGGGCGTCTAAAGCATTTGAAAAACTTAATAAATCACAAGTAAGACGAGCGACTGTAATAAGAGAGGGTAAAAAGGTCGTTATCTTGTCTCAAGACCTTGTGCCTGGGGACATTGTTATCTTAGAAGGTGGTTCACAGGTGCCAGCAGATATACGAATACTTGAAGCAAATAATCTTTCTGTAAACGAAGCTTCTTTGACTGGAGAGTGGGCACCAATGCATAAAAATACGGAAACACTTACACATAAGAAATCACTTTCAGAGCGTGAGAATATGGCGTATATGGGCACACTAGTATCTTCAGGAAGTGGTATTGGTGTTGTGATAGCGACAGGAAAGAATACTGAAGTTGGGGCTATAGCAAAACAGCTTGGAACAATAGGGGATCAAGCTACACCACTTCAACAAAGTATACGAAAAGTGGCTCGTTTCCTTGTATATATAATAATAGCTGCTGTAGTGCTTATCTTTGGGCTGGGTATTTTACGTGGTGAACCATTTAGTGAGATGTTCCTAATAGCTATAGCTATTGCTGTTGCTACTATACCGGAAGGACTTCCAGCTGCTGTGACAGTAGTCCTAGCGCTCGGTATGGAGTCAATACTTAAATATGGAGGTTTGGTTAGGAATTTACTTGCTGCTGAGACTCTAGGTGCTACAACAGTAATACTTACAGACAAAACAGGTACGCTCACAGAAGCGAAGATGAAACTTGCATCTTTGTATACATTAGAATCTTTAAGAGATGCTTCTAAGGAAGTAGTACAAGATGATAAAACACTTCTTACGATGGCTGTGCTTGCGTCGGATGCATTTGTAGAAGAAGGAGATAGTGCACAAAAACTTGTAGTACAAGGTAGACCAATAGAAAAAGCGATAGTTGTCGCAGGTCTTGAGATGGGGATATCACAAGAAGAACTAGAGAAAGAAAATAATAGGATAGATTTTCTAAAATTTGAATCTAAGAACAGATTTGGTGCATCTTTAAATAAAAATAAGGAATATAAAAGGAATAGGATTTATTTTTCAGGAGAACCTGAGTCTTTACTTGATCACTCTACACATGTACTCAAGAATGGAAAAGTAGAAGAGTTGTCTACAGAAGATTACGCATCTTTCAAGCAAATACAGAAAAAGAAAAGTGCACAGGGGATGCGCTTTATAGGAATATCATATAAAGATGTAGCATGGGGGAAAATATTAGATGCAAAGTCGACAGACAAAAAGAATACAAAAGATAAAGGAAAAAGTATTGCAGAAAAGACGATCTTTGCAGGATTTATGGCATTTGAAGATCCAGTTCGGCAAGATGTAAAAGAAGCTATAGCAAAAGTAAAAGGTGCTGGAGCGCGTGTAATAATGCTTACAGGAGATAATCCAGAAACTGCCAAAAATATTGCTATAAAAGTTGGTATTGCAAAAAGTGATGACAGGGCGCTTTTGGGAAGTGATACTGAACTTCAAGATGATAAAGAACTCTTGAAGACACTTAAAACTGTAAAAGTGTTTTCACGTATGCTTCCTGACCAGAAGTTGCGCATTGCTAGGCTTCTACGTGGAGACGGAGAGATAGTAGCGATGACGGGGGATGGTATAAACGATGCACCAGCACTCCGCTCTGCAAACATAGGTATCGCTGTGGGAAGTGGTACAGAAGTGGCACAAGAAGCGGCAGATATAATACTTCTTAACAATAGCTTCTCTATAATAGTATCTGCAATAGAAGAGGGAAGAAAGATTATTGATAATTTAAAAAAGATCCTTTCATATCTTCTCTCAACAAGTTTTGTGGAAGTGTTTGTAATAGTTGGAGCTCTTGCATTTGGTGCACCAATACCGCTTCTACCAGTACAGATCCTTTGGGCAAATATTATAGAAGAAGGGCTTATGAGTTTTGCTTTTGCATTTGAAAAAGGAGATAAGAATCTGATGAAACGCAACCCACGCTCAAGTGCTTCAAAAAATATTCTTACACCTAGGATAAAGAAATTTATTTTGACTATTGGAGTGATAACAGGTGTTGTGCTTGCAGGACTTTATTTCTTATTTCTTAAGATGGGTATACCAGTGGAAACAGCGCGTACGATGATGTTCGTAGCTATCTCTATAGATTCGATATTCTTTACATTCTCTCTTAAGAGTTTTGATACTCCGCTTTGGAAAATAAATATATTCTCAAACAAATTCCTAATTATTGCTTTCTTCTTTAGTGTGTTATTGCTAATAGCTGCAGTGTCTCTTTCACCACTTAGAACGCTACTGTCACTTACTACACTTACAATACCTCAATTCGCTGCACTTGGAGTACTTGGAATATTTAATCTATTTACTATAGAGGTGGCAAAATACTTCTTATTCTTTAGGAAGAAATAGTGTGGTAGAATTGAGTAATTATGACAAGTGCTATTGGTTTAATCGTAATAATATTAATCGTCTTCACAGCTATTAACGGTGTGATTATTTGGTTTGTTATGCGTAAGAAGGGAAGCAAAGAAGACGGTCAATCTAATATGCTTATACAAAACCAACTCCAAGAACTTACAAGAGTGATGGACAGTAAGTTTGGTGAGTCTACAAAACAGATGAGTGAGTCTGTAAGGCATCAGTTTAATCAATCCCAAAGGCTTGTGCAGGACGTAAATGAGCAAATGATAAAGCACCTCACAGATGTATCAAAAGGTATGGCAGAGGCTAATGAATCTAGTAAGCAAGTATTTACTATTGCGGAGCAGTTACAAAACTTAGAGAAAGTACTTAAACACCAAAAACAGAGAGGGAACTTGGGTGAGGCGAGTTTGGAGCTAATCTTGAGCAACATCTTACCTGCGACTTCCTATAAGCTTCAGTATCAGTTTGACGGTGGGGAAACAGTAGATGCAGTGATAATGACAAAAGAAGGAATGATACCTGTGGATGCGAAGTTCTCACTCGACAACTACAATCGTGTAGTAAATGAAGAAGACGAACACAGAAAAGAAGAGCTTCAGAAAGACTTTAAAAATGATCTTAAAAAGAGGATAGACGAGACAGCAAAATATATAAAGCCGAAAGATGGTACGCTTCCGTTTGCATTTATGTTTATTCCTGCAGAGGGGATTTATTATGACTTACTTGTAAATGAAGTCGGGTCTGTAAAAGTAAATACTAGAAGCCTGATAGATTATGCTTATAAAGACAAGAACGTGATCATAGTCTCTCCGACGACATTTGCGGCGTATTTACAGTCTGTGCTGTATGGCTTCAGGGCGTTCAAGATAGAGGAGTCTGCAAAGCAGATCGGTAAGCAAGTAGAAGGGCTTACAAGACACCTGAAGAGCTATGACGAGTACTTTAAGAAGGTTGGTAACTCTCTTTCTACTACTGTAAACCATTACAATTCAGCCTCAAAAGAGCTCGGCAAGATAGATAAGGATGTCCTGAAAATAACCGGTGAATCTGCCGATATTGATACGCTTTTGGTAGAAAAGCCTGAGAAGGAGGAATAGCTTGATTATTTCTTAATATAGTGTAATATATAACGATTATGGCTAAAGAATTTGCAGTAATAGAGACTGGAGGTAAGCAATATCGTGTATCTGAGGGAGATACAGTAAAGATAGAGCGACTTCCAAATGAGCCTAAAGCAGGCGACAAGATCACTTTTGATAAAGTGCTTCTTATTGATGACGGCAAAAACACTGAGCTTGGAACCCCATATATTGACAAAGCACAGGTTATTGGAAGTTTTGTAGAAGAAGGAAAAGCAAAGAAAGTAAATGTAGTTAAATACAAAGCCAAGTCTAGATACAACAAAACAAGAGGTCATAGACAAATTTTCAATACTGTAAAGATAGAATCTCTTAAATAAAAATAAAAAACTCTAGAGTTAGCTCTAGAGTTTTTTTATGTTCTGTTCTTAAATGCATTCTTTAGAGTGTCGGAGTCTGGGTATTCGAGCTCTATACCTGTGGAGAGACCTCTACCTAGTATAGATATCTTAATAGAGTTTTGTTCAGCAATAGGTGAGAGAAGTTCTCTTACGTAACGTTCTGTATTTTCTCCATCTGGGTTAACGGGTAGAGCGAGAATAATCTCTTTTATATTTTCATCTTCCATTCTTTCTTTTAGCTCAGCTACTCTTATTCTGTTTTCTGGATTCTTCTCAAGTATCGGCACTTTACCACCAAGTATAAAGTACTTACCGTCATAGATCTTACTTTTCTCAATATTTTCAAAATCAGCGTCTCGTTCGACTATCATAAGCATCTCACTTTGTCTGTTTTGGTCTCTACATATTTCGCATACCTTAGTATTGTGTAAAGAGTTTGAAAAAAACCTCATGCAGGACCCACATGTAGAAACTTCTTTCTTAAGTTCAAGTAATAGGCGAGAGAGCTCTTCTAAAAATGAATTGTTTCTAGTAAGCAGAAAATATACGAAACGCTTCGCTTGGCGTGGTCCAATCCCTGGGAATTTGGAAAATAATTCTGTTAGTTTGTTTATTGAATTCATTAGAAATCTGCATCTACGCTAGTTTCTTCAGACTCTGCAAAGTCACCGAAACTACTTTTATCGATACTGTTGAACGTAACTCTCTTTTCATCAAAGAAGAGATCTACTTTACCTACTGGTCCATTTCTATGCTTCTCTACCATAATCTCTGCGATATTCGTCTTTTCAGCGTCGTCACTCATCTTATCTTCTCTATGTATAAACATCACCACGTCTGCATCCTGCTCGATAGAACCAGAGTCACGAAGGTCAGAAAGCCTTGGTTTACCTTTCCTTTGTTCTATGGCACGAGAAAGCTGTGACAGAGCTATTACAGGCACTTCAAGCTCACGCGCCATAGTCTTAAGAGAACGGGAGATCTCTGTAACTTGTTGAGTCATAGAGTCTGATGCTTTAGTATTTGTCGGTGCCATAAGCTGAAGGTAGTCTACTATTATAAGCCCTATGCCGCGCTCACTTTTGAGTCTACGAGCGACAGAACGCATCTTTAGAATATTGTTTGCTGGTTGATCATCTATAAAGATGGGAGCTTTTGCAAGTGTATCAAGTGCCTCTCGTATCTTATCAAACTCTGAGTCTACGGTTAGCTTACCTGTACGCAGCTTCCATGCATCTACTTTTGATTCGGATGCGAGCATTCTGTCTACGAGCTGTTGAGAGCTCATCTCGAGAGAAAATATTCCAACTGGTACATCGTGATGTATAGCAGCTTGTCGAGCTATGTCGAGTGCGAAAGCAGTCTTACCCATAGAAGGGCGCGCAGCGAGGATTATAAGGTCAGATTTTTGAAAACCTGAAAGCATATTGTCCAAATCTCTAAATCCGCTTTGTACACCTCGGAGTTCACCATCTGATTTGTGCAAGTGGTCTATCCTGTCCCAAGCTTCTCCGAGTGAGTCTTTGATCTCTGTAAATTTATGTAAAGTAGGGGATTCTGTAACTTCATAAATCTTTTTTTCTGCTTTGTCGAGCATCTCATCTAGGTCATGTTCTTCATCATAACCGAGAGAAGAAATATAGTCAGCAGCATTTATTAGAGAGCGCATCATCCCAGTCTTTTGTACAAGACCTGCATAGTGTTTTGCATTTCCTGCGGAGGGGACAAGGTTCACGAGCTCTGACAAATAGCTTCTTCCACCGATTTGGTCTAGCTGCTTTTTCTCTTTCATTCGTGATGAAACAGAAAGAAGATCGATAGGGTCGTTCTTACCAAAGAGTTCAAATATCGTTTTATATATCATCCTATGCTTCTCAGCGTAGAATGAATCAGGAGTGATGATAGTTGTGATCTCGTTTAAGATATCAGGCTTGAGCATAATAGAACCCAAGAGTGCCTTTTCAGAATCAATATTCTGTGGAGGTATTCGTAAATTAGACTTTTGAGATGTTTGATTAACTACCATATTAGATTTATTTTAGCATAAACAAAAAATCTAACATCTTGCCAAATTGATGTAAAAAGTGTGTAACCTGTGTTTAGATTGGGGATAACTTAAACCGCTCATTTCGTGCTGAAATGAGCGGTTTAAGTGGTCTTTGTAATTAGATTTTATGTACCTCAGGACCGTCTTCTTTGTCTTCTATTTCGTAACCCTTTTCTTTGAGTTTATCTCTAAGTTCATCGGCTTTTGTAAAATCTTTGTTTTTCCGCGCTTCTTCTCTGTCGTCTATGAGTTTCTGAATAGTCTTAGGTAGCTTACCAAGCTCTAGTTTCTCACCTTTGCCTGAAAGTAATGTTACTAGTTTTTTATCAGAATGATCAAGGCCAAGCCCAAGTACTTTGTCAAAATCAAGTAGGGTAGAGCGCTTATCTGCATCTGGTACATTATCGTCTTTGATTAAGTCCCACATAAGAGCTATTACTTTCGGTGTGTCTAAGTCATCATTTATGAACTCATGGAATCTATTTTTGTATTCTTCATTTACCATTCCATTTTTTGCGCCATAGTCCTCTACAAAATGCTTATGTAGTTTAAATAGTGCTGTCTGCGCTCCTTCAAGTGCTTCCCATGTGAAGTTTGCTTGCGTTCTGTAATGTGCAGTTAGAAACCAATAACGAAGTGATAGTGGAGAAAACCTACGGTCGATCACGTTCTTAAGAAGTATCCCATTTCCTAGAGATTTAGATATTTTCTGTCCTTCTATAGTTATAAATTCATTATGCATCCAATAATTTACGAATTGCTTTCCTGTTACGCTTTCTGTCTGTGCTATTTCATTATTGTGGTGCACTGGTATGTGGTCCACTCCGCCTGTGTGTACGTCTATTTGGTTACCTAAAAGTTTGCGAGACATCGCAGAACATTCTATATGCCAACCAGGGAAGCCGACACCCCAAGGAGAATCCCATTCTTGCTGTCTTTGTTCTTCAGGTTTTGAAAACTTCCAAAGTGCAAAATCAGTAAGGTTTTTCTTTTCTTTATTTTTTTCCACCCTTGCTCCTTCTTCGAGACCTTTAGTATCTATATTTCCAAGCTTGCCATAATCAGATCTAAGAGATGTGTCAAAGTATATTCCATCACTTGTTTTATATGTATAACCTTTTTCATCAAGAGTTTGGATGAAAGCTATTTGCTCTGGTATATTTTCTGTTGCTTTAGGAAAATCTATTTTAGAAATATCAATATTAAGTTTTTGCATATCATCCATAAAAGCATCGGTGTATTGTTTTATTATTTTTGCTACTTTTATGCCTTCACGCTTTGCGCCAGTTTCTATCTTGTCTTCACCTTCGTCTGCGTCAGATGTTAGATGTCCTACATCAGTTATATTTATAACTTGTTTTATTCCGTAGTCGTTATATGCAAACATTCTCTTTAGTGTATCTGCAAAAACATATGCGCGGAGGTTACCTATAGTTGCATAGTTATAAACTGTAGGCCCACAGTTATACATAGTAACCACGCTTTCTTTGCGTGGTGTAAATTCTTCCTTTTTATTACCTAAAGTGTTTTGAAGTATTATAGGTATTTTTTCCTCCTCTTTTTTCATTTTAGAGCATTCGTTTAAACTTGAAGTATATAAACATAACAGATGTTAATAGAAGCATCATACCCATAACTATCCAAAAGTCATTAGCTTGCCCGACTATAGGAAGGACTTTGGTATTCATACCAAAGATAGATGCGATAAGTGACAATGGGAATGTTATCAGAGCCATTATAGTCAATGTCTTCATTACCTCGTTCTGTTTTGTTGAGAGAAGGGAGTCGTTTGTTTGACGAAGTTCATAGAGTGAATCATTATGTGTACCTATCATATTATTTATTCTATAGTACTCACTTATTATAGATTTTACATGGTGAGAGAAGCTTTTTCCGAAGAATTCTATACCGACTTCATCAAACGAATCTAATACTTCCTTATGAGAGCGCATTGCCTGTTTGAAGTTAAGAAGGTCACGACTTACCATAGAGAGTGCCACGACCATCTCTTTTTCTTGGCCTTTAAATATATCCTCTTCAATCTTTTCGAGTGAATCTTCGATATATTCAAGTTCATGTTCAAGCGACTTGTAAAGTTTCTTTATCATAAAGAAAAATACAAAACCAGCATGTGTGCCTATGTCACTTTTGTCCAATATTGAGTTTGTCTCAAAGATCTTTGAGAATTTATGAAGTGGATCGATAGTGTCATAGCGTGTCGTAACAATAAAATCCTTACCAACTATGAAGTCGATCTCTTGGTTTTGTTTGTGGTTGTGGGTATGTTTGAAAGCGGGGAAGTGAAGTATTAGATAAATAAAATTATCGTGCAAATCTACACGTGGTTTCATGGTAGGCATTAAAAGTTCTTCTGCAACAGTTGGGTGAATAGAGTATTCGTTCATTACTCTATGAACTTCTTCTTTCGTGGGGGATTCAAGGTCGATCCAAGTGACATTCTTATGAGTATATTTAGTTAACATGTTTTTATTATAACTATTTGTCTATTCTCCAACAAGTAGATTTTGTACATAAGTCTATTGTTTGACCGCATCTTAAAATTTTGCGATAATTAAAATTAATTATGGAAACTTCTTTAGGGGAAAACCCAGAAAAACTAAAAACTAAAAAATATTCTATTGCTTGGACAATAGTGACAGTCTTGCTTGTGGCCGGAGTATTTTTTATTGGTTTCTTTTTAGGTGGAAAAAAGAATGGTGATATAAGCTCTGCTTTGCCTGTTTCAAACGACGGCAGTCTTGCTCCTGCCGTAATAGATTTTTCTCCACTTTGGAAGACATGGAATGCAATAAATGAAAAGTTTGTTTCTGCAACAACTACTAATGTTGCTACAGATCAGGATAAATTATACGGAACTATTCAGGGGCTTGCAGGTTCTCTTGGAGATCCATATACAGTTTTTTTTCCACCTGAAGATGCTGAGATATTTGAATCAGATATAAGAGGGAACTTTGAAGGTGTTGGGATGGAAATAGGGATACGAGACAAAGTGCTTACTGTAATAGCTCCTCTTAAAGGAAGTCCTGCAGAGCGCGCCGGTATGATGGCAGGAGATAAAGTTTTTAAAATTGACGGTATAGCAACAGATAGGATGACAATAGACAAAGCAGTGAAGCTTATACGTGGAGAAGGTGGTACAGCTGTAAACCTTACGATATTTCGTGAAGGAGAAGATGAGCTTCTTGAGATAGAGATAATAAGAGGCACGATACAAATCCCTACGATAGACACGGAGTTTCGTGAGGACGGTGTATTTGTAATAGAGCTACATAATTTCTCTGCAATATCTACAAACCTATTCCGAGACGCACTTCGTGAATTTATTATTTCTGGAAGTGACAAGATGATCTTGGACTTACGTGGTAACCCTGGAGGTTTCCTTGAAGCGGCAATAGATATGGCAAGCTGGTATTTGCCTGCAGGAAAGGTGGTAGTGACAGAAGACTTCGGAGAGAATGCAAAACCAAGAGTGCATAGAAGTAAGGGATATAATATTTTTACTGATAAATTAAAAATGGTAATACTTCAAAACCAAGGTTCTGCTTCTGCGTCAGAGATACTGGCAGGTGCACTTCAACAACATGATGTCGCAATGCTTGTAGGAACAAGAAGTTTTGGTAAAGGGTCTGTGCAGGAGCTTGTGAAGATCACTCCAGAAACGTCACTTAAAGTAACAGTTGCGCGTTGGCTCACACCAAACGGAAACTCTATATCAGATGGCGGACTATCTGCAGATGTAGAAGTGGAGCTCACTGCAGATGACTTCAAAGCAGGACTTGATCCACAACTTGATAAAGCGGTAGAACTTTTGTTAGAATAGGGAGCTATGAAGGTAATACTACTAAAAGACGTGCCTAAAATAGGGCGGAAGAATGATATTAAAAAGGTGTCCGACGGATATGCTATGAATTTTTTATTTAAAAACAATTTAGCAGAACCTGCAACAGATAAAAAAGTTAATAATCTTGAAAAAACAAAACAAAACCAAGAAACAGAAGACAAGATACATAAAGACTTACTTATAAAAAATATGCGCTCATTAAACGGTGCAGAGGTGCATATGAGTGGTAAAGCGAACGACAAAGGACATCTCTTTAAAGGTATTCATATAGAAGAGATAGTGATAGAACTTAAAAAACAAGATCATATAGATCTTAAGCCAGAACACATAGAATTAAAACACCCTGTCAAAGAAACAGGAGAGTTTGATATTACTGCAAAAGTAGAAGATATAAAAGCAGTATTTAAATTAATTGTAAGTCCTATTTAATAAAACAAAAAACCACCCTGTCACTCGCGAGTGACAGGGTGGTTTTTTGTTTTAAATAACATCCACTACTTTTTTGATAACTGTCTTGCCATCGAAGTGAAGTTTTCTCTTGTTGCGGAAACTTACTTTCCCTTCTGTTAGAGCAAAGAGTGTATGGTCTTTTCCTACTCCTACATTCTTACCAGCCATTATCTTAGTACCTCTTTGACGCACGATAACAGAGCCAGTTTTAGCATCCTGTCCTGCGTATAGTTTAGTACCCAAATATTTAGGGTTTGAATCTCTTAGGTTTTTTGCTGAACCTCCAGCTTTTTTATGTGCCATAATTGTTTATAATGTAAGTATGAATATAGCAGAATATTATAGAAAAAGCAAGCAAAAGGTTGACGATCTGACCAAAAGCGAGCTTTATACTATAGCCCTTATAATCCTCATAGGATTTGCTGGTTTTGGCTTGGGCAGGTTGTCTCTTATTGAGGATAATAGAGAGCAGGTAAGAATAGAGTTCCCAGAATACCTCTCAGCTAGTGTTTTAAATGCAGGGAAGGAAGTAGGCAGCACTAATACACTAACTACAGCTCAAGGTCTACTTGTAGCCTCTAAGAATGGCTCCAAATACCACTATCCGTGGTGTGGAGGAGGAAAGAGAATATCAGAGAAGAATAAAATATGGTTTGACTCCATAGAACAAGCCCGCAAAGCCGGCTACACCCCAGCAGGGAATTGTAAAGGGTTAAAGTAGTATTTTATTGACTTATTTTGGCCTAGTGATAAACTTCTGTTCAGGTAGTTATTGTAATTATTCGTTTTTTCTTTTTAATTAAGCTTTTTAACTTATTTAGGAGATGGAAAGATGAAGAAAAAGTACTTTTCGTTGCTTGTTATATGTATATTTGTATTGACGCTTGCCGATCAGGTGAAAGCAGATGAGAAATTTAATGTTGACTTACCGGAAGATTTGATTAGAGAATTTTAAATGAAAAAAGATTCTAATAAGACTCTGGTTGCACTATGTACCTTTCCTATAAGTGGTTGTATTGGTAGCAGGCTAGCAGTAACTCCATTTGTAACAGTTGAAAAATGGAAAGAATATCAAAAAATGTTTCAAAAGATATTAATGTGGAGGCCTTTGAGACGGGAAGATATTGATCAACAAGATATATTAGCACAAGCGACCATATGCCTTTGTAAAAATCACAAAGGTAGTAGATTAAAAATCTTCCACGTCAAGACAGATAGTGAATGGAGTATAGCTTATCCGCAAGAAGAGAAAGGAAAGGTTGTAAAAGTACCACAAGGCATAATGTAGTCATACTCATTTTTGTACTTAATTCACAACGAGTAGTGAGAGCCCAGTTCAAGAAACTTCTGGGCTCTCTTTTCATTCCTAATCAAACTGGCACGGTGTGATATAATAAAACTATGATAGTTGTAGATATAGAAGCATCTGGGGTTGATTATAATAAGCACTCTATTGTAAGTATTGGCGCTGTTGATTTTTATAATCCAGAAAATAGATTCTATGAAGAATGTAAGATCTGGCATGGTGCGCATATTGATGACGGCGCACTTGAAGTAAATGGATTTACAAAAGACGAAATAACAGACCCGACTAAGAAATCAGAAACAGAAATAGTACGTGCCTTCATTGCATGGGCAAGTGGTATAGAAGATTTTACGATGGCAGGGCAAAACGTTTCTTTTGATAGGGATTTCTTGCAAGCTGCAGCACATCGAGGGCATCTTAATTGGCCTTTTGCACATAGAATAATAGACGTGCATACACTTGCATATATGCATATGATAAAAAGTGGGATCACACCACCTTTGAAGAACAATCACACAGCACTTAGCTTAGACTCAGAGCTTAAATATGTCGGCGTACCTGAAGAGCCTAAACCACACAATGCTTTAACTGGTGCACTTTCGCATGCGGAAGTTATCTCAAGGCTTTTATATAACAAACCACTTTTGGATGAGTTTAAAGATTATTCGATGCCAAATTTTGAATATAAATAAAAATACAATGTACGAATCAATTAAAAATTTTAATAAACAGTTTGAATATGAACCAATTGTGGAGAATGCAGATAAGCTTGAAAAGAAAGATAAATTTATTGTCGCAGGTATGGGTGGTTCTCATCTAGCAGCAGATTTATTAAAAATATTAAGGTTGGACCTTGATATGACGGTCTACAGTGATTACGGAATTCCAAGTGGTTTTGAAGATAGACTACTTATATTAAGTTCATACTCTGGTAATACAGAAGAGGTAGTAAGTGCTTTTGAGCAGTGGATTGAGAACGGTCTACCTATGGCTGTAATATCAGTAGGGGGAAGACTTGTAGAGTTGGCAAAAGAATACTCTATACCGTATATACAAATGCCAGATACCGGCATTCAGTCAAGGAATGCACTGGGATATTCACTTAAAGCACTTTTGAAAATAATAGGAGATGAAGAAATGCTCGAAGATATAAGTAAGCTCGCTGAAACACTTGATCTATCTTCTTACGAAGTCCAAGGTCGAACCTTGGCAGAGAAGTTAAAGGGTAAAGTGCCTGTGATATATTCTTCGACACGAAATGAACCGATAGCCTACAACTGGAAGATAAAGTTAAACGAGACAGGGAAGGTGCCGGCATTTTACAATGTCTTGCCAGAGATGAATCATAATGAGATAGAAGGGTATTCTGTAAAAGAACTAACAGAGAAGTTTCATTTTCTAATTTTAAAAGATGCAGAAGATGATGAAAGGATATTAAAAAGGATGGAAGTTTTAGAAAAGATGTATAAAGATAGAGGGCTACCAGTGGAAGTCGTCGATATAAAAGGTAAAGACAAATATCACAAAGTGTTTGCATCACTTCTCACAGCTGACTGGGCAGCATACTATACAGCACAGCAATATGGACTTGATGCAGAACAAGTACCGATGATTGAGGAATTTAAAAAATTAATAAGATAATTTTTATATAATACGTAAACACAGCTCTTGACTCGGCTATCTATTTATGTTTATATTTTACTAGAAGTAAAAAAATAGAAACTTATATATTTTACAACAGTTATTTGAAAGGATAATAAAAGTGAAAAAAGGAAACGAAAGAAAGACACTGGATGAAATTATTGAGCTTGCTGATGGAAAACCGCTTACAGAATTATTTTATAATAAGAAATTTGAGAAAATTGATGTCGGCATCCTTGCTGAGGCTATAAAAAAAGATAAATTAAAAGATCCAAAATTATGTGCTGAATCGATTGAACTGCTCTATAAGATTTGTCTTTCGCACATAGCACACAATGAAAAGGAGGAGAATTATGACAAGATACTTTCATCAGCAACCCCAGAATTATTCTCGTATCTTTTTAAAAAGACAGAGACTAATAATTATGTAATGAGTGCACTAGAAAGAGAAGACGATTTTTTGAAAGAATATTTTTTCAAAGCCCTTACAAAGGGATTTTTCTACTATGCACGAACTGCAACAGAAATGTTGGATTCAAAAGAAGCTCAGGAAAATTTTCTAAAAATTTTTAAAGATACTGAGGAAATCTTAATTAAGAGACTAGAAAATTTAAAGATTTGAAAGGAAAACAAAATGGATAAAACTGAGAGAAATATTAAAAAATTTCTAAGCGATCTTGGATTAAGAGAAGACCTAAGCGTAAAAGGGTTTCTAACAGTATACACGTTACTTAGTGACTTGAAAGATGACAGAAAACGTCGTTACAATTATACCAAGATCATTAAATCATTTTACGGGCTTTATGGATTAAAAGGAATTGAACCAATGACTTGTGAAGAAATATCAAACGCAAGTCAATGTGATTATTGCAATGTTACGCCAAAATCTATAAGGCGGGCTTTTGTCAGGGGGATGAACAGGTTGCGATGTAAAATGAAAGATGAGAAGTGGAAACATTTTATTTTTGAAGGCAATTAATTGGATAAATAGGCAGAAAAGAATTTAGAAAATTAAAAAGGAGAAAAAATGGAAAAGAGATTATTAACCAGAGAAGATTTCAGAAAAGACAATGTTAAGAAAGGACTCTTACTCAAGTTATCTTCAGATGAAGCGAGAGAAAGATATATCAAAAACATTGAAGTAGAGTTAGAAAAAGCTACGGATCATTTAAAAGAGGAACACAAAGATTCTGGAAATCTTTCAGAGTTTGTTGCTGAACGTAGAGTAGATATTATAATTGATCTTTTAGAAGTTGAGGTTGTGTTGTCAAAGAAATACATGAGTGAACTTACTGACTTTCTTAGACTCTCTAAAGATTCAGACTATTGTGACTGTGGTAGATTAGTATCTGCAGCAAAAGCTTTCAGAAATCTTGATATGAATGATCTGTACGTTGAGTTTGCTAATCTTGCAATAGAAAAAGAACTTGAGACAGAGGTTGGTTGTATTGCTATAGTATGGGCTGCAAATGGTGCTGAAGATTTGGGAATGAAAGAAAGAGCAGAAGAGTTAAACAGGAAGGCAGTACTTACTATTATAAGCGACCTGGACTCAATGGGTGTATGTGCTTTTGGTAATAATGATTTTAGTGTGGTTGAGATGTTTACTGGGCTTGCTGAAGGGCTAGGCATGATGGCAGAAAAAGAAGATATCTTGAACGCTACACTCGAAGCATTTGAAAAAGAAGATAAAGACGGAAGCAATTCTTACGAGATAGGCCTTACACTTGAATTAATTGGTAAAAATAAAGCCAAAAAATTCTATAAACTAGCTATGGAGAAAGCTGAACTGAATGATGATTTCTGGATAGCTGAATCTATAGCAAAGGATGCTGGATGGGAGGAGATTAGAGAGGTCTACACCACTCTTCAGAGTATAAAGCAGTATGTTTCTAAGTGATGTATTTAATAATTATAACCGATAGTTCGTTAGATTTTATATCTAATTTGGACTATCGGTTTTTTTATTGCCAAAATTGCGATATAATTTATATATTATGTATTTACTATTCGACATTGGGGGGACAAAGATGAGGTTGGCATTTTCGAAGGATGGTGAGACTTTTGGCGAGCCTAAGGTTGTAGAGACTCCGAAGGATTTTGAAGAGGGAATGAGGGTTTTTAAAGAAGTCGCAGATGAACTTATAGGTGGTGAAAATATTAGTGCAGTGGGCGGGGGAGTGAGGGGCCCTTTTGATAAAGACAAAACAATGATAGTGAACTCGTCAGTGCTTGAAGATTGGAATAACAAACCACTTAAAGAAGAATTAGAGAGGATAGTTGGCATGCCTGTATTTATAGAAAACGATACTGCATTGGTTGGGCTTGGAGAGATGAATAATGGTGCTGGTAGTAGGGAAGGTATAAGTGTGTATGTAACGGTAAGTACAGGTGTTGGTGGTGCAAAATACGAAGATGGAAAGATTGATGAAAACACGTTTGGTTTTGAGCCAGGGCATCAGATAGTGGATATTGAAGATAACAAAAGTCTAGAGAGTTTAATATCTGGCGCTGCTCTTGAAGAAAAGACTGGTAAAAAAGCATATGAGGTAACAGATCCAAAAATATGGGACGAACTTGCGAAAACTCTCGCATACGGACTTTATAATACGATATTGCACTGGTCGCCAGACACGGTAGTACTTGGTGGCTCTATGATAGTGGGGGATCCAGCTATAGATGTAAAAGCCGTTAAAAAGTATTTGAGCGAGATCAATACTAAGTTTCCAGAATTACCTGTAATAAAAAAAGCAGAACTTAAAGACTTTGGTGGTTTATACGGAGCACTCGCTTTTCTTAAGCAACAAAAAGAGTTAAAATAAAAACAATGACAATAAATACTAAAATAAAGTGGTATAACAATAAGCCAACACTGATAGCCCTTATTACTGGTTTTGTAAGTACCGCTCTCTCTCTAATAAATGTCTTTATAGCAATAGCAAAATAACTATGTGGTCTAATATTACTATTTTAATATTAAGTATTGTTGGTATTTCTGATGCTACATATTTAACTATAAAGCGGTTTACTCACGATAGTGTAAACTGTTCTATCTTCGAAGGTTGTGATTTTGTAACTACGAGTATTTACTCCACAATATTGGGTATACCAGTAGCAGTGCTTGGAATGGTTTTTTATATCTCTATATTTGTCTTGAGTATTTTATATTTAAGATCAAAAAATAGAAAAATCCTTATGTCACTCCTTAGTCTTTCTGGTGTAGGGTTTCTAATGTCTATGTGGTTCGTATATACGCAGTTGTTTATATTGGAATCTATCTGTTCGTATTGTATGATTTCTGCAACATTATCCACAACTATCTTTATACTTAGTTTGATTGCAATGATAAAATCAAAGAATAATAATCTAAATATTAATACACAATATGAAGAAATTAATTAAAACAGATTCAGCAGTACTTATACTACGTCTTACACTTGGTTGGTTGTTTTTATACGCAGGGCTTACAAAAGTCACGAATCCAGAATGGACAGCTAAAGGTTTTCTAGAACACGCTAACACATTTTCAGGGTTTTATGGATGGCTTGCATCACCTGAGATACTACCGTTTATTGATTTCCTTAACCAATGGGGGCTTACACTTATAGGTGCAGCTTTGATACTTGGTATTCTTGTCAGATGCAGTGCACATCTTGGTGCTTTAATGATGGCTCTATATTACTTCCCAGGACTTACGTTTCCAAAAGTAGGCGAGCATGCATACTTGGTAGATGAACATATTATATATATAGCAGCATTCTTAGTGCTTGCAAGCATGAGTTCAAACCATATCTGGAGCTTATCTGGGCTGTTTAAAAGTAGGATGAAGAAACAGTAAAGTTGTACCGACATTGACATATGTAGAGAAAAATGCTACTATTTTGGGTAGTATTTTTTTTGTATTTTGACGTAAATTTGATTTAAAAAATTAGAAGTATAATCTTTGTATAGGGGGTGTTGTATGTATAAACATAATTGTAGTGGCGCAATTTTGTCTTTCCTAATGTTTTTTCTATTTTGTGCAAGTATTGCTAACTTGCAAGAAAGTACGACAGATAAAAGAAAAGGATACTCTTTAAGAATTACGAGTTGTAACACAAGAGAATTAGTGAAGGATACAGAAACCACTGTCTGTGAATTTAGTATAAATGCAGATCAATGGGTTGATCTGAAAGTAGACGAAATTACTGTCTGGACCAATCTGCAAAATGTCTGCCTTGCTGTTCCGTGCATAAAGGCATATGTGGATAAAAGATATACAATTCCAATAACTGGTGTTGGGTCTGATGGGAACATTACTCCGGATGGAGTAATGTCTATTACCACTGGTGATAATAGAGTTATATTTCCTATTAAAAATCAGGCAGGAAAAAAAACTGCTCTTAAGATACCGGAAGGAGAAATGCTGTATTTTAGGTATATTTTAGAAGCCACTCCACAACAAGACGGTGTTCCAATGGGTGTGAATGTACAAAGGATGTGGTTAAGATAGATAGAAGAGCAGTATTTCGCCCATCAGGAAGACTTTCCTGATGGGCTTGACAAGATGTTAACAATATGTTATGACAGATGAAGAAGTTGGCTTAGGTCAGCTTTTTATTTTTGTCAAAAGACAGAGATATTAACAGTAATAAAAAACGCTTATCATAGAAATAACAATATTAATCTTAGCATTTCTTAGTTCGACTACCGGAGCTCCACTTGTGGAAGCTTCTATAATAGAACAGCAGGGAAGTGTGGCTCATACAGATAATACGAGATTCATGGAATCTCCAACTGTTGAGGAGTACGTGCGTGAGCACTTTGAAAATTATCCCGTCATGGCAGAAGTTGCCGGATGCGAATCAAGCTTCCGACAATTTGGCGAAGATGGCGATGTAATAAGAGGCAAGGTTAATAAGTCTGACGTCGGTGTAATGCAGATCAATGAGTATTACCACGGCAAGACCGCTGATAGGCTTGGAATCAATTTATATACGCTTGAAGGTAATATGAACTATGCGGAGTATCTCTTCGAAAAAGAGGGGACTACACCGTGGCTTGCATCTTCCAAATGTTGGGGTGTTGAGAACCATGTCGCCATGAGATAATTTAAAAATAAAAACCACCCGCGTGTCGTAAGACACGCGGGTGGTTTTGTATTAAATAATTGACCACACATAAATAAAAATAATTTAGATATGTTTTAAAAGGGAAGGTATCGTTTTGGCGAGATGTTTATTTTATATATACGTCGCACAATATATCTTTTCCGACATTGATATTAAAACAAAGGGTGGGATTCCTCTTAAGCTACTTCCCTTTAAATAGAAATAAAAACGCGTACACGACTCTGTGTGCGTTAAGTTGTATCAGATGTGTGCTACTTAGTTTGATACTACTGTTTTCCAAAAATGTCTTCACCCATCTCTTTTTCTAAATTCTCTATAAAATATATTTTATTACTTTTAAATAAAAAACCACTTTTTAAATTTTCTCTAAAAATAACAAGCTTGCGACCAATACCTACTGGTACCATAGTACCTATAAAAATACCTCACAGATCAATTTTGAGACTCTTTTCTCACTCTTCTATACCCTCTTAGACCAATCGCCTATTTTAGTGTCGCACAATATAAAATACAATATTTTATAAATAATCAATAGGATTCAAATACGCATTAAGTGGGGCGACTGGTATATTGGCGTCAGCGCAGTTTGTTTTAGCTTTGTAGTCTCCATAACGGACGATCTGCACACCTTGGCTGGCGTAAACTGTAAAGTGAAGATGCGGCCCTGTTGAGTAGCCTGTGTTGCCGGAGTAGCCGATCACATCACTGGTGATTACAGTATCTCCTTTTTTAACGCTCGCAAAACTTAAGTGAGCATAAAGGGTTGAAAGGCCATTGTTGTGCTTTATTAGTACAAATTTACCATAAGAGTAACAACCTTTCACTGCGTCTGTATTTCCAACAGCCACTACTGTTCCAGTAAGTGCAGCTTTGACTTTTGTACCAGTTGTAGCACGAAAGTCCATTCCATTATGCCCACTTCCGTTGTACCCACCTGACTTTGCAAACTTTGTGTTACCGAAATATTGTGTAACTGTAACTTTATCAAGTGGCCATGCAAGCACGCCCTTCCCCGCTTTTGCGATTTTGGAAGTATCTATCTCTATCTGAAGTTGTGATTCTAAATCTAAAAGTTCACGTTCAAAAGCTTTGCGGGCTTCAACTTTTTCATCTAAAAGTTTTTGATAGTTAGACTCTTTGTTTTTTGTAATACTAAGAAGTGTGTTTTTGTCTTTTCTGTTTATATCAAGTACATATTTTTGGTCAGACAAGTCGCCTTTAAAATTTGCAAGCTCCTTTTTCTTTTTCTCTGTTTGTCCTTTCTTATCTTCTAGATCTTCTTTCAGTGAAGTTAGGCGTTTTATGTCATCACGCATTTTTGACTGGAACTGTTGCAGTGTGTCTATTTGGTTGAGGAACTCTGAAAGATCGTTATTTGACAGTATTATCTCAATAAGAGATTCAGACTCTATTTCATTCATCGTACGTATCGTCTCTGCTATAACTTCTGTGTTTTTACTTATACTGTTTTCTTTTCCGTTAATATCTAAGGAAAGATCTTGTATTTGGTAATTTGTAGAGTCTATTTTGTTTTGGGTTAATTTTATATCAGTCCCTATCTTTTGTCGCGATATGTCTAGTGTTTTTACCTCACTGTTAAGAGTTTGTTTTTCTTCCCCAACTACTTCAAGGTCTTTTTGGTATTTTACAATCTCTTTTTCAAGTTCTTCTATTTTAGTATTTCTGTCTGATATACGGTCTTTTAGCTCATCTACAATAGAAGCGTGAGTGGTACTAAACCCTACAAATATTAGTATTAGAATAATAAATGTCTTTTTAAGCATTAAATTATTATACCAAAAAATCCGCTAATTTGCGGATTTTTTGTAGCCATTACTTTAAATTAATTTATGATACATCCAATCTCAGTTTGAGCAGCATTGCAGGTACCAAATGTTGGCTGACAGCTTGTGTAGTAGTAAGTATCTTGATATACACAACTTTCTATGACAATATTTTCTCTAGCATGAGAGCCTGTTGAGCAGTCTGTTTCTTGACCACAGATATTTCCTTCGTCATTTCTTCCTTGGCAAGTGTTCGGTACACTACTGCTATAGTTTTCTTTTGATTTCCATCCAGAAGGACAGCTTGCACCAGCTATATAACAAACATCTTGGGCATCATTCCAGTCGCCGCCATCATTGTTACATTTTGTTGACGCTTTCTCACAACCAACTTCTGTTTGAGTGGCGGTGCATGATTGATTTGGTTGATATGCACAATCACGACGACGAACTAGACGATTGTATCTACAGGATTCAGTTCCTGAATTTTCTCTTACATGAGATCCTGTTGAACATGAATATGGTGCATTTTCACAAGGTTCACCCTCATAATTACCTTCATTTGGGTAACCTGCGCAACTATCACCACTCGTACTGCTATAATTTTCTTTCGATGTCCAGTTAGCAGGACAACTTGTGCCAGGAATATAGCAAACGCCTTGAGCTTCCACCCAATTTCCACCAACATTATTACAATCCGTAGCATCTCCAGATATTATAGTTGTACCACCTTCAGAAGTTAGGGATTTCCATTCTGTCCCGTCATATCCTTCGAAATCTGTCCCAGTCCAGCGTATGGTTCCAGCATTTGTATTTGTACTGTTGCCAACCTTTACACCACCAGCAACTTCAAGTGATTCTGTAGGTGTAACCACACCGACTCCCACACTACCCTGAAAATATCCACCACCAAACACAGAAAGAGCGTCGAGTGACAACCCCGCGTCTTTTACTTGATCTGTTGTGCCAATATGAATAGGTGTCGGAGTATTTCCTCCAGGCGGAGCTTCTGTTGGCCCTACCCACGCTGCGAATATATAGTTCACCGATAATGCTAATGTTAAAACTGCGAGTAATATTATAGTTTTAGTTATTATTTTTTGCATTTATATATAGTATATATGTTTTTTTAAGATTTAATACGAAACGTATGTGGATATCTCCACTCAAGATTATTTGTTTAGACGATGGAAAAGATACGAAACTCCTTTTCCATTCCATTTACAGTATGTGGGATAATTAATATTTAAGGCTTAGTATTGGTGTAACGCTCGGTGTATTAACAAAATAATCTTTTTGAGCATAATTTATTTTAATCGTGTAGTAGGTTAATAATAATTTTTATAATAACATCTTTTTCTTTTGGATCGCTTTCAGCAATAAGAAGCGCCAAAGCCGTTAATGCATTGTCATTAATTTTTCTCTCTCCATTTTTACGATGAAGGTAATTATTTTTATCTAGAAAATATACAAAAGAAAATGCCCCAATGCGTTTGTTACCATCTGTAAAAGGGTGATCTTTGATAGTAAGATACAAAAGATGCGCCGCTTTATCTTCAAGTCCTTTATATAGCTCTTTTCCACCAAATGTCTGGTATAGATTTGCTATTATACTGTCAAATTTATTAGTTACGTCATTGCCAAATATATCGCTTGCTTCTTTTTTAGAAATTAATTCTTTTTTAAGCTCCAAAACTACATCTTGATATTTTTCGTACTCAAGAACAAAACTTGCTTTTTTACCTTTCGGTGTTTTAAGTTTTCCTTTATCATATTGTTCCAGAATAGTAAGTGTTTTTGAATAGTCAGCTAATAAATTCAGAATTTCTTTTTCTTGTCCTTTTAATTGCTTTTTTTGCGCTTTATTTTGTAGAAAACTGACAGCCGTTTGTAATTCTCTAAACTTGTCTCGCGCCTCTAAAAGCCGATTTTCATTGATTGTATACCCTTGTAGAATATGTTGTCTTAATACCTTTGTCGCCCAAACTCTAAATTGCGTAGCATTCTTGGAGTTAACACGATACCCAATACTTATAATCATATCTAGGTTATAAGTATTCATCTTTCGTATCTTCCCATCAGCCGCAACCTGTGCAATTTTTGCACAGGTTGCTTTTTCGGCTAGCTCATCAGTCTTGTATACATTTCTAATATGTTTGACAATAACTGTTCTATCGATGTTAAATAATTCTGAAATCTGATGTGCATCAAGCCACACAGTATCTTTTTCAAGTCGTACCTTTAAACCGACTTCTTTTTTAGAAGTTTGGTAGATAATTATTTCCCCTTTGTCTTGTTTATCTTCTATCTTTTTTAACATTAAACTATTATACCAAAAAATCCGACATAGAGTCAGATTTTTTGCTTTTAATATTTGTATACCATAATAAGGTATCTGTACCAATTCCTTCAAGGTCGCACCTCTCCCGTCGCTATCACTCCTCCTCGAGGAACGACCTTATCCAGCGATTTTATTAATTGCATTGTTTATGCGATTTATAGTTTCGTCTTTTCCTAATACTTCTGCAAGCTGGAATGGATCTGGTGATTTGTCGCGACCTGATAGTGCGTAGCGCATCGGCCAGAGGACTGACCCCCTTCCAACTTCTGTGGCATATTCCCAGACTGCTTTTTTGATCTCATCCTGAGTAAAATTATCTTCAGAAATTTTTTCAAGTAAATTTATAACTTTCTTTAAATGCTCAGCTGAAACTTTTAGATCATTATCTTGTTTCCAAAGTAAATTTTTTGCGTCATATTCTGGCTGATTAAAAAAGTAATCTAACTCCCCTGCTTTTTTCATTTCTTCAATATCTTCAAACACATTTATTCTCTCTGTAATTATAGGAATAATTTTCTTTATTATTTCATCATCACCAGAAAGATACTTTTTGATCTCTGTTAGAAATGTTGGACACTCGGTGTCCAACATTTTCTTTATGTATTCCTTATTGAACCAATTGAGCTTTTCTATATCAAAAATAGCCCCACCCTTCTGTATGTTTTCTAGGCTAAATTCTGCTATTAGCTCGTCTAAAGTAAATAATTCCTGTTCTGTGCCTGGATTCCAGCCAAGTAGAGCCATATAGTTGACCAAAGCGCTAGAAATATAGCCTTTTTCGCGGTATTCTGTAATTGAGGTGGCATTACGCCGTTTAGACATTTTGGACCTATCTGGGGCCAAAATGAGCGGAATATGGGCATATTTAGGTCGCTCTATTCCTAGCGCTTCTTGTATAAGGATCTGACGTGGAGTATTAGATATATGGTCCTCTCCACGGATAACATGAGTGATACACATTTCGTTGTCATCTATCACTACAGCCAAATGATACAACGGCTCGCTTACACTACGGGCTACTACAAAATCACCAAGTTCTGTAGTGTCGAACTCTATCTCTCCTCTAACTATATCTTCAAATTTAACTTTCTTATTCTGGTTTTTAAGACGCACTACTTCTATTTCTTTTCCAACTTCTTTTTTACTTTCTTCTTTTGATATGTAAGCAGTATTAGCATCAAGCATTTGTTGAATATATTTACTATATACATCTGTACGTTCTGATTGGCGATGTGTTTCATCCGCCTTAAGACCAAGCCATTTTAAACCTTCTAGGATATCTTTTTCAAATTTTTCTTCACTACGTTCTTTATCAGTATCCTCAATACGCATTATAAACTTCCCATTATTTTGCTTTGCAAAAAGATAGCTAAACAAAGCTGTGCGTGTAGTCCCAATATGCAAATCCCCCGTCGGCGACGGCGCTATTCGTGTTCGTATTTCTTTGTTCTTATCCTCGCTCATGTTACTTTTTACGTCTTGATTTGTTTATATAATATAATCAGTGTAACATATCCATATGTCAAAAAATATATTTACAAAACCAAGTATTTTTATCGTTGTTGGACCCCCTGGTTCTGGAAAAGAGACTCAAGCAGATAAGTTAGAAGAGTTTCTATTAAAAGATAATTCAAATATTGAGGTTATACGTCATGACAATGGAACAAGACTAAGAGAGACTACAGAGAATCCTTTTTATACAGAACATATGAAAAGCATAATACATGAAAGTATTTATATTAAAGGAGAAACTATTCCTGGTGCCATGACGATGGATTTGATCACGCAAACTTTATTAAAAAAAAATGATGGGAAAAGTCATATTATATTTGAAGGAATACTTCGTAATCAAGATGAAGTGGATACATATAATAAACTTATGCACTATGTGATGCCTGAAAGTAAGAGATATTTTATTCGCTTATGTGCGTCAGATGAAGTTCTGCAAGAAAGATTAATAAATCGTACAGCAAAAGATGGTTCAAAGAGGATCGATGATGCGCATGAGGTTATAAAAAATAGGATTGATGTATATCGTATAAAGACAGATATAGTCATGGAGTCTTTAAAAGATCACTCTGATTTTATATTTCTAGATATAGATGCTACTCCGTCCGTAGAAGAAGTTCATGAGAATATAATAAAAACTATTACTCCTCGTGTTTGAGAGCTGTTGCTATAATCCCCTCTGCTATCTTTCGTGCAGCGTCTGGCTTTGCAAATTCTTTTGCGCCGTCACGCATCTTTTTTGTAAGAGTCTTGTCACTTATGAGTCGGTCTATTTCAGAAGCGAGTAGGTTTGGTGTGAAATTTTTTTCTTCAATAACTACGGTTGCACCGCTTCTTGAGTACGTAAAGGCATTCTTATGTTGGTCGTGTGACACATTTTGTGAAATAGGAACTATAATACTGGGCAGTCCCCATAGAGCTATTTCAGCTATTGCACCTGATCCAGCACGAGATACTACTAAGTCTGCAGCACCACCTGACATACGCATTGCAAGGGTGTTTAGAAAATCAAACGGTTTATATCTATGTGCGTACTCTGTCCCCTCTAATATTATCCGTGTTGTTGATTTTATTTCTTTAAAGTTCTTCTTCCCTGTTTGGTGAATGATTTGGTACTTCTCTACAAGTCTCGGTAGAGCTTCCATGAGTGTATCGTTTATTCTTTTTGCACCTTGTGAACCTCCAAGTACTAAGATAGTTGGTACATTTTTTTCTAGTTTAAGGTATTCATGTGCCCCTTCATGTGCGAGTGTGAATAACTCTCTTCTCACAGGGTTGCCTGTGAAAGCAACCTTTTCTCTGTCAAAAAAAGAAACTGCTTCTGGGTATGACACAGCTATCTTCACAGCAAATTTTCCTGACCAAAGGTTTACTCTACCTGGCACCGCATCAGACTCATGGATAATAACAGGTATGCGTAATATCTTTGCAGCAAATACAGTTGGAAAGCTTGCATACCCACCCTTGCTGAACACTACGTCTGGATAAATAGCAAAAAGTTGAAGTGTTGCTTTTATTACACCGATACCTGTTTTAAATTTATCTATTAAGTTCCAAATGGAAAAATATCTACGTATTTTTCCAGCCGGACTTTTCTTGAATGTTATATTGTTTTCGTACAGAGCTCGTGCATCGTATTTTTCAGGTGCAATATAATATAGCTTTGGGGTAAGCAATCTTTGTTCTTTTGCAACATTATTTATTTCTTCTGCGACGGCTATTATAGGATAAAAATGTCCTCCTGTTCCCCCACCTGTAAATACTATTTTCATTTTTAAATAATTAAATTTTTCTAAATTTCGATATATTAAGTACAATACCTATTTCCGCCAATGCAAAAAGTAGAGCACTTCCACCATGGCTTATAAATAAAAGCGGAAGACCAGTGAGTGGCATTACTCCCAGCATTGACCCTATATTTATAAACGACTGTGATGCTATAAGTATAACAATTCCAACAACTACCAGTCCACTAAAGTTGTCAGGGGCTTTTGTTGCTATTTTAAGTCCCCTAAAAGCAAGAAAGAGAAAAAGTGTGATTATAAAAGCACTTCCTATAAAGCCAAACTCCTCTGCTGCTACTGCAAAAATAGAGTCCCCTACTGGCTCTGGAAGATATTGAAACTTTTGTACACTCTGCCCAAAACCTCGCCCAAATATCTCTCCTGAGCCTATTGCTATAAGCGATTGTTTTATCTGCCAGCCAGAACCTAAAGCATCACTCGCTGGGTTTATGAAAGTAAGTATCCTGTCTTTTACATATGGTTGTATATACGCAAGTACTGTCAGTGATACTCCAGCTATGCCTCCGAGTGCAAATATGTCACGCCACCTTGCGCCAGCAGCGATGAACATTGCGATACCGGAAGCGAGTATTACAAGTTGTGTACCAGTGTCAGGTTGAGACAAAAGTATTCCACCTGTTATGGCAAGCAGTACAACAAAAGGTACTATTCCATGTCCTATTGTGTGTAGTCTGTCTTTTGCATTTGTAAGCCATGCAGCAAAATATATTACAAACCCTATCTTAAGCATTTCTGCAGGTTGGAATGTTACAAAACCAAAATCAAGCCAACGTTGTGCACCTCCTGACGACACACCAAGACCAGGTACAAATACAAGCAATGTTGCTATGGCTGATCCTATAAATATATAAAATGCGTACTTTCTCCAAAACGTATATTTGATCTTTGTTGTTATAAGAAGTGCTATAGCGCCAAGGAAGATCCCTAAGAAAAACTGACTAAATGCTACAGAAGAAAATCGTGCTCCGTCACGTGCTAAAAGTCCGAGTGATGCAGAAGTGAAAATAAAAAATCCTGCAACTACTAGGATAATAACTGTTATTAAAAACGGCCTGTCGATTTTCTTAAGCATAAAGTTATTATATCAAAAAATCCGCCTGTTGCCGGTTTTTTGATGGTTTTTATTTTAACTAAATTAGTTTTTAGTACAACCGATTTCGGTTTGAGTGGCAGAAACACTCGATACAGTACATCTATTAGGATTACAGTTTCTCGTATTACACTGAGATTTATAACCGTAAGAACAACTTTCAACACCTGAATTTTCTCTTGTGTGACTTCCTGTCGTGCAAGACGGTCGAGGGGCATTGAAATTACACGTACTTCCTATTCCGCCACTAGATCCTGAATTTGGTACTGTACTGCTATAGTTTTCTTCTGCTTCCCATCCAGAAGGACAGCTTGTACCAGCTATATAACAAATCTGACCTACTTCTACCCAGCTACCACCCAAACCAACACATTCCGTATAATCTGTAGACACTATTGTTGTCGTTGTACCGCCTTCAGCCGTCAGAGATTTCCATTCTGTTCCATCGTATCCTTCAAAATCAGTACCTGTCCATCGGATAGTTCCAGCATCAGTGTCTATTGTGTTACCAACTTTTATTCCTTCTGTTGTTTTTATATTACCAGCAACTTCAAGTGCTTCTATGGGTGTGACTACTCCAACTCCTACATTACCCTGAAAATACCCACCGCCAAACACAGAAAGACCAGTAAGTGATAGCCCTCCGTCTTTTACTTGATCTGTTGTACCAATATGAATAGGTGTCGGAGTATTTCCTCCTGGTGGAGCCTCTGTTGGTCCTGTCCATGCTGCAAAGATGTAGTTTACAGATAGTGCGAGAGTTAATACTGCAAGGAGTATTATTGTTTTTGTGATTATTTTCTGCATTTATTTATATTATATACACTCTTTTGGTTGTTAGGTACCAAATGATGTGTATAACTTATAAGTCTATCCGATGAGTGCTATAGAAATACCTATAACAGCAACAATAACACTTATTATCCAATATCTCATAACTACTTTTTCTCTAGGCCAGCCGATAGCTTCAAGATTGTGATGGAGTGGAGAAACCAAGAAAACCTTTTTTCCATTTCTAAATTTTTTTGAGGTGAGTTGTATAACGACAGATAAAACCGTAACAACAAGTGGGAAAGCTATTATTGGAAGTACTGTGACACCATGACCTCCTCCGAGTGAGTCTGTCATAAATGCAACAACTGTCAGTGTGATCGTGAGACCCATCATACCAGTTTCTGACATATAAAAACGTGCAGGCGGTATATTAAACCATAAGAATGCGAGTATTCCTCCGACTATAAGTGCGCAGAATGCTGCTAGGTTGATCTGTTGTTGATAAAAAGCAATACCAGCATATGCAGCAAACATTGAAGCAAACACGCCACCTGAGAGTCCATCTAATCCGTCTATTACACCTCCGGCGTAAACTGCAATAGTGGTAAATACAAAAAAAGGAATAAACCAAAAACCGAGGTTTATATCTTCTAAGAATGGAAAGCCGACAGATGTAACTCCGAGCTTTGTGAAAAACCACCATGCTACAAAAAGTGATATAAGACCAACTACAAAAAGACGTTTCTTTGACGAAAGTCCACCTGCAAGACGTTTACTGTTACCTTTTACTTCAAGGATATCATCTATCATCCCAACGAGTGACCCTGCCATCAAAGTAAAAAGAGGTATCCATGTTTGGTCTCTACTTAAGAAATCAAGTTTTACAGTCAAGTCAGTCGGGAATATTTTAGAGATAAGCCATATTGCAATGATGGTTATAAAAGCACTTCCCCAAACGACAATACCTCCCATACGAGGTGTTTTTTTCTGTTCGTCATTATGTAAACGTTGAGATATCTCAGCAGACCTGCCATCTGTTGCGACTGCGACATTGTTTTTTTTCCATGCTTTGTATTTATATAAATAATGTGTTACAGCAGGAGTAATAAGCATCCCTATGATAAATGCGGCAGAAGAAGCAGTAAATACTTTTACAATGTCTATAATCATTTTAATCTAAAGATTTTAAGCTCGCATCGACTAATTTTTCTACATCTTCAAACCTTCCACTTTGTGATGATCCAAGTACTGCTATGATGATAGGGTGGTTAATACCTGCATCATATGCTACTACAAGATTCCCACCAGCAAGATCAGTAAAACCTGTCTTTGATGCAATAAGTCCAGGGACCCTATCTATAGAAGAGTTTGTATTAGTCGCAACATGGTTTATGTCGCTTAGAGACTCAAAGTTAATCCTAGTGTGTCTTGTTAGCTCAACTATGTCAGGTGCATTTATAACAGCATATTCAAGTAACTTTGCCGCATCTTTAGCCGAACCATATCCGCCACTTACTATTTTATTTGTATCAAGTCCTGTAGGGTTTATAAAATAAGTCTGACTTAATCCTATTTCCTTTGCTTTTTCATTCATAGCTTGCACAAAAGATTTTTTATTATCTTCTTTTCTGCTTGGGAAATCATTTTTAAAAAGTCCGGCAACATTCGCTACGGCATTTGCTCCGTCATTTGAAGATACCATAAGTGTAAATCGCATTAATTCTTTGAAGTTCCATTTTTCGTTTTCATATAAACCACTGTCCCCTTCTGAAATAATTGAATTATTATCAATTGTAACAACAGATGATTCTGGTAAAATATCATCGGCGACAATAGCTGTCATCAGTTTTGTTAGTGATGCAAGTGGAAGCTGCACGTCTCCGTTTATAGAAAAGATTACTTTTTGTTTGTTTACATCCCATACAAAAGCAGACTGTGCTTCGATAGATATGTCTTCAAAATAATTATATTTATATATTTCCTCATCTATCTGTACTACTTTACTGTTATCATCTCCAGTAAATATAATAAGCATAGCTATTACAAAAACTACACCTAGAAGGACGATTATTTTTGCGTATATGCTTTTTTTAATAATAGAAATCATTTTTAGTTTTGTTCTACTTCTTCGTTTTCTTCTTCAGTTACATCTGCAAATTTACTTAACTCATCTTGTACTGTATCAAATTCGGGAAGTTCTTCAATGTTACTTACCCCTAGAAATGACAAAAGTTCAAGTGTTGGTTTATACAAGAAGCTTCTTTGATCATTTGGATTTGAGATTTTTTCAACCAACCCTCTAATAAGTAGGTTTCGCAAGATAAAAGTAGAATTAACCCCTCTTATATAGTCAATCTCAGCACGTGTTATAGGTCCTTTATATAATACTATAGCCAGCGTCTCAGCGCCCGCTTTTCCTAAATCTTTAGTAAGTTCATCTTTTCTGATTTGTTCTATAATCCCTGATATTTCTGAAGCTGTGACGAGTTGTATTTCATCCTCTTTTGTTATGATCTGCAACCCTCTTTCAGATAGTTTTTCTTTAAGAATATTAAGTGCATTTTCTATGCTTTCTTTATCCACATCCAAAAGCTTCACAAGCTCTTTTACTTTCATTGCCTCACCTTTATAAAAAAGTAATGCTTCTATTTTTGCATCAAGAGTCATTTTAAAATACTAACCTACTAATCATTAATAATCTAGTCATATTTGGGGATTCCCACGTTATCAGACTCTATTGTTATGTCAGAGAAGCGCTGATCTTGGTTTACTGATATTGCGCCCTGCTTTACTAGTTCAAGCATTGCAAGGAAGCTTACTATAACATCTACCTTTTGAGCTTTCCCTATTCCAGAGAATTCTTTAAAACTCATCCTAAGGTTTTTGGTGATCCTCTCTGTAAGATTTTCCATTATTTCTTCAAGTGAAATAACTTTCTCCACAACTTTTTTGGGTATAGCAGCAATTTTTTTTGGTAGGTTATGAAGTACTGACATAACTCCTTCTTTTATCTTTGAAACAGAAAGATCTTCGTCTGGTGAAAATACTGGCATTACAGTTTTTGAAAGAGTTTTTGGATACATAACATTCTTACCAAAGTTTTTACTTACATGAAATGATAATTCCTTTACTCTTTGGTATAGTCTTAAGCGTTTTTCGAGATCATCGATACTTTCTTGTTCTTCGGAAGACAAATCAAGTGTTGGCAATAGTGATTTTGATTTGATAAGTACAAGAGTAGATGCTACGAGTATAAAGTCTGCCGTGCTTGCAACAGGAAAATTTTCTTGACCATTTATATACTCAATATAATCATCTGCAACTTGCGCAAGTGATATGTCGCTAATAAAGAGCTTTCTTTTTTCAATAAGAGAAAGAAGAAGATCAAGCGGACCCTCAAACGCCTCTGTTTTTATTGTATAAGACTGCTCTTCTGTTATCATTTATCTTTAGCTATTTTAATCCCAAGTTCGTCGAGTTGTTTTGGGTCTACTTCTGCCGGCGCATCCATCATTAAGTCTTTCCCTTCCCCAGTCTTTGCAAACGGTATTACTTCGCGGATGTTTGGTTCGTTCTGAAGAAGCATTACAAGTCTATCAAACCCAAAAGCAATACCTCCGTGTGGTGGCGTACCAGATGCAAGAGCTTTAAGCATATGGCCGAAATTTGTATCTATTCTTTCTGATTCATAACCCATTGTTTCGAAAACTTTTCTAAGTACATCTGGTTTATGGCTTCGTATACTTCCACCACCTATTTCACTTCCGTTTAACACTATATCGTATTGTGCTGCTAGTATATTTTCTGTATTCTCTCCTTTTATTAAATCATCCGTGTGTTCAGGTTGTGTTGCAGAGAATGGATTGTGTGTAAATGTCCATGCTCCACTATCTGTCTTCTCAAACATTGGGAAATCAATAACCCAACAGAAAGCAAGTTCATTGGGATCATTTTTGTCTTTTCTTAGGTCTGGCCTATCGCTACCATATTTCTCCATAGCTTCTTTGTAGGTAATCCTTGGAAACGGAGTTTCTTGGATTTTTTTCTCTGGATAAAGTGTTTTAACAAGCTCTATTAGCATCTTTTCATTTATTGCCATTACGTCTTCTTGTTCTACAAAACTCATCTCCATATCTATTTGTGTGAACTCAGGCTGTCGGTCTCCTCTTGTATCTTCGTCTCTAAAACAGCGTGCTATTTGAAAATATTTCTCAAATGATGCTGACATTAAAAGTTGTTTATATTGTTGTGGAGATTGTGGAAGTGCATAAAACTTACCTTGTTCAACACGTGAAGGTACTACATAATCACGCGCACCTTCAGGTGTAGATTTTGTCATATTAGGAGTCTCTATCTCTGCAAAGCCTTCTTTTTTATAAAAGTTTCTTACAAAATGAGTTATCTCATGTCTATTGCGCATGTTTTTTTGCATTCTTTCTCGACGCAAATCTATATAACGATAACGAAGCCTTACTTCTTCATTGATCTCTTTTCCATCACCTTCAATGTCAAAAGGTAAAGTCTCAGCCTCGTTTAGGACGATAATTTCAAGTACTTCAAGCTCAATATCTCCATTAAGCTTATCTGCCTGCACGGCATTGTCAGGACGTTTGTTTACTTTACCGCGTACTTCTACAACCCATTCTGGTCGTACTTTCTCCCCTACTGCAAGCGCTTCTGTAGCACCAGGTAGTACAACACCCTGTACTTTGCCTGACATGTCTCTAAAGTCGAAGAAGATCATTTTCCCTTGGTCTCGACGTACGTCGATCCAGCCTTTTATTGTGACCTCTTTCTCCGCATGATCTTTTAGATCTTTTATATAAATTCTGTTCATGTTTTTAAATTTAATTTTTTAAACTAACTCCAACTTTCTCTCTTACTTTCTTCATTTTCTCCTCTGCTCTATTTCGCATCTTTTCTCCATTTTCTTCCAGCATTTTTATTATACTTTTCCTATTCTTCTCAAGTTCTTTTCGCTTTTCTCTGAGTGGAGTTATAAACTTTTTAATACTTTCTATTAATATCTCTTTTGATTCTTTATACCCCATTCCCCCGTCCTCGTATCTTTTCTCTATATCTTTAAGTTCATCTTCTGTACTAAAAAGTTTATGTAAAGCAAATATATTATCTTCTTTCGGATCTTTCTTCTCTTCTGGACTCTTTGAGTCTGTAACTATAGACATAACTGCTTTTTGAATCTCCTCATCTTCTGCAAAAAGAGGGATAGTGTTGTTATAGCTCTTACTCATCTTTTGACCATCTACACCTGGTACTGTAGCAACATCCTCAAGTATCAGAGGCTCTGGAAGTTTAAACTCATCACCAAATACTCTATTAAATTTCTCTGCAGTGTCGCGCGTTATTTCTATGTGCTGCTTTTGGTCTTGTCCTACAGGCACTGCATCTGTGTCATACATAAGTATATCCGCTGCCATAAGCATCGGGTAGTCAAATGTACCAACACTTATTTCTTTATTCTTAGCTTCTGCGTCTTTGAAAGCATGTGCTCGCATAAGGTATGGCATAGTCGTTATTGTATTAAAGATTACTGCAAGTTCTGCATGTTGTGGTATATCAGACTGTTTAAATATAGTTACTTTCTTTGGGTCAAGTCCCACAGCTAAATAATCTAGCGCTACTTTAAAAACATTTTTTCTCATTTCGTCAGCATTTTGAATATGATTGAGTGCGTGATAGTCGGCAACAAAAACAAGCGATTCTTTGTAGTCGTTTTGTAGATCCACAATCTGCTTCATCATTCCAAAATAGTTGCCTATATGAGGCGCTCCAGTAGGTTTTAAGCCAGATAGTAATGTTTTATCTTTATTTATCATTATCAAAATAATACCAAAAAACAGCTTATTTTAAAAGCTATTTTTTACACAAGAGTATTTTTAAAGATTAAATCTATTTTTAAAGTAATCGTCTGTATAGTTCTTAAAATCGAAGACTTCATTGATTTCTTTATTCAACTTTTCTACATAATCACAGTGATCTTTGTCTGAAAGTATTTCAAGGTTTAGTTCACTACATATTTTTTCAAGCTTCAAGCTGGCTTGTTCTTTTTCTTTCTTACTGTTACTTACAATCTTTTCAGCTTCATAAAAATAACCATGTCCAGGAATACTTACTACGGCAAATTCTGCACCTTTATATTTGTATGCTTTAATGTCACGAACACATAGCATTCCCTTACTATAGCCAAGAATATTAAAAGCTTTGACCAAAGTGTCAAAACTTCCTTTTTTTGTTAGAACAGATAGTTCTTCACGCTGGTCGTTGCCTCCCCATTTTCCTAACTTAATTATAATCTCTGGTATTTTGTTTGTAACCCTTAGTCTAATATCCTTAGTTCTATTTTTGATACCCTGTTTTTTGATGAATGTAGAATAATCTATTAAGACCCTGTCTTTATGTGAGATAAATTTACCGTCTTTAAGAAGTTTTTTATTAAGTTGGTCGTAATCTTTTTTAGTTAAAATACCACGTACCTCAACTTCTATATTTTTTGTCATATTTTTATAATATTTAGTTCAAGCATTCTTGTAAGTGATTTGCCAATAAATGAATCTGGATCATCTTCTAATATCTTGTTTATGTTAATCCACTTATAGTCCGACACTTCTTCTGGTTGTAGTTCGACATCGTTTGTATTTGTTTTAAATATATACATCAAATCATGATGATAATGTTCCTCCTCCTCTTTTTGAACGTTTTGCGGTATTAAGTGAGATTCAATAAAAATAGGAATACTTGTCTCTTTATGCCATTCATCCAAGTCTACATCCTTTAGTCCTGTTTCTTCCGCAAGCTCTCTTCTGGTTGCATCTACAACTAATTCATCTGTCTGGTCTACATGCCCACCGGGCTGTATGTACATCTTTAGCTTATTGTGAAATATAGTCAGAACTTCGTTTTTAGAATTCAAAACTAATGAATTTGCAACTACATGGCCTGTAAAGTTTTTGCGATTAAAAATATCCTCACTTTTTTTTAATTGTTTTGTTAGGTGTTCTAGACTCCTCTTATCTTCTGGAAACATTTGAAAATATTTCTCAGTGATTGTTTGAATATTTTTCATAATTAAATATTTGATTTTATCATGCACTATTTAAATACTGTCCACTTCTATATAAAACTGTGAGCCCTTCCCTTCTCCTTCTGACTCTGCCCAAATACGACCACCGTCATGTGCTTCTGCCATAACTTTAGCAATGTAAAGTCCGACACCTGTACCATGTATGTTTGTATCATTCGCATCTTTAGCACGTGAGAATTTCTTGAAGAGTTTCGGCATTGTTTCTTTTTCAATACCAATACCTGTATCTGAGATTTGTGCGATCAGTTTATTTCTCTTTTCGTCTTTGGATAGAGATATTTTTATTGACCCTTTTTTTGTATATTTGACTGCATTGTCTATCAAGTTTATAACAACCTGCCTCATCTTACCCTCGTCCATCTTTGCTTTGTATTCTTTACTGTCATCAATGTCTATTAATATCTCAAGCTTTGCTTTTAATACAGTAGGTTTTAGTTCTTCAGCAATTTCACGAATGAGTTTACCAAAATCTAAGACTTTAAAGTTATATTTCATTCTACCCATCTCAATGCGAGATATGTTTAGATAATCTTCTACAACAATAGCTAGAGATTGGCTGGATTTGTATATTCTATCAATAGCTTCTTTCATCTCACTGGACACTTCCCCATATGAACCTTCAAGTATTAAAGAAGTGTAACCTTTTATAGCAGTTATAGGTGCGCGTATCTGATGTGTTGCAAAAGAAACAAACTCAGACTTCATTTTATCAAGTTCTTTCAGGCGCACATTCGCTTTCGCTAAAGTATCTGCAAGCTTTTCGATTTGTTGCCTTTGCACTACTTCTTTACGGACACTTTTAAGAAGAAAAACACTAAATACAAGTACAAGAATAAATACACTACTTCTAAAAATTATTTGGTCAAGTCCTTCTGAAAATATGATTTCAAGAAATGTAACAATAGAAAGTACAAATGCCATGATAGCAGTGGTTATGACCTTGATATCAAATAACTTATGCTTAAGTATTGCGTACGATGTAAATAATATAAATGGCAGTATAAAAATAGCACCCAGTGGTATTAACTTTACAATATCAAATAAGGCTGGTAGCAAGAAGTTAAAGGTTATAATTAATGCAAACGTTATAAGTAATCCTATAAATACCATTGTTGCTTGGGTTTTTGCGTTATCTTTTGCATTATTTATTTTCTTTAATAGAACATAGAATGCTGTTGATACTAAAAAGATAATTAATAAAATAAATGCAATCATGCCAGGACCTTTTGCAACGATAGACACCTCTCCAGGTGTTGCTAATTTAGTCACTTTTACAAAAGCTATTGGTGTAAGAAGAATAAGGGAGGTTATAGATACTAATGGAACTAAGGTGTATTTATATAATTTAGAAAATTTAAATTCTTTTTTTGGAAAAACATATAATAGTTGAAAAAGAGAAAAAGCATGCCATACAGCAAGAAAGATAGCTATTCTTAATGTCCAAAGAATGGCAGTTTCTGAAGTAAATTTATAATTTATATAATTTGCTATACCCCAAAGTATGGAGGTTATAGAAAAAAATAAAAATGAGCGGCTAGTAATACTTTTTGGATTATTAAAATATATAACAAATCCAAGTATTCCAATACCTGCAATAGTTAGTCCAACAGAAAGTAGATCTAAATTACTTAAGACGTTCATATAACTATATGATAATACTATTATTACTTATAAACAATATCTGGATTAAGTCTAAGTGACCAAGCGCTAGGTGTGTCTGCATATCCAATCCTAAAAAGTAGTGGTGCAGACTTTTTATCGGTATTAAATATTTTGGATATGTTGTTATAAGCATTTTTTATTATATCAATATGCACGGTTGAAAAAGATTTGTTATCTCCGCCTTTTATTCTGTCCATAAGAAATACTGTACCAGTACAAGGGTGCATACTTAAGCCAAGTTCTGTTGCTTTAAGCCATACTCTTTGCATAGCCCTTCCTTTTCTTATAAAGTCAGAATTAGAATTTCCATTAACTATAACGGCAATCAAGGTTCCTGATTTTGTATATTTCTCCGCATTTTCTTTTGCTATTTTGTTCGCAACTTTTATTAATTTATTGAAAATATTTAATAAAAACCAGCTTTTGAATAATTTAACTGCCTTAAGTTGGTGCGGAAGAAACTCAAGAGTTTTTACATAAAAACCTTTTGCCTTATCTTGATCGTCTTCTTTCCACAAAATATGATCATAAAAAAAATCATGAAGCTTTTTGTTGCTAAAAAGAATTAATTCATTTACAGCCAAAGCTTCTCCTAAGATATTCAATGATTTTGTTTCGTCTATAATTTCTAATTCTACAGAGTCGATCTCTTTGACAGTATTAATTAATTGCGCCTTTTGTTCATTAGATAATTTTCGTCCATCATATGACTTTCTGTTAGTATGTCTATTTTCGATATGCTTATAGAGTGAATCTTCTTCCGTACCTGCTTTTTCTAAGGTTAGAATAGCTACAAGGTTTGCAGTAGCTTCTTCTGGGAATAATTTAATATTTGTTTTGTATCCATATCTAGACGAGCTTATAGTAATGTTTTCAATCAGTGCACCATGTGCAATATAAGATCCTCTTTGTTTAAAGTTATATAAAGATTGATCAACTTCTGGTTTATTAAATATATGGATTTTATTATCTTCCACGATAAATCTCCATGGTTGTGCATTTTCACCAGATGGAGCCAGTACACCGTCCTTTATGATTTTTTCTATGTCGTTTTGCATATCTTACAGTCCAAATATTTTTTTAAATGAATCGGCTATTTGTTTTCGTTCCCCTACTTTTTCGGTTGAATTATAGTCTGGTACTAGCTTCTCATCCAGCGATACAAGCGCTCTATTGTCCTCTAACGGCTGTCCATTTAGAATCTTGCGAACACAGTATGCAACCGCTGCGCCGTTTATCATTGCAGCACCACCGAGCTGTGGCCAAGAGACAATAGTCTTCCCCATCTCAAAAAGAGATTGCTGCATCCTTTCCGTCACATTCTCAGGACCAACGTGCTTCGTAATCATCTTCCCTATACCAAACTTATCTAAACCTAGAAGTCCTTCATAAGACACATTACCCATCCTTCCATGGAAAAACGGTGTATTTTCATCAAGATCGTATCGCTCTACATCCACCACAGCATTGTCTCCATTGTCAGCTGCCATCACGACTGCTATCCTATTTTTCTTCGCTTGTTCTCTTATAAGATATTTAATAGCCAGATTGTCCAATTCGTCGATAACAATATCAAGTCCTTCAAAGAATTTTTCTATATTTTCCTTACCTAACCCTTCCGGAAATAATTCTATTTGTGCATAAGGATTGATCTCATAGATTTTGCGTGCCGTCATATCAACTTTTAATATGCCAAGATTGTCTACTCCTGAAATAATCCTATTTGTATTTGATAGTGCAAGTCTGTCCATATCTGCAAACTTTATATGTTTGGCACCTCCTTGTAGTACAAGACCTAAAGCAACACTTGAACCAACACTCAGTCCCCCAATACCTACAGTTGTATTATAAAATTTACTTTGTTCCTCTTTACTTATTAAGTTCTGATTCCTAGCAGTCCTTACTAATTGAAAATCATCTTCAGGTAGTATGTGCGTTAAGGTTGAACTCCATGGGAAGTATACCCACACACCCTGTTGCCAAAGGGGTGTTTTTTCTTCGGACTCTTTTAGATGTTCTTCAAATTTCTCATCAAACCCTTCAGCGTGAACAGATGAAGGATTGTTTATACCAAACAATTCAAGTAACTGTTCTCTATAGTCGTCTGACACACGCTGAACTTTTCCTTCAGATATAAGCGCGGTTAGCCTTTTATGATCTTCTGATTCTGCTAGATTAAAAAACACCGGCTTTGACTCAATTTCTTTTGCTAGAATACTATCTATAGATTGTTTTATTTTATCTGACATTTGTTTATTATATAATATATTTTGGTTTCAACCCAAGCTTGAAATACGTCCTGTCTTGGTAAGGTTTTAAGACGATCCTTGGCACTAAGTTTTTATTGAGTTTCTCTGATGCATCTGCATATTCTAGGTTAACTTTTTTTAGAGTATCAACTATTTTTATTTGAATATCTTTTGCAAGTTTTTTATCTTTTTCTGCAGACTCCTCAAGCTCAATATATATATTAAGATATTGATCCATGTTTTTTAAGTATTTCTTTTCCATTACAAACTTCCCTGTAATCTTGCTTAAAAAAGGTTTATGGTCGAGCGCCTGATTAATGTTTTCTATATAAATATTTGCTGCATAAAAGATCATCGCTTGATTGCTTCTTCCATATAATGTAACAAATGGTAAATTCCAGGCACTCTTTGATTTTATTTTTTTAAATTCCGTTTTCCATTCCGGACATTCCTTAGTAAGAAGGTCGTCCATATCGTTATTTGAAATAACCTGACCGTTGTCATGTAATCTAAATCGGATAAGCGGTATACCGCTTGAGGCTGTAAAAATAAGGTCATTATCTACAGACTCTATGTAGCGGTTAATAGGATTATATTGAAATATATTTGGAACAGAAGGGCTTTTAAATACTGACTCTCTAATTTTATTTTTCTTTTCAGCAAGCTGTTTTATAAAGACACTCTTAGGTGTTTCATTACCCATGAGTAATAGTTCAGATGAACCGTAAGTATTAAACATATCGAGTTTTTTATCACTTTTAACTTGTTTTGCTAAGTACGACCTCCATGTTTCATTGAAGCCTTCGCTACAAAACATCATTTTTACTTTAGTTTTGTCCCATTTTATCTTTCTATCTTTACCAGTCTCTATTACATCTTTAATAAAAAACGGATGCCCAATAAATAGGATTTGTTCGTACTCTTTTTGTAGTTGGGGGATAATATTTAAAAATTTCTCTTTGTCGTTTCCTATCGTAAGTATGTTAAGGCTTGGGTTTTTTATTCCGATAAGCCAGCTTGGAATACTTGTAGCCATACCAGAGATATATACACCCATCGGAAACCCGATAGCTATGAGTGTTTTATGTTTATCAACCTCATACAATTCATTAAAGAGAGCTTCGTGAGTTATAGCTGACTCAAACTCTTGAAGTGACCCACGAGGCCATATTGTTGGTTTAGTTATTGTTCCTGAGCTTACGGCAAATATGTTCAGGTGTTCTAGTTTTCCATTCCAGTTCCTGTCCGCTAGAGGATACTTACTGATGTAGTTTTCTTTTGTGGTGATCGGAATATTTTTAAAGTCTTTTATAGTTTTGATCTTTGTCGGGTCGATCTTGTGTACCTTAAGGAATTCTTTATATGCTGGTACGTCTTTAGCAGCCTTTTTAAAAAGATTAAGGGCTTTCTTTTCTCCTTCTTTTATCCAAAATTCTTCGCCCTTATTTTGGAGCATCTTTATATAATCTTTTGTGTCAAAAGAAAGCATGTCTTGTAGAGAAAAGGTTTCTCCTACCGACTTTAATGGTTTAAGTATGTCTTTTTCTTTTGACATGTTTTTAGTTACCTTCGAAAGAAAGTATTAGGTCGTCATCTTTTTCTAACATATTAATAAGTTTCGTTAGTTCTTTCGTAAGAGTTCTGTCCTCTACTATTTTAGGTACTATTCCTCTAGTCTTTTTGAACAATAGCTTTGATGCTGGTGAGAGTTTGTTTGAAACATTTAAATGATCCACAGCCTGTGCAAGCGTTGCATATTCTACAGAAAGTACTGTGTACGCATTCTTTATTGCTTTGCTTGTAATAAGCGCAGCGTCTGTACCCATACTTACTACATCTTGATTGTCTGCATTTGTGGAGATAGAGTGTGTAGAATGAGGGAATGCAAGAGACTGGCTTTGGGCAGTTGTTGATGTAGCTACAAACTGTAGACCTTGTAATGCAAGTGTAAGGCCTGGTTGATTTAGATTTAAAAATGGTGGAAAGAACTGGTTTACGTTTCTGTTTAAGAAAAAGTTTATTCTTCTTTCTGAAAGTATTGTCATTTTTACTATACTTATCTTTAATTGATCAACAGCTGTTGCTATATAGTCTCCATGGAAGTTTCCGCCGTGAAGGAAGATTTGTTTTTTGACATCTATGATGGGGTTATCAGTAACTGAATTGATCTCTATTTCTACATCTTTTTTAGTTTTTTTATATATATCAAGTGCTGGACCTAAGATCTGCGCAACACAGCGGAACGAATATACATCTTGGATATGCTCTGGAGTAACATAAACATTGTCTATGACATTTACTCTAGATTGAAGCTGTTTTCTATCATGTAGAAGAGTAGATGAAGCTAGTAATTTACGAAGTGTGGACGCTATCTTTTTTTGACCATCATGTGGACGTAATGCATGTAGTTCTGCAGATAAAGCATCGTTTAAACCATTTATAAGCTCAAGTGCTAAAGCACTTGAGCGTGATATCACAGAAAGTAATCTTTCTGTGTCGTCGACAATAAGTGCTGCTATACCAGACATAACAGATGTGCCGTTTATAAGAGCAAGTCCTTCTTTCGGTTCAAGTGTATGAGGTTTTCTTTTTAATCTTTTAAGTACGTTTGCTGTATTTTCTCGTTTGCCTTCAAACACCACTTCCCCTTCTCCTATTAAAGTAATAGCGATGTGGGCGAGCTGTACTAAATCACCGCTTGTTCCTACTGAACCATGTTCTGGGATTACAGGTAAGATTCTTTTATTTATAAAAAAAGCTAATTGTTCTATTAAGTCTTCTGACACACCAGAGTATCCTTTTACGAGAGTGTTTAATCTTACTACCATAGCAGCAAGAACAAATCTATCTTCTATAGGATCTCCCAATCCTACTGCATGTGAGCGCACTAAGTTATATTGAAGTTCGTGTAATTGATTTTTACCTATGATATGTGATGCCATAGGTCCAAAGCCAGTAGTGATCCCATATATTACAGTTGTGGCAACCTTCTTGTCTAGAAACTTTTTTGATTGTCTTACTTTTATTAATGACTTTGGAGATAGTACTACCTGTATTTTTGGATCTTCTGTGATCCTGTATATTTCATCTGGCGTAAGGTCATTCCCAGTCAAAATCACTGTATTTTTAGCCCCTTTTGTCTTTTGGGTCTTTTTATTCATATTAGGCCTTATAGTATCATCTTCTTGTCGTAAAGAAAACAACTACAAGTGGTGCTATGAGCCACCAGAAAAAGAGCGTTGTAGATGCAAATAATGCATCTATCGGTCTCGCGAAATCATATAGTTCTGATATTTTTATTATATGATATGAAATAGCTATAAGAAGTCCGCCAGAAGCTGCTGCAAGAAAACCATTTTCTATTAGCCTTCTTAAGCCTCTGTGGTAGAGTTCGAAACTCACTATTCTGCTTAGCACTACATTTATAAGAATTATCACCAATACAAAAAGCCCAATCTGTGAATATAGTACCGCCTTCTCAGTGTTGCCAAAGAATGCGATTTTCTGTAAGTACGGGAAAAAAAGTACAATAGGGATCGAAGCATACAAAGAAAGCATTAAAGATATGATCTTACGCTTACCAAATTTAAATCCGTATATAAAGAATAAGAAAAAGATAACAATTAAAATAATTGTATCAAGCGACAAGTTTGTAACTGTCTCTAATGCGCTCCCTGTAGAGCTTGCAAATAAATTTTGTACTGAATTCATATAGTAATATTATAATACTAAAAAACAGTTTACAAAAGTAAACTGTTGATTAAATCCCCTCTTTTTTCATTTCCTCAACTAATTTTTTAGTACTACGTGAGAGTTTGTTTGGTAGAGTGATATTTATCTTTACAAGTAAGTCTCCACGACTCTTTTTGCTTGTTGGTACTCCTTTACCTCCTACGCGAAGTATCTCACCAAATGACACTCCAGCTGGTATCTTAATATCAATGTCGCCGTCAAGTGTTGAGATTGTATATGTGCTACCCAAAAGTGCGTCTGTAAGCTTTACATTTAGTATCATTGAAAGGTTGTTTCCTTCTTTTCTAAATACTGGGTCAGGGCTTATATGAAGTTTTATGTATAGGTCTCCTGCAATACCTCCTGCTACCGCTTCCCCACCACCTGAGAGACGTATCATCTCACCGTTGTCTACTCCTGCTGGTATTGAAATAGAAATCTCCTCTTCTTTGCGCGCGACACCTAAACCTTTACAATCTTTACATTTTTCTTTTGGTACTTTGCCTGTACCGAAACAATTATCACATGCTCGTACACTTTGTATAGTTCCTAGGATCGAATTCTTAGTCTCATGTATCTTACCTTTGCCGTTACAGTTTTTACATGTTTCCATCTCTGTCCCTTCTTTAGCACCACTCCCAGTACATGTTTTACATTCTGATACTTTAGTCAAAAGTACTTTTCTTTCTGTACCAAAGATAGCGTCTTTAAACGGTACTTCAAGATCAATAGAAATATCTCTTCCGCGCTTTGTTTGTTGTCTTCCTCTTCCGCCAAAGATATCCCCTAGTCCACCGAATATGTCACCCATGTCGAAACCTTGGTCAGCAAACCCAGAGAAATCAAAACCCTGTCCGTCAGAGAATCCACCAAAACCTTGCCCGGCGCCGCCACTGCCTTCATTAAACACTCTTCCGTATGCATCATATTCTTGCCGTTTCTTGTCATTTGAAAGTACACCATAAGCTTCGCTAATTTCTTTAAACTTAGCTTCATCTCCAGTACTTTTGTCGGGGTGGTATTTGTGAGCAAGTTTTCTGAATGCTTTCTTTACCTCGTCAGCACTTGCTTTCTTGTCCACTCCCAAAACTTGATAGTAGTCTCTTGCCATAATTAACACTATTTTACCGCATTTTCATCAAAAAACAAGTAAAAAAACAAACGGCTCATCGACTTGAGCCGTTTGTTTTTTTTGTGGTTTTAATTATTATTTACTCTGTTTTCGGTTCTTCTGCTGGTGGAGTGTCATCTTTCTTCTCTTCAAACTCTGCGTCTCTTACATTACCTTCAGCACCTTCTTTTTGTTCCCCTGCTTGCCCTTCTGTGCCCTCTGCTGGCTCTTGTGGAGCTGCTTTGGCCATTGCTTCGCCTATCTTTTGCATTTCTGTTGAAAGGGCTTCTGAAGCTGATTTTATAGCTTCTGTATCAGTACCGTCTTTTACTTTTTTAAGTTCGTCTATCTTAGCTTGTACTGAAGTTTTGAGAGCTTCTTCTATCTTACCTTCTGCATCTTTAAGTGCTTTCTCGGCTGTGTATACAAGCTGCTCTGAGAGATTTCTTGCATCCACTGCTTCTTTTTTCTTTGCATCCTCACTCTCATTTATCTCTGCATCTTTTTTCATTTTCTCAATATCTTCTTCTGAAAGTCCTGAGCTTGCTTCGATCTTTATAGATTGTTCTTTTCCACTTGCTTTATCTTTTGCTTTTACATTTAAAATACCATTTGCATCTACGTCGAAAGATACTTCTACCTGAGGTACACCTCTTGGTGCTGGCGGTACACCGTCCAAGATAAATTTACCAAGAGATTTATTATCTGTAGCCATAGCTCGTTCTCCTTGAACTACATGGATCTCCACAGATGTTTGATTGTCAGCTGCTGTAGAAAATGTCTGTGACTTTGATGTAGGGATAGTAGAGTTTTTCTCTATAAGTTTAGTAGCTACAGATCCAAGTGTTTCTATGCCGAGTGAAAGAGGGATAACATCTAGAAGTAGTATATCTTTTACGTCTCCTTGCATTATTCCAGCTTGAATAGCAGCACCAAGTGCCACTACTTCGTCAGGGTTGATAGATTTATTTGGTTCTTTTCCGAAGAATTCTTTTACAGCGTTAGAGATAGCAGGCATACGAGTCTGCCCTCCTACTAAGATAACTTCATTTATATCACTTGTGCTAAAAGGTGAAGCTTCTACTGCACGCTTTGTGATTTCTATTGAGCGGTCGATAAATTCTCTAGCAAGTTCTTCTAGAGTCGCACGTGTCATTTTAAGTAGTAAGTGTTTCGGACCAGATGCATCTGATGTAATAAACGGTATGTTTATCTCTGTTTCTGTAGTTGAAGAAAGTTCAAGCTTTGCTTTTTCTGCTGCTTCGTCAAGTCTCTGTATCGCAAGTGGATCTGTAGATACATCGATACCGCTTTCTTTCTTAAATTCATCTGCTATCCACTTTATTATCTTTTGATCAATGTCACGCCCTCCCATGTGTGAGTCACCGTCTGTTGATTTTACTTCTATTACGTCATCCCCAACTTCAAGTACTGATACGTCAAAAGTACCACCACCGAAGTCAAATACCACGATCTTCTCGTCTTTCTTTTTTGCAAAACCATATGCAAGTGCAGCTGCTGTAGGTTCGTTTATAATTCTTTTTACTTCAAGCCCTGCGATCTTACCAGCATCTTTTGTAGCTTTTCTTTGTGAGTCATTAAAATATGCAGGTACCGTTATAACAGCTTCAGTTATCTTTTCTCCAAGCCGTGCCTCCGCATCGTTCTTAAGTTTTTGGAGTATCATAGCAGACACTTCTTCTGGGCGATATTCCTTATCTCCAAGTTTTACTAAAACACCTCCGTCAGAACCTTTCGCAATATCAAATGGAGAAGTTTTTTCATCTTTTTGTATTTCTGCGTCATTAAACATATGTCCAACGTAACGCTTTATGCCAAATATAGTATTTTTAGGGTTTGTCACAGCCTGTCTCTTTGCTAGAAGTCCAGCAAGCCTTTCATTTGTTTTTGAAATAGCAACAATAGACGGTGTTGTTCGTACACCTTCTGCATTCTCTATTATTGTTGGCTCACCTCCCTCGACTACAGCCATTGCTGAGTTTGTTGTTCCTAAATCTATTCCTAAAATTTTTGACATAATATTATTTAAATTAAACTTCTAATTGTCCTACTTTTACTTTCGCAGGACGTATTACTTTTCCACCTAATATATATCCTTTTTGTATTACCTCAACTACTTTATGATCATCTGTCTTCTTTTCTACAACTACAGTTTCTATTGAATCATGACGTGTTGGGTCAAACTGCTCTCCAAGTGGGTCAAACTGCTCAAGTCCGTGCTCTTCTAAGGTTTTTAAAAGTTGTGAATGAATGTGTTCTATCCCTATTCTCCAATTTTTATCAACACTCTCCCAGACTTCTTTATTTGCAAATGCCATATCGAAGTTATCAACTGAAGTCAGAAGATCTAATATCAAACCCTCTTTTGCAAATGATACAAGGTTTGTACGCATTTCCTCATCTTTCTTTCTTGCATTTACAAAATCAGCCTTTGACCTTTGCCAGCCGTCCAAGTATGCTTGTTTTTCCTCAACGCAAATCTTCAACTTATCTCGCAACTTTTTTATAGTTCCAGTACCACTTTCTTCAATTTCATCAAACACAACATCTTCTATTTCTTCTTTTGTTTTGTTGAGCTTTTTCTTCATAGTAGATTATCGTTTACTCCATTGTGAGGCTTTTCGAGCTTTCTTGAGTCCTGGTTTCTTTCTTTCTTTTACTCTAGCATCTCGTTTCAGGTATCCTTCTTTTTTAAGAGTGTCTCTAAGTTCTGGATCAAATAATATAAGTGATCTTGCAATACCAAGTAATATAGCATCTGATTGTGCAGATACTCCACCACCTTTCACATGAACTGATACATCAAACTTCTCAGGAATATCAACAACTTCAAATACTTTTTTTATATTATTTTGAGTTTCATTAACTGGGAAATAGTCTTCAAGAGTTCGGTCGTTTATTTTATAAGCATTTTTACTCCCAGTGAAAATACGCACGCGAGCTATGGCGTTCTTTCTTCTACCTATAGCTTCTATATAGTGAGTAGATGATATTTTTTGTTTATCTTTCGTTGTCATATTATTCTTCTGTAGTTAATAGCTTCATTCTTATTGGTCTAAGTTTGTTATGTGGTAGCATACCGTACACTGCCTTTTTTACTGTTTCCCCATATCCCTTTTTAGTTATAATCTTTCCCATTTTCTCTTCCCTCAGTCCTCCCGGATATCCCGTATAATGTTTGTATAATTTACTATCTTTCTTATTATCTGAAACATCCATTTTTGATACGTTTATAACCTTAACCTCTATGTCTAGAACTTTATTTCGTGCAAATGAAACATCGTTTTTGCCAATCAAAAATGCCGCCGCTTTTGTAGCGATTCGTCCTAGTTTTTCTCCTTCTGCATTTATCTCTATCTTTTTCATAATTTTATTTTACAAACTCTATTATAGCTTCTTTTGCCGCATCTCCTACTCTAGTACCAGTTTTTGTAACTCTTGTATAACCACCAGTCCTTTCTTTGTATTTTGGAGATAGTGTATCAAATAGTTTAGTTGTTGCATCAGTGCTTCCACCAAGTCTACTTAATATAAGTCGTCTTGCTGCTATTGACCCATCTTTACCTTTTGTAATAAGTTTTTCTATAAATGGTCGTAAAGCTTTTGCTTTTGCTTCTGTTGTTTGTATTCTATCGTGCAATATTAAAGAGCGTGCAAGAGAACGCATAAGTGCTGTTCTTTGTTTTCTTACTCTCCCAAACTTTTTGTTTTTGTTATGATGTCGCATGTTTAATTTATTTCAAAATAATACCGTAATTTCCAAGCATTCTCTTTATCTCCTGAACCCCTTTCTTTCCAAGTCCTTCGATCTCTAGAATATCTTCTTCTTTCTTGCGGGCCAAGCCACCTACTGTTCGTATATTTGCAGCTGCTAGAGCATTTATGTTTCTCGCTGAAAGATTGAGTGATTCTATTCTTGTCTTTAGAAATTCTGTATCAACTTCTTCTTCTGCTTTTTCTACATTTTCTTCGGCACTATCTTCTGTCCCAGAAACAATTTCTGCTTCTATTTCTTCTTCTTTAAAACCGATAATCGCTTTAAGCTGGTTGATCATTATCTCTATTGATTTTTCAAGCGCTTCGTGTGCTGTGATAGTACCGTCTGTTTCTATAAACATTCGCAGTCTGTTAAAGTCTGTTCTGTCTCCAACACGCATGTTTTCGACTTCGTAGTTTACCCTCTTTATTGGCGTAAAGATAGCATCAAGTGCTATTACTCCTATGTCTACCTTGTCTTTTTGTAGTACATCTTTTGATACATACCCCATACCGCGCTCCACTGTAAGTTCGACAATAAGCTCTCCTTTCTTGTCTGTTATTTCTGCTATGTGCTGGTCTGGGTTAAGTACTTCTACTTGTGCTGGTGTTTTTATATCACTTGCAGTAACTGTTTTTTGACCTTTTACTTCTATTGAAATAGTTTGAGGCTCATCAGTAAGCATCTGAAGTCTTACTTTTTTTAGATTAAGTAATATATTTATAACGTCTTCTTTTACTCCATCCATTGTTGAAAATTCATGTTGTACACCTTCTATTTTCACAGAGGTAATTGCAGCTCCTGGAAGAGATGATAGAACGATCCTTCGCAAAGAATTACCAAGAGTATGACCATACCCTGGATAAAGACCGTCTATTTCATATGTTCCTTTGAACTCCTCTTCAGAAACTATTTTAGGTTTTGATGGGAGTGATACGTTGTATTCTGACATAGTATTTTAAATTAAATTAATAAATATATTATCTTATTAAAACTACCTACTATAATATTCCAAAACAGAACTTATATCGAACAATAGCTCTGTTGCGTCTACTACTGGCTTACCTTTTACCTCTCCTTCTAAGGTCTTTTCGTCAAATATAACCCAAGAAGGATTCTTATGGTCTTTCAAATCTTCTTTCGTAGTTGAAAACAGTCCGCTGTCACGACTTCCTTCTCTTATACCGATCTTTAATCCTTTCGATATTCTATATGAAGGTATTGTAACTTTTCTTCCGTTAATGGTAATGTGTCCGTGAGACACCATCTGCCTTGCCATTTGTCTACTTTTCGCAAGTCCAAGTCTGTAAACAACATTATCAAGTCGTGATTCAAGGTTTTCTATAAGCTGTGTCGCAGGCTTTGAGTCTTTTCTTGCAATAGCTTCTTTTACATACCTTGTAAGTTGTTTTTCCGCAACGCCATATGTATATCGCATTTTCTGTTTTTCTATAAGCTGTTTTCCATATTCAGACATCTGTCGAGGTCGTCTTGATGAACTGCTTCTCTTTTTTGACTTTTCTTCAGCAAGCGTAAACTTATGTGTTTGACATTTATCAAACACTCCGCTTCCTAGTCTTTTACATATTTTGTATTTTGGGCCTATTATCATAATTATTATTTTATACGCGTCGCGCTTTCTTTGGGCGCGGACCGTTATGTGGCACTGGTGTAGTGTCTTTTATTGAACTAATCTGTATACCTTTTGCGGTAAATCCACGTATTGCTGATTCTCTTCCTCCTCCTACTCCCTTTATAACAACATCGGCATTCTTCACACCTATCATTGAAGCCTTTTCACCAAGAAGCTCCCCCACTTTTGCTGCTGCAAAAGGTGTACCTTTCTTTGCTCCTTTAAAACCTAGAGCTCCAGAAGACGACCACATGATAGCACCACCTTTCGTATCTGTGAATATCAGTTTAGTGTTGTTATATGTTGCTTGTACGTGAAGTATACCAGTTTCTAGTTTCTTTTTAGATAGACGCGCAAGAGAACGAGATTGTAATCCCTTATCTACTTCACCCCCTGCTTTTTTTATAATTCTTTTCTTTCCCATACTATTTCTTATCTAGTTTCTTTTTACCAGAACCCATGGTCTTCTTCGCACCCTTTAGAGTTCTAGAGTTTGTCTTTGTTCTCTGCCCTCTTGCAGGAAGTTTTTTCGAGTGTCGTGACCCTCTATAAGACTTTATATCTTTTAGTCTTTTAATATTTCCTGATACTTCTCTTCGAAGTTCACCTTCAATAGTTCGCTCTTCTACAAGTTTTCTTATTTCATTTTCTTGATCAGCTGAAAGTTCTGCTGGTTTTATACTTCTGTCTATCTTTGCTTTGTCTAGAAGCTCTTGTGATTTAGACAAACCAATACCGTATACGGCTGTTAGTCCGTACTCTATTCTCTTTTCTGGTATTGTTATTCCTGAAATTCGCATAATATTATCCTTGTCTTTGTTTATGACGTGGGTTCGTACAAATCACACACACACGACGTTTTCTTCTCACAGTTTTGCACTGCGCACATATTTTTTTTACTGATGCTTTTACTTTCATGTATTAAAACAGATATAAATATCAAAAATGTAAAATGACAGTTTAAGTTGCCATCTTGCATTTTTGATCTTTAATTTTACAATCTCTTAATGATCCTTCCTTTTCCTCCGTATGGATCAGTTAAGACAATTACTTTGTCCCCCACAAGAACTTTTATACGGTATTTACGCATCTTTCCTGAAAGATACCCGATAATTGGCTCCTCTTGGTTCTCAAGAGTTATTCTAAACAATGCATTTGGTAATGCTTCATCTACTACGCCGTTTATTTCCTGTGGTTCTTTATTTACCATTTTTTGACAATGAGGACATAATACCAAAATAGTACATATAAAGTCAAGCTTTTTACGTGGAAAACCGCATAATAAGGCGTTTTCTTGAATATCCACATCTTGACATTGACAAAGTCATATTTCTTGGTATGCTTTGGATAGGAATTGAGAGCATTTTGTACATTAGCCTTTCTAATTTTTAGGGAGAAAAAGCCATGTATAGTATGTTTAAAGAGCTTACTGCTGCTATGATAGTTGCAGAAGGTACACAGAAAATTATGGATTTTGAAAGGTTTGGAAGGCTTGTCAGTAATCTTTCAGGCAAGATGAAACCATACATTAAAGGACATAGGTTCATTTGTCTTGTCACGGAATGTATTACGGAGTTAGAATTGTCATCAAATTCTAAGTATTACAGATCAGCCGTAGGTTCATTCTTCGGTAAGCATAAGGAGAAAGAGGAGGTTGTTGAAGAAGAAATTGATAAAACTCTTTGTGTAAAAAATAAAAAGACTTACACAGAAGATTCACAAGCTCATCTTGACCTAAAAGATCCAAATGAACAGATCCTTCAAATGCATGAGTATTGAGTTTAAAGCAAGGGCTATAAGTAGCACAGCCCTTGCTTTTTCATTTTAAAAAATTCTTGACAAGGATATATATCGAGTATATAATCACTTTTAGTTCTAACTGACTCCTCGTCTGTAATAATAAGAGCCAGAAAGGGGGTGCATAATAAGAAAAACAAAAAAATGTTTTGTCCACTATTTTTTTAACAGTCTCTCAGGACTTAATAGTGGATTATGTAGTAGCGCCTGTTCTTTTTATCCGTTTTTAACTTTGCGTAGAAAGGAGATAAGTGAAATGATGAAATTCCTACTTATTTTAGTAGTAGTATAAAACATCCTTGAGACTCCACAATTCTTAAAATGAATTCTAAGACCTTAGTCGAAGCTGTAAATAAGGCGCAAAAATACAAGGAGCTATAGCCCCCACCTCTTCATGAGGTGGGGCAGCTCGATCTCACACACAAGGCATAGTCCTTGTTTTTTTATTTAAATTTTTTCTACTTTGTCTACAACAAGTATCACTTCGCTTTTGGGGCGGACTTCGAGCACTCCTTCTGATGTTCTAAAACGCACTGTGCCGTCTTCTTCTTTTATTACAATCTCCCCTTCTTTTATAATAGACACAAGTGGAGTGTGATTAGCAAAGATACCTACCATACCACTTTCTGTAGACAGTGTTACTGATACTACTTCTTCTTTATAAGCCACTCCTTCTAGAGTAACTATTTCCAAATTGATTTTATTCATCTCATTATATTTCTAACACGGAGGTTGAACCTCCGTGTTATTCAACTTCGTCAATACTACCTTTAAGATAAAAGGCTTGTTCAGGTTTGTCGTCATGTTTACCTTCTAATATTTCTTTAAAACCTCGCACAGTTTCTTTAATAGGAACGTACTTTCCTTTCATACCTGTAAACTGTTCTGCAACGAAGAATGGTTGTGACAAGAATCTTTGTATCTTTCTTGCCCTGTCTACTGTAAGTTTGTCATCATCTGAAAGCTCATCCATACCTAAGATAGCTATAATGTCTTGCAGATCTTGATATTTCTGTAGAACCTTTTGCACGTCTCTAGCAACTTTATAATGTTCTTCTCCTACTATAGCTGGTTCAAGTATTGTGGAAGTAGAGTCAAGCGGATCAACGGCTGGGTAAATACCCAAAGATGCAAGTGAGCGAGAAAGCGCTACGGTAGAGTCTAGGTGTGCAAATGTAGTAGCTGGAGCTGGGTCTGTATAGTCGTCCGCTGGTACATAAACAGCTTGGATAGAAGTGATAGAACCTTTGTCTGTTGAGGTGATCCTCTCTTGAAGAGTGCCCATCTCGCTTGCAAGTGTTGGTTGATATCCTACAGCAGATGGTATACGGCCCAATAGAGCAGAAAGCTCAGAACCTGCTTGAGTAAACCTAAAGATATTGTCTACAAAAAGAAGTACGTCTCGTTCTTCTTTGTCACGGAAGTATTCTGCCATAGTAAGTGCAGAAAGTGCTACACGAGCTCTTGCTCCTGGTGGTTCATTCATTTGTCCAAACACAAGCGCTGTGTTTTTTAATACATTACTTTCTTCCATCTCTCTATATAAGTCGTTACCTTCTCTTGATCGCTCTCCTACTCCTGCAAATACAGAATACCCACTGTGCTCTGTAGCAATATTTCGTATAAGCTCTTGGATAATAACAGTCTTCCCTACACCAGCTCCACCGAAAAGTCCGACTTTACCTCCTTTTAAGAATGGGCAAATAAGGTCTATGACTTTAATACCAGTTTCTAGTATTTCGCTCCCTACTCCTTGTGATGTAAGAGGAGGAGAATCTCTATGTATAGAATCTTTGGGTGTATCTTCCACCGGTGCTTTGCCGTCTATTACTTTACCTGTTACGTCAAACATTCTTCCAAGTACCTTTGGTCCAACAGGTACAGAGATAGGCGCCCCAGTATTTGTTACCTCAAGTCCTCTAGATAATCCATCTGTAGTGCTCATAGCTATTGTGCGCACTTCTTTCATACCTAAGTGCTGTTGTGTCTCAAGAACTATAGATCCATTTTCTGTTTTTATTTCGAGTGCATCAAGAATCTTTGGAAGTTCATCTTCAAACTTCACATCTACGACTGGCCCTATTACTTTTGTTATTATTCCTTTATTCATATTATTAAAATTATTTATAATCTTTACTTTTTATATTTTACGAAATTATTAATTATCAACTTACTGCGTCTGCACCGGCCGCGATCTCCAGTATCTCTTTTGTAATACCCGCCTGCCGAGCTTTGTTGTAACTTAAGAGTAATTCTTTACCCATCTTGTCTGCATTGTCTGTCGCATTCTTCATCGCTACCATCCTAGAGCTCTGTTCACTTGCATTTGACTCTAGTAATGCTTGATAAATCTGAAGCTTTGCAAGTCTTGGTACTACTATATTTAAAATAGCGTCTTCATTTGGTTCATATATGTATTGCTTGGGGTTCTTTATATCTACTTCTTCGATGTTTTCTTCACCAGTATCTACAACACCAAGTTCATCTATTACGTTTTTCAAACTCATAGAAGAAAGTGGCAAGATCTTTCGTATAGTAGGTACCTGATGAAATGCAGAGACGTACTTTGTGTAAGAGATCAAAACTTTTTTATATTCTCCTGATAAGAATTTCTTTATTACAAGATCTCCAAGTTCAGTCACATCTTCTACTTTAGGTGTTTCTGGGAAGTCTTCAAACTTTTCTAAAGTAGTTCGCCCACTATTTTCTGCATGCCTTTTTGCATACTTGCCAACTGTTATAAACTCTACTTCATCACTTCTTCTTATTAAATAACTATTTAGAGCTCTAAGAGATGAAGAGTTGTATCCACCACAAAGCCCTTTATTAGATGCAATATGTATTATAAGTACTTTATCAGTATTTTTGGGTGCTATTAGAAACTGGTTTTTCTCCATAGTTTCATTAGAGAGACTAACCATAAGCTCAAGTGCGCGTGTAGCATATGCACGCGTATTAACAGCAAGACCGACGTCTTTCTTCATCTTACTTCTTGAGACCATCTCCATTGCTTTGGTAATCTTTTTCATATTACCTACGGAGGCCATCTTTGTTTTGATTAGTTTTGTATTACTCATTTTGAATTTAGCTTTTGCAACCTACTCTTCTCTGGTTTGCATGAACTCACCTACTGCATCTTTCAGTCGCCCTTCTATATCCTCGTCCCAAGAGTTTTCTATATCTTTAAGTAGGTCACTCTTACTTGCTTCAAGAAAATCAGAAAAATCACTTCCCCACTTTTCAACGTGGAAGATCTCAAGATCATCTATGTGACCATTGTTTGCAGCGTATATAAGTGCTACTTGCAGACCAGTTTTTACTGGAGAATACTGAGGTTGTTTCAAAAGTTCTGTAAGAACACGCCCTCTGTTTAAAGTCTTCTTTGTTTCTTCATCAAGATCAGATGCAAACTGTGAAAACGCCTCTAGTTCTCTGAACTGCGCTAGAGAAAGTTTCATCTTTCCAGAAGTCTTCTTCATTGACTTGATCTGTGCTGCTCCTCCCACACGAGACACAGAAAGTCCTACATTTATGGCAGGCCTTATTCCTTTGTGAAATAGTTCTGATTCTAAAAATATTTGCCCGTCTGTTATTGAAATAACATTAGTAGGTATGTATGCAGAGATGTCTCCTGCTTGAGTCTCTACTATAGGAAGTGCTGTTATAGATCCACCACCAGATTCAGAGTTTCTTCTTGCTGCGCGTTCAAGTAGTCTTGAATGCAGGTAAAACACATCTCCAGGATATGCTTCTCGTCCAGGAGGGCGTCTCAAAAGTAGTGATATCTCTCTATAACTTACGGCGTGTTTTGAAAGATCATCATAAACCACTAGAACATCTTTACCTTGATCCATAAAATATTCTGCAATAGTCACTCCAGCATATGGAGCAAGGTATGACATTGCAGGTCCGTCTGATGAACCTGCAAGTACTACGGTGGTGTAAGTCATTGCACCTGCTTCCTCGAGTGTCTTTATGGTTCTTGCGACTTTTGATTTCTTTTGTCCTATAGCCACATACACACACACCATATCATTTCCTTTTTGATTAAGTATTGTGTCTATAGCAACTGTAGTTTTACCTGTCTGTCTGTCACCTATTATGAGCTCTCTTTGTCCTCTACCTATAGGTATCATAGTATCGATAGCTTTAATCCCTGTACTTAGAGGCTGGTCTACAGGTTCTCTGTCCATCACCGCAGGAGCCATCCTTTCTACAAGATAATCTGCATCTTTATGTATGTCGCCCTTACCATCAAGTGGTGTGCAAAGCGGGTCTACAGTTCTTCCGATAAAGTCATTTCCGACTGGTATAGAAAGTATTTCCCCAGTTCTTTTTACAATATCTCCTTCTTTAATATTACTGTAATCACCTATTATGATAGCTCCGACAGTGTATTCTTCTAGGTTTAGAGCAATACCCATAGTATTGTCTGAGAAAGTAAGCATCTCTGACATCTGGCATTTAGAAAGCCCGGATATTTTAGCTATACCATCGTTTACTTCTACTACATGACCTATCTCATTTACTTCAGGAGTGGCCTCAAAGTTTTGTATTTTGTTTTTTAGATTTTTTATTAAAGATTCAGTGCTCATATTATTTTAAGTGATTAGAGTGTAAGTGATTTTTTAGTTTGTTCAACCTTAGTTTCAAACCGTATTCATATAATTTATTTTTGTATGAAACCCTGAAGCCTCCTAGTATTTTTTTATCAAGAGATACATGGCTTGGTGCATCTTCTGGAAGCTTTAGATACTTTTTGATCTCTGTTAATAGTTTCGCTGGTACATCATGCGCTGTTTTTATATACATAGTTTCATGCTCTACCTCTTTATTCAGCTTATCTTCAAGTACGTTCAATACGTTTTTAATCCTACTTTCCATATTGTGTTTTTTTGCAAAATTTACAAAATTATCCACAACATCTTTTGGATCATTTCCATCTTCTATAAGTCCTATTAAAGCACGTGCTATGTTTTCTGTTTTTATCATATTACTTAGTCATGCTTTCTATTATCTTTTCGTGCATATCTTTAGGTACATCTTTATCTATTATCTTTTCTGTACTAAGTACAATAAGGTCAGATACTTCTGCTTGTAATGCTGTTTCCATCTCTCGTCTTTCTTTTTCTATTCTTTCTTGAGCATTTGAAAGCATGTTGTCTTTATCTTTTGTAGACTGTATATTTGCGTGTTCAAGTAGGGCTTTAGCTTGGTCGTGTGCTTTTGCCACGATAGCATTTGATTCGTGTTTTGCATCTTTAATTATCTTGTCGCTTTCTTCTTTTGATATTGCGAGCTCGTCCTCTGCATTTTTGGCTGCCTGTATACCTTCTTCAACCTTTTGCTTTCTTTCGTTTATCATTTTACTGATTGGTCCAAAAGCATATCTTTTAAGTAAATAGTAGATAATAAGAAAATTAACAAGATTCGCAAGAGCGAGCTTCCAGTCAAAACCTATATTTCCTAATACTTCTAATAAATCCATATTTTATTTCTATTAAATGATGAAGAATGCTACCAAAGCATAAATCGCTGTTGATTCTGCCATAGCCACACCGATGATCATCTTAGAGAAAAGTTGACCTGACATCTCAGGGTTTCTTCCCATTGCTTCTAGAGCTTTACCTATAAGGTATCCCTCACCAACAGCAGATCCGAACATTGATATTGTTGCGAGCCCTTTTGCTATTAGTCTTGCTGATTCTATTTCTTCCATAATAATTTATATTAAAATTGTTAATAATATGCACTAAGCGTTTGTTTTATGTCGTCGGCACGACCTCATCTTCAGGCTTTAGTCCTATCGTATAATATGCTGTTACAAGGGCTCCAAATACGATAGCTTGCACAACACCAAATAGTATTCCAAGTCCTGACCACAGCGTAGGTAGTAAGTATGCTATAAATCCGAGGATTATAACAGCAAGCACTTGCCCAGCGTATAAGTTACCAAAAAGCCTAAAAGAAAGAGATATAACCTTGGCAATCTCAGATATTATATCTAGAAGTCCTATGAGGAACTCTATTATAGACATTACTCCGGGACCTATACCTTGTCTAAATCCAAGATAGACTTGTTTGAACTGGAAGTACTTGCCCAAAAAACCAAATATCCCCCAGCTTTTTATAGATGCTATCTGTACTATGATAACCATCGCAAGTGCTAGACCAAAAGTTGTATTGAAGTCTGTTGTCGGTGACCTAAAGATAGCAGTATCGCCGTAAGTAATGCTTGTAAGTCCGGGGATTATCTCTATCAAATTAGAAATACCGATGAATACAAACAATGCTCCGACAAGCGGGATTATTTTCTCTGAGATTTTTCTATTGTCTGTGATCTGGTCTATAAGATCTACCATTCCTTCGTAAATGATCTCTATAAAAGTCTGAGATTTGCTTGGTGAGTTCTTAAAGCGTTTTATTATAAATATTCCTAAAAATGCAATAAATAAAGTTATAGCGATACCTAGAAGAAGTGAGCTTGTTACGGGAAAACCAAATAGTGTAAACACTGTATCTGGACCTATTGCAGGTATATCTCTTTGTACTCGTATTATATCTAGCATGTTATTTCGCTTTTTCCTCCAAGATCTTACGTTCCATGTCTTTAAACTGCTTATCTAATCTCCTGTACTGAAATATTGTTATTGCCCAAGAAAGTACAAAAGCTACAGGAAGAGCTATAAGTTTAAACTTTCTTCCAGAGTCATGTATATTGTCAAAATAATTCCCTATAAAAAAGGCAATAGCAGCAGGTATAGCAAAGATAAATGCTATATATATCATTTGCATAAAGGCTTTATGACGTAAATTCTCTTGTCCTGCCTTTAAATCTTTTAAATTTTGATTATCCTTTTCTTCCATAGTTTTAAAAACAAAAAACCCCGCAAATAAGCGAGAGTCGCCCAGACAGCGGGTGTCCTCTTTACCCAGATTATACACCACAGCTATACTTAGTGTCAAAGCTGTAAAAGTTGGATTAACTCAACCGGTTGAGTTAATCAGAAAAAAATGTAATATGTATAGATACCAAGGCTCTATCGTCTAACGGTTAGGACATCGCCTTCTCAAGGCGGTAATCCGGGTTCGATTCCCGGTAGAGTCAC
>CAZVGL010000001.1:157997-190826 GCA_964626705.1 uncultured Candidatus Saccharibacteria bacterium | reverse complement strand
ATTTGCTTCTTCTACCAACTCTCTTCTTGCGCAATCCTCAAAAGTTTCTGGTTTTATATTCATAAGTACGAGCTGGCTGTTTTTTGCAGTATAAAGAACTCGTCTATAATCTTCATTCTCTAATGTATCTTTTTCTATATTTGTTATATACCCTTTCATAATATTTTCTTATTAAATTAATAACCTATCTCTTAAGTATAAGTATACAATATGTGTCAAACTGACTTTAGGCACTAGACCCTGCTACATACCCTGTGGTCCAACAAAGTTGAAGCGAAAACCCGCCACTTGGACGGTTTACATTAAGTACATCACCAGTGAAGTATAAATTGTTATGTATTTTAGAACGCATCGTCTTAGTATCAACTTCTTTTAGATCAACCCCACCGTCTGAGATCACCGCCCAATCCATACCCATCGTACCTATGACAGTAAGTGGCATAGCTTTAAGTCTGTCTACAAGCTCTATACGCTCCTCCCTGCTTATGTTATTGATCTTAGTATTCTGAAGCCCTTCTTCAAACTGCGCAACAAAGGCTTCGTCCATACCGTTTGGTACAAATTCTTTTACTATATTCTTGAGCATTTTGTTTTTATTTTTATTAAACACATCAAGTATTTTGTTTTGAAGTGTCTTAATCTCCGTATCAGGGTACATATCTATACTTGCTCTCACTTCCCCTTTTTCAAGTAATTTTTTTACTTCATATGAAGAGTTAAGTATAAGAGGACCAGATATTCCAAAATGCGTAAATAAGATTTTACCAACCTTAGAAAAACGTCCTGCGTTTTTAGCTAAATTTGTACCAAACGTTATTTTCATAAATGACAAACTTGTACCAGAAATATTTTTTACCCAATCTTCTTCTACTTTAAGAGGGACTATGTTTGGATTAGATTTATGTACAGTATGCCCAAGATCTTTAAGCCAACCCAATCCTTCTCCAGTAGAACCAGTCTCTTTATACGATGCGCCACCTGTAGCGAGAATAAAAGCATTTGCTGTATAAATACCTTCTTTTGTCTCTATCCCTATTATCTTTTCTTTTTCTATTTTAAAACTTAATACTTTTGTGTCTGCTTTAAGCTCTACTTGATTACTAGTAACATATCGCTTCATTAGTTTTGTTACATCGCGGGCTTTTTGCGACTCAGGAAATGCTCTGTCGCGTGCTTCTACTATTATAGGAAGTCCTTTGTTTTCAAAAAACTCTTTCGCGTCTTTCATAGCAAACTGTGCAAATGTTGAATATAGAAACTTTGCTGAATCGCCATAGTTTTCTACAAGCTTCTTAGTATCTTCCTCGGCATTGAAAATATTGCACCGTCCACCACCAGTCAGAGATAATTTCTTACCTAAATCTTTATTTTTTTCCACAAGCAAAACACGCTTGCCACGCTCGGCAGCTTTTCCTGCAGCCATCATCCCAGATGGACCACCCCCTATTACAATAACGTCATAATGTTGACTTGTTGACATAATCGTAGAATATTAGCATAATCTTGGCACTTAGTAAACAAATAGTGTATAATCATAATATTATGGCAAAACGAATAACAGGTTTAGATAAAAAGAGAACATCTCACTCAAAAAAGACTAAAAAACGCTTAGAAATAAAGCGTGAGATGCTTGCGGCAAAGGCAAGTAAAAAACGTAAATAGAGATATTTTTAATCAAGATTAAGTAAAAAACCAAGAGTTCGCTCTTGGTTTTTTACTATACTATTCAAATAGATATAAGAAATCTGCATAACCTTCAGTTTCCATACTTTCTCTTGGCACAAAACGCATCGCTGCTGAGTTCATGCAATATCTTATCTTATTATTACTCTCTGGACCATCTAATATAATATGCCCTAAATGAGAGTCAGCATATTTACTTCGTATCTCTGTACGTTTAATAATTAATTTATAATCACTATGCTCTGTTACAAAATCTTTATCTATCGGCTTTAAGAAACTCGGCCACCCAGTACCAGAGTCAAACTTATCCGTTGAAGAAAACAAAGGCTCTCCTGAAACCACATCTACATATATACCATCTTCATGGTTATCAAAATATTCATTATTAAAAGCTCTTTCTGTCCCCTCTTTTTGTGTGACTTTATATTGCAGTGGAGTAAGTGTTTCTTTTAGTTCTTCATCACTTGGTTTTTGAAAATTTTTCCAAATACTATCCTCCCACACAGATTCTATGAATGCATCTCTACCTGAACCTTTTCTATAATAATTATAACGTAGAGAATTTTTCTTATAATAATCTTGATGATACTTTTCCGCTAACCAGAATGTACCAGCAGGTTCTATACTTGTAACAATAGGTTTATCAAACACATTGCTTTCATTTACTTCTTTTATGACATTCTCCGCTATTAATTTCTCTTCATCGTTTTGATAATAAACAGCAGACGCATATTGCTCTCCTCTGTCGTAGAAAGATCCTCCAGCATCTGTCGGGTCTGTATGTTTTAGCAAATGAAGTACAAGATCTCGGTATGTAGTTTTACTTGGATCATATACCACTTTTACAGCTTCTCGGTGACCAGTATTACCACTTGAGACTTGGTTGTAGCTTGGATTGTCTATAGTACCTCCCATATAACCAGAAACTACATCTTTCACTTCTGGAAGTTTTTCATAATCACTCTCCACACACCAAAAACATCCGCCTGCAAAATAGGCTATTCCTTCCCCCGCCTCTATAGCACCCTTATCTGCGACAGACGGAGAAGTTTTTCCTTTGTACCAATTGTACCCAAAGAAACCCGCTACTATTAAGATAATTATTATTACGATCTTAGTTATCATGTTGTTATTATATCACTCTCTATTATAATTAAGTAATGAAAAATAAAATAAAAGATTTACTCAAAATAACCGGACTACCTATAGTATTCGCATCTTTATGCTGTCTTAGTCCGCTCATACTCGTACTTCTAGGACTCTCTACGGCTTCTTTTGCAGGATCTCTAGCTGATACTTTTTATGGAGATTACAAATGGGTCTTCCGTGGTGTCGGTCTAATATTACTTATAGCAACTACTGTTACATATTTACGCAGAAAAAAAGGCATCTGTACATTAGACGATGTGAAAAAACGTCGCTGGGAAATTATCAACTTATTATTACTTGTGTTTGTAGTTGGAGCGATCGGTTATGCATTCTTCCTTTATGTAGTAGTACACTATGCAGGAATACCTTTTGGTATTTGGGAAAATTACTAATCCCTAGAAGGCAATCTTGACACTATCTCTCCCCACAGTTCAGATGGAGCTGTTTCTTGAGCAAATTCAATTATACCCTCTAAGAAGTCTGGTATATATGAAGGGTCTATGTAAGCATATATGTCGAAATAATGCAGCACCAAATACACTACGAATAGAAATACTATAACTCTAATTATACGGTTTATCATACTTCTATTCTACGTTACTCTACTACTTTCTTCTAGTCCAAAGGTGGTTATAAGTAAGTGTTGAAATACTTCCGAGTGCAAGTAGGAAGAAGAAGAATCCAGCAAGACCTCCTATGACAGGGATCTGCATTATGAGTGTCAACGCTACAACACCAAGTACTCCGTTCTTCCAATCCACTGTTACCTCTTCTTGCTTTCTTACAACAAGCTTGTCCATCCAAGCACCAAATATTACACCTGAATAAATCGCTGCAAGCATGATGAGTAGTATGTATCCGAACATTGAGAGCATACCAAGAGCAATACCAAATACTGATGCAAAGAATACGATAGCTGCTGCTGGTATCACTATAAGAGTTATAAAACCCCAAAGTGTTTTTTTACCAAGATGTTCCACTGCGTCTTTTGCAACACGGTTTGAGAATTTTCTAAGGAATATAGTTGCAAGTGCTACAGCAACAAGTATTGTTATGAGTTTTATAAATAGAAGTGAACCAAGAAGTGCAAACATCCCTGTTCTAAAAGTCGAAGCAGAAATAACTTTTCCTTCTTTGAAAATAGTTTCTCCAGAAATAATAGCTTTATCACTTACTGTTAGTACTGATTCGTCTTTACCACTGTAGATAAGGTCACCTGAGATAACAGCATTGTCTCCAATAACGATACCTTCACCTGCTTTTATATCTACGTTGCCACCTACCTTAGAATCCAGGCTAACCTCTCCACCGATGATTCTTACTTTTCCATTTACGTCACCCTGCACAACAGCTCTTCCTCCTAGGACGATCAAGTCTTTGCCGACAGTAGCGCCTGACAAAACTCTTACGTTACCACCGATCAATATAAGATCTCCCGCAACGTCTTCTGTTACAAGTATGTCTCCTCCTACGATACGAAGATCACCATTTATTTTCTCAAGTACTGAGACATCACCACCTGCGATAGTTGCATCTCCTGAGACATTTCCAGAAACTGTAACATTTCCTGCACCTATAAGAAGATCACCAAATACATTACCGTCAGAAAATACTTCTCCTGCACCTATATAAAGATTGTCTCGTACAGTATCACCTTCTTTAAAAGTATATGTTTCCCCTACTTTTACAGTTGCACCAAATGTAGTCAATGGTACGAATACTGCTAGGATAAGCAATACACCTAAAATATGTTTAAAATTCATAATATTTAATAATGTTTATAATTAATGTCTATATTTTGCTCCTAAAGCCGATAGTTGTCAACTAATATACTTTTTATAATATCTGTGTTATTATTACTCTAATATTTAATCCCTCTGGGGATTTTTTGTTTAATAATAATAAATATGGAAATAAGAAATATAGCAATAATAGCCCATGTGGACCATGGTAAAACAACACTTACAGATGCCCTACTCGCCCAGACTGGTGCGGTGGAAAGTGGAGTGAGTATGGATACAGATAAGCTTGAGCAAGAGCGCGGTATTACTATTTACTCTAAAAATGCTTCTGTAGAGTACAAAGGTACTAAGATCAACATTGTAGATACACCAGGACATGCCGACTTCGGTTCAGAAGTAGAGCGAATATTACGTTCTATAGACTCTGTGCTTCTAGTAGTAGACGCTCAAGAAGGTCCTATGCCTCAAACTCGTTTCGTACTTAAGAAATCTTTAGCACTTGGGCTTAAGCCAATCTTAGTTATAAATAAAATAGACAAACCTGCAGCAAATGCAGAAAAAGCTCACGACAAAGTGTTTGAACTTTTTACTGAACTTGATGCAACAAACGAACAGCTAGACTTCCCTGTTATATACGCTATCGGACGAGACGGTGTAGCAAAACGTGAAATGGAAGACGAAGCAAAAGATCTAAACCCACTTCTAGATATGATACTTGAAAAAGTTGAACCAGCTAAGAACGAGATTGACGCACCACTTAGTGCACAACCTTTTAACCTTGCTTATGACAACTTCCTAGGAAGGATTGCTATCGTACGCGTATATGACGGCAAACTAAAAGCAAGTGATGCTGTTTATATAAAAAAGACAGACGGCACTACAAGTAAACAGAAAATCACAAAACTCTTTACGTTTAAAGGGGTTACTCGTACAGAAGTAGAAGAAATACAAGCTGGTGATATAGGGCTCGTTGCAGGTATTCCTGATATTTATATCGGAGACACTATAGCAGATACTGAAGATGCTCCACTCCTTGATGTCATCGCAGTGGACGAGCCTACTATCGAGCTAACATTCCTAGTAAACAATTCCCCTTTTGCAGGACGTGAAGGAAAATATGTAACAAGCCGTCAAATACGAGACAGACTTGAAAAAGAACTCGAAGTAAACGTAGGGCTTAAGGTTAATTTTGAAACAGACTCTCCAGAGAAGTTCACGGTATACGGACGTGGTGAGCTACATATTGCAATACTACTTGAAAACATGCGACGAGAAGGTTACGAAGTACAGGTGTCACAGCCAAGAGTTATTATAAAAGAAGTAGATGGCAAGAAACACGAACCGTTTGAGGAAGTTGTAGCGGATGTACCAGAAGAGTTCCAAGGAACTATTATAGAAAAGCTTGGTACACGACAAGTTAAGATGAAAAACATGGAAAACCATGAAGGACGAGTACTTATAACATTCGAAGGTCCAAGCCGAGGACTATTTGGATATAGAAACAAGTTTGTTGTAGATACAAAAGGACAAGGAATACTTGCTACTCGCTTTATCGGATACCAACCATATGCTGGAGAAATAGCACATCAAGCTACTGGTTCTATGATATCCCAAGTACAAGGAAAAACTCTTGGCTTCTCACTTGCAAACCTGCAAACACGTGGTGAACTTTATATAAAAGAAGCTACTGAAGTATATGAGGGTATGGTTATTGGAAATACTTCAAAGGGAGAGCAAATGACAGTGAACCCAACTAAAGGAAAACAGCTTACAAACATGCGTGCGTCTGGATCTGACGACGCTATCAAGATCACTCCACCTAAAGAGATGACTATTGAAACAGGTCTTGAAGTAATGGCAGATGACGAATACCTAGAAATAACACCAGACAGCATACGTTTGCGAAAACAGTACCTTAACGAATCTGAACGAGTAAAAGCACTGAATAAATAAGGCTTGACATTTAAACTCTCATATGCTAGTATAGAGTTAATCAAATCGAAGCTGTTAAGGGAAACTATGTCGAGTTTAATTCTTCAGTGTTTATGGGTTTGTATATTAATAGACTAGTTTTCTTACAAAATGATTGAAGGAACAATAGCTCGAGTTACTGACCGAGGATTTGGGTTCATCACACGTGAGGGAGAAGATAAAGATCTTTTCTTTCACTCAAATGAACTACAGAACGTACAGTTCAATGATCTTCGTGAAGGCGACAAAGTTACTTTTGAAGTAGCAGAAGGACCAAAAGGTCTTAACGCTACCAACATTAACAAAGCCTAAGTGAACTCCAAAAAACCCCAGCCGTAAGGCTGGGGTTTTTTGTTTGTGAAAGTCTTATTTCCTAAAGCAGTCCCTGCATTTAAGCTGATCAGCTCTAGCTGGATCTGGCTGAAATGGTAGCTCTGTGATAGCTGTACCACATCCTGCACATTTCCAATCTCCTTGATGCATCTGTCGAGGTGCGTCATTTCTAGGCTTGTCAGCCGTTCTTTGTTTATGACAGTCTCTACAGACCAAACCTCCCTCTCGAGCTGGATCTGGCTGAAATGGAAGCTGTGTGATAGCTGCCCCACAACCAGAACATGTCCAGTTTCCTTCAAACATTTGGCGTTCACCGCCTTGATTCTCGTTCATTACTTTATTTTATATTTATACTATTAATTAAATTATTATATCATCTGGTTTAATAAAACGACAAACGTTCGAATCTGACAGGTGGCAAAAAAAACACCCAAAGGGTGTTTATCTGGAGTATCTTTACGACTTCATTTGAGAAAGTACAACGTATCCTATCATTATCAAAATCTTCTTTTAGTTTCAAATCCTCAAGTAACTTTGGAAGGTCTTTATCATATACGCCTTTTATTTCATGAGTTTTTTCATATATTTATTCTATCAAATTTTCTGCTTTTTGTTTTTATTTGACATTAATATAGTAACGAAGTGATGCAGGTCCCTCTCCTTTGATTTTTAATTTATCTACAAAAACACCACCATTTGCTTCAATAATCTTTTTTGATGCAATATTATTTTCACGACAATCAATACGAATTTTTTTGAATCCTTGTGCCTTTGCTTTTAACAAGCCGAGTCTTAAGATTTCAATACCATATCCTTTTTTCCGCTCCGATGGGCGTATAGCATAACCAATATTTCCTCCTCTGATACGGAGCTTCTTGTTTAATTTCTTGTTTAATCTTAATACTCCAATAAATTTTTTACCATCAACTAACCAATACATTGTATGGGTAATTTTACCTTTCTCAAGATTTATACCATTTCTATTGTCTTTTAATCTTTTTAGAAAAGTTGCGATGTTTTTATTTCTTTCTATTTTATCATTGAACTCTTTCTTGGAAATTTCTTTTTTCTTATACAATTCCTCTATATAATAGGTGAATTCTTTCATATATTTTTTTGAGGGTAAAATTAATCTAAGCATAACTATTTTATTATAAAGTTCTATAATCTTCTATATCGCTCCTTAGATCTACCGTTGGTCCGTCTCCGTCTCTCTTGGTCTTGTTCATACATATACTCTTCTTCAATCTGTTCATAAGTCTTACCCGATGGGGCTTTTAATTTTCTGAACGGCATTTTTATTTTACCTTCCGGTGTCTGAAAAATTGCCATCTGTCCATCACACCAAATCAATCTTCCATTGATTTGTCCATACTCTGTCCTTAATCCAAAAGCTCCAATCGCTGGGTATACACCAAACCTATTACTCAACTCATCTGGTACATTAGTTCTACTATATGCATGTCTTCCAAAATCAATCCCTAACTCTTTTACATCCTCATCCTTCAACCATGTAGTGTCTGGTGGTAATTCAGGACGATGTTCAAGGCCATCTCTTTCCATAAGTTGCTTAACTTTTGCCTGTATATCCGCTCCTATGCCGTTCAATTGTGGGATAGATTCAATATCCTGTTTTCCGTTTCTAACATTCTCAATTATAGAAATATATTTTTTTGGTAAATTAACTTCCTTATTAGAACATGAAATAAAACGAGATTTATTTATATTTTTATACAAATCATCAAACGAGTTTGTTTCTCTCAATATATTATCAGCCATTTGCAATTGAGTTTCTCTTTGGGACATCCTGACTATTTCTTGCCATCTTTCATCTTTAATTTTCTTCACGAGCAAGTTTGTAATATCTATAGTTTCCTTCAATTGTTTTTTTAACTCCTTTCCATATTCTTCTTCTGATATTTTTCCTTCATTAACAAGGAGATTCAACTTTTGAGTTTCTTTTTCATAGCCTTTCATGGCATGAAAAAGTTTTGATTCATCAGGAAACATATTCATACGTTCCTCCTGTATCTGACTCTCGGAAAGTTTTGATTCGTATGAATTTGCAAATATTTCTTGTTCAATTTCCTGCTCTTTATCTTGATTTTCTGTTTTTTCTAATTGGTCCTCTGTATTTAAACCTCTTTCAATCTCTTCTTTTGCTTCATCAACCTGCTTATCTGTCGCCTCCAGTGTTTTGCCTCCTTTCTCATCAAATTTATATTCCGCTCCATCTTTAAGAAGCTCCGCATCTGATAAAGCCCTTTCTTTCTCTATTTTTGCCATCTCCTTTGGTGATGGCTGTTTTGGTCCTTCAAATTTCATATTTTGATTATATCATATTATTTTAATCTTAATATATGATACAAATCATAACAAAATCAGACCCTCTTTCTATCAACTCAACACATCAAGTAATTCAAAAAATCGGCGCAAATTGCCGATTTTATCTGGAGCCACCTGTCAGATTCGGCGACAAGTTTCTAAACTCACTAATCGCTCGTTAAGAACTTCCTGCCCGGACTCGCTTGTCTTTCCAAGTATTCAAGACATAGCTCCGTCTTTCGAATCTGAACAGAAGTGCATAAAAGCACTTCTTCAGGTGGCTCAGCAAAAAACCGGCATACGCCGGTTTTATTTCGCTGAGCCACCTGTCAGATTCGAACTGACGACCTATTGTTTACAAAACAATTGCTCTACCAACTGAGCTAAGGTGGCAATATTATTTTCTATCTGGATGCCTCTCAAATTCCGAAACATTCTTCATATAGTGCGAAGTTGTCCTGTCTTTCTTTACAACTCCTTTTCCTTTTATAAAGTTAATGACACGAATAAGTTTACGCTCCATTAATTTTACACCACTCAATGCAAAATGACTAAAATGAAAGGCTGCGTGATGGGTTATTTCTTTTGACAATTTCCTACCTCTTGTAGGAAGATGGCTCCTTACAAAAGTAAACCAAGAAGCTACAACCCTATCTGCATTAAATCTAGCTTTATGTAAAATAGTTCTACCCTCTTTTATTTCCCAGTTTTTGAATGCTATCATACCCACGATAGCTACAAGAGCAAAACTAAATGAAAATATTGATGTCATATTACTAAGCTTAAATTCTACACTTATGCTGAGAATCTTGCAAATTCACTAATCTCAATCCTCTCACCAAACTTCTGAGTCGCAGCCTTCAAAAGATCCTCAATAGTATTTTCAGGGTTTTTTATAAACGACTGCTCCAGCAATATTTTATCGCCAAAATATGAATCGATCTTACCTTTCAGGATCTGCTCTTTCATCTCCTCTGGTTTTCCTTCAACCTCTTTTACAAACACTTCTTTTGCTTTACTTATTTCTTCTTCTGTTACATCTTCTCTTGTAGTAAACTGTGGATTTGAGGCTGCGATATGCATTGCAATATCATATGCAAGCTTTACAAACTCTTCATTTTTAGCAACAAAGTCAGTCTCACATGAAAGAAGTACCATAGTACCTACATTTCCAGAGTTGTGAATGTAAGACTGTACAGCACCAGACTTCAAACTACGTCCTGACTTTTTGTCAGCAACAGCACCACTTTTCTTCTGCAAGATTATAACAGCCTTTTCCATATCACCACCTGCTTCTTCAAGTGCATTTTTACATTGAATTATTGAGATTCCTGACTTTTCTCTCAACTCTTTTACTTGCTCTGTTGTTATTGCCATATTAGTTTTTACTTTTTATACCCTCTTTATAACTTTCAACTATTTCATCAACAAAGAATTTTATACTTGCACGTGTTGCGTCATTTGCAACTATAGGATAATCAACATCGTTTAGATTACTATCTGAGTTTAGAAGTCCTACTACAGGAATACCTTTTTGTTTTGCTTCACGTATCGCTGCGTCTTCCTGTTTAGTATCAATTACAAACAATGCATTTGGGATCTCTGTCATAGAACTAATACCAAAAAAGTTTTTCTTTAGGTTACTTATTTCTCGGTCAAGCATTACTTGCTCTTTTTTTGTATACATTTGTGCAAGCTCTCCTTTATCTTTTTTTGAAGAAAGCTCTTCCATTTTTCCAATTCTTTTTTTGATTTCAGAAAAGTTTGTGACAGTACCCCCTATCCATCTACCTGTTACGTATGACATATCTATAGAAGTAGCACCTTCTTCAACTGCTGCTTTTGCTTCATTTTTACCACCAACAAATAGTATTTTTTTACCCTCACTCCCTAAGGTTTTAACAAACTCTTTTGCAGAATCCAAAAGATCGTTTGTCTTCTCAAGGTCGATTATCTCAACCCAGTTTTTAACACCAAAGATATAAGGCTTCACAGAAGGGTGTCTACGAGACTTTGAATAGCCGTAGTGAGCCCCAACAGCAAACATACGGTCTACATTGCCCGCATTTGCTTTATTATCTTCCTTTTTTACTTCCTCTTTTATTTCCATATAATACCTAAGATATTACCAGATTAGTGGCTTTTATGCAACATCCTGTTCTTTTTCTACTTCGTTAAAAGAGTCCAGTATATCACTTATTTCACCATCGAAAATACCTTCTATACTGTGCCATGACTTCTTAAGACGGTGATCTGTTACTCTATCTTGAAGTATATTATACGTCCGTATCTTTTCTGACCTGTCTCCTGTACCTATCTGATCCTTCCTCTCCGATGAAAGCTTCTTCGCATCTTCCTCTATTTTTAAAACCTCAAGTTTTGCCATAAGTATTTGCATTGCCTTTTCTCTGTTCTTTTGTTGACTTCGTTCTGAAGTAGAACGCACGTCTATACCTGTAGGTCTATGTACAAGCCTTACTGCAGTTTCTACTTTGTTTACATTTTGTCCACCTGCACCCCCCGAACGAGAGAATTCCATTTCAATCTCTGTTGGATCTACTTCAAAAGCAACTTTTTTTCTTATAGGAAGTATTGCGATAGATGCAGTGGACGTATGCACCCTACCCATCTTTTCAGTTCTAGGTATTCTCTGTATTCTGTGAACACCTGTTTCATATCTTAATTTCTTATAACAATCTTTTCCTTTGATCTCAAACGACGCTTCTTTATATCCTCCTACTGCATTTTCTGATTTGTTTACAGAAGTAAATTGCCAACCACTGTTTTCAGCATATTTCTCATACATTGAAGCAAGCTCTTGTGCAAAGAGTGACGCTTCGTCTCCTCCTGCACCTGCACGTACTTCTAAAATCAGTTCATTAGGATACTTCTCTTCCTCTTCAGCTACTTTTATGATCTTCTCGATCTCTTTCTCTACTCCATCTTTTTGCTCTTTAATACTTTTTAATTCTTCATCGGCAAGCTCTTTCATCTCCTCGTCTTTTGCCATATCTAAAACACGCCCTTCTTCTTCTAAGAGTCGTTCGTATTCTCCTGCTAAGTATGCAGTCCGAGGATCTTTTTTATATTTTTCTATATCTTCCATATGATTTTACTTAATATCAATATAATATCGCAAAGAGGGAGCTCCTTCACCTTTTATCTCTAATTTATCCCTAAAAACTCCACCGTTTGTTTCAATAATCTTTTTTGATGCAATATTATCTTCTCTGCAATCAATAAATATTTTTTTAAAACCTTCCTTTTTGGCTTTTAGTAGTCCAAGTCTTAGTATTTCAATACCATATCCACGACCTCTCATTAAAGGTCTTATTTCATATCCAATATTTCCACCCCTGATTCGAAGTTTTTTATTTAACTTTTTACGTAAATTCAATCTACCTATATATTCCTCATTATCAACGAGCCAGTAAGTTGTACTCTGTACCCTACCTTTTTCAATATTAATTCCATTCCTTTGATCTTTTAACCAACCAAGAAACAAATTTACATTTTTTCTTTTTTCGATTTCTTTACTAAATTCCTTCAGTGATATTTCACTTTTTTTATATAGTTCTTTTATATTAGCAATATTTCCTTTTATATATTTTTTTGAGGGTAAAATTAATTTAGACATATAATTAAATACGCTCCTCAAGGTCTCACCTCTCCCGTCGCAAAGCTCCTCCTCGAGGAAAGACCTTTTCCCGCGTTACTTCTTCTTAGCTTTTGCCATTCGCGCTTTGAATTTCTCTACGCGACCTGCTGTATCGATAACCTTTTCTGTACCTGTATAGAATGGGTGACAAGCGCTACATACCTCTACTTCTATCTTTTCTACTGTAGAACCCACGTCAAAAGAGTTCCCACAAGCACAGGTTACTTTAGTATCTAAATTATATTTTGGGTGAATTTCTGCTTTCATTACACACTACAATACCATTTTCTAGCTTGATTGCAAGATATCTATGAGTTTCTGATATTTTGCCGAAAGTGCCATAACATCGTCCCCATAGAAGGAGTATGACGGCTTTTCTGCATTTCTCCAACCTGCAAGATATCGTAGCGCTGCTAACCTCTCAGAATATGCAGTACCTTTGTCTGCTCCATTGTCCATAAGCAGTATAGCGGACGCCATAAATGCATCTCCGTTATTCCACGGACTCGGTGGGTTATGCCCTGTCGCCTTTGCTATCCTGTCTACATAAAGTGACCATGTAGTCGGCATAAACTGTGCAGGACCCATAGCCCCACCACACCCATACCACGGTTTCCTTGAAACAGGCAGAGTGTCTGGATTAAGTCCAAGATCAGCTGTGATCTTCAAGAATGCTGCTTTTTGTTTTTCAGCGCTCGTGATATAACCGATGTCTTGATAACACTCATATAGGTCAGTTTTCCAATTACCTGTTCCAACATTTTCACCAAGATTAGATTCTTCAGCTATCACACCAAGAATAAAGGCTGGTCGTACTCCAGTCTTTGCAGACGCAATATTTGCAAGCTCAAGCGCTTTCTCAAACGGTATAGCTGCTGATCCACGTATCGCAAAAAGCTCACTTCTGATCTGCGCAGCAGACTTTTCTTTTGATTTAATAAGCTTTTGATACTCCGCCTCAACACCTTTCGTAGCATCGACTATAGCCTGCTTCTCACTTTCTTGTTTTTCAATCTTATTTTTCTGAAGCTTCTGTATATCACGAAGTTCAAGCTCCTCTTCCTGCTTAGTCTGGAGCGTTCTCTTCTGTGACTCTGTATCAGATTTAGTATCCGCTATTTCTTCAAAGGAAGAACTGAGAGCGATTTTTATGGAATCAAAAGAATCAAGATCTGCAAAAAAATCAGATAGGTTTTGTGTCCCGAGCACAACTTCAACAAGAGAGACGTTGTCTATCTCATTTGTCTTCCTTAAAAGTTGTGAGAGTGATTCTTTCTCTCTATCAAGCTTTTCATTAAGACCTCCTATTACAGATTCTTTGCCATCTATATCTTGGTTAATTTTAGATATTGCAATATCTCTCGCACGTATTGAAAGTTGTGCTTTTTCTATTTTCGCCTCAAGTATTGCGACATCTCTCTCATAAGATACTCTTTCTTTTTGTTTACCTTGAAGTAAAACTTCTTGCACACCTATTTCTGCCTCAAGTGCCGCAAGATCTTTCTCGAGCTGTGCTCTGTGTGCAGCTACATCAGCACTTTGTGCATGTGTAATCTGCACAAAAGAAGTTGCAAGGAAAATAGCCAAACAAGCAAAGACCAATAATTTATTACTTTTAGATTTGATATTCATGTGCCTATTATTATATCAATTTCAGCGACAATATAAAAACACCCGCCCCATAGCTCGCGAGCTATGGGGCGGGTGTTTTTTAAATATTATTTATTTTCTGTCTCACCGCCTTCTCCTTCTTCAGCCTCGTCTTTACCTTTCTTCTCTACCTCTATAGAATCTAGGTCTGGTGCTGCAACCTCTTCTTCCTTCTCTTCAACAACTTCTGCTACAAGCGCTACAACCTCTTCTTCATTTACTGTAAGTTCTGCACTCTCTGGCAATTTAATATCTTTTGCAAATACTCTACTTGTAAAATCAACAAGTCCAGATATATCCACTTCTAGAGATTTAGGTAAGTCTTTTGGTGCAACCTTGATCTGGATATCATGAAGTACTTTAACCAAGTTACCACCACCCTTAACAGCTGAGGATTCACCTACAAACTCAAGTGGTACGTTTACTTCTACTTTTGCACCCTTTTCTAGTACAAAGAAATCAACATGGCGTGGAGTATTTTTTACTGGATCAAGATCAACATCTTGTACAAGTACTTCTTTTGGCTCTCCTAGTCCAATTAAAGTAATAACCGTAGATTCTCCGGCTTCTTTATATACTTTTTCAAAGTCTCTTGCTTGCATTGATATAGGTACAGCTTCCTCTTTCTTACCATAAAATACAGCAGGTAAAATACCCTCCGCACGAAGCTTATTTGGCTTTCCTATATCTTCTCTTTTCTCTATCTTTAGTTCTAACATAATGTTTAGCAGTATAGCAGTTTTATCTAAAAAATCAAATAACTTTATTTAAAGGGATGTTACCTTCAAAAAAGGCTATTATATTCTGCGCCGCCATTTCTGACATTTTGCCACGCGTTTCTTCTGTAGCTGATGCTATATGAGGTGTGAGTACTGTATTTTCAAGTTCTGCCAAACCATCCGCAAGATTTGGTTCATTCTCAAACACATCAAGAGCTGCTCCTGCTATTTGTTTGTCACGAAGTGCTTCCACAAGTGCATTTTCATCTATCACAGGTCCACGTGATGAATTTATTAAATACGCAGTCGGCTTCATCACCTCTAATCTTTCTTTATTTATTAAGTGTGTTGTTGAATCAAGAAGTGGTACATGAAGAGTCACAACATCAGCCTTTTTTAGAACCTCTTCCATATTTTCTCTAAACTCTCCACCTGTCGCTTTCTCAAACTCTTCATTTTTCTTAATATCAAAATAAATTATATTCATTCCAAATCCATCTTTCATAGTATTTGCAACAGCGGAACCTATTCTTCCTGCACCTACCACGCCTAAAGTCTTTCCTCTCAAGTTCATCCCTAGAAGTAACATCGGCGCCCAGCCATCATACTTTCCATCTCTAGTAAATCTATCCCCCTCTGCTATTCGTTGCGTTATAGCTAATATCATAGCGACAGTGTGCTCTGCCACTGTTTCTGTAAGTACACCTGGTGTGTTTGTTATAGTGATTCCTCTCTTTTTTGCTTCTTCTGTATCTATATTGTTATACCCTACAGCATAGTTTGCAAAAATCTTTGCACTAGGCACTGCATCGTATACATCTGCATCTATAGTATCTGTAAGAAGTGGTAATACTGCATCATACTCTTTTGCTTTAAGTGCACTTACTAATTCTTCTTTTGTAAGCACGCCGCCTTTCTCGCTAACATCAACCTCGTGACCCGCGTCTTCAAGAAGCTTTACTCCAGCTTCTGGTATTTTTCTTGTTACAAATATTTTCATAAGTTTTAAATAAAGTGAAGCGAATTATGATTTTAAAAAGTCTGGCCGAGCTTTGCGAGGAGGTCCGAGGACTTTTTCAAAATTATAATTCGCGAAACTTTTCTCATTACATCTTATTAAACAACCTCAGCCTTTCTTCTACCACCTTACTCACATGATGTACTGCCTCTTTCATATATCTGTACGGGGCTATTTCATCAGGCTTTTCTTGAAGTCCGATCTTAATACCATTCTTATATGCCACTCTTATTTCTGTACTAATATGCACTGACGCTATACCAGCATCTATAGCTTTTACAAAATCCTCATCCGTGATTCCAGACCCACCATGTAAGACCATTGGCACCCCTCCTGCCTCGCGCAACTCTTTTACCCTTTCTATATTTATTGCTGGATTATTTGCACCCTTAAGCATGCCGTGCAGATTACCCACAGCAGGAGCAATAAGATCAACACCGGTCTTTTCTACGAACTCTTTTATTTCTTCTGCCGTTGTAAGATGCTCATCTGTGATCTCCGCGCCTTCTGGTATTTCATCTAATAGTTTTGATGACTTACCAATAAATCCTAACTCTGCTTCTACGATAATATCTGGGTTTACAGATTTTGCATATTCAACACACTTTTTAGTAGTCTCTAAATTTTCTTCAAAAGAAAGTTTAGCACCATCAAATATTACTGAGTCATATCCTGCATCCACAGCTTCTTTTACCTTTTCAAACGAGTAAGTGTGGTCTGCATTTAGAAAAACTGGATAATCATATTCTTCACGTAAACTTTTTACTAAAGCAACGGTTTGATGTACACCTATGAAGTCGCGCTCACCTTCTGATGTGCCTATTATTACAGGGAGTTTAAGCTTATGTGCTGCAGCAAAGATACCTTTTAACATTTCTGTATCTGCAATATTAAAATGCCCTATTGCTACTTTATTTTTTTCAGCTTCTTTTATTATATCTATTAGTTTCATATTCTTTATATTATCACAAAATTAGTTCATTGTGATACAATATTTATAATATGAAAAACTTTGATTTCATCGCTATAGGCGATATTACAACAGACGCATTTATCAAACTTTCAGACGACGATGCTGATGTAAGAAAAAGCGAAGATGGAAGTAAAGACCAAATATGTCTTAACTTCGGCGACAAAATAGAGTACGACTCTGTTACAGAAATAAGTGCTGTGGGTAATAGCCCGAATGCAGCAGTTTCTGCACACAGACTTGGTCTCAACTCCGCCCTTGTTACAAACCTAGGAGATGATCGCAACGGCGAGAAGATGATAGAAGCACTTGAAAAAGAAGGCGTAAATAAAGATTTTGTAAAAATACATACTGGTAAAAATAGTAATTATCACTACGTGCTTTGGTATGAAGAAGAACGAACTATTTTAGTAAAACATTACGAATACGATTACAACCTTCCAGACATAGGGAAACCCAAATGGCTCTATTTTTCATCTGTTGGAGAAAACTCTATGGATTATCATCATGACATAGCAAGGTATGTAAAAGATAATCCAGAAGTTTCACTCGCATTTCAACCTGGGACATTCCAGATCCGACTAGGTCATGAAAAGTTAAAAGATATGTATGAAGTCTGCGGACTATTCTTTTGCAACAAACAAGAGGCGCAAAGAATATTAAAAACAAAAGAAGAAGATACTAAAAAATTATTAGAAAGCATGCATGCTCTTGGACCAAAGATAGCTGTAATAACAGATGGACCAAAAGGAGCATTTGCCTACGACGGCACCGATATGTGGCAAATGCCAATGTATCCAGACCCAGCGCCACCTGTAGATAGGACAGGCGCTGGTGATTCATTCTCATCTACTGTAACCTCAGCACTCGCACTTGGGAAAACTCTACCTGAAGCAATATCTTATGGACCTATAAACTCAATGTCGGTTGTACAATACGTTGGAGCACAAGAAGGACTTCTTACAATGGACAAAATTGAAGAATTCTTAGCCAATGCTCCAGAAGATTATAAACCTACAAAAATAAACTAAACAAAAAAACACCCAGTTGCTTACGAGCAACTGGGTGTTTTTTTGTGAAATATTATTTTCTTTTAATCACCTTCTTTACTGCTTCTACAATTCCAGAGACTCCCATACCATAATGTTCTATTAGCTCATTAGGCTCACCTGACTGACCAAACTGGTCATGCACGCCTATAAACTCTATTGGCACTGGATATTCTTGTGCTAGTACTTCAGCTACAGCAGACCCTGCCCCTCCTGCTATTTGATGCTCTTCTACTGTAACTACAGCTCCCGCCTTCTTTACTGCTTCTATAATAGTATCTTTATCAAGTGGTTTTATGGTGTGATTATTTATAACTATTGTCCCTACTTCTTCCTGTTCAAGCTCATTTGCAGCCATCAGTGCATTATGTACAAGTGCACCTGTTGCAATTATTGCAACCTCTGGCTTGTCTGATTCAAACAATACTTCTGCTTTTCCTATTTCAAACGGAGTATCTTTTGTAGTAAATACAGGGCTTTTGTCTCTTGCGAGTCTTATATAAATAGGTCCGTCATACATAGCTCCAGCAATAGTCGCTTTACGTGCTTCTTCTGAATCAGCCGGTGCTATAACTGTCATATTTGGCTGCACTCTCATAAGAGCAATGTCCTCAAGCGCTTGATGTGTAGCTCCATCAGGGCCAACCGAAACACCAGCATGTGAACCAACTACTTTTACTGGTACGTTATTAAGTGAAATAGTACTTCGTATTTGCTCATTGTTTCTCCCTGGAGAAAATGCAGCATAAGATGCAATGAACGGAATCTTACCGTAGTTAGCAAGTCCCGATGCCACAGTTGCCAAGTTCTGCTCTGCTACACCTAATTCAATATATCTATCTGGAAACTTCTCGGCGAACCAATGCATACGCGTAGACTCCGCAAGGTCAGCACAAAGCGCTAACACTCTCTCATCTTTCTCTCCTGCCTCTACAAGCCCATGACCAAAACCATCACGAGTCGGTGCTTGCTCAAGCTTCTCTTTATCAAAAATATTATCTACGAGTTTTACTTTTTTATTTATCATGTTATTTATGTTCGCTCTCTATCTTTTCTCCTAAAGTTCTAAGTTCTTCCAAAAACTTTTTAGCCTCATCTTTCTTTGGCGGCTTACCATGCCATGTGTAATCAAATTCTATATCTTTAATACCCTTACCAGGAATAGTATGTGCGATTATAAGTGTCGGTTTTTCATAAATCGCTTTTGCTTTCTCTACTGCATCTACTATTTCTTCCATATTATGTCCATCAATATCTATTACATGCCAACCAAAAGCTTCATACTTATCTTTAAGTGGTTCGAGTGGCATTACGTCTTCTGTCATGCCATTTATCTGAATATTATTTCTATCTATTATTCCTGTTAAGTTTGAAAGTTTATTATTACCTGCAAACATAGCGCCCTCCCAGATATTACCAGCATCATGTTCACCGTCTGACATCAAACAATACGTTTGAAACTTCTTACCGTCCATACGCGCACCCAAGGCAATTCCTGCTGCCTGAGAAAGCCCTGAACCAAGCGGTCCTGAAACATTTTCAACTCCTGGAAGTCTCTCCCTTTCTGGATGACCTTGTAATCTTGAACCAAATTTACGAAGAGTCTTAAGCTCTTCAAGTGGGAAATACCCAGCGTGAGCCATAGTAGCGTATCGCACAGGTACTATGTGACCATTTGAAAGTATAAGTCTATCGCGGTCTTCCATGTCGGGATTCTTAGGGTCATGATTTAAAATATGAAAATAAAAAGCAGTAAAAATATCTGCCATACCAAGTGGACCCGCTGTATGTCCTGAGCCGGCTTCTGTTAGCATCTCTATAATACTTTGACGGATTTCATTTGCTTTTAGTTCTAATTCTTTTATTTTTTTATCGTGGATATCTGACATACTAACTCTTTTTTAATTGTTCAATTGTCTCTTTAATATCACTACTCTTGAAAATTGCTGACCCCACTGCAAGTCTGTTCGCTCCAGCTTTGATAAGCTTAGGTGCAGTTTCTAAATTAACAGCTCCATCAACACTTATTATAACTCTGCTATATTTCTCACGCAAACTAGCTATCTTCTCAAGCACACGCTCATCAAAGCTTTGTCCTTGGTAGCCTATTTTCTCAATCCCCATAAACTGCACGAAATCTATCTTCTCCATTAGTGGATAAATTTCTTCATTTGATGTCGTAGTATTAAGAGCTATACCCACCTCTACATCACTTGGAATTTTCAAAAAAACTTGCTCAATATTTTTTATACTTTCTATGTGGATTATCACTCTCTTTGCTCCAGCTTTTATCCAACTCTCTATTACAGCCTCAGGATCTTCAACCATCAAATCAACTTCAAAATCAAAATCTATTAGAGGTAACGAAGGACAGTCCTTTGTAGCTACAAAGGACTGTCCTTCGTTTTCATTTACGTAGGGCCAATCTTTTGACGGCACAAACTTACCATCCATTACATCTATCTGTACTGTTTGTACAAAATCTTTAACCTTAGTATATTTTTCATTAAGATCTTCAAAACTTACTGGCATTATTGCCGGGATTATTTCTACATTATCCATGAATCTTTTTAGTTATTTCTGCAATTTTTGCAATCCTCCTTACATGTCTTTCTTCTCCAGAGAATACTGTTTCTAGCCATGTTTTTACTGCACTTTTTGCACTTTCTTCGTTCAAGAATCGTGCGCCAAGAGATAGAATATTTGCGTCATTATGTTCACGAGATATCACGATCTCATTTGGCACTTTTTCACTTGATGCTTCACACTGCCCATTGAAAACTACCGCACGTACATTTGGATATCTGTTTGCAACTATCGCTTCGCCCTGCCCCGAGCCCCCGAGGATTATTGCTTTTTTATTTTCAGAATTTTCTGAAACTTCCTGAGCTGCTTTTGAGATAGAGTCTGGGTAATCATCATCCTCATCGTACTCAAACGCACCGTGATCCTCTACGTCGTAACCAAGTCCTTTAACATAAAGAACAAGTTTTTCTTTAAGCTCAAACCCCGCATGATCTGTTGCAAATAATATTTTCATTTTAATTATTTTATATGAGATGCTGTTTTTATAACATGCTTCAAAAGAGAGTTAGCATATCCTGCTTCATTGTCATACCATGAAAGCACTTTTATTAAATTACCACCCGCAACACGCGTAAAAGCAAGATCAGCAATTGACGCGTGAGGATTGCCTATAATATCAGATGATACAAGCGGTTCTTCTGTAACAGTAAACACTCCTTTCCATCTTTCTTCTTTAGAAGCTTCTCTTAGAATATCATTCACTTCTTCTGCAGAAGTATCTTTTTTAGTAACAAATGTTAGGTCAGCATAAGACCCAGTGATCACAGGCACTCTTACCGCGATACCGTCAAAAAATGGTATACCACCGACAGCTTTAGTAACAGATGTCGCAGCGCCAGTTGATGAAGGGATTATGTTATGCGCAGCAGCTCTTCCTCTTCGAACATCCTCACTTCCACGTGACGGAGAATCAACAAGTGCTTGTGAAGCAGTGTATCCGTGTATTGTATCAAGAAGCGCTTTCTCAACATCAAGCTTCTCTTCCATTATTTGCATTATAGGAGAAGCCGAGTTTGTGGTACAAGATGCATTTGAACTTATGTCGCATGTTGAAAGCCTGTCTTCATTAACACCCATAAGTACAGTTGCTGCATCGACTCCTTCTGGTGCTTCACCTTTCACAGGAGAAGAGATTACTACGCGCTTTGCACCTGCATCACGATGTGCATTTGCTTTTTCATAATCTGAAAATACTCCAGTGCTTTCTACAACAACATCAATATCTAAATCCTTCCAAGGCAAGTTCGCTGGATCTTTCTCACCCAGAAAAGCTATTTCTTTATCACCCACTTTTAGCTTATCACCACTCGTAGAAACCTCTTCGTCTAATTTCCCGTACACAGAATCGTATCTTAATAAATAGGCAATATTTTCAATATCACCAATATCGTTTATCGCAACAACTTCAACCTCTGGCTCGTCCTTGGCAGCACGGAAGAACGCTCTACCTATTCTTCCAAAACCATTTATAGCAATCTTTGTTTTTTTCATATTCTATATAAATTAATTTAAATTGTACGTTTATTATACCAATCCACTAACAAAAACAAAAACCCATTTAGATCCGATCTAAATGAGATCTTAAACATCTATTTTCATTGTTTTTTCATCAAATCCTACGGCCTCCAAACAATTTTTTGCAAACTCTTTAAAATCTTCGTCTTTAAAAGCATCTTCCAACCTATCTGTAGAAACTATTTCAGAGAACAACGAATTTTCTCCTTCATACATACCTAAACTACTATATGGATACTTTTTCGCAAACTCATACGCATCGTCAAAATTCTTCATAGCATTCTCAAGACCATTCTCATATGCTTCAAAAGCATTTTTAATATGTATGTACACACTCAAATATTGTAAATAATTATCTTTATCAATTCTTCGCGCTTTGTATCCACCTTGAAACAATCTTCCTGTTTCTTTATATCTTTTATTAAAACGGCATGTCATACCAACGCCTAGTTTTTTCATAAATTCAGCGACTCCTCCTTCTCTAATTTCTTCAAGAATTAAATGGAAATGATTATATTTTAAAATAACAGCATGGATTTTTACCAAAGGATCACGTTCTGGAAACTCGTTCGGCCATTCAAATTTGTTTAGGTCGGACCTAAACAAGTCGTTTAAGTCGCGAAAAATATTTAAAATAGAATGCGAATCATTCAAATAATAGAGTGCTTGTAAGAAATACAACCTATCTTTATCATCACGTACAATCTCTTGCTTACGATTGCCACGATTAAATACATGCACTAAATCCCCAACAAAAAATGGCTCTTTTCTCATATCTTAATACTAACAAAACCCCTGTTTAGGTCCAACCTAAACAGGGGTTTTGTGTGGATAAATATGATTATAAACGTTGTTTAGGTCGGACCTAAACAACGTTTATTCGGTCCAGGTTTTTATTATATTGATTAGGAATGAGGCAGTGCTTTCTTTTGTCATTATCTGGTACAGATGCTCGTCGCGAGTGAACCAGATCTCGTATGTGCTACCGAGCGTCTCATGTTTCCCCAAAAATGCTATGGCCGGGTGGCCGCCGACTGTGCCATTTTGATCGTCTTTGATAACCATGTCAGGCAAATCTTTTAATATGCGGGCTTTTGATATTGGTGCCGGTTCGTCAAATGGGATTATGAAAATCTGCGCACTTTTTGAAGTGTCTTCGGATTGTATCAGAACCATTTCCCCTACCCCTTCTTTAAATGAACCTACTGTAACTCCGGCTGGATAACTAAATGAGAAATTGTATTGTGAGTTTGTGTAGTTTAAGAGAGTCGAAGCTTTTTTGGTTTCTCCACTTTCTCCAACGTTGACTGTCTCCCCGTCAGGGTCACCACTCGCCGCCGCAGCGGCGGCTGATTGGGAGTTTCCCTTAACCTCTATACCTACTTGTTCGTCAAAATCAATATTAAAAAGACCATTTTCTGCAATAGTAGGGTCTGACCCTACTCTGCTGAAGATAAAGAGTGCGATGATTGCTAGTACTATGATGGTTATTACTATTGTCCATTTGTGTCTCATGATTTTAAAATATTAACACTGTTATCTTAATTTATAAAGACGGTAAATTTCATCTGCTGAAAGTGCGCGGTTGTAAAGACGGACGTCGTCGATTTGGCCATTAAAGAATTCACGAAATACTCCGTCAATACCAAAACGTGCTAATGCTGTTGGAGTATCCCATGCTATTGTATTAGCAGAACCAGAATCATCAGTAGTTGGGGCAAAAACACCATCTATATAAATATCACGAGCAGAGGCAGTTTGAGTTACTGCTATATGATGCCATGCATTAAGTGTAATGCTACTTACCGTATCTTCCCAATTAGCACCCACAGGATGAACCCGCACCTGCAAATCATCTTGAATGGAAATATCTCCCTGACCAGATGTATCGAACACACCAGCGCCATATCCTATTGGTGCTACATCTACATTAACCCACGCACTGAGTGTATGATTCCCATTTGCACTCCAAAGATTCGTCACTGTGCTTATATAATCACTACTTCCGTCAAAATCTAATGAAGTAGTACCTATTTTACCGGCGACCCAGTCTGTATCGTCCATGGTGACAAGCGTGCCGTTGTTTTGATTGCCGCTTTTGTCGATAGCTGTAGTGCCGGATTCGTCGTCAAGGTCCCAGTGACCTACAAGACCTTTGGAAAGACCTGAGGACACTTTCGTCCCGGCAGTTGCTTTGTAGAGGCGAGTGACTTCGTCTTGTGAAAGCGCGCGATTGTAGATACGAACGTCGTCGATTTGGCCGTCAAGATAATACCCTCCACCAGAAGAATAGTAGCCTAAAGTCAGCGCTTCAGAATTATCGTTGAAAGCAGTTCCATTATTAACAGTAAAGCCGTTTACACCATCTAAGTATCCTTTAATTACACCGCTGGATCTAATAAGCGTAACATTATACCAAGTATCAAGAGAAATAGATCCAAATACTTGAATATTTGCAATATCATAAGTACTTCCATTAGAAGAAGCATAGAACTCTAATCTATTACTCTGAGGTAAAATAGCAAAAGACGATGCATAAGCGCCTTTAGATATACCTCCTTTTAGCGTGGCTATAGATGAATCAGCCAAAAACCAAAAATTAATTGAAAAATCATTAGTTCCAAACTCCAAATCTGTGGAATCAGGAATACTCATATAATCATCACTCCCATCAAGATCCATAGCTCCACTTCCGATTTTACCATCTACCCAGTCGGTTGATGGATCCATGTTTGTCATCGTGCCATTGTTTGTACCTGTACTCATGTCATACACCGTGCTACCACCTTTATTAAAATCAAAGTTCCAATACCCTACCAACCCATCGGAAAGTGTCGGCTTAGAAACCGTCGGGAATGCTTTCTTTTGGGAGTTGTAGAGGTTTGTGATTTCACTAGCGGAAAGCGCGCGGTCGTACATACGAACTTCATCGACCGTACCAAGCATGTCATCGTTAACAAATGAAGTTGTATTAACTGAACCGACTACCCATGGTTCTCTTGCGGTATTGAAAGGACCGACAGCAGATACATCAAGGTTTGATCCTTCTAAAGCACCGTCAACATAAATATATGTATTTTCACCACCAGCGTCATAAACACCAGCAAAATGATGCCAAAGCCCGTCAGCCCTGTCTACTGCGCCAGTTGCATTACCTGATGATGTTCCATCATAAATACCAAATTGTGCATATCCTGTTGAAAAATTAACTAAAAGAGTGGTTGCCATTCTAACTTCAGCCCCCTGATTAATATAATTATCTCTTCGGACTATATTACGAAAATGAGTTGAATCAGTCACTTTTGCCCATGCACTAAGACTAAAGCTTCCATCGGCAAGTGTTGGAAGAGAACCTGTTTCTGGCAAGACAACAAGATCATTGCTGTCGTCAAGATACACACCACTTTCTATCTTGCCGTCCACCCAATCAGCATCATTCATATTAGTAAGTACAGCATTACTACTTTGCCCACTTTTATCTTCTGCTGTTGTACCTGAGCCTTCATTAAAATCCCAGTAACCCACTAGACCTAATGCAGTAGGTGCTTGAAAAATAGTAGCAGCGGAAACAACACTTGAGAAAGTGAAAAAGATGAAGATAATTGTGAGTGATAGAAAGAAGTATTTCATATTAATTATTTCCCCATATTATATAACCTTGTAATTTCATCAGCAGATAATGCACGGTTGTAGATGCGGATGTCGTCCATTTTACCGTCAAAGTTTAAAGTAGGAACAAAACTAAGTCTTCCAAGTTCAAGGGGTTCAGCCATATCACCTTCAGATGGAGAGCCTGTGTTACTGTTGGCAAATACATTGTCTATGTAACCAGACCATGTACTTCCTTCTTTTTTCAAAACAATATGATGCCAGTCTGTATCTGCTACTGTTGTTATAAAGTCAAGATTAAGCCTATGAGCAGCAGTGTTGTCACCATTTTTGTATATAAAATATACATTACCAGATATTTCTCTCCTAATAAACCAATAATAGTCATTTGAGACAGATTGAGCAATATAGTGTTTTTGGCCAACACTTGATGCAGTTGCGTGTTTTGCCCAGACACTTATCGTAAAATCCCCAGAACTAATGTTCCAATCAGAACTATCTGCAACAGTTACATAATCATCAACATCGTCAAAACTTAAAGCCTGACCCATTACCCCTATTGCAGTTGTTGTAGAGGTTTGTCCTACAAGAGAACCATTGTTCCCTTGCCCTGATACATCAGCTACATTATCTATCATATCTTTGCCGTCAAATGTCCAATGACCTATTAAACCATCTTGTACTGATGGTAATGTCTTGTTTATGTGTGTTGTGTTTCCTAAATCATAGAGGCGTGATACTTCACTTGCCGACAATGCACGGTTGTAGATGCGAACGTCGTCGATTTTGCCGTCAAAATTAAACCCTCCTGCACTATATTCTCCAATTAAAATATCTTGTGTGTTTACTCCTATTGCTGTGGAATAATCACCAGTAGCCACAACAACCCCATTGTGATATATTTTAACTTCATCTGTTCCACCTGCATCTTTGTTATAAGTAAAACCAACATAATTCCATTGTCCTACTGATAGTACGTCAGCCGAAGTTTCTGCTCTTGAAGCTCCGTTTATATAAAGGTCAAGAGACTCCGCATTGACTCCAGAAGCATCATATCCAAAAAACCATGCGGTAGAAAATAATTTTGTTACAATTCTTTCAGCAGTATTTTGACTTATATCAGGCTTAATCCAAGTCATCACTGTAATTTGGTCTGTCATATCTAGGCTGTTATCATCTGGTATAAGCACATGGTCATCACTTCCGTCCAAATCAAACGCTTGACCTATCACACCAATTGCTGTTGTAGTCGCTGTATTCATCCCAACAGTTGAACCGTGATTGCCTTGTCCTGAACTGTCTGTGATGACATTTGTCGCTTTATTTACATCCTTCCCGTCAAATGTCCAGTGGCCGACGAGGCCTTCTTCAAGTGGATTACTTGTTTTCAAAGATACATTTACATGCGTGGTGGCGCCGAGTCCGTGGAGGCGGGAGACTTCATCCGCAGAAAGTGCGCGGTTGTAGATGCGGACGTCGTCGATTGTTCCATTAAAAAAAAGTGTTGGGTCTGAAACAGAACCTGTATGTGCTCCGATCATAAAATTTCTAGAAGGATTATTAAGTATACCTGTTTTTTCAGATGAATCTTTTTCATCACCATCCACATATAATTTTATTATTGCACCATCATAAGTCAATACTGTGTGATAATAAGTATCTGTAGATAACCCATCATAAGTAATATTAGTAAGAGCAGTACCTCCACCCGTAGTTATCCTCCCTATTAAGTCAGTGCCACTGGTAAATAATAGATATGGATGGTAAACACTAGCTTCCCACCCTCTTCCTGCAATAACTTGTCCACCAATTAAAGTATTATTAGAAATCCATGCAGAAACAGTAACAGATGTAGTAAGTTGTAGTGAGTCCGGATTCCCAATATCAACATAATCGTCACTTCCATCAAAATCAAATGCTTGGCCGATAACACCTATCGCAGTTGTAGTCGCCGTGTCCATACCTCCAGTCGAACCATTGTTGCCTTGTCCTGAAGAGTCTGTGATGACATTTGTTGCTTTGTTTACATCTTTGCCGTCGAAAGTCCAGTGACCAACGAGACCGGTTTGTAGAGTTGGATTTGTTTTAAGAGTAATGTTTATAGAAGTCCCTCCGAGAGCAGAGTATGTGAAAAAACCCGCGACTATGATTATTACAGCGATGAAGGTGGTGGCTAGTTTTGTTAAGTTAAATTGCATATTATAATAATTTTAAATTAATCACTCCTCGAGGTCAAACCTCTTTCAGCCTGCTGACTCTTTGAGGAATGACCTCCTCCCGTGATTAATTTATCCACAATTTTACTTGACTTATTTTTGTATTTTGTTATCATATTAATATAAATCTCCACATAGGAGCCCTTCTCTTCGGAGAAGTAAAAAATCAAACTCATTGAATAAGCTCGATGAGTTTTTTTTTATATCCATAAAATCATGCTTACTTATTTTACCATAACGAAATTTTAATCTCTTTGTATCAAACAAGCGTATCTGTGACAAAATTGCCGTACTTTTATTACCTTTAAATTCAAAGCTATGATAAAAAGGTAATTCCTTCTCTACCCTTGTTAAGGGGATGCCAAGAAAAACTCTTTTACTAAACTTCCTCAACACAAGAACAGGGCGCAGACTTTCTTCTCCTTTACCATCTTGCTCATACCCAATATTTAAACCTATTTTAATAAACCACACATCTCTTTCTGAAAAGTTTTTATTTAAACTTATACAGCTTATTTCTTTTTTAACATTATTCCATTTATCAAAATCTTTTTCCATAGTTTTTTATTAAGTTTGTGGTGTACTTGTAGAATTTACTGTTTCAGGTGTAGTTGTTGCTGTTGTTTCTTCGACCACAACTATAGGGTCTTCTGTTGTTTCCGGTGTAGTCGTTGCAGTTGTATCTGTTTCGACCAAGGACTCACCTTCGTCCACTTCGTTACCCAAAGAAAGACCTTCGTCTCCACTTCCCACTATGACCTGTCTCGTTGATGTTGCTGAGTTACCTGCTTGATCTATCGCATTGTACTCTATTGTATATGTAGTAGATGATGCAGTATCCAAAGTAACTTGTGTTACTAATGTACCATCAAGATATGTCTTGATTCCTAAGTTCTCATTTACATTATCTGTAACAGTTGCCCCGAGGTCTGAGTATGTTGCCCCTATGTTAATATTCGCTGGGTTGTTACCTTGGATTGTTATGGTTGGAGCTTGAGTGTCTGAGCCGTCTGGTGTTGAAGTTGCTGTACCTCCAGCTGTGGCAGGTGTTGAAGTTGCTACAACTGGAGAGATGTTTGCATTAGCAAGTAATTGAGAGAGTTCACTTTCTGTAACGCACGTATCTCCTACACACAGCTTATCTGTTTTAAATTCTCCTGTTACCAAACTCGCAATATGGGTCACACCATCCACAAAGCTCACACCTACTGAAACGAAGTAGTCTATGACTGCTTGTATTGATGCACCACCTCCAGATGTATTAATAGCAGCAACTTGTGCCTCTATGTCGGCGATCTTAAGTTCAAGGCTTCCTACTTTCTCTGATAGCTCTTGTACACCTGCAAGTGTGAATGTTGCAAGTTGATAGATGTCTACACCTTTACCTGATGCACTTAGTACGTCAGTTGGTGCTTCCTCTGCGATAAGTCCTAGACGTAGTGGTGCATCTTCGTCTTCATGTTTGTATCTGTATTGTGCTACTTCTACATCTTCTAGTCTTTCAAGCATTGATTCTTGCTCTTCATCTGTGACGTGTTCTATGTCTTTCTTACTTGCTTCTGTAGAAATGTTTACAAATGATGTTGCAGCCACGTCTCCTATTACATGTATCTTGTACTCAGGTGATGTGGTGCCTACTCCGATGTTTCCATTGGCATCTATCATGAACTGTTCGTCTGCGAATGAGTATGAGAGGTCTATAAATGTAAGTATTGTGTCTGATGTTGAACTTGCTGTAAATGACTCTAGTGCTACACCGAGAGTATGTGTGCTTGTAGTTGCTTTAGTGGCTATACCTGCTACAGATGACGCTGTTAGTCTGTCACCAATTGCTATGTCTCCGCCTTCTATATTTATCTTCACAGGCACACGACCTGAAAGTGTTACTGGTACTTTTGTTTCGTCTGGATATAATTCATTACCGAAACCTCCTAGAAGCACTCCAGGTGTAGTAGATATGACACCTACGAATTTCTTTGCAGAAGCCGTTGTTGAAGCTGTCTTGTCATACTTAGTTACGAATACTTCGTTTTCTGCATCAAACATTACTACGTCTCCTGCTTCTAGACCACTGTCTTTTGTAGGATAATTTTCTGCAAGGTCGATAGCTGTAACACTTGCTGATTCTGAATAGATCTGTCCACGTGTTAATGCACTGTCGTCACAGTTTGCTCCTTGACTGTCGTCTACACAGAGTGCTCCGTCTGCTACCATAAGTGAACCGTACGGGATGTTGCTTGAGCCGAGTATTGCATCTGTTGATGTTCCTATAATTGTTCTTACGTCTGTGATGCCTCCGGCGCCGTCTGATTGGGCGTATATACTAAGGATAGAATTATTGTCAATCTGCGCTGTATAGCTTTCTGCTGTACCTGCTGGAGCAGAAGATGTAACCCCCAAGTCAATCCAACTTACCGTACCTGCATCATCCTCAAATGTTGTAGCTCCTAGGTCAAGCCTTTCGATAGATGTTTTATTTGCACCATAGTCATATGAAATTGCTCCGTTGTTTATGATAAGTCCACCGTTGATTGTAGTTGTCGCTTTGCCTGTGTCACCTGAACCTGATGTGTCTATAGCTATGATAGGTGTAGCAGTTGTAGATGTGGCAAGTGTCCATGAATAAATCTGACTGTCTTTTATTGTAGATGTTGCAGTAGTTGCATAGTCTACTGTTAGAGTTGATGCTGTTGTTGATCCAAAAGTTATAAGCATGGAGTCTAGTACTGTATCACCAGAAACAGAAAGTGTTCTGTATGGAGATGTAGTACCGATACCGACTCTGTTTGTACTTGAGTCAACAAAAAATGTGGACGTAGAATCTATCCATACATCATTTGATGAGAAATCGTATACTAATCCTCCGGAGTCTATATCTAGTCCTCCTGCAAAGGTTGAGGTTGCTGTTGTTGAAGTTGCTACAAACGATGAAGTTCTTACTAGTCCATCAAATACACCGTTGCCTGCGACTGATAGTTTTGAGTATGGGGAAGATGTCCCAACACCTACATTACCATCCGCTTGTATTGCAAAGAGTGTGGATGATGCAATACTTGCAACTTCAAACACTTTCGCACTTGGTGAAGTTGTTGCAGCCCAGAGTGTTAGGTCAGCATAAGGGGTAGTGGTACCGATAGATACTCTTTTGTGTTGGATGCCACCGGTGCCATTTGATTCTGCGTAGATACTTAGGATTGCTTGGCCATCGATCTGCGCAGAGTATCGTTCTACTGTTCCAATAGCTGCAGCTGATGTCACTGGCAGGTCAGCCCATACTGTTACTCCAGCATTAGTGTCAAAGTTAAGAGTACCCATCTCCAAGTTATCTATAGAAGTAACACCACTTGAGTAGTCATGCGTTATAGCTCCACCGTCTACTATAAGTCCGCCGTTTATTGTCGTAGTTGCTTGTCCTGTATTACCTGAGCCTGATGTGTCTATAGCGATGATAGGTGTACCTGTTGTAGATGTTGCGATAGTCCATGCATAGAGTTGTGAATCTTGTATTGTAGATGTAGCTGCCGCTCCGTACCTAAATGTAAGAGTGGATGCAGATGATGTAGCGTATGTTATTACGTTTGAGTCTAGCACTGTGTTGCCGGCCACTGATAATGTTGCGTATGGGGTTGTGGTGCCGATACCGACATTGCCTCCAGTAAACAAAGCGGAGTAAGTTGCATTAGAGAAGGTTGGGGTTCCTGTGAAGGTGTTAGCTGAAGTACCTGATTGAGTATAAGCGCCAGAAGTAATGATACCTGTTGAGGCGACTATAGCTCCGCTGGAATTAACTTGGAATAGATCTCCATCTCCTACTGTAAGAATTGACAATGGAGATGTATCGCCGATGCCGACATAGCCACTCGTGTCGATAGTTAGTCTAGTATTTGTACCAATAGCTGTTGTACCAATCTTAAATTTATCACTATCTCCGTCATCCACTCCCAGTGTGAATTTTTTGGTGCCAGATAAAGCAAAGGCTAGAAGTGGATCTCCGTCTGTAGCTGTATTTGAGATTTGAATACCTGTCGTAGCGTCACCGTCTTCGACTTCGAAATGTTCAGCGGGAGCTATGGCACCGATACCGACTTCGCCAGCACCGGTTATTGTCATAGCAGTTACAGGAGTGCCCACTGTTTTAGTTTTAAATATAATATCAAAAGTATCTCCATCTCTCATGTTTTCAAATATTAAATCCGTTGTGTTATAGATTAATTTACCCCCTATAGTCGTAGAATTCCCTAATCGTATTTCACCGCTTTGTGTATGGGCACTTCCATCTGCCCATCCAGAAACACGCAGTTGCTCCTGAGTTGTATCACTAATTATTGCTTTTGATGCAGCTGTTAATGTATTAGGTATTTCAACATTTCCTGACCCTGTCAATGTTAATGCTGTGAGTGGGGTTCCTGAAGTTCTTGTCTTAAATATAATATCTGAAGAAACATCATCCCTTGTATTTTCAATAAGTAAGTCAGTATAATTATAATCAAATTTTGCATGATTTGTAGCATTATTTCCTATACGTATTTCTCCCACAACTGCACTGGTTCCAAAGCTTGAACTCCAGCCAGAAACCTGAAGTTGCGCGCCACTTGAATTAGTGGCATGTAAATCATTTACTGTTACTACTCCTGTA
>CAZVGL010000001.1:156836-157897 GCA_964626705.1 uncultured Candidatus Saccharibacteria bacterium | reverse complement strand
TATCACTTAAATATAGTTTAGGGTTTGTACTTGAGAGATTAAGCAAACCTAGAGGTGATGCCGTCCCTATACCTACATTTCCTGAACTGTAGTCGTAAACAAATCCGCTTGTTGCTATTGCAAGACCGCCAGCGAATGTACTTGTTGCAGAAGCAGATGATGCGACAAAGTTTGCGGCTGTTGCTGTGGATGTAAACCGTCCGTCACCAGCTACGTCAAGCATATATGATGGAGTAGTGTCACCAAGACCAACATCACCATCAGCAGATATAGTGATTGCATTAACAGGTGTACCATCGGTTTTTGTTCTAATAAATATTTCCCCTGCTGCATTGTCATATGTGTTGTCTATATATAGATCACCCACGGTTGAATAACCAAAGACACCATGAGTTGCCGCCACACCTCCAACGTTTATTTCTCCAGCAGTGCCGTGAGCAACACCTGTTGAAGAACTCCAGCCTGATGCAATAAGCTGTGCACCGTCTGAATCTGATGCGGAGATACGAGCAGAAGTAGTTGTCGTTGCTACAGTCAGAGATGCAGCGATATCAACATCACCTAAGGCGCCGTCAATTGTTAAAGCATTAAGCGGTGTGCCAGCTGTCTTAAGCCTAAAGAATATATCTCCGCCTGCATTGTCATATGTGTTGTCTATATATAAATCACCAACAGTAGAGTAGCCTATAACACCTTGATTTGCTGCTGTCCCACCAATATTTATTTCTCCAGCACCACCACCCGCAACACCTGTTGATGAACTCCAACCATATGCGAGCAATTGCGCGCCACTTGAATTAGTGGCATGTAAATCATTTACTGTTACTACTCCTGTATCTTTTGCTATTGTAAAGTATGTACTATCACTCGCTCCACTATCGCTTGTTGTTCCAATACTAAATGCACCTGAACTTGAGTTTAGGAACCAATGTTTTTCATCTGTACCTGCATTACTATCACTTAAATATAGTTTAGGGTTTGTACTTGAGAGATTAAGCAAACCTAGAGGCGATGCCGTACCTATACCGACATTATTTGTAAAGTAATCATATACAAATCCT
>CAZVGL010000001.1:0-156736 GCA_964626705.1 uncultured Candidatus Saccharibacteria bacterium | reverse complement strand
CGGTAAGTGCTGTTGATGATGCATATGGGAATGATGAAGCGGTTGAGGAGGTAGCGACAAAATGTGATGCATCCACAAGTGATGTAAAACGAGCGTTACCCGTGACATCTAGTTTGTAAGTTGGGGTTACATCGCCGATGCCGACATTTTTAGAAGTATTTATCGTTAGAGCAGCATTAGACCTATCCGCAGCTGCACCTGTCCCGAAAGTTGTTCCAGAATAACCAATATGAAAATTATGAATAGCAGCACCATAACCAGTTCCTGTATACCATGTACTATTACTTATATCATCTATCTCATAATAAACTCCTGCTCCAAAATAATCATTGGTAGTTTTAAGTAGAACAGCCGCTTCATAATAAGATCCAGAATTTTCACCATCAACCACAATAAGTTCAGAAGTTGAACTGTCACCAACTTGGAGACTTCCGGTTGGCGCATCTGTCCCAATACCTACCCTCTCATTCGTCGTATCAATATTAAATATCGATGTACCTCCATCTGTATCGAGCACTTGGAATCCTGTTGTCGAATCTGAAGATGCTTGGAAGATAGAATCGCCTACTACAGAAAGTGTTTTTGAAGGCGATGCCGTACCTATACCGACATTATTTGTAAAGTAATCATATACAAATCCTGATGTTTCGATAGCAAGTCCTCCTGAGATAGTTGAAGTGGCAGTTGTAGACGTAGCATTAAAGTACGGTGTTTGTATAAAGCTCCCCGCTTGGAACTGACTTGCCCATAGGTTTGTTAGTGTAGATGTTCCAGAACCTGATGAGAGGTAGCTTGATGCTGTTAGTACTCCTGATGTTGTGTCGTTTGCATCGTTTCTTAGATATACATCTTCTATGTAGCTAGAGGATAGTGATGATGATGCTGATACCAAACCACTTACAGCTTGCAGTGGTCCTGTGAGTGAACCTAAGTATGTTGAACCGCTTACGGTAAGTGCTGTTGATGATGCATATGGGAATGATGAAGCGGTTGAGGAGGTAGCTGTGAAGTATCCAGCAAGTGCTGAGTTACCTAGTGCAGAGGAACCTTCTACGGATAGTGTGGCGTATGGTGATGTGGTACCGATACCTACATTTCCACCTTCCGCCACAGTGAAGTGTGTCGTTGTCGCTGTGCCATTTGTTGATGATGCAATTGTAAACAAAGGTCCGGTATCACCCACTCCCATCTCTACAGAAAGTTTTGCATAAGGTGACGTTGTTCCAATACCAAAGTTACCAGTGTTTGATATCCTTGCTCTCTCTGAACCTCCTGTGTAGAAGAAGAGTACATCTTCATCTGCACCACTTGAACTTTCTGCAACTATGTATGTGTCTTGGTCTACGTCTATTACTCCTCCAAGACCTGACCAGTTGGAACCATTAAACCCTTCAAATGTTGCATTTGAAGTGTTGTATCGTAGAACACCTATGTAATCTGATGGTCTTTGTGCTGTTGTTCCTGATGGGATAATGATTCCTCCTGTAGAGTCTACATGTAGTTCTGCTCTTGGAGATGTGGTACCGATACCCACTCTGTTTGTAGAGTAGTCGTAAACGAATCCTGATGTTTCTATTGCAAGACCACCTGCGATGGTTGATGTGGCTGTTGTGGAAGTTGCATTGAAACTATCCATTACTATGTCACCTGCAACTGAGAGTTTTGCATATGGTGTTGTAGTGCCCAACCCTAAGTTCCCACTCGAATCAATTACAAAGTAAGAACCACCTGTACTTGAAGCAACCCTTAATAGATCTGCTGTTTGTCCTTCTGTACCTTTAACGTCAAAAGAAACTTTGTCTAAACTCGTTGAATCGTTTTGTATGAACACTGGTTGGTTAAAATCAAAGAGATCGTTTGTGGAGTCCCATGTGATGAGAGCGTTTGGAACTACAGTTCCTCTGAAGAAGATGAGGTTCATGTCTTCTGTGTCTGCTGTTGCATTGTCGGAGTTGATAGTAAAATCTTCATTCTTTGTTCCAGCGATAGTTGTTGAAGCTGCAGAGATATTGTTTGCAACTAAGTTGTCGACATATACATCGTCCCAATAGAATGATGCTGAACCAATATCTCTCACTGCATTTATGTCTGGGATAAGGTCTGAGTTGATAGATGAGTTTATGGAAAGAGTGTCGGATGTAGTGTCACCTATGATAGTTGCTGACCCTGCTACATGTAAGTTACCACCAACTGTTACATTACTAGATGTTTCTATGACACCTGCTGCAGTTGTTGCTACTCCTATTCCGAGACCTCCTGTTATGTATGCGCTACCTAATACACTTAGCTTTTGTGATGGTGATGATGTACCGATACCAACATTGTTTGTAGAGTAGTCGTAAACGAAACCTGATGTCTCTATTGCAAGACCACCTGCGATGGTCGATGTTGCTGTGGTTGATGTGGCAATGAAAGATGAAAACTGTGGTGTGCTTGTTGCTACAAGAGCTCCACTTGAATCTGTTGAAAGAAGCATGTCGGTGCCGAGTCCGGAAATTGCTAGAGTACCTATTGTTGTTACTCCTGATATTGTTAGATCACCTGCGAAGTAACTATCTCCTGCAACTGAGAATGCTGTAAATGGTGATGACGTACCTATACCAACTCTGTTGTTTGTAGAATCTACATAGAGTGTATCTGTATCTACCGTCAAATCACCAGAAATACTAGCGGTAGAAGCTGAGATACCAGATGAGAATGATCCACTAGTACCAGAGAAGGATGAACTTGTGATAGTGGAGTCATGTATTGTGACACCTCCTAGATCGTCTATTTTGCTTGATGGTGCTGAAACGTTTGTATAGTTGTTTATTATCCTAGTCTCATTAGCTGCTGTTAGATTACTCATGTCAGAGTAAACTTTGTTTTTAAGCTGTTCAATAGCGCCATTCAAGTATTCTAATGTTACTCCTCCTACTGTAAGTATTTCTTTTGTTTGAACTATACGTTCTATGACTGGTTGGTTTATGACTGTCTTTGGTGCTTCGTTTACAACAACAACTTTTTCCTCTACTCTAACTTCTTCTTTTACGATACTTGTTTGTGCATCTTTTGGTTTGGGAGTAGATTCTTCTTCGACTTGTACTAATACGGTGTCGTCTGTATTAGTACTACATAGAGGTAGTGTATCGCAGAGTATTTTGTTTACGGTTCTATTTACGTAAACAGCCTCTTCTTTAAGTGTAGTTTTTATATTACCAACTATACTTGCAAGTACGTTGGCGCGCATATTTTGCAAACCATCATACTGAGTAAATATGTTCAATACACCTGCAAGCGATCTATCCGCAGTACTTGCAACACCATCTTTTAAATCTTCCCATGTATTATTATCACCTTTTGCAAGCAAGTAGGCTTTCTTTGAAGTATTTAGTGCAAGAGGTTTTGTTTTATTCATACCTTTATGAATATTAAATGCAACATCCTCTCCAGCACTCTTAAGTCCAGAAACTGACAACATTGCAAATTCAGTTGGGTCGAATTCGGCAACAGCACTTAAGCTTGTGACAACAACTTGTGACACTTTAGCAAATCCTGCTTTTGCAATATCTGTATTACTTACAAAGTATCCACCAAACACTAAAGTAATAGCTGTTGCAAAAGCAATACCTCTTTTAAATAACTCTGTATTTAAAATACTCACTGTATTTACTTTGAAAGAATCTGCAGCGTCATTAATTTTTCTCCTCCTTTCTGAACTTTTATAATCATTCGCTCTCTTATCAGATAGTTTTTTATGAAGATCTGTTTTTTGTACTTTATTAGTATTTATAAAATCTTGCAAAGATCCTTCTTCCACATACCAACCTCGTCCAACTTTTTTTCCTCCTACTTTTCCTTGACGCGCAAGTCGAGCCACATAATCGTTTGTGTAGCCTAAAATTTCTCCAGCATGTTTGGAAGAAAAATATTTTTTATTATCAATTGTCAGATGTTTATCCATGTCTTTTAGAATTTGTTTTTGTCTTTTTTGTTGAGATTACGAATTACCTATATTTTACAACAAAAAAGAGCTTTAAAGGACATATAAAGATACTCAAATGTGGATAACTTTCGTGTGGTCGTCCTGCCGAAATGTCTTTTATTTTCGTAAAAATAAAATTACGATTTTAGATAAAAATAGATAATAAATATTCATTTTATAAAATCTAATATTTAATAATCCTCGCTCCTCAAGGTTCGACCTCTTCCCACTTTTCCACTTCGTTCCAAAGCTCCTCGAGGACAGACCTTTTTCCGCTATAATAAAACTATTTGAGCGAAAAAGACAATAAAACAAAAAAATGAACTAAAATAAGCTATTTTGAATGGCTCAACCGATTGAGCCATTCAAATATATACAAATAAAACCCTTTTATTAAGCAGGAAACTAAATATGCAAGAGTCTTTTCTTTACTTTTATATAAGAAATGTGGCGTAATACAAAAACTTACAATCTCTATAAACCCTTTTAAAACAAAGACATTTCGTCTATTATTTTTATAGCCATACTATGAACAGACGAAATACCTTTGTTTTTATTAGATTAAATAATTTAGATAAAATAAATAATTTTTAAAAATTATAGATTTAAGTAATTTTAAAAGTTAATTTATAGAAAATTATTAAGTATTATTATAAAAAATAAAAAACAAGTACTGTTATGTACCATTTGTTTTTTAAAACTCTTAGAGCTCAATTTTAAGCTTAGTTTTTAAATATATTTCTTAGAAAGATCTTTCTTTATGAAGGATGCAGTGCGTATAGGTGAGACACTACTTGGAGGATTATTTAAATATATTATTAAAATATGTGAGCCATATATTATATAAACTAATGTCTATATAACTATCTCGTCTAAACGAGATTTTATATACATTTTAAAAATTGAATAAATTCCCTACACTCGCTATCTGATACTCTGTATTTAAAACTTTGTCTGAAGAAGTATAATGAACTGTTTGTTGCAATGCAAATGTACTCATAGTAAACAATATACCTACTAATATCAGTAGAGAAGCTACTATCCTTAACATAGGTAATCTAATAGGGCTCTTTTGCGGTAAAAGCACTTCTCTTTTTACAATCTGCTTTACTGGACTCTTAACAATTTCTTGCTTTGTATCTCTCAAATCAACCACTGGGCTCTCTACCATATGCAATACTGAGAGCGTATCTTTTTTTACTTCTTCGGGTGCACCCTCTTCGATCTTAATTTCTACATCACTATCATCTTCTACATCTATAACTGCGGCTGATTTGTTTACTTTTATATCGTTAGAACGAAAGTCATCGCTATAGTACATTGGATCTAAATCAAGTTTTTTATATTCTATCGCCCGCTTATCTTCTTTTAATTGTTCTTTTTTGAAACTCTTTTTCTGCGCTTTTACCACCTCTTCGTTGATGTACCAGTTTCTACCAACAAGACGACAATCCATTTTGTCACCACGGCACATCTGCCCGATATAGTCGGTTGTGTATCCTGTAAGCTTTGACGCTCGTTTAGACGAGATATACTTATTTCCTGCAAATATTAGTTCATCCATATTACTTATTATTATACTCTACCCTCAAAATACTATGTAATTAGCATATGTGGAAAAGTCCAAAAAACCGCTAGTTCCCTAACGGTAATACGAAGCATAGTTTTACTCAAAAGCCTTGCGCAGTTTCGTCTCAACGAAACGAGCAGAGCAAAATTTGTAGAGACAAATTTATGTGTGCTTTTGAGAAAAAGCTATGTGAGTATATTATCTAATTACCTCAACAAAAAGTTTTTTAAGCACTTCTGGATTAGCCGATCCTTTTGTAGCTTTCATACCCTGCCCCACTAGAAATTGTAACCCAGCCTGCTTTCCGTTTTTAAACTCGTTAACAACTTTTTCATTCTCTAAGATTATCTTAGCTACGATTTCTTTAAGTTCACCTTCGTCGCTTTTTTGAAACAGATTTTTCTCTTCTGCAATCTTACTTGGCGCTCCTCCACTCTCATACATCTGTGCTAAAATATCTTTTGCTCCTCTTGATGAGATTTCGTTTTTATGAATCATCGACATCAACTGTGCAAAACTTTCTGCAGAAATATTTTTATGAAGTTTCCCTTCCAGAGAGTCGTCAACTTTTACAAGTCCTGCTATATCAGATGTGATGTAGTTGGAAGCAGTTTTGATAAGTTTCTTATCACCATCGAACTTACTTATTACAGCATCAAAAAGTTTTGAAAGGAATTCATCTTTTACAAACATATCTGCATCTTCTTCTTTGATATCAAATTTTATTTTATACCTCTCTCGCCTGTCCCACGGCAACTCTGGCAAACTATTCTTTAGAAGATTTTCCGAAAATTCTTCTATTTTATTTATATAAAGTTTTGGAAGATCTGGGTCTGGAAAATATCTATAGTCAGCTGAACCTTCTTTTATTCTTTGTGAGAAAGTTTGCTGTTTTACTTCATCCCAACCTCGTGTCTCTTGTATTACTTCACCACCTTCGTCAAGCAAATTGCTTTGTCTTTTTATTTCATACTCTATTGCTTTCTCAACCACCTTAAATGAATTGAGGTTTTTCACTTCTACCTTTGTTCCGAAGCTTTCACTTTCGTCTCGCCTAACCGAGATATTTGCCTCGACACGCATCTCACCCTTCTCCATATTTGCCTCCCCCACTCCTAGTGTACGCAATAAAAGCTGTAGCTCTTTGGCAAATTGACCTGCTTGTTTAGCATCTTTCACTACAGGCTCTGTCACAAGCTCCATAAGAGGTACTCCAGCTCTATTGAAGTCTATTAAGCTGTAACTGTCTTCGTGAGTTGATTTGGCAGTATCTTCCTCCAAATGCACTCTTGTTATCTCAACTCCAGCCAAATTACCACCTGAAACAAGCGGGTATTTATACTGACTTATTTGATACCCTTTTGGAATATCTGGATAAAAGTAATTTTTGCGGTCAAACTCTGTGAAATCAGCTAATTTACCTCCTAAAGCCACTCCTACTGTTAAAACATGTTTAACAGCCTGTTTATTGATAACAGGAAGCGTCCCAGGGTGTGCCATACACACTGGGCATATATTTATATTAGGTTTTACTTCATCTGGGTCGTTTTTGGAACTACAGAACATCTTAGTCTTTGTATTCAGCTCTGCATGTATCTCAAGCCCTATTGTTGGTATATATTTACTCATAATAAGTATTATATGGTAAATTAGTCATTATTTAAAGCTATCTATTTTTTATTAAGACTTTAATTTTCTTAGATATTTAAATCTATTTATTCCCCATGACACTTCTTGAATTTTTTACCGGAGCCGCAGTAGCAAGGATCATTACGACCTATCTTTTCGCCTGATGGTGTATGTGTCTTGTCTGTTGAACTATCTGTCGCAATTGGGTCTTGTGGTTTTTGTGGTTGTTTTGCCAGAATACTTCCTTCTTCATGTATTTCTTTCACTTTCTGTCTCTCTTGTGTAAAAGCTTCTCCACCAATGTTTGGCAAAAGTTTAAGTACATTGTCATCTATAGACATTTCCATATCTTTGAAAAGCCTCAGACCTTCTTTTTTATATTCTATTAGAGGGTCTCTCTGACCATAAGCACGCAAGTTCACAGAGCCTCGTGTATAATCCATAACCTCCAAATGCTCCACCCAAAGCATATCTATAACTTGAAGAGTTAACTTTCTAAATGTATTTAAAAACTGTTCCTCACCAAGTTGTGCTTCTTTACTTTCTACTATTTTTTGTATACCTTCATCTTCTACAATTAATTCTTCGAGTTCTTTTCTTATTTCATCTTTGGTACCAAGCATTATCTTTCTTCGTCTATCATAAACCGCAGAACGTTGCTGATTCATAATATCGTCATATTCGAGTATGTGTTTTCTTGAATCAAAATTAAATCCTTCTATCTTTGTTTGAGCAGATTCAAGGGAACGTGTTATAAGAGAATTTTGTATTGGCTCATCTTCTGCTATACCGAAACGCCCCATCATCTTTTTTATCATGTCAGATGCAAATACGCGCATAAGTGAATCTTCAAGAGAAACAAAAAATTGTGTCTCTCCTTCATCCCCCTGTCTACCAGAACGCCCTCGAAGCTGATTATCTATTCGTCTAGCTTCATGTCGCTCAGTACCAAGTACAAACAAACCACCGAGCTTCTTCACTTCTTCATACTTCTCTTGTGACCCAGGGTTCCCTCCGAGCTTGATGTCCACACCACGCCCTGCCATGTTTGTAGCAATAGTCACCCTACCTTTATGACCTGCTTGAGCTACCACCTCACCTTCTTGTTCATGCTTTTTAGCATTTAAAACTTCATGCGGTATACCTTCGCGTGTTAAATATGCACTTAAAAGCTCATTCTTTTCAATCGATGCAGTACCTATAAGCACAGGCTGACCTTTTTCATTAAGCTCTTTTACAGTTCTTGCAATAGCTTTAAACTTACCTTTTTCTGTCTGGAAAATAAGGTCTCCATTGTCGATCCTTTTAACAGGTATATTTGTCGGCATAGCTATAGTATGAAGTCCGTACACACTATAAAATTCCTCTTCTGAAGTAATAGCTGTTCCTGTCATACCGGAAAGCTTGCTGTACATTCTAAAATAGTTTTGAAATGTAATAGATGCAAATGTTCTAGATTCTCTTTGCACCTCAACTCCCTCTTTTGCTTCCATTGCTTGATGCAATCCTTCTGACCAACGCCTTCCGGGTTGCATACGACCTGTAAATTCATCCACAATAATAACCTCTCCATCTTTAACAACGTAATCTTTATCTTTTTCAAACAAAGCTTTGGCGCGAACTGCAGTCTCTAGGTGATGCACAAATTTGACTCCTTTTTCTGTATAAATATTATCAACCCCCAGTATCTTTTCGGCTTTTTCTACACCTTCATCAGTTAGCGATGCTGCACGCATTTTTTCATCCACTTCAAAATCTTCATCTTTATTTAACTGACCTGCTATTTTACTGAACTGTGCATATAAGTTACCTGACTCTTGAGCTGGAGCTGAGATAATAAGAGGTGTTCGTGCTTCATCTATTAAAATAGAGTCTATCTCATCAACTATTGCAAAATTATGTCCTCTTTGACGAAGGTTTGCTGGTTCGTATTCAATATTGTCACGTAAATAATCAAAACCAAACTCATTGTTTGTACCATATGTAATATCAGCAGCATAAGCCTCCTTACGAGAGACTGGACGCATAAACTCATCAACCACCTTAAAAGAACCGGTTTCGTCACGCTCTTCATCTAACTCTTTATGCTCAGGATCATATATAAAAGAAGACTCGTGGTTAATAATACCCACGGAAAGACCTAGGAAGTTATAGATTTGCCCCATCCATACGGCATCACGTCTTGAAAGATAATCATTTACTGTAATAACATGCACACCTTTTCCAGAGAGAGCATTTAAATATACAGGGAGTGTGGCTACTAATGTCTTACCTTCTCCTGTCCTCATCTCAGCGATATTGCCTTGATGAAGGACTACACCTCCCATAAGCTGTACATCGAAATGTCGTTGATCTAAATTACGCTTTGCAGCTTCACGTACCACCGCATAAGCCTCGGGCAATAGATCATCAAGGGATTCCCCTTTTGAGAGCCTTTCTTTAAATTCTATAGTTTTACCTTTTAAAGCATCGTCAGATAATACAGAAATACTATCTTCAAAAGAATTAACCTTCTCAACAACAAGACCTAACGCTTTAAGCGCCTTCTTATTCTCATCTCCAAATAATTTCTTGAGTTTAAACATAATAAAACGTAATAATTCCCCCATTTTAACACAAAAACAAAGCCCCGTATATACGGGGCTTTGTTTTATCCGAATGACAAAATTATCGTCGTCGTCGAGCTGGCTTCCTTTTTGCAGCTTTCTTTTTAGCTGGCTTTCGCTTTGCAGCTTTTCGCTTTGGAGCAGCCTTCTTTTTCTTTGGTGCTGCTTTCCTTTTAGCTGGCTTTCGCTTTGGAGCAGCCTTCTTTTTCTTTGGTGCTGCTTTCCTTTTAGCTGGCTTTCGCTTTGCTACTTTTTTCTTTGGAGCTGCTTTTCTTTTTACTACTCGCTTTTTAGCTGGCTTTCGCTTTGCAGCTTTTCTTTTTGTTGCCATATTATTTTAATTGATCAATTACAATTATATTTCGAGTTAATAATCAAACAACAACAACTCCCGACCAATATTTTTATTTTTAAAATTTATTTTACAAAACTAAAAATAAATGTGTTGCGTGTGTTTACTTATATTATCTAATACAAAAAAAGTTAAAACAATATTTTTTTAAAAAAAGTGTGGATAACTTTAAAAACTTTTTTTAAGTAAATTTTCCTACAAAAATTATTTCTGGATATATTTTTATATTTAATTTTTCAAAAACTTTTTGCGCTACATTGTTTGTAAAGTTTTTTATTTCTTGCGCATTTGCACCACCCAAATTTACAACAATGAGTGGCTGTTTTTCATAAAGTGCCACATCACCTTCTTTATACCCTTTAAGTCCTAACTCATCTAATAATTTAGCTAGATGTATTTTATTACCATCTATAATAGGGTTTTTAAAAAAAGAGCCTGCAGTACCGTACTTATTTAGATCAGGAAACTTATTATTTCTTATCTCACCTATGGCTTGTCTTATGTTTTTTAATGTTAATGAAGTATTGTTTTTTTCAAAATAATTCTGCACATCTTTATATGACGTATTTAGTTCTCCATTTTCTAAAAGATTTAAACACACTTTCGTAACTACGTAATTTTTATTTATTTTAAAAATACTATTTCTATAATCAAACTGGCATTCTTCTTTATTCAAAACAAAAGTTTTAAGATTATTCATATCAAACACTTCTACATATTCCACGATATCTTTTATCTCACTACCATATGCACCGATATTTCCTACGACACCTGCGCTTATCGTTCCTGGAATAAAAGACATGTTTTCTATTCCGTACAAATCTTTTTCTACAGACAACTTAACCACATCGTCCCAACTCTCCCCTGCACCTGCACTTATTTTATTATCCTCAAAGACAATTCCTTTTAGTTCAATTTTTATTACTAATCCATTAAATCCATCATCAGATACTAAAATATTAGAACCGCTACCCAAAATAAAAATGTCTAGCTTTTTTTCTTTAGCAAAAGTTACAGCTTCTTTAAGTTCATCCGCAGAAGAAACCCTACAAAAATAGTCGGCATTACCGCCGACCATAAATGTTGTTAATTCTTTTAAAGAGATATTTTGTTCTATTTCCATAATAATTCCGTCAAGCTATGACCGGCGAGAGCGAGCTCCAATAAAAGTCTATGTGAGTGCCGACGCCGGTCGTAGCTTGAAACAATCAGTACTATAGTAATACATTTATTATAGTGTGTCACCTATTTATTCCAACACAACGATAATGCTGTAACAGTTATATTTCGTATTTTACTCAACAATATTCCTCCGTATGATAATGAATCATTTTTAATACTACTTCTTTTTTGAAGAGCAGAACAGTAGTTTGACTCTTCTTTTAAGAGTGTGGTGGCTTCTGCCTTGAAAGATTTGTTAGATTCATTGTCTGAAACATCAAAAGCAGATACGGAGTATGTGTATGTGGTGTTAGGAGAAAGATCACGATCTTTATATTTACTTTTTATTACATTATCTACAAGAACCCCGCCCCGAAACACATTATACCCCCACACCTTCACATCATCTTCAGACTTACTCCACTTCAAATCAACCCTACTATCACTCACAACAACCGCCCGCAGATTCCTAGGTGTCTCAGGAGGTGTATCGTCAAAGGATGTACTGGAGTATGTCTTTGATCCATTACGTCTTGTCTTCTCTGTAACGGTAACTTGTGATGATTCATTGTCTGAAGCATCTATAGCTGTAATAGTGTATTTGTACTCTGTATTTGGTTGTAGACTATCATCTCTGAAGGAGTTATTTACTATTGTAGCTATTAGTATGTCATTTCTTAATATAGAGTATATTACACCGTTATTGTTATCTACTGACTCACTCCATGATAGGTCAATGATAGATGGTGATATAGAGCGTGATCTTAAGTATTTAGGTGTACTTGGTGGCTCTATATCTGGTGTACCTAGTGTAGTGAAAGAGAACCTATCTGAGTATGTTAAAGCAGAGTTATTTGCTATGTCTTTTGATCTTACTGAATAGTGGTATGTTGTTTGAGGTTGTAGATTACTAAGTTCAATACTGTGGTCTTTCATTGGTGTCCAGTCTGCTTTTACGTCTGTTGGACTTAGGTCTGTACCGTAGTATACCTCTCCGTGTGCTTCTTTGTCTGTTGTCCATGTTACTGTGGCTGTGGTGTCTGTTATGGAGGTTGTTTTTACTTCTGTTACTGTTGGTGGTACTCCTGCTGTGTGGTGGGGGGAGGAGGTGTCGGTGGGGGTGGTGGTTTCTGCTACTCCTGTGTAGGTGTAGAGTTCGGTGATGTCGTCTGTACTTAATTCTCTTGTATAAAGACGCACATCATCTAATGCGCCATTAAAAAATAGATCCGGAGAGGAAGATGAAGAATCTACCGCACCTATATGAGCTTTTGCTGGACCGGCAAAAATAGTTGTAGATGTAAAGGTTCCTGTACCATCACTAGTTCCGTTATGATAAAATTCCCAATTCCCATCTGAGTCAACTGTAAGTGCTAGGTGAATCCAGCTACCTACATCATCTGAGACAAAAGCTGTATTTGCTATTAATGTTTCGTATCCTCCACTACCAGTAGATGATTTAAAAAATCTTTGCTTGTTATCAGCAGAATGAATAACCCAAAACCATTCTCTATAAGCGCCAGCAGAAGCATATTTTGAAAGTATTGTAGGCGCAACTGCAGGTAATTCGTCTATGTTGACCCATGCTGCCATAGAGAAGGGTACCGTGAGTTCAAAATCAGTTATATCTCCTAAATCTCCGTAATTATCACTACCGTTGAAATCCAATGCTGTACTTATATTACCAGCCACTGTACGGTCTGATGTATTAGGATTAGTTCCTTTCATTGTGGCATTATTACCACCACTACCGTCATCAGTAACAACCGCACTTGCTGTATTGTCGTCCATTTTCCAATGACCAACTAATCCTGTAGTAATATCAGCGCTAGTTGCTTGTGGAGAAAATATTAAAAAAAGTATTGCAATGAGGATTGAGATTTTTACCCCGTACGAAGTTACGGACACTTTTTCTTTATATTGAGATTTGTTATTTAAAATCATGTAAGTATTTATTTACACTAACCTTGAAACACATTATTTATGTGTCCTATATTGTTACGAGACAGGACTGTTTATACATGCTTATATTTTAGCACATATAAAAAACTTGACTATTTTCTAATATTTGCTATACTACCTATGTGAGTGCCACTTTAGAGTGGCTCTAACGAAAGTCTAAGAAAACACCGCCTCACGGCGGTATTTTCTTTTACCTTCTACCTCTATGGATTTCTTCCTGCTTTTATCTCTTTTATGAAAAATTCTCCCTGTTCTTTAAAGTTTGGATCTAAGTCTATTGCTTTTTGTATCTCATCTACAGCCTCACTTCTTCTACCTACTTGCAGATATGCTGCAGCTAATGATATATGAAACTGTGGGTTTTCAGGGTTCTTTTCTACAGAAAGCTCCCAGGACTTAACGACATCACCTACTCTTCCCGCACGTGTATATGCATTTATAATCCTACCTTCTGTTCTGTCCTCGTCTGAAATAGGTCCGAGCACAGCATCTACTTGCGCTTCTTTATTAGCGTATATAGCACCCACCCTATATATTATCTCTGCATTTTTAAAATTAGTATCAAGCTCATAAGCATCTTTGAAAATCTCAAGTGCTTTATCAAGCTCCCCTAAGTTCAGATATGCTGTACCGAGCTCAAACCTGATAGTTTGTTTATTTGGGGAAAGCTCAACCGCTTTTTTAAGATGAGGTAGAGCTTCGTCATATAAATTAAACTGAGTTAAGAATGCTCCGTAGAAGATACGTAATCGTGCGTCATTTGGCACTTCTTCAATAAGAGCTGACATCTCTTTATTTGCTAGTTCAAAAAACTTTGTTTGTATTTCTATGTCTGCATTTTGACCTCTTACATTAAGCGCTGTGGTTACCATCTGTTCTGCTATCTCTTGCTTACCAACAACATCATATGATGCCGCTTTTTCAAAACTTGCTATATTTACATCCACACCTCCTGTTTGTGGTGAGATACTCCTAATAATATCTTTCGCAGTTGCCATACCTTTTATATTAAAGAAGTATAGAGAGAAGATTACTGCTACAATAATAAACGACACAGCAACTCTCTTCATGCCATCTCCACTCCTGCTTCCCAATTCTTCATCACCCATTGCTATACCTTTCTTTCGTATCACAGTCGAATGTGTGTATATATACGCAGCAACAGAGAAGAATAAGATGTAGCTTATAATATTGTCAAAAACAAACATATTGTGGAAGAAATAACCCGCAAGCAAACCGGTGAATATGCTTTTTTCTGTAACGGAAAGATCTATTTCAAGCCGACGCCATAAATAATAAAGCATGAATATTGGTATAGAAATATACGCAAGAAAACCTAAAATACCTCCCGCTATAAGCCAGTCGAAAAAGATGTTGTGCACCCTATCAAACCACTGTTCTTGTGCATAAAGAGATGGTTCGTAATATTTATTAAATACAAAGTTAAAGTTTTCTTGCCCCCACCCGAGTAATGGACGTTCTTTCACACCCTGTAGAGCCATACCCCAAATAGTAAAGCGAGTCGCTCCTTCCTCTAATGAGATAGACGAAAGACGACCAAGTGTTCCACTTTTATTTGCAAATTCTGCATCTTTTACTAAGAAAAATATTCCAGTAAAGACCACAACGATTGCTAAAATACCGATCGACAACTTTCGAAGTCTTTTTCTTTTCTTCTCAAGAAGTGCGATAAGTAATGTGGTTAAAAATATTCCACCAACTATTCCAATGAGTGCGCCTCTTGTTGCTGTAAAGTAAAGAATCACAAGCTGTAAGATTATTACAGCACTGTAAAGATATCTTACCCATGATGCACCACGCCCCGCCACATACCCATCAGTATGTTTGGCGGGCAGGCATCTTACCAATAGAAACGCTGTTATGAACACATGAAATAACATGTAAATAGCTAAATAAGACGCATTGCCGAGTGTAGCATCAAGCCTCACTCCACCTTGGTTGATTGTGATCTTCCCTGCAAGTTGCAACAAACCATAGATACCAATGATCGCACTCACTGCAACTGTTGTATTCCAGAACCAATTCCAAAGCTTCTCAGTGTTCAACATCAAACCTGCAACAACAAAGTATCCGAGAAGATGTACTAATGTAAGCAGTCCTTCCATTCTTTCGAAGTTTGACCAAATACTCTTAAATGGGTTTGCGCCGAATATGTCTGCAATAGCGATAATGCTAACAAAAGACAATATAGATATTAAAAGCCAAGAGAATTTAGGTCGATATGCTTTATCAAATACAGCAAGTATTGCCCATCCGCCTAATAGAAGTTCTACTAAAATCCTAAAAGCAAAATTCTTCCCCGTAATAAACGGAAAAAACATAGTGTCAGAAATTACAAACGGTATAAAAGGTATTAGGAATATGCCTATAAGTAACGCATATTTTAGTATTTTATTCATTCTGAATATTATAGCACTATATATAAGTCTCACAAATTTACGTTTGGTATTAGAAACTAACCTGATATACTTGTGGTTATATTAAGCATCATATGAAAAAAGCACTAATTACAGGAATTACAGGACAAGATGGATCATATTTATCTGAAATCCTATTAGGAAAAGGTTACGAAGTGCATGGGATTATTCGTCGTGCAAGTACTTTTAATACAAAAAGGATTGATCATTTATTCCAAGATCCGCACATCGAAAATGCACGGTTTATTCTCCACTATGGTGATCTTTCAGATGCAGGAAATATAAGAAAGTTGATTTTTGATATTAAACCAGATGAAATATATAACCTTGGCGCACAATCACATGTGAGGATATCTTTTGACGCTCCAGAGTACACATCTGACATAACAGGCCTTGGGACAATCCGCATATTAGAAGCTATAAAAGATTTTCAAGAACAGACTGATAAAAAAATTAAGTTTTATCAGGCGTCATCAAGTGAGATGTTTGGCTCATCCAAACCTCCACAAAATGAAAGCACTGTATTTCATCCAAGAAGTCCGTACGGTTGCGCAAAAGTTTTCGCATATCATACAACAGTAAACTACAGAGAAGCTTACGGTATATTTGCAGTGAATGGGATACTTTTTAACCACGAAAGCGAAAGACGCGGTGAAACCTTCGTAACAAAAAAAATAACCCGAAGTGTAGCTCGCATAAAAGCAGGTCTTGATAAGAAAATATATCTTGGAAACCTAGATGCTCGTCGTGACTGGGGTTATGCTCCTGAATACATGGAGGCTGCATGGCTTATGCTTCAACAAGAAGAACCTGATGACTATGTTATAGGGACGGGTGAAGCGCACTCTGTAAAAGAGTTTGTTGAGACAGCCTTTAAACATGTAGGTATCTCTAATTGGGAAGATTATGTAGAGATTGATTCACGCTATTACAGACCAACAGAAGTTGATGCACTTATTGCAGATATATCTAAAGCAAAAGAAAAACTTAAATGGGAACCAAAAACAAAGTTTGATGACTTGGTAAAAATCATGGTTGAAGATGATTTGAAAGTGCATAATATAAAATAATAAAAATATTTCTACAAAAAATCGCGAATTTCCAAATACAACTGGAAATTCGCGACCTATTCTATATACCACTTTGATTTAAAAACTTAAAAGAACTCATGCAAGGGCTCCGCACTTGTTTGCTTCCGCTTTTAGTGTTTTTACAATGTTTCTGCGCTGCTTGTCTCTCTTGCTATTCCACTCATCCCCTTGTTCAGCTTTAGTCTGTTCTGGCGGATGAACATAAGTGGTAACGCAGGAACCGATACTCATACCGTCTCTGATCGCCCAGAGAATTGGGATAAAGAGTATTTCCCAGTTATCGTAACCTTCTTCGCCGACATAATTTAAAAATAATTCTGCCGCTTTTCTACTCATAACCCTCGGACCAAACATTGTATCTAGATCATGTCTTCCAATGATACTTCCTATCTCCCTACTGGCACGCAATTCGGACGAGTGTTGATAATCTGGATATGAGTCCAGAGTCTCTCTAAATGGTACAACGATATCATAACCATCTTCCAGCATTACTTCAACGCACTTAGCGAGATACTGTACTACTGTGTATTTCTCCGGTTCAAGCCATATCACGATCTTCGCACCTAACTCAAGAGCTTTCCTAATACACTGTCGTCGTGAAGCTCCCATACCTTTTTTAATTTCACGTTCATAGTGAATCAGACCACAGCCAGCACTTTTTAATGCATCATCTATATCACTATCAATCGGCGAACCATCAACTACGACAATCCTATAACCATGCTTTACCACTTCACCTATCATCTTCAACGCAAGCTTTATTCTTAATTCATCGAGACTTTTTCCAGAAACTGTCGTTACTAAAATAACACCATTTTCCATTAATTAATCCTCCTCTTTTTTTCAAAATAAATGTTTCGACTGTATGTAAAAGCCACTTTTGTGACGGACTAACTGAAGGGAAATTAACATATTAATACTGGCTTGTCAAGAAACATATTTACATACAAGTAGTTATATCAGGTAGTATAAAGCTGGGTATTTTCTTGAATTTCAACTATAATACACAGTATATAAAAACGTGGAAACTACTATAACAAAACAAAAAAATAAAGGTGGATTTTTCGCCGAGAATCGCTTCATTGCGATATTTCGTCTTACAAACAAAGCTTTTGCCGGATATAGAAAAAAAATAATAGTCCTTTTAGGGCTTGGTTTTCTAAGTGGTATACTAGAAGGTATCGGGATAACAGCTATCATTCCTCTTTTCTCTTTTCTTGCTGAAGACGGTGGTGCTTCAACAAACATAATCACTAAAACAATCAGTGGTGTATTTGACGTATTCCACATACCTTTTGCATTAAATTATGTTTTGATATTTATCGCAATAATTTTTATATTTAAAGCATTTGCGACTTTTTTCTCTAGATATATTACCGAGAACATCATGAATTCATATGTAAAAGAGACAAGAGTCAGACTACTTAACCACACACTGAACGCTTCATGGACGTACCTTTCCAAACAACGCATTGGACATCTTGAGAAAATACTCTCTTATGACATTAACTCCGGAGCAGTGCTTCTTAACCTAACTACTGGCATAGTGATCCTTGCTGTAAATGTGATCATATACAGCACCATAGCTCTTAATATCTCAGTCATTATCACAATAGCCACACTCTCTGCAGGAGGAGTCATGTTTTTTGTATTCAAGCCACTAGTGCATCGTTCAAGAGCTACTGCACATAAGAGCGGTCTAGTGATGAAAGAAGGTTCAAACCTTATAAACGAAAGCATGACAGGAATAAAAACACTTAAAGCAATGTCTGTTGAAGACAAGATTGCAGATAAAGCACAAAATATATTTGAAAAATGGAAGAAGCTGACAATACAAATAGCAACTCTCTCAATCTTTACGAACGCTGCAATGCAACCTATCGCTATACTTTTGATACTTATTCTATTTGCATTTTCTCACACTACTGCGGGATTTGCATTTGCGACTTTTGCTGTGGTCATATATTCCATCAATAAAATATTTGCTTATATACAACAAGGGCAAGGGCAACTTCATACACTAAATGAACACTACCCATTTTTAAAAACTGTTATGGAGTATGAAGAAGAAACAAAAATAAATAAAGAAAAAAATACTGGAACAACTCCTTTTAAACTCAGTGACGCTATAACATTTGAAGATGTGTCTTTCTCTTATCACAAAAAAGACCCTGCTCTCCAAAACATAAACCTTACTGTAAAAAAAGGTGAGATAACTGGTATTGTTGGGCCATCTGGGTCTGGAAAAACAACTATTGTAGATCTACTACTAAGACTTATAGAACCAGAATCTGGAAAAATCCTTCTTGATAAGACTGATATACGCGAGATCAATACAAAAGAATGGCGGGAAAACATAGGATATGTATCACAAGATATCTTTCTTCTAAACGACACTGTTCGTAATAACATAACCTTTTACTCTGAAGATATAAGCGACGAAGATGTGAATCGTGCTATGGAAATGGCAAATATTCACGACTTTATTAAATCACTAGATGAAGGGCTTGATACAATGGTGGGAGAACGTGGAACAAGGCTCTCAGGAGGACAACGTCAACGTATTGTCCTTGCAAGGATCTTGGCACGTAATCCAAAGATACTTGTGTTAGATGAAGCAACAAGTGCACTTGATAATGAGTCTCAAGCGCTCATATTAGAAACTATAGAGAATCTACGTGGGAAATTAACTGTCATAATAATAGCTCATCGTCCATCAACAGTTAAGAATGCTGACAGTCTTGCTGTGATAGATAAAAATAGAATTGTTGAAATCGGAAAACCTTCTGAAATGTTAAAAAACAAAGATTCGTATTTTCATAGAATAAATAAGGAGTAAAAAATATGAACGTTGAATACAACATAAGATTTATAAAACACTTTATAAAAAAAATTATAGGTAAACCAGATCCGTTTTGGTTTATGTTTGCATTTGAAAGCAAAATCAATAAGAATACGTGGCTGAATCGCAAAGAAGTATTACGGACAGCAGAAGACAATCTTAAAAAGAAAGACATTCTTGAAAAAGAAGAATTATATTTAAATAGCGATGACCCACTTGTAAGACAAGGCTATGAATTAAAACAAAAAATAGAAAAAGAGTTTAAAGATATCTTACTTGGAAAAAGTAATGTAAGGATACTTATTCATGTTCCAGAGTCAAACTCATCACCTGCAGGTTTTTCACTTTTTACAAATTTCGCAGAGAGTTTTAAGTTTATAGGGATACCAACGAGGATACTCGGCTGGGACGATTCCACCAAACAAGCTCTTGATGAATTTAAACCAAATGTATTTATAACCAGCGACTATAGAGCATACCTTGAGAGGATTGATTGGGATGCTATAGCAAAATATAGAGAAAACAATAAACTAAGTATAGGACTAACAGCATCTCCTGAAAACAACAATCCCCCGCTTAAAGAGCGCTTGATTTGGGCGAAAGAACATAAAATTAGCTTTTACTACAACTACCGCGATATTGATTATACAAATACCCAAAAAGAATATAAACCATTCTTTGAAGCTGGCTATAAGGCCTTATCTATACCTTTTGGTGCAAATATACTTCACTACTACACTATTCCAGATACAGAAAAAGATACAAACTATGCATTTATTGCATCTACAAACAAATCAAAAGCAAAGCGATATATTAAGTACATGCTTCCAATTGTTTCAAAGTATTCTGGACTAATTGATGGACCTGGTTGGAAACAAATCAAAGACTTTAATTTTAATCGTGACAGAGATAGATATGTCTACGCACGAAGTAAAATAGGATTAAATATACATCTAGAAGAACAAATAAATACCGCGTGTGAAGTAAATGAACGCACATACCAACTTGCTGCATGTGGTGTCCCACAAATCATAGACGACGCAAAGATACTACCAAAACTATTTTCAGAAAAAGCACTGTTCGTAGCTAAAAATCCAAAAGAATATAGAAAATATTTTGAAATGATTATAAATAATCCAGATATTGGTATAGAGCGTGCTTTAATAGCCCAGAGTGAAGTGTTTGAAAGTCATACGACATTTCATAGAGTAAAAGATTTTATAGAACAGCTTAAAATAAATAATCTGGTAGAATAAGAATATATGGAAAAAATGAATAAAAAATCAAAGGTTTATGTTGCAGGACACAAAGGTCTTGTTGGTTCTTCCATAGTACGACTTTTAGAAAAAAAAGGTTTTGAGAACATAGTCACACGTACACGAAAAGAACTCGACCTAACAAACCAAAAAGATGTCTTAGAGTTTTTTATGAAAGAAAAACCTGAATTTGTATTCCTCTCTGCGGCAAAAGTAGGTGGTATTATGGCAAACAAAACGTACCCTGCAGACTTTATTCGTGACAACCTTTCTATTGAGCTCAATGTAATTGAAAGTGCTCGACTTTCAAATGTAAAGAAGCTTTTGTTTTTAGGAAGCTCTTGCGTGTATCCAGGACGAGCAGAACAGCCAATGAAGGAAGAGTGCTTTCTAACAGGTAAACCAGAGGAAACAAACAAAGCATATTCTATAGCAAAGATTGCTGGTATTGAACTATGCCAAGCATACAAAAAACAATATGGATTAAATTTTATTAGCGTTATGCCTACGAACATATACGGAGTTGGTGATAACTTTGACTTGGAAAGCTCCCACGTCATACCAGCTTTTATAAAGAAGTTTGATAATGCAAAAAATTCTAAAGATCCTTCTGTAACAATGTGGGGAACCGGTTCTGCATATCGTGAGTTTCTTTATGTGGATGATCTTGCGGATGCTTGCATGTTTGTCATGGAGAATTACGATGATTTGGAAATATTAAACATTGGAACAGGTGAAGATATTACAATAAAAAATCTTGCTGAACTTATAAAAAGAGTAGCCGGCTACGAAGGAGATATCGTGTGGGATACTACAAAACCAGACGGTGCACCAAGAAAGCTGCTCGATGTATCAAAACTCAGTAAATTAGGATGGAAACATAAAACTTCTCTTGACAAAGGGGTAGAATTAACATATAAGTGGTACAAGAAGAATTTATAAATAAACTAAAAATGATACCCCTGATGAAAAACGCGTTCTTAAATGAACGTGCAACAAAAAAAGCCCTAGCTGATTTTATATTAAAAACAGATAAACTAAGTATGGGTAATACCTGTACAAAATTTGAGAAAGCTTTTGCTAAAAAACAAGACCGTAAAGAGGCTGTGCTTTTTAATAGTGGTGGTAGTGCAAATTTGGCAATGTTACAAGCGCTCAAAAATCTTGGCAAACTAAAAGACGGTGACTCGGTCGGCTTCTCTGCCCTTACATGGGCAACGAACGTAATGCCAATAATCCAGCTTGGAATGAAACCAGTTGTTATTGACTGCAATGTAGAAACACTTAATGTCATGTCTAATAACTTGACAGACAGCCTCAAAAAAAAGAAACTTGAAGCTCTTTTTATAACTAATGCATTGGGGTTTTCAGGTGATCTGGAAAAAATAAAAAGGATTTGTAAAACAAACAAGATTATTCTTATTGAAGATAACTGTGAAGCTCTCGGAACCAAGCTTAAAACAAATAAAACCGGAAATTTTGGGATAGGATCAAGTTTTTCTTTTTTTGTAGCACACCATATGTCTACAATAGAGGGAGGTATGGTGTGTACTAATGACAACGATCTTGCGGAAATGCTTCGTATAGTGAGAGCAAATGGTTGGGACAGAGACCTGTCGCTTAAACAACAAAAGAAATGGCGTAAAAAATACAATATCGGATCAGAGTTTGAGTCCAAATATATATTTTATGACCTAGCTTTCAATGTTCGTCCTACTGAAATAACAGGGTTTCTTGGGTTAACTCAACTTAAATTCCTAGACAAAAACATTAACAAACGTCTAAAAAACTTCCTGCAAATAGAAAAAGCTATGAAAAACAATGTCGATATAATACCATTAGAACATGGGCATATACGTTCACTATCTCCATTTGCAACACCTATAATATGTAAAACTCCTAAACTAAGAGAAAAATATGTGAAAAGATTTTCAGACGCAGGTATTGAAGTACGGCCAATGATTGCTGGCAATATACAAAAGCAACCATTCTATAAAAAATATGTGGAGGAAACATTTGATTTACCAAATGCAGATTTTCTACACGAAAATGGTTTTTATTGTGGTAATTATCCTGAACTTACAAAAAATGATGTAAATACAATAATTAATTGTTTAAAATAAAATATGATTATAACAAAAATAATTGGTGGACTTGGTAACCAAATGTTTCAGTATGCACTTGGTAAAAATCTTGCTGAAAGAAACAATATGGAACTTAAATTAGATATTTCTGATTTTGCAGATTATGAGTGGCATAACTATAGTCTAAAAAGTTTAAATATTAAAGAAAATATTGCGACAGCAGAAGAAATAGAAAAATTTAAAAAAAGTGTAAAGAAAAAAAGTTTTGTCTCATTTTTCAATAAAAAACCTACGGTTGACGACCCTGTTTATATTAAAGAGGAAAAATTTAATTTCAACCCCGAAATACTTAATATAAAAAAATCTGTATACCTTGATGGTAATTGGCAAAGTGAAAAATATCTTGATGGTATTGAAGACATTGTGCGAAAAGAGTTCACCACTCGCGAAACTATAAGCCCTGTTGCAAAGGAAATTGGTGATAAAATGAGCGAATCGAGCATATCTCTTCATATTCGTCGCGGTAATTATGTTACAGATAAAAAAGTTGCTGCAGTGCTTGGCTCATGTAGCTTGGATTACTATCACAGTGCGATCTCAAAAGCTGTAGAAGGACTTAATGACCCAGAGATCTTTGTATTTTCTGACGACATAGGGTGGGTAAAAGAGAACCTAAAAACACCACATAAAATGATTTTTGTATCAGGATATAACCTAAAAGACTGGGAGGAATTAGTCCTTATGAGTATGTGTGGACGACATATTACGTCAAACAGTACTTTTAGCTGGTGGGGTGCATGGCTCGACCCTCGTAAAGATAAAGTGGTTATTACACCATCTACACCATGGTTTAAAGATCCAAAACTTTCGAACGATGACATCGTACCACCAACATGGATACAAATATAAAAAACAATAAACCTCTTGTGTCAGTAATAATGGCTGCATATAATGCGGATAAATATATCGCTGAAGCAATAGAGAGTATTTTATCTCAAACATATTCTAATTGGGAACTTATTATTGCCGACGATGTTTCAAATGACAGAACTGCAGAGATTATAGATTCATATAAAAAGAAGGATAATCGTATTAAATCAATGCGACTAGATAAGAATTCCGGTTCTGTGATAGCAAGAAATGTCGCTATTGAAAAATCGCTTGGTAAATACCTTGCGATCCTAGACTCAGACGATGTCGCTCTCCCCGACCGACTTACTACACAAGTTGAATTCTTAGAATCTAACAAGGATATAGATTTTGTTGGTAGCTATGTTGAACTAATAGATGAAAGCGGAGAGATAATCGGCAAAAAGAAAAAACCACTTACACACGAGGAAATTAAGTTTCCCATTCTTCTTCAAATACAATTTGTTATGTCAGCTGTTACATTAATAAAAAGTGTTGTTGTAGAAATTGGTGGTCTTGATAATAACTATCTGTATGTGGAAGATTATGATCTGTGGGACAGACTTTTATTGCGCGGTAAAAAATGTGTAAATATTCCAACAATACTTACGCAACACAGAATACAACCAGAATCAGTAACACAAATGTCTCACACACAACCTATACAAGAACAACGAGCTCTAGATGTAAATGCTCGCAGTGTTGCACGTTTTATAAATATACCCAGAAAGAAACTGATAAATCTTGTGAATTTCGTTAATAATAAACCGCTTTCAATCTTTGAGCTTTTTAATGCTTTGAGTTGGTATAAACACCTAGTCCAAAAATATATTAGTTCTGATACGTGTACAGAGACAGAAGCTATATATGTAAAAAACTTATATAAAATAATGCGTAAACACGGAATTAAAACAAAAATAAAGAATTTACTTAGAATTAAGTCCTAAATAATCAATATATTTTCCCATATTACCTTGATAACTATAGTTTTTAATAAGTCTTTCTTTTGCTTCTCTACCCTTCCTCTCTCTAAGCTCATTGTCTAGTATTAACCTCTCTAGATCCTCTACCCATTCGTCTTCATTTTTAGGTAAAAAACCTCCCACTTCCCCTTCTATAAAATACTTATTCTCCCCGACTGGTGATATAACCACAGGTACTCCTGACGCCATATAATCAAGCACTTTTAAACTACACCTTGCTTTGTTTGAATCATTATCTAAAAGCGGACAAACTCCTATATCGAAGGAATTGTTTACCTTTTGTATCTCACCTTCTTTACCCCAATCAAGTGTTTCAACATACTCTGTTTCAACACCCGTAGCATCAAACATATCTTGAACCTTACCAGAGTGTCCTGCTCCAACTATTTTAAATATTATTGGTAATTTTTTATCTGCTAGTTTTTGTAGGACGGGTACTAATAGTTCCAAGTTCTTAATACTTTTTTCAGCACCACCAATCCAACCTATCACAACCTTGTCGCTATCTTTTACGACTTTATATTTCTCTGCAAGAGAATAATCAACCAAATTCGACATTACCATGACTGGTTTACTACGAATCCAAGACCACTTTGCAAGGTGATGGCTCGCCACAATAAACTTATCAGAAAACATCGCTAATACTTTTGGCGCAATAGAGTTCTGGACCCAAGTAGCATCATCAAAATCAAAAATAATCGTAGGACGAAAAACTATCTTCACTATTATAATAGCGATAATAAAATATGTACTAAAAATAGGATTTTGTAGAAACACCACGTCTTTTTTTCTAAGTGAAAAAATTGTTTTTAAATATATTAAACGAGCTTTGAATCTACTGACATCTTTATTATAGACTGCAGGTACTATAAGCTTTGATTCATAACCCTCTTTCTTCAAAAAATCAGCAACAAGAAAAGCTCTGTGGCGTGAACCACCTGCGTTTCTTGTTGATTTTGTAAAAATATAAAGCATATTATCTTTTATAAATATCTATGTACACATTAACCTGTTTCTTAAGTGTAAAGTTTTCTTCAACTCTCTTTCTCCCTCTTTCACCAAACTCTTCTGCTTTTCTAGGAGACTCGAGTAAATCACTTACGGCTTCTGCAAAGCTTTCTGTATCGTATGGATTCCTAATATACCCTGTTATACCCTCTTCAACAACCTCTTTTGAACCCCCAAAGCATGTTGCAACAACTGGCTTTTTCATAGCCATAGCTTCAATATTAACCATACCAAAAGTATCAAAACACACTGACGGAAACACCACCACATCAGACATGCTGTACACATTACGCAGATCTGCACTATCAAGCCACCCTGTAAAGACTATTTCTACACCAGACTTTTTTGCGACTCTCTCTATTTCTTTTCCATAAATATCTTTGTTTGAAGCTATAACCAAAACTGAATTTGATACACTTTTTTTGACCAAATTCATTATCTCGATAATCTGCATACTTCCCTTTGTCCAACTCAATCTGCCAACCTGTAAGACAACTTTTCTGTCTGTTAGATTCAAATTACTCCTCAAGGACTCACCTCCGTACACTTCGTTCCCCGAGGAAAGACCTTTTACCGCAATTTGAGGTGTCCATACTTTAGTATCAATGCCATTATAAACAACTTCAACATTTTTAATATTGTTTTGCTCAAGGACTTTCTTTAATTCATTACTTACTGCATAGACACCATCACAATATTTTAAATAATACCGAATGATAATATTACGAAACGGATTATAGCGCCTTTTATGCACCTTAAATTGTGTCCATGGACTGATCTTATAATTAGAATCGCAACTTATTTTTTTTGGATCAATGTACTCTGTAAACTTACCGTAATGAAACAGCATTACGTCATGTGCTGTAAGGATCACTTTTGCGCCAGACTGTTTTGACACTTTGAGGGTTTTGTATGAAATATGAGAATGAATGTTATTTGCATGAACAATATCTGGTTTAAAATCTAACATTATTTGCTTAACTTTTCGTACCACAGACGGATTGTATAAGCTCAAATACGCTCTCCATCTAACATGGTAGTTAGAATATATACGGTGAATTTTTAACCCCTCATATTCTACCTCTCCTTCATCTTCTCTGTTTTGGGTAGATGTAATAATACGAACATCCTCACCTTTTTTCTTAAGTTCTTTTGCAAGACTAAATACGGTGTTTCCTGCTCCGCCAAAACTTTCTGGTGGAAAATCATCTTGTAGAATTAGATTTTTCATACATATTTATATATTTTTTTACAATATCTTTCCATAAAAAGCTTTTCGCCCATTTTTCTGAATTTTTTACCATATTACTATATAAACCATCATTTTTTAATAAAGTTACTATTTTCTCTGCTATGTCTCTTTCATCTCGTGGCTTAGTAAGAAATCCATTATATCCATACTTTATAGCATCTTCTCCTCCATTATCATACGACCCTATAACAGGTAATCCGCTGGCATTTGCTTCTAAATATGTTAAACCAAACCCTTCAAAATTATATTTACTACTAACAGGTGTTAATACTAATATTTTTGACCTTCTGTATAATTCCTTAAGTTTACTATCACTTATCTCTTTAAGAAAAGAAATATTGTCTTCCAATCCATTTTTTTTTATAAGACCACTTAAATATGAAAAATATTTTTTATCTTCTTGAGTACCCACTATGTAATATTTTATTCCTGGTATATCTTTTTTAACTAGGTTTACAGCTTTTATTACAATATCAAATCCTTTTCTCTCCTTAAGCCCCCCTACTCCTAGAATGGTGTCTTCTTTTGTTTGCGTAAGTTCTTCTAAAGAATTAAATTGTTTTATATCTATACCATTTGGTATAATCTCTATGTTGTTAAGTTTGACATACTGTGTGACTCTATTTTTAGTATAATTACTTATACAAATAATCTTATATGCATTTTCATAGGAAAATATTTGTATTAATTTATATAAACTATTGTAGAAACTTTTTACGCCAAATGACCCATGTATAGTTATTACATATCGTGCTCTAAGAATCCACGATACAAAAAATGTGAAAAATGCATACGGCTCCACAAAACAATGGACAATATTAACACTTCCTATTTTTTTTCTTATTTTTAAAAACTTTATAAAATAGAAAATTACCCCCAGATAATTCCTCCTAAACAAAAAAGGCTCTGGTAATATTGCAAACTGCTTTATATTTGGAAAGTCTTTATTAACTTTATTACATATAACTACGATTTCTACATCATTTTCTATAAGCGCACTAATAACGTCAGTGGAATATCTCCCCCATCCAGATTTTTTTTCTAATGTATGCGTGATTATGAGTACTCTCATATTATTTTTTCTTACAAACTATGTAATACCCAGATGTCATAATATAGCTCTCTTCTACTGACCTTTCTATGTCTTCATATTCTTTCTTTATTAAAAAAGAAAACAATGTAACTATTTTAGAAAGCAGAAAGATAAATACTTTTGATAAGCTATTCATCTTCAATTGAGTTTGATAACCAATCCTTTGAAGTAAAACAGATAATGTATTTATTGTATTCACCTCTTCCTCCAAAGACAGTACTTCCCAGTCTTTAAATAGATGTTTTAAGCCGTATTTTGTATATCTATAATAATCATGCGGTGCGTCATGGATCGGAAAAATAAAGCGTGTTGTAAGGATAAGCTTACCGCCACTCTTTAACACCCTCTTCATTTCAGAGATAGCCAACTGTGGTGTATGTAAATGTTCTAACACTTCGGTACACAGCACAATATCAAACTTACTGTCTTCAAAAGGTAAGTTGTGAGCATCACCTACAACATCAACACCTACCCCTTCCTTTATATCAAAACCTATTCTATTTTTAAAATATTTGGAGTATGGTGAGCCAGAACAACCCAGATCTAAAGTGAGTTTTTCTGAACTATTTTTTAACAAGAACTTATCTAAAATATCTCGTGTTATTTTTTTTGTCAGCAAATCTTTAATCATTTTCTACAAATTTAAGTATATTCCCTACTCTTTTGTCCCAACTATATTCTTGTACATCTTTATATGCTTTTTCTGAAATATTTTTAGCAAAAACAGAGTCATCTAGTACTTTTTTAATACCTTCTGCTAATTTCTCTGAATCGTCTGGCTCAACAAGCACCGCACTTGATTCGTTTAAAACCTCTCTTATAGAAGGCAGGTCGGATGCAACAATAGGGATTTTTGATGTCATATGAGCAAAAACCTTAAGTGGTGACGTATATAAACGCGACACTTCACTCTTACCAGAATTAGGGACCACAAGCACATCTGCAGCCTGTTGATTATATGCCAAGTCCCGATACGGCAACATACCACAGAATATAACGTCTTTATATTCTGCCTTTAGTCTCACCCCCTCTTTACCTTCTCCTATTATAACCACTTGTACATCTTTTAAGTTTCGTGATGCTTTAAGTAGTGTTTCAGCTCCTTTCCATCTATCTAATCTGCCGATATACATAACAACTTTTTTGTCAGTTAGTATATTAAGTCTTTCTCTGACTTCTGACTTCTTAAGCTCTACTTTAAACTTGTCTATATCTACTGCATCTGGTGCAACACTCATCCTATCGCCACCAACCCCTTTACTAGCATAGAATTGTTTTAAACCTTCTGTAATAGTAATAATTTTACTATTACTATGTTTAATGAAGAAATTAAACCTAGGAAGATGCGCCTCGTATACAGCGCTCTTTCTAAAAAGACCTATAAAGTACAGTGGCATTTCATCACGAGAGTAGAAAACATCTGCCTTTTTAAAGATTAGATACCAAAAATTTACTATACTAAAAACTACAGTATTGATAATAAAACCTATACGCTTAAAATTAACAAAATCTACAGAAGGTAGTGTAACAGCCTTGAAGTTTCTTTTCACGTCATAGTACTCAAATATATCTTTTTTTATGGGGCTCATCCTCCACGGTATAACAAGCTCTACTTGAACACCAGTATTCGCAAAAGCTTCGCATGTTTTTGCTATTTGGATACCATGCGCTTTCTCTGTTGGCATGCGGGAATTTGCAATATATATTAATTTCATTTTATTAAGAAAAGATAGTGCCCACTTACTTGCTTACTTTTATTTTTTTTAAAAACCTTATCTAAAAACCCTGCTATTGTTGTTAATGCTTTATATCTACCAAGAGGGCTTATATAAATCCAAGTTTCAAAAGCGCCTCTTACTCCTTGAATCTCAAAATGTGAGAAATCTTTAAACATGTACCTTAAAGAATCCTCTGTGAAGCGCCAATAATCTTTATAGTATCCACGCTCAGCATGATAATAATAAAGGAATGGAACATATACAAACAAATACCCGCCTTGCTTAAGAACTCTGTACATTTCAGAACTTGCTTTAGCTGGATCTTCTACGTGCTCTAGAACAGCATTGCATATTACGGCTTCTTGCGTATCATCACCAAAAGGAAGATCGTGAATATCTCCCACAATATCTGGATTAAAATCTGCAACCGGATCCAATATCTTATAATCAACTTTTTCTAATAATGGTACGATCCATTTATTTTTCTTTTCATATTTATTACCTTGATTTTTTAACACTCTTAAACCACCACCTATATCAATGACTGATTTTTTATCAGTAAAAATCTGTGTTATTTTTTCTTTGTAAAATTTATCCCAAGTTGTCATATTATTTATTTATTAAGTTCTTCCAAGTGCTTTGGCAAATCCTTAGTAAGTAGCTTAGGAGTAAGCTTATCTAAAAACAAATCATAGCCATTTTCAGCCACTTTATCACGCAATTCTTTATCCTTATACAATAACATTATTTTACTTGCTAAATCTTCTGGGTCGTTTGGCTTACAAAATACACAATGTACGCCATCTACAAAAAGCTCTTTTATAGCCTTTGAGTCGCGTGTGATCAGTGGCTTTCTTACAGCCAAGGCTTCGTAAGCTTTATTTGGTATTACGATATTTGCTTTAGAGTTATTACCAAAAATACCTAGACATAGATCGGACTCATTCATGTATTCATTTAACTGTTCGTAGGAAACTTTTTTTGATACAAATTCAATATTATTTAAGCCAAACTTTTCTACAAGGTTTATAGCATATTTATGCTCTTGCCCCCTACCAACAAACCTAAATTTAATATTTTCATCCTTTAAAATATTAATAGCTTTTATAATACATAAAACCCCCTGCATAGGGTTAAAACCACCATGAAAATGAACCAGAAAATCTTCTGATTTCTTTTTTACATCTTTCGGAAATATCAAATCATCGTCAGACCCGACAAGCACTTTTATAAACTTATTTCTTGAAATACCGAAAGTTTTAACAAAATAATCTATGTTTGCATTTGTATCTAGAATAATTTTATCTGCTACAGCACAAGACAAATAATCAATACACCAATGATAAAATCCTCTTATGCTAAACTTTCTTGCGACAGCTCTGTCGTTAACAACTGAATCATATATAGAAAAGAAGGCATCGTACATTATTTTTTTACGCGTTATAAGTTTTGCAAGAAGTATTGCCATGTACCCAGGGTATGCGACAAAAAGTACATCGTAGTCTTTTCTTATCTTCCAATGTTTTTTTGCAAGATCGATATATTTTGCTATGCCAACCATCTCACTTTTGCACTCAAAAACAGAGACTCCATTCGCGCGGAGTCCTTTCATCATTATTCTATTTCTACTGTAATTTGAGTCATAAAACCCAAAGAAACACACTCTTATTTTACCTATATTTTCTATCATACTTTAAGTCTAATATAACCATACAAACAAGCAAATGTTACAAAGATGCCCCGCTATCTTAAAGTAGATAGCGGGGACTTAATTTGTTGTTCGGAGAATAAAAGTTGGTAACTGTCCCATAGAATGGTCATACATTTTAGCTGCAGCACTTGGGTTAAACTGGAGATTCAATTCTTCACGAATCTTATTCTCTATTTCATCACGCGCCACAACTAGTTCGGTAGAAGACATTTGGTCAGTATAAACACAAGACTTATATTGACCTGGTTTACCTTTATAAAATCCTGAATTCTCAGCACTTACAGTCTGATAAAGCCTCCCATTTGTCTTCTTACAAACGTATACCCATACATCTTCTTCTAAAACAGCTTGATCATAATACTCAGTACCTGGAAATGGGGCTATTAAAGAAAAATCAACGTCGTCTGGTTTTACCTTTAAGATCCAATCCTTTGTATCCTCTATTGTTTCAATAGATTCCCCAGGATGACCTACTGACATAAGAGCTTTAACCTTGAGTCCATACTTATGAGCGATTTCAATACATCGTGTATTCTGCTCACATGTAGCTCTTTTATTAATAGCTTCCAATATTTTAGGTGAACCTGATTCAAAACCAACTAAGATCCATCTGAAACCAGCTTTGTACATCACACGAGCTTGTTCTTCTGTAAAAAGATGGGATTTGATAAAACCGCGAAGACACCACTTTACTCCAAGCTCTTCTTGTTTTAAAGCGATTAGGTTCATTAGATGAGTCATTTGCTTACTCACATTAAGCTCATCGTCATAGAACATAAAACCTTTACGTCCAAAAGTTTTATACATGTGAACCATTTCTTCAACAACATTCTCTGGTGTACGCTCTCTTGTCTTACGTAACATTGGAGATTTTCTTCCTCCACAGAAACTACAATTAAACGGGCACCCTAGCTGAGAGATAAGTGACAATGCAGACACTCCATCTATCGAATACTTATAAGTATCTACATCGATAAGATGCCTTGCCGGAAACGGCAAAGAATTTAATTCTTCACTTGTAAGAAAAAGACTTGAGTCAACGTCATCTGCGTCTATGATCTTAGGCGCGTCTGGTTTAATTGCTTCAAAAATTGCCTTTTCTCCATCCCCTGCGATTACAGTGTCGAATGAATCTTTAAGCTCTCCCATTTCTTTTACAGTCCTGTTGTTGACTCCATCTTTTCCAGCTTTGTAAGCTTTGTAAGCTGCATATGTTATCGCAACGTGAGGACCACCAAGGATTGTTTTTATATCTGGTCTAACTGTTTTTATTGCATTTACAATATCAATAATTACAGGAACCTGTGCAGTTGTGGCAGTGAATCCAAAAATCTTAGCTTTGGAAGTTTTTGCATGCTCTATCGCAACTTCATTGAAATTACTTATGCCAGAAAGATCTAGCATTTCTACTTTCCATTCTGCTTTCTCAAGCACAGCTGCTATCTTTAATATTCCAAGATACATGAACACCCTCTGACTAAGGAGGAATGCTGCTGGTGGTATTACAAGACAAATTCTTTTATCCATAATTCCCCCTTCTCCTTTCTTTATATAATGATAAAAAGACCTATATTTTCGATTACGTACTATTACGTAATTCTGTGCTTTAGATTAAAGGTTTTTGAGTAAAAGTCAACAATATTAAGACCTTACTTTTTCTTTTAGTTCTTCCATTAAATATTTAGTATATACGTCCATTCGGAGGTATTTGTCATAAGTTTCTCTAGCCTTTATTTGCATATCTTTAAACTTCTCGAAGGATACAGATCTGTGAAAATCAGTTAAAACTTTAGTAACGCTTTTTATATCACGATAGTCCATGTATATACAAAACTCTTTGTAATTAATTATGTTCTCTAATGGCAACACAATATCTGTATCAACAAAAAACGGTATTCGTCCTAAATTTAGCGTCTCAAAAAACCTGGTTGATTGGTTTGCGTCCCCTCTTATACAAAGGGTGTAATCAGAATCAAAAATATTATCAACAAACTCTTTACGTAAAGTAACTATATCTTTCTGCGCTGTTGCAGTATTTCCAGAAAATGAATTTCTGTAAATAAAATTTGTATCAATACTTTTTGATGATTCAAGTATCTTTAAAGCTCTACTACGTAAGATAACTCCTTTTCTGTACATGTTAAACTTCGAAGTAAAAAAACTCAAAATAAATAACGGTAAATCTTTTATATGAGTCTTTGGATATTTAAAGAAAGGCAGTGATGCCCAACCAGTAAAACCAACACTTGGACGCTCTCTCTTATCTCGTATTGCAAGCTTTCCTTCTTTATATGAAGCTAGCAAATCCTCAGTAAAAACAGGGACTATAACATCACTTTCTTTTAACTTACTTTTATAATATGCATAACGCAATACAACAGAGTTTGATATATTAATGATATCCATCTTATCCCCTATTGCATCTATTAGAAGTGGCTTATCATACTTCTTTGCCTCTTTTACATACTCTTGTATAAGCTCAGGGTGTTTTTTTAAAAGAGTCCAATAATTATGTGGCATAAAAACATAATCAGCCACGGTAGGGTCTTCCACTATTGAATAATAGCTCGGATCAAAATTGTTTTGCTTAAACATCGCAGTCTGAATATGTGATTCAGCTTTTTGCCATACACCCCAAAAAGGATATAGGAGTGTCGAGTAACGTAATCCTTTTTTAACTAAATGTTTTGGAACATATATAGATAATATTTTTCTTTTTTGATCGTCACTCATAATAGCTAATTCTTTATAACCTCTAACTCCCAAGTTAAACACGGTACAGGCAATAAAAGTGACAAATATTGATCATAGAAACGATAGTGTCGCATAATAAACCATTTAAAAAGACGCACCAAAGGATTGTTTGATCTGGACGGCCAACCATGCCAGAACCCTATTTTTGTGAAAAGAGACTTACTGTAATGATATCCGGAACGCTTAGATTCAACCAAAAAGTAATCCAAAGTACGTGATGTAAAGAATCGCTTATGTGTGATGTCGGTATATGCATCTATATGACGAAAGTACGGCACTTGTACAATAATCCTACCCCCTGGCTTTAAGATGCGGGTTACTTCTTCAAAAAACTCTAACTGATTATCTAAATGTTCAAGAAAGTGATTAGTAAAAACTAGATCATATGAATTATCCTCAATAGGCCATGGCGTATCTTCTGCATTATGTATGATATCCGCTCCAGACTCTTTTACGACATCTATACCTGTCGACTGTGGAAACTTATGATGTCCACACCCTATATCAATAACTTTTAAACCAGAGAGTATGTCGTCTCTCTTAATACCATTTCGTGTATATATTTTTTCTGTCCAAGATTCTTTTTTCATATTAAATAGATTTAATTATATTAAATAGTCCCTCTGCATGCTTTTCCCAAGAAAATAGTTTCGCATTTTCTTTTCCTCTTTTTATAAGCTCTTCTCGTAAATCATTATTCATAACTATCTCACTCATTGCTTTTGCAATATCTTCTGGATTCTCTGGATCAACCAACATTGCAGCATTGTTTGATATCTCATTTAGCGGTGGCCTGTTAGATGTGATAACAGGTGCACCCAGGCTCATTGCCTCAATTACAGGCATACCAAACCCTTCTTTTAGTGTAGAGAAAACTAATGCATCGGTATTTTTATATAAACGATACTTATCACTATCTGATACAAACCCTCCAAAAATGAGATCTTTCTCTATACCACTCTTTTTCGCTCTTTCTTCAAGGTCTTTTTTGTATTTACCATCTGAAAGTCCTGCCAAATAAAATTTATGATCTGTTTTGTATTTACCCTTGAAGATTATAAAACCTTCGATCATATTGTGTACATTTTTCTTAAACTTTACTCTACCTATAAACAAAAAGTATGGGTCTTTTAATTCATCGAGCCGAGATTCATCATCATACCCATCAAGAGTATGAAAGCCTATATAAATATTCTTAACTTTATTTTCATCTACACCTCTATAATAACTTAACAGGTCGTTTCTTGTAGCATTTGATGGTGTAACTATAAATATTGCTCTTTTTATTGCAGATGCAACGAAAGATTTTTGTATTACCATCAGGATCTTTCTTTTCAAACTCAAACCCTTTGGCGCCTTATAAACAAGCTCAAGAAATATCGGCACTGTCTTAATGCTCTTTGGTAACACGAGTGGCAAAAGTGGCATGTTAAAGATAAGCACATCAGGTACAACAGATTTGTTGAAAAAGCTGTTTTTTAAGAACCAAAGATTCTTTCCGAGAAACGACTTTGGAACAAGTATATTCCTTGCATTCCCACTAAGACGCTCTTTCTTAAACGGTTTTGATGTATATATAATATACTCATTTTCATGATCCAACTCTAAAAGACCTTTTGTTTGACTTAAAATAGAATACGAAATACCTGACGTATTTTGCTCTTCATATGGCTCGACTATAATACCTATTTTCATGATGTTAAATATACCAAAGTTAATATGTTTTAACTATTGCTAATATTAAATTACTAAGATTATGTTCTTTTAATACATATCCTCGCAGAGATGGGTTCGGTGTAACACCTATAATCCGCTGTATATCTTTCGCGATCCTTTCTGGATCTTTTGTTGTTTTGTTTTCACTTGGCAAGATATTCATGAATGCTTCATTTGACACCAAGACTTGTATTCCAGAAAGCATTGCTTCAAGCACCGTCTTATCCATACTTCCTGTATCGCTTAGGTTTATAAAAATATCATTTTCTATAAAACGAAAACTTCTTTCATGTGGCGCCATAGGTCCAAGAAAATTAAAATATTCTGCCAGCTCTTTATTTAAAATATTTTTCTGTAATATTTCCAAATATCCTTTATCTTCTTTTGTTATTGCACCACCAACGATATTTATCTGAAACTTTACTCCTTTGTTTTTTAGTATTTCAGCAAACTTAACAAATAAATGTATATTTTTGGAACGAGAAATACGTCCAATATGTAAAATATTTATTTTGTTAGATATTAACAAAGGACTGTCTTTTGTAGCGACAAAGGACAGTCCTTTGTTTACTTTAAATTCGTCTGCATCTATCCCATGCCCCATTATATGCAGCTTTTTACTTCGCATACGAAAACTTTTATCAGACGCGGTAAAAATATAGTCCACCCAGCCTTCTGCAATACGAAGTTTTGTATCAACTGATTTATGCGTATACCAAAGTCCTACCTTTTTCTTCCAAGACTTCCATAACAGCCCGCCTAATACTACATAGATCGGATTCATATGTACAAATACTGCGTCGTAGTTTTTATGCTCACTCCAGATGTATTTATAGAAATTAATAAGATATTCTATCTTTGATGCACCTCTCTCTTTACCAAGAGAAAGAACTTTAACATTATCTGGTAAATCGTACTCACCAACTCCAAGTGCAATGATCGTTATAAACTCGTAATGCTTTGCAAACTCTAAAATCCATCGGTGAAAAAAACCAAGATTATCATCATTCTTGTCTACTTTTTGTGTAACTATTAGAAGGCGCATATGAAGGATTGCTTAAATTTATCTAGATATTCTTGCTTGTTTTTATACGGATAATTAGTTAATTCTACTGTTTTTTGGTTGCTTTCAATATATTTAACTATATTCTGAGCCAAATTGTCACGCTCTGTGATATATGCCCCAGCTTCTCGTGCCACACCCACGTCTGTAGAAAGTACAGGCAAGTTTGAAGCCAATGCTTCTACTATAGTTAGGCCATACCCTTCATAATCTGAAGTTATCAAAAAGAGGTCTGTAGTTTTGTAATATGAATAAATTATTTCTTTATCTTGCCATCTTTCAAATATTACATTGTCTTGTAATTTGAGGTTTAATACTCGAGACTTTAAATTTTTTAACTCACTTCCACTTCCAACTATCACAAGTCCTGTTTCTGGATATTTTTCTACCACATCTTCCATAGCAGATATTGCAAGTTGTATGTTCTTTTCTTTCTCTAATCTAGACGCCATCAGAATGATTTTCTCAAACTGCGGATACTTTTTATGTAGATCTACTGTAATAGTAGTATTTTTTATTTTTTCTATGTCTACAAATATTGGGAGCGCAGCAATCTTTGAAGTTTCTATACCAAACTTACTTATTATCTTATTTTTCATACTCTCTGACACTACACGAATGTAATCTGCACTTTTAATACCCTTAACATAACCTTTGTATCTAAAAAAATTCTTCATAGATTCTTTTCTAAACTTTCTAGATAAAAAGTCTGTATGTATTTGTACTTGAAGTTTAATATTTTTAAATTTCTTTTTTAGCCTAACTGCAACTAAGTTCGTAAAAGCGTCTTGAGATGTGATTATATCAATGGAATTATTTTCGATAACCTTTTTACATATCTTATATGCACCAGAAAAATAAAAAAACTTCGACATAGTGTTTGTTGGATACAAAAATACATTTGAAGATATTTGCGAATTATCAAACCCTTTTTTCGTATGTACGACTATATGCAGCTCATCAAAAAGCTCCCCGTACTCTATCATACGAGCTCTTGCATCAGACTCTTCTTCAAATATTTTTTTGTCTATGCTGAGCATTAAAACTCTCATATTGTTTTTAACATATTAGCTGTTTCTTCCATCATTCTTTCTTCACTAAACTCCTGCACCTTTTTCTTAGCTTCTCCTGCAAGCCTGTTACCATAATCTTTATCATCTAATAACCTTATAATAGCTTTTTCTAATTCTTTTTCATTATTATACTCAGTAAGTAAACCAGTTTTTCCGTTTTCAATAAGTTCTGGATTACCACCAACATTTGTCGTAACTATGGGTATACCAACATTCATAACCTCCAGTATATGATGTGACATACCTTCATAAGCTGTATTTAATACAAACACATCTGAAACTTTTTTATATCGCATAACTAAATCATTATCTAGCTTTCCAGTTAGAGCTATATCTTCATCAAGGCCTTTTTCATCGATAAGTTTTTGTAAATGATTCATTTGTGGACCAGAACCAACTATTATAAGTTTAGCATCTTTAAATTTCTTTTTTATCTCTGGGAAGATTTTTATCAATGTATCAAAACCTTTCCATGGTACAAGCCTCCCTGTTGTTATTATAAGATTCCCTTCAAACTGCAGGAGCTTTCTTAACGTCTCTTTATCTCCATAATCTTTATTCAAAACGATACCATTATGGATTACTTGTATCTTCTCCTCTTTCACTTCCCACATTGAGACTATTTTTTTGAGGTATTTACTTGGTACGATTATTCTATTTGCAATATTTCCTACCCATCGTTCAATCTTTCTTCTTACTTCTGTTTTCAAATCATATTTTCCATTCTGAAATTCTTCTGGGGTTATAAAATTATTATTTTCAACACTAAACTGCTCCCATGCATAATCACCTACAACTTTCAGTAAAAACTTCTTTCGTAAAACGTAAGATGCAGCAGCAGACGGAAAACCTACACTTACAGGATCTTGTGCATAAATAATATCAACACCCCTACTTCTGTTTAAAATTTTAAAAAAGTAAACGACATGCCGAATTATTTTCGGCATGTGCCTTACTTCACCAAAACTTAACACTTTTACATCAAGCTCATGTTTTGGTAATTTATCTAAAAGCAATTTGGAATACGTAGCAGGCCCACCGATATCTGGGGGGAATATTCCTGTAGTAATTAAAACACTTCTTCTTACTTCAAACTTATCAAAAACTTTTTCTTTCATGTCTTTTACTATCAAGTTCCAGTCATAAGTTTTCTCTACCATCTCTAAAGCATTCTTGATAAGACCCTCACGTAACGTATTATCTTTCATCAAAAGCTCTATTTTCTCAGATATTCCTCTTGGGTCATGGATACCGCAAAATAGCCCTGTTTTGCCATTTTTAAGGAAATCGGTGATTCCGCCTACTTCGGTCGCTATAACAGGCACAGAAGCCGCCATAGCCTCAATAAACGAGATCCCAAGTCCCTCAGAGAGCGATGGGCGTACAAATACATCAGAAATGTGCAAATATTGAGGTAATTGCTCATGTTCTATATTTCCAAGAAATAACACTCTTTTTGTAAGCTGTAGATCATCTGTAAGTTTTCTAAGTTCATAGAAAAGATCCCCCCTACCAGCTATTAGTAATTTATAATTATCAGGCAAAAATGTAAGAGTCCGTATAATGTCATTGATAGCATTTTTCTCTACAAGCCTTGAAGTTGTAATGATCACTTTTTCATTTTCTCCAATCCCTAACTCTTTTCTTAATTCTTGATTCTTTTTTTGTGAGTCACCGTCCTTAAACTTTTCTAAATCTGCACCATTTGGCACAATCTCTATCTCACCTCTATACCCCATGTCATGCGCCCACTGACCTAAGTATTTAGAAATCACCTGTATAAAATCTGCTTCTGTAAAAACTTTTTTAAACAAGCCGCCAACTGCAAACCAAAGAATCCCTGCACGTTCTTTTGGATAGCTTAAACGATCTCCTTCTTGTAGAGTTAAAAGATATTTAACTTTCTTATGTGTAAGTTTGAAAAATAAACTAGCGAAACCGTTCCTACCTGCCATCATGGACCATACTATGTCGTATTTGTTTTTCCTATGAAGCTTCAGCGCTTTAAAGTATGCAAAAAATGGAAAGAATAATTTAGAAGATGAAACTCTATGTACATTTATATTCCCTATACTTTCAAACTTAGGTAGAGCTTTGTCATATCGCATCGTAATCATGTCAAAGCAAAGTTCACCACAAAGGACAGTCCTTTGTGGTGACAAAGGACTGTCCTTTGTGTCAGTAATACAAAAATCCTCCGATCCAAGTCGATTTGTTATCTCTTTTAAAGCGACCTCCGCTCCGCCCATAAGAGGGCTATATGATGTTGAAAATATTAAAACTCTCTTCATATTTCTATTCTATATTGTTATATAACCACAGAATTCCCAAAAAGTCGTTAGATAAGAGAATAGCCCAATCTCTCTCGTAATGAGAAAAATCGGGCTATTTTATCTATACGTCTTTACCTATACCTAAGCTGGCTTTAGTAGTTCTGAAAAATTCACGGAATTGCCCGCATAACAAAATGCAGGATCTTTACGTGTAAGGTCGCTATCAGCAATCAGGCCCTCATTCAAAAAACAATCCGGTCCATTACAGCCATCACACGATGTATCGTAACAATTTACCATTTCTCCTTCGACAAAATGAACTAAAACCTTTTTCGTTGTAGTCTGCATCTTCACACCTCCATATTATACAAAGACTAAAAATACTACAATAATGAATTGGGCTAATTTACTGTTGATTAGAATACCACAAAATCAAAATAAAACAACCCCGTCGCTTGCAAGCGACGGGGTTGTTTTATTTTGATTTTTAAGCTTTTTCTTCTTCCTTTTTAAATGGGAAACCTAAACTCTTGAAATACTCTTTTGCTTCTTCTTTATTTTTAGCTGTTGTAACAAAAGTTATAGCAAATCCAAACACATCTTTTAGATCTTCATCTGAAGTTTCTGGGAAGATCGTGTGTTCTTTAATACCCATAGTGAAGTTGCCCATCTCATCTATACCTTTTATGTCGAGCCCTCTAAAGTCTCTTGTTCGTGGTATTGCGATATGAATAAGCCTATCTAAGAAGTCATACATTCTCTGACCTCGTAGTGTAACCTGATACCCTAGTATGTCACCCTCTCGTGTCTTAAATGTAGCTATAGATTTCTTTGCAGCTCTTGCTGCTTCTTTCTGCCCTGTTATACGTGCGAGTCTATCTTTTATAGTCTTGATTTTGTTTTTATCTTTTACAGAACCAATACCAGCTGAAATAACCACCTTTTCTATCTTTGGTGTCTGCATCACATTTGTATATTTGAAAGTCTCTTTCAAATTATCAAACGTATTCTTTTGTCTATCTTTTATATGAATCATATTTATATCTTCTTAGCATTTGAAACATGTATTGGTGTTGTCTTGTCTACTATCTGCCCTTTCTGATTACTTTTTGTAGGCTTCTGATGTCGTTTTTTTATATTAACACCCTCCACTATTATCTGATCATTGTCAGGAATAGCACGTAAAACCTTTCCAGTTTTACCTTTGTCTTTCCCAGCGATTATTTTTACTTTGTCGTCTTTTTTTATTTTCATAATATTTATACTACTTCAGGTGCAAGTGACACTATCTTCTGATATCCAAGCTCACCTATCTCTCTAGGGATAGGTCCGAAGACTCGTCCTGCTTTTGGTTCCTTCTTTTCTTTATCTATTATCACAACAGAGTTCTCATCAAATGAAATATATGAACCATCTTTTCTTCGGAAAGGCTGTTTTTGTCTTACCACAACAGCCCTTAGTACTTCCTTCTTTTTAACCATCTTTCTAGGCTCTGCAGTCTGTACAGACAAAACCACGATATCACCTATTCGTGCATATCGTTTTTTTGAACCTCCGAGCACTTTGAAAACTCGCCCGATCTTCGCTCCGGAGTTGTCTGTCACTTTTACTAATGTTTGTGGCTGTATCATATTAATTTATTATCTTAAAAGTCTTGTCTTTAGAGATAGGTCGTGTTTGTTCTATACTTACCTTTTCACCCACTTTATGCTGATTGTCCTTATCGTGAGCTTTATACCTTTTTACTCGCTTTATGAACTTACCATACTTAGGGTGTTTTACATACCTCTCTACAGCAACGACAGCTGTGTCTGTCATCTTGTCTGAAACAACCACACCAGAAAGTGTTTTTTGTTTTTTTACAATATTTTTTTGTTCTGTCTTATTTTCCATATTATTTATTTCTTGAACTTATTTCAGTTAGGATCTGCGCAATACCTCTCTTTATATTCTTCGCTTCTTTTACATTACGCACCTTACTTCCTGCAACACCAAATCGAAATGTACGAACATTCTCTCGTTTGTCTGCGAGATCTTTCTGTAAATCTTTATCACTCTTATTTTTTAAATCTATTTTCTTTGCCATATTAATATTTAAACTCTACTTATTACTTTAGCTGTAAGCGGTAGCTTTGCAGTTGCCTTCCTAAGCGCTTCACGTGCAATAGCTTCATCTACACCGTCTATCTCAAAAAGTATATGCCCTGGAAGTACTGGGAACTCATACCCTTGCAGGTCACCCTTTCCTTTACCCATACCTACCTCAGCTGCTTTTGCAGTATAAGGTCGGTCTGGGAATACACGTGTCCATATTCTTCCGTTTTTTCCCATAGCTCTTGAGATCACTCTTCGTGCAGCTTCGATCTGGTTTGACCTTATGCGAACAGCCTTCATAGACTTCAGGCCAAAAGAGCCAAAAGCAAGAGTGTTGCCACGTGTTGCTGGACTGATCTTTTTAGGATTCTTGCGGCTTGTTTGCCACTTCCTATATTTTACTTTCTTTGGGAATAACATATTTTAATTATTATTTCTTACCATCAGCAAAAACATCTCCTTTATATATCCATACCTTGATACCTATCACTCCATATGGAAGATATGCTTTTTCTCGCGTAAAATCAATATCCGCTCTAAAAGTCTGAAGTGGGATACGCCCTTTCTTGATTTGTTCCTTTCGTGCCATCTCAGCTCCTCCCAAGCGCCCTCCAAGGACGATCCTCACTCCTACCACATCACGATTTGCCATAACCTTCTCTACAGTTTGTTTTAGCACACGTCTAAATGTCATCCTCTTCTCAAGAGCTTCAGCTACCATCTGCCCTACTATAGCAGCATTGGATTCAGGGTTCTTAACTTCTTCTATATCAAGTTTTATATCCTGTTTGTCTGTAAGGCTAAGCTTTGCGATAACTTTTTCAATGTCGTTTTTAAGTTTTGTAGCACCGTCCCCACTTCGTCCGATGATCATACCAGGACGTGATGTCTTTATAATAATTCTTAATTTCTTTTCTCCTCGCTCTATCTCAATAGAACTTATATAAAATCCTCGCAGTCTCTTTTGTAAAAATTGTCTTATAGTAGTGTCGCATTTTATAAATTCACGATATCGTTTTGGATCAGCAGAAAACCATCGAGATTTCCAATCTCTTAAAATACCTAGTCTATGTGCATATGGATGTACTGTATGTGTCATATTATTTTTTAACTGTTTTCTTAACTGCTGATTTCTTTACAGATTCGGCCTTCTTTGCAACCTTTTTAACCTCTGTCTTTTTAGTCTCAACTTTTGCTTTTTCAACCTTCTTCTTTCCTTCTTCTAAAATAACAGAGATGTGACTTGTCTTTTTTCGTATTGCTGAAGCCCTACCGCGCGCTCGTGGCTTGTATCTTTTGAAAACTATACCTTCGTTTACCTGTATTTCTTTTACTATCAAATCTTCAGATTTAGCACCTGAACTTTTTGCATTTGCTATTGCAGACTCTACTAACTTCTTAAAAGGTAGTGTTGCCTTTTTATCTGTAGCAGATAGAAGTATAAGAGCTCTATCAACTTTCTTACCACGAACAAGGTTTGCAATAAGGCGAACTTTACGTGGTGCTTGTCTATAGTTTTTAAGAAGTGCTTTCATGATAATTATTTCTTAGAGTCTCCTGCTTCTTTAGCTGCTTTAGCTGCTGTTATTTCTGATTCTTTCTTTTTCTGATCGAGTTCTTTTTGTATTTTACCTCCATGTCGCAAGAACTTCTTTGAAGCTGAAAACTCTCCAAGTCTATGTCCCACCATTTCTTCAGAAACAAACACTTCTATATGCTCCTTTCCGTTATGAACACCAAATGTAAAGCCCACCATCTCAGGTGATATCTGACTTCGTCGTGCCCACGTCTTAATAGGCCCTTTGACTTCGTCGGGTTTCTTGCCCTCAACCTTCTTGAGAAGCTTTTCATCTACATATGGACCTTTTTTGAGTGATCGTGACATATTTAACTATAAAAACAAGCTCCTACGAGCTTTACAGAATATTACCAAATTACAGCGCAATGTCAACAAAAAACAGCTAAATCCCTCATTTCAACATAAGATAAGCTATTTAACAGCTTTTTGTTACGTAACATGCTACGTAACAAACAAAAACACCGAGGTTAAACCTCGGTGTTTTTGTTTTTAATATTATCTTTTCTTTCCAACTTTTCTTCTTTTAACGATAAGTTGATTTGAATATTTCTTAGGTTTTCGTGACTTCTGTCCTTTACCTGTCGGCTTACCCCATTTAGAGATAGCTCGTCGTCGTCCACGGCCTGCATGCCCTTCTCCACCACCATGTGGGTGGTCTACTGGGTTCATAGCAGAACCACGCACTGTCGGCCGTCTCCCCATCCATCGTGCTCGCCCTGCCTTACCGATGTTCACAAGCCTATGTTCGTCATTACTTACTTCACCAACAGATGCCCAAGCTTTTTCACTTACTTTTCGTATCTCAGATGATGGCATCTTCAAGTGTACGAAGCCACCGTCGTTTGCAATAACCTCTGCATAGTTACCAGCTGAACGTGCGATCTTTGCACCACTGTCTGGCTTGATCTCTACATTGTATACAAAAGTACCTACAGGGATCTTATTAAGTGGTAATGAATTACCTACTTTCACTTTAGCTTCAGCTGAAGCTACTATAGTGTCGCCAACCTTCATTGTCTGTGGAAGAAGTACATATCTCTTTTCTCCATCTTTGTATGATACAAGTGATATGAATCCTGATCTGTTTGGATCATATTCAATAGTTGTCAAAGTCCCTACAACTTCTCGTTTGTCGTATTTAAAACTTATTTCTCTCCACACTCTTTTATGCCCTCCGCCTTTGTGTCGAGTTGTTATCCTACCGTCACTGTTTCGCCCCACAGAACGATTAACACCACGAGTCAGTGGCTTATATGGTTTTGACGTAGTTAAAATATCTCGATATGAAATACCTGTCATTCCTCGTCTTCCTGGTGTTGTTGGTTTATATTTCTTCATAAAAATTTATTATACAATCTCTATTTTATCCCCCTCTTTAAGAAAGACATATGCTTTCTTACCTCCAGGTCTTGTACCTGTTTTACGAGTAGTTCTTGAAGTTATCTTCTTTGAAGGGATCTTTACAATATTTACTTTAATAGGTGTCACATTGTAATAATGCTTTACAGCACTTCCTATTTCTTTCTTTGTAGCATTTGTTGCAACTTCAAATACATATACGCCAGTCTCTGCCTTTTCAGTAGCTTTCTCAGTAATACGTGGCTGTACTAAAATATGAGCAAACATACCATCAGCACCTTTAGCTTGTGGCTTCACAGCAACTGCAGGAGCTTTAGCTACAGCTTTTTTCACTGCTTTAACCTCCTTTTTAGGTTTATCTGCAACCTCTTTTTTCTTTTTTGATCCAAACAATGCCATATTATTTTTTATTTACCTCTTTCTTTACTTCAGCTTTAACTTCCTTTTTAGCCACTTCTTTTTTTGGTAATTTACTTTCTAAGAAATTAACTATATTTTTAGGCTCTGAAACTATTAGATATTTGTATGTAAGAATATCAAGTGGGTCTAGGTTACGAGCTTCATCAACTGAAATACTTCCAAAGTTCTGAAAACTCTTTTCTGTATTTTTGTCTTTAGTACCAAGTGCAAACAATGCTGCGTTTTTTCGCTTTGTAGCAAGTGTATCAAACCCGGCTATCTTTGAAAGATTAGTGACAACTTCTTTTGCTTTAGCCGTCTTTGGTTCTGCAAATGAAAGTGAATCTACGAATATTATTTCACCGTCTTTGAACTTTCGTGAAAGTATTGTGAGAAGCGCTTTTGCTTTCATCTTCTTGTTGATCTTCTTACCATAATCCTTATCGTTACGAGGACCAAAAGTAATACCTCCTCCACGCCATATAGGAGATCTTCTTGACCCATGTCGAGATTGCCCAGTACCTTTCTGACGCCATGGTTTTCTACCACCACCTCGTACTTCACTTCTATCTTTAGTATGAGCTATAGGAGTTCGCAAATTACTCTGCTGAGATACAACCACCTGATGCACTAGGTCATCATTCCATGGTAAACCAAAAACACTTTCGGGTAATGATACCTTTCCAGTTTCTTTTCCTTCTAAATTGTATACTTTAGTTTCCATATAATATTAAAATTATTGCGCGCTTATTTCTATTACAGTCCCTCTTCTTCCAGGTACCGCACCTCTTACTACAAGCTGATTATTGTCTTTGTCGATCTGAAGTATTTCAACTTTTTTCAAAGTCACTCTATCACTTCCCATACGGCCACCCATCTTTTTTCCTTTAAATACTCTTTGTGGACCTGTTGCACCAATAGAACCTGGCTCTCTTTCCGAATGCTTCTGACCATGTGAACGTCGTCCTCCGTGAAAACCATGACGCTTTACTACACCTTGAAAACCTTTACCTTTTGAAATAGAAGAGATCTCTATTTCTTCTCCTTCTGCAAAACTTGAGATGTCGATCTTGTCGCCAACTTTAAGTTCCCCAGCACCGATGAATTCTTTAAAACCTTCAAAGTTTCCTTTTGTTTTCTGAGCATTGTTTATGTTCTTTTCTTTTCTTTCTCCATAACCCACCTGCACAGCTTCATAGCCGTCTTTTTCTTTGTTCTTTATCTGAGTCACTGAAGTAGGCTCTGCATTTATAACAGTTGCTGGGTGAACTCGCCCTTCCGTATCGAAGATCTGAGTCATATTTTGTTTTGTGCCTATGATAAACTTAGCCATATTTCAACAAAAAAGAAGCTACGAGCTTCTAAATAAGTGATTGTATAGTACTATAATACTCAATAAAATGCAACGGTTTGTCTGAGAACGGAGTGATCAGCCACAAACCGGCGTGCATGGAGGCTGTCTAATCCGAGTCGTGCAACCAATTTGCCCAAAAGCGTAGCGATTGGCCTAGCAAATTGCAAGTACCCTTTGGGTGCAACGGTTTGTCTGAGAACGGAGTGATCAGCCACAAACCGGCGTGCCCTTTGGGTGCAAGATTTTGGTGATTTTATACAAAAAAATGCTCGCAAACCCACTATGATGCAGGGTATGCGAGCGTAACTGATTATAAACTTTTTTTACTGATTAGATATCAAACCTCGATGTAAGTGTATCTCCCATCACAACTGCCGATCTTACATTTATCCGTCCAATGTTTTATAACAAGGCTTGAAACTTTTACGGTTTCGTTTCCGCATTCATTACACACACCGATGAAAAATTCTTCTTTCTCAATAGGTTTCTTCTTTGTCTTTTTTGATACTGACATTGAGCCTCCTCTTTACAAAGATTGATTAAAATAGAGTACAACGTTTTACTACCAGATGATAGTTTGCCATAGTCAGATCATTTTGTAAAGCAAATCAAAAACCCCGCAGGCTGAGCCTGCGGGGTTTTTGTATCTTAGTTTAAACCATCTTTATGTCGATATTGACTCCAGACGGTAAGCTCATGTTTGTGAGCGCTTCTATGATCTTTGGAGATGGGCTAAGGATATCTATAACCCTTTTATGAACTCTCATCTCAAACTGCTCACGAGCATCTTTGTAAACAAATGATGCACGGTTTACAGTATACTTCTTGATCTCTGTTGGAAGCGGTATAGGTCCTACTATCTTTGCATCAAAACGAAGCACTGTGTCTATAATTTGTTTTATAGAACTGTCCAAAATCTTATGCTCGTATGCACGAACACGGATTCGGATCTTAGGCGCTTCGTCTTTTTTTGACGCTTTTTTCTTAGCAGGCGCTTTTTTAGTTTTAGTTGTCGCTGTTGTCATATTTAAGTTTACGCAATGATCTTTGTCACAACTCCGGCACCGACAGTCTTACCTCCTTCTCGAATAGCAAACTTTTGCTTTTCTTCAAGGGCAACTGGTGATACCAGCTTCACTGTGAATGTTGTTGTGTCTCCAGGCATTACCATCTCTGTTCCTTCAGGTAAAGTTGCCTCTCCTGTTACATCAGTTGTTCTGATGTAGAACTGTGGCTTATAACCTGTAAAGAATGGTGTGTGTCGTCCTCCTTCTTCTTTTTTAAGAACGTAAGCTTCTGCTTCAAACTCAGTATGAGGTGTTACAGAACCTGGTTTTGCAAGCACTTGTCCTCTGTGAATCTCTTCTTTTTTAAGACCACGAACCAAGATACCAGCATTGTCTCCAGCCTGACCTTCTTCAAGCTGCTTATTAAACATCTCGATACCTGTAACTGTAGTTTTTGATGTTTCTTTAATACCAACTATCTCGATTTCTTCACCTACCTTCACTACACCTCTTTCGATCCTTCCTGTTACAACCGCACCTCGTCCTTCGATTGAGAAGATGTCCTCAATAGGCATTAGGAATGGTTTATCCATCTCTCTTACTGGAAGTGGGATGTATTCGTCAAGAGCTGTTGCAAGTTCCATAACTTTCTTTGCCCATTCGTCATCCATTGATGTTGCGTCAAGAGCTTTAAGTCCTGAACCGCGAATAACTGGAGCGTTTTCTCCATCAAACTCGTATTGTGTAAGAAGTTCACGAACTTCTTCTTCTACAAGGTCTACTAGGTCATTGTCGTCAACCTGATCAACTTTGTTAAGAAATACGATAATCTTTGGCACACCAACCTGCTTTGCAAGCAAGATGTGCTCTCTTGTCTGAGGCATTACACCGTCAGATGCTGCAACCACAAGAATAGCGCCGTCCATCTGTGCGGCTCCTGTGATCATGTTTTTAATATAGTCGGCGTGACCAGGTGCATCAATGTGCGCATAATGCCGAGCGTCTGTTGCGTACTCGTTGTGAGAAAGTGAGATAGTAATACCTCGTGCTTTTTCTTCTGGAGCACCGTCGATTTCGTCAACCTTTTTCATCTTAACTGTCATTCCTGCAAGTTGTAGAACGTGCAAGATAGCTGCAGTCAAAGTTGTTTTTCCGTGGTCAACGTGGCCAATTGTACCTACGTTTACGTGAGGTTTTGACCTGTCAAAAGCTTCTGCCATAATAATTTATGTATTAATAATTAATAAATTTACCAATATCCCCCCTTTTTAGCGACAAAGCTCGCGCGCATAACAAAAAGCGCACAAGGCGATATGTGATATATAGTACCAGAACATAAATAAAAGCGCAAGATATAATATAAAAATAGGCAGAAAACTCGTACTAGTGAGTCCTCTGCCCTACTTTTTGATAAAGCGCAACTAAAAAGTGATTCTTGAAGCCCTTTCATAAGGAAATAGATAATGCCGTTCCCAGGTATCATTATTGCCAGAATGACACTCGATTATGCCTAGTTTCAAATACAGCTCCGCAAAGTCAAAAGGTATCCCTAGCTGTCTCTCAGTATATTTATCAAGCCAAGCCTTTTCTTCTTTATACCCAATTGTTACTTCAGATCCCTCTATTATCCTTTTTGCCAAATACGTCATTTGCTCATCATTTGCAGAATACATATGATCAAGTAGTTCTATCATTGGTCATCTCCGTTTCAAAAAAAATTAACAGTGATCACTTCTTAATATCCCTCGTTCAAGCCTGTTTACATCATTCTTTAATTTGTTATTTTCTTTTTTTAATTCTTTTTTCTTACCTCTTTCAAAAGAAGCCCATACAACAACTCCTATACAGCCAAAAAATAATAGTGCTGGAACGATTGCATGAAACCACATAAGTCCTTTGCTCATTCCTGCGTCATCCATCTTAAAACCTCCTTCTCTAAATTTCTTAAAAAAATTAGATCTTGATAAAAACAACTTACTACTCACAAGTCTACGAAAATCTCAAAAAATAGCAAATTAAACAGAAAGTCCCAAGTGGTACAGTTAACTGTACCACTTGGGTTAATCATAGTACCTGTAGTTGGACGTGCGACGTTCACATGTTCAGAATAATTGCGCCAAGGGGCTGAATATGTTACAACTATGCAGGTTTGCAGCACCTTGAGAATCGAAAATTAAATTAAAAATTACACTTTAACTTCTTTGAAAGGGGGTGTGTATGGAAATACACAACAACGATTTAATCAACAGTAGTATATGGCTAGAGAACCATATGCTGAGCTATTTCATATTAGGAATAGCAATGACAGCATTCATTCTGGTTATACTTGAAAAGACGATAAGTCTTAATAAGTTTATACCAGTAATGTCTGCGTCCGGTATTATCTGGCTTTGTATAGGAGTACACGGGTTTATAAATCATTCTGAAATCAATGAGTGGTTTAGAATTAAGATGACAGCCAGCATAGGAGAGCTATTCTTCTTCCTTATGGTCGCCATGATATATGTTAACACCTTAACTTATTTAGGTGTTTTCGATAATCTAAGTGACCGACTAAAAAAGAAACAGCGTAGTTACAGATGGCTATTTGTTATGACAGGGTTTTTAACGTTTTGTATGTCTCCTGTTTTGGACAATCTGACAAGCGCTATGCTTATGGCGAATGTCGCTTTTACAGTTGAGAGAAAAAACATAAAGTTTCTAATACCCACGAGTGTTGGTATTATACTGGCATCTAATGCTGGTGGTGCTTGGAGTCCTTTTGGAGATATCACCCTTCTAATGTTGTGGGTTGCAGACAAAATACCTACTGCAGAATTTGTAAAATCATTAGCCGCACCCGCTATTGTCTGTTGGATTATATTCACAATGCTCACCGTTTGGTTTGTCCCAAAAGGTTGCCCAGGAAATGGGAGTCAAGAATCACTAAATGTGCGCAAAATGAAACCTGGTGCTTATAGAGCAATGATATGCTTCCTTCTTACAATAGGAACAGGGGTATGTTTTCATCATTTCTTCCACCTTCCTCCGTATCTGGGTATGTTATGTGGTCTAACATATTTAGCCAAATCGTTCTTTATGAAAGACAAGAGACGAAATGGGAAATCTAAAGAGGAAAGCATAAGTAAAGAAGTAGACTTCAACGCTCTTCATTTTATTTGCGGTATCCCAAACATGATGAAGTTAATAAAATGCAAAGAAGAAGTTGCCGACGATGATGAAAATGATGAAGAAGATAATATAGTCTCGAGACGAATAAAGAGAATAGAGTTTGATGCTCTTCTGTTTATTTGTGGCGTTCTTCCTATGATAGGTGGTCTAGAGTATATAGGTTTCTTCGAAACTGTAGTTGGTAACTTGTACGATTCGTATAGCCACACTGCGGTAAATATCTCAATGGGTGCATTTTCTGCCCTATTTGGGAGTGTGCCAGTAGTATATGCCGTACTAAACATAGATAAACTGGACATGAATCTATTACAATGGCTTCTATTTGCTCTCTCTACTGGGATAGGATGTAATTTATTACCAATCGGATCAGTGGCAGGAGTAGCAGTAATGAGTATAAGTAAAGGAGTATATAGGTTTAGAACACATTTACCGTATATACCCTTCATTATAATAAGTTGCGCTGGGAGTATTGCTTTATTGTTATTCTTGTCAAAATATTAATTTTAATTTGTTTTTTAAACCAACAAGGGAGCTAAGCACATTTGTGCCTAGCTCCCTTTTATCATTTTCATTTTTTATATTATATTACCCTCTCGCTTCTTTGATCTCTTCTGCTACATTTTGTGGCACTACTTCATAGTGGTCAAACTCCATAGTTGACGATGCTCGTCCTTCTGTCATTGAGCGGAGTGTTGTAGTGTAACCAAACATCTCTGAAAGTGGTACTTTAGCATTTACCACCTTTAGCATCCCCCTATCTTCCATACTTTCTACTTGTCCACGTTTTGAACTTAGGTTACCTGTTACGTCTCCCATGAACTGCTCTGGAGTTACCACTTCTACTTTCATAATAGGTTCAAGTAGTACAGGCTTTGCTTTTGCAGCTGCTTGCTGGAACGCTTGTGACCCTGCGATCTTGAAAGCGATCTCAGATGAGTCTACATCATGGAAAGAACCATCAAATAGGTCTACTGATATATCTACAAGCTTATATCCCGCCACAATACCTCTTTGCATACCTTCTTTAACACCCTTAGAAACAGCAGGTATGTATTCCATAGGAATAACTCCACCTTTAATACTGTTTATAAACTCATACCCCTCTTCTCTTGTAACATTCTTAGGTATCTTTGCATCTTCTTCTATAGCTTCAAGCGGCTTGATCTTAATCTTCACATGACCATACTGTCCGCGACCACCTGACTGCTTTATGTATTTTACTTCTGCTTCTGCTTCTTTCTGAATAGTTTCTTTATATGCTACTTGTGGCTTACCGATATTTGCTTCTACATTAAACTCTCTTTTCATCCTGTCTACTAGAATATCCAAGTGAAGCTCACCCATACCTGCAATAATAGTTTCCATTGTCTCGGTATCTGTAGATATTCTAAATGTAGGATCTTCATCTGAAAGTTTTTTAAGAGCGATACCCATTTTCTCTTGGTCGGCTTTTGTCTTTGGTTCTATCTTTAGGTTTACCACGGGCTCTGGGAACTCTATCCTATCTAATATTATTTGATTAGTCTCGTCAGACAAGGTATCTGAGGTCTTTGTGTCTTTAAGTCCTACAGCCGCCGCTATCTCTCCCGCATAAACCTTCTTTACTTCTTCACGAGAGTTGGCATGCATACGCAAGATTCGTCCCACTCTTTCTTTATTACCTGTTGTTGTATTGTAAACATAAGAACCAGCTTCAAGCGTACCTGAATACACACGGAAATAAGTAAGCTGTCCTACAAATGGATCCGTCTGGAGTTTGAAAGCAAGTGCTGCAAAAGGCTCATCATCTGATGCTTTTCTTTCTATCTCTTCTTCTGTCTTTGGATCAATACCCTTAACTGCCGGGATATCAAGTGGTGATGGCAAGTAGTCGATAACAGCGTCCAGCACAAGCTGTACCCCTTTATTCTTCAAAGCAGTACCTGTAAACACTGGCACGAACTGATTCGCAATTGTTGCCTTTCTTATAGCTTTTTTTATGCTGTCTACTGGGATCTCTTTTCCTTCTAGATAGTCATTCATAAGAACTTCATCATTCTCAACTGCTTTTTCTATAAGTTCCCCTCTAAACTTTTCTGCTTCAGCTTTTAAGTTTTCTGGCACTTCGTCTTCTCTTACTTCCATACCCATCTGACCTTCAAAGTAGTAGGCTTTCATCTTAAGCAAGTCCACAACACCTTCCATATTTTCTTCTTCTCCTATAGGTATCTGCATTCGTACTGCGTTTTTTGTAAGTCTGTCTAAGATAGTCTGGTATGACCTTTCGAAAGATGCACCAGTTCTATCTATTTTATTTATAAAACAAATTCTTGGTACAGAGTATTTGTCTGCCTGTCGCCATACAGTTTCAGACTGTGGTTCTACTCCCGCTACTCCATCAAACACCACCACTCCACCATCAAGCACCTTTAGAGACCGTTCTACTTCCACTGTAAAGTCCACGTGACCTGGTGTGTCGATAATATTAAAACGATATTTATTACTGTCATCTCCTTTATCTGCATATGTTGGAGTCCAAAAAGCTGTCGTAGCAGCAGAAGTAATAGTAATACCTCGCTCTTGCTCTTGCTCCATCCAGTCCATAGTAGCTTCTCCTTCGTGCACTTCTCCTATCTTGTGTGATACTCCAGTATAAAACAGCACACGTTCTGTTGTCGTAGTTTTACCGGCATCAATGTGTGCGATGATACCTGTGTTTCTTACTCTCTCTAGTGGATAATCTCTTTCCATAAACGTTATCTAAATTAAAAATATTAAAACATGAACAAAATGCCCCCGGACATTTTATTACCAAGCAAAGTGTGCAAAGGCTTTGTTAGACTCTGCCATTTTGTGTACGTTTTCTTTCTTCTTGAATGCTTCACCTTCGTTTTTACTAGCAAGTATAAGCTCTTCTGCAAGCCTTTTATACATAGGAGATCCTTTCTTTGCTTGTGCTGCACCTATTATCCATCGCATTGAAAGCAACATCCTTCTTTCTGGACGCACTTCTCTAGGAACCTGATAGTTAGCACCTCCTACTCTTCGTGAACGTACTTCCATGTTTGGCCCCACATTATCAAGAGCTGTTTCAAAAAGAACCTCCGGTTTATCTGTCTTTTCTTTAGTTTTTATCTCTTCAAGAGTATCGTAAACTACTTTACGCGCAGTGTTTTTCTTACCGTCTTGCATTACGTAGTTGATAAATTTAGTAAGTTTAACAGACCCATATACTGAGTCTCCATCAACCTCTTTTCTTCTTTTAATTTTTCTTCTCATTATTTAAATTTATTTAGGTTTTTTAGTACCGTACTTACTTCTTCCTCTATTTCTTTTCTCTACTCCACCTGCGTCAAGCTTTCCTCGTACCACAGTGTATCGTAGTCCAATATCTTTTACACGTCCACCACGCAGAAGTACTACTGAGTGCTCCTGCAAATTATGCCCCATTCCTGGAATATATGCAGTAACCTCCATACCGTTTGTAAGTCGCACTCTTGCCACCTTTCGCACAGCAGAGTTAGGTTTCTTTGGAGTCTTTGTCATTACCTTTATACATACACCTCTTTTAAATGGTGAATTATAGAAAACCGGCTTATTCTTCAATGTATTAAAACCACGTGAAAGCGCCACAGTCTTTGACTTTGTGGCTTCTTTTTTTCTCTTCTTTTTTACCAATTGGTTAATTGTGGACATTTCTTTGTATTTTTATAAAAAAACCCGCTTAGCGAGTAGATACAATATACTACAAAGCCAAAAAAATGCAACCAATCTACTCAAGAGCGATAGCGATTGATTTGTAGATTGCAGTGCCCTTTAGGTGCAACGGTTTGTCCAAGAGCAAAGCGATTGGCCACAAACCGGCGTGCCCTTTGGGTGCAACGGTTTGTCTGAGAACGGAGTGATCAGCTACAAACCGGCGTGCCCTTTGGGTGCAACGGTTTGCTCAAGAACGTAGTGATTGATTTGCAGATTGCAGTACCCTTTTTGGGTGCAAATAAAAAAGGCTTGATACATACGCGGTATCAAGTCCTTTAAAACTCAAACTATTCTTTAACCTTAAACCTTTCCGCTAAGAATTCCTCTGTCATTTTTGCCTTTCTTACAGTTTCCAATATCTCCACCTTTCTCTTTTTTGAAACAGTAGGAAATTCTTCAGCTAAAATTTTTACATATTCTAGCGCTATCTTGTAACGCTCTGATATTGCGCCAGAAAGGATACTTCTTGCTTCAGCGACACTCTTATTTGCCTTTTTAAGGTTTACAAGAATATTTTCTTTATTTAAATTGATTTTTTTGTTATTAATGACTTTTATCTCTTTATCAAGCATCTTTTCCACATCTTCTATGGAAGACTCCTTTGTGAGACCTTCGAAACTGGTATGATTCAAAGCAAAAGAATTTTGAGTTGAAAAAACAAAAGTAATCGCAACAATAAGTAAAGTAAATAAATATTTCATTTTTAACCCCTTTCGGCTAAAAAATCAAAAAAATAAAAGATCAAATAACACCCGATGTATTATGCCTATATACTAGCACACTTTGACTATCTTGTCAAGTACTAAAAGAAAGGCAACCCTGTTATGAGTGAGAAGATTAAAGAAACTAATTTTACAAAAATCGGCGTGCCCTTTTTGGGTGCAACAGACAAAAATAAAACAGCTAAGAGGTAAATCCAACATTGGACTACATTAGCTGCTTATCTTCTTCATCTGCAGTTTACTACTTCGATTCTTTCAGGATTTGCAATACTTGGTCTGAAGTTTCTTTGAAACCGGATAACAGTTCATTTAACTGCGTCCGTAATTCTTTAGCACACTCCAGAGTAATGAGACCAACAGTCTCATACAGTATTACATACTCTAGATTTCCAAAAATCTGGCTCCTGTAATCAAGAATTAAAGTGTATTTCTCTCCTAATTCCTGGAAAGACAATCCTTCTAATGAATTCTCTTTTACAAAATACTCTAATTTATCTAATAGAGTATTAAAAGAATCACTAGCCTCATTTTTTTCATCTTGAGAAAAATGACTTGTTAAACGAGACTTTAGAATCAATTTTAACCTATCTTCGTTATTTTTATCGTCCATCATCTCCCCACTAATCTGTCGAAAGAGGTTCTGCATATCTTCTTCCATCTCTTCTACTTCATGTAAAATCTCATTAATTCTCTCAGCTGTTGCTCCAGCAACATATTCTTCTGCCAGAAAATGCAATCTTAAATTCTCTTTTAATCTATCCTCTTCCTTCTTATCATCCATTAGAGAATCAAAGAATATAACTTTCTGTTGTGAATTTACAGACACTTCCAAGCTTATAGCCCTATCGGAATCGTCTCTCGAACGAATAAGATTAGCGTCTATAGTATTTATAGACACTTCAACAACCGATCCCTCAACTACGAAATCCTTACAGAATTCTTCTAAAGCTGTTTCTAATTCCAAATAACAGCTCGTGGAATTAGAGGTCTGTACTTCCTGTTGTTGAAAACTTTCAACAGGAGGAACAAGTGCAAAAGAATTTTGAGTTGAAAAAACAAAAGTAATCGCAACAATAAGTAAAGTAAATAAATATTTCATTTTTAACCCCTTTCGGCTAAAAAATCAAAAAAATAAAAGATCAAATAACACCCGATGTATTATGCCTATATACTAGCACACTTTGACTATCTTGTCAAGTACTAAAAGAAAGGCAACCCTGTTATGAGTGAGAAGATTAAAGAAACTAATTTTACAAAAATAGGGCCAAGGATCCAGATAAATATAAATAAAAATCCGATTATTCCAATAAAACCATACCGAGATATATTGTCTTGAAATCTTCTATATGCCTGCCCTGCATCATACGGAAGTATGCCCGCAAGAACCTTTGAGCCGTCCAGTGGTGGTATGGGTATAAGGTTAAACACGCCAAGCATTATGTTTACAAAAACTATTATCCCAGCTATTTGTATAAAAGGTACAGTAGCAAAACCAAACACGATACCGAACCTAAGCAAAAGCCCAAATATTATCGCTATAAGAAAGTTCGAAGCTGGCCCTGCTCCTGCGACTATCGCCTCTGCCCATTTGCCACCCTTTCGTAGATTATACGGATTATATGGTACTGGCTTTGCCCAACCAAAAATAAATCCAGCACTTGTGAGTATAAGTATGGCTGGGATAATAATAGACCCCATCATATCCAAGTGTTTTATAGGGTTAAGAGTAAGTCTGCCTGCCAAACGCGCCGTTGGGTCGCCCAAGTAGTTAGCAGCATAACCATGTGCTACTTCATGTATCACTACGGAAAATATAAGTATTATTATTATAAATATGAAATCAGGTTGCATATAGTAGCTTTTATGATATCATATCAACCAACAAACATAAATATGAAAACTTGCCCGATAACTCAAAAAGGTTCGAAAGTTGCTGGAAGATACAGCAACCGTGTTCGTGCTACCCAGTTCAACCCAGTAGGTAAAGTACGAAGGTATCCAAACCTCCAGAAAAAGAAAATTTATATACCTGAACTCAAAAAGAGTATGATACTTGAGATCTCAACAAAAGCTATCAAGACGATCAAAAAGAACGGTGCTTACGCCACATTAAAAAAAGCAGGACTTATTTAAAAATCTCCCTAATTAATTAGGGAGATTTTTTATTTAAGAAAAACATTCTCTCCGTCTGATTCAAAAACTATTATTCCGCTATCTCCGGTGCTTAATATTACTGAGCCAAATTGTTCTAATGTATTTATGACTTCTTTATGTGGGTGTCCGTATTTGTTATTCCTGTCTGCAGATATTACAGAGTACTTTGGTTGAACATATCCTATAAAAACCTCTGCGCTTGAAGTCTTAGATCCATGGTGTCCTACTTTTAATACATCACTTTCTAAGTTTCCACCGTCTAACATTACCAAATAACTCTCAATAGCTTTTGGCGAGTCGCCCGTGAGCATAAACTCCGTCTCGCCATACACAAGCTGTGCTATTACAGATGCAGTATTACTCTCAAGCTCCGGCACGTCTCTATCAGGGAATAAAATATTTAAATGAACATCGTCATCTAACATTACTACCATTCCACGTTTTGCTTGAATACTTTGCACGCCTAATGCATCTACTAGCGTATAAAGTTCTTTATATGTTGCACTAGCACCAGCTCTTCCAGAGTCTAATATAAAATCCACGTCATATCTTGCTAGCACATCTGGAAGCCCGCCGATATGATCTTTGTCAGGGTGAGTCGCTATAACTACATCTATAGAGCGATCATAAAACGGCATAACTTTGCCCAACTGTCTCAACACCGCCTTACTACTTCCTGCATCTATAAGAACTTGATTACCATTTGGCGCTTCTATATATACTGCGTCCCCCTGCCCGACATCTAAAAATGCAACAGTAAGCTTGCCACCTTCAGATCCAAAAATAATAGACCAAATAAAAATATTTAATATGAAGAGTCCTAGTAAAAGATAAAGCTTTATACTCTTTTTTGCATATGACATTAGTAAATTATATAATGTACCTTATGACATATAAAGAACAACAATTTAATATAGGAACATTAGAAGGAATATCTGAAGAACAAATCAAAGCTCATTTGGGGCTTTATGCTGGGTATGTAAAGCACGTAAACCTTATTCACGAGAAGATACAGGAACTTAAGGGGGATGACTATGTAGTTGCAGAACTTCGTAGGAGATTTAGCTTTGAGTTTGACGGTATGCGAATGCATGAATATTATTTCAGCGCGCTCGTTGGTGGAGCAAAAGAAGTTAATCAAGATTCAGATCTTGTAAAAGTATTGTCAGAGAAATACGGTTCATGGGACGGGTTCATAGAACACTTCAAAGCAGTTGGTAAAAGCCGTGGTATTGGTTGGACAGTTCTCTACTGGGACCCTAAAGCACAAACTCCCCATATCGCATGGACGGGTGACCACGAACTCGGTACACTTTCCGGACTTCCAATAATCCTTGCAATGGACATGTGGGAGCATGCATTTATGGTAGACTATCTACCAGCAGAAAAAGGTAAATACATAGACGCATTCTTAAACAATGTAAACTGGGACTTCCCAGAGAAGATGTTTAACTACGCTAATTCTAAATAAGATAATTAGAATAGAAGAAAGAAAAAGAGCCACCCGACAGCGGTGGCTTTTTTAATCTTTCCACTTCCACAGAAATAATCCGTAGATTATGTAAATTAGGACTGCTATCCATATCGGGAAGTAGTTTATTTCTATAGATGCAAATGGTAGTGATGCGAAAATGTCTACAACTTTAAGCTGATACGTAAGTAGAAAATTTGTTATAAATGCAAATGGTAATGAGAAGACTGTAGAGATGAATCCGAGCATGCCTGTGACAAAACCAAAAAGCATAGTTATCGGTACAAATACTAATATAAGAAGATTCACCGGAAGCGCTACGAGTGAGAGCGTTCCCATCTTGTAAAGAATCATCGGCAATACAAAGATCTGCGTCGCAACTGTTGCGACTGCGAATTCTCTTAGCTGAAACCTAGTGGGTACTAAATGAAAATGTTTTTCTATCTTCGGTGCTAAATATATAAGCGCAAGTGTTGCAGTAAATGAAAGCTGAAAAGAAGAATCAAAGACTAAGATTTTTGGATTGTGCAAGAGCATCAGAAAACCCGCTAAGAACAATGCTCGCGTTATAGTCTGCGTCCTTCCTGTAGCGCGTGCAAGCAATACAAATATGGCCATCATAGAAGCACGGACTATGGTCGCAGACCCTCCGGTCATAATAGCAAAGAAAATAATAGACACTACCCCGACGGAGATACCAAACATATACGGCAAGAAAGAAAAGAAACGCATTATTGCTTCTGCAACAATTGTCACGTTATATCCAGAAAGAACAACAATGTGTATAATCCCAGTTTTTCTAAAATCTTCTTGGAGCTCCTCACCAAGCGACTGCTTTGCCCCAACTACCAGCCCACCTAGAAGCGAGCTTTGCGGATCAGGAATCACTCTACTTACTTTCTCCAGAAACACACGCTTAAATGCAAATAAATTGCGCTTTATAATATTGCCATGTCCGCTTGAGATGAGCTCAACATTTGGATAAAACATTTGATAAAAGATCTCATCTTTTGCAAGATATGATACATAGTCAAAACTATCACCGTCTTCTCCTACAAAATTTTTAGGCTTCAATAACTCCCCATTTATACTCACTTTATCTCCATATGAAAACCTTGGGTGTATATCTGCTGTGATAATAGCCTTACTACCAGTATCAATGAAATTAACAATTAGCCTCGTATTATTTTCCCTCTCATCTGGCTCATCTACGACAACCCCCTCTAACACAACCTCTTGTCCTACTACTTCATCAAGCACAAGACTTCCCTTATTTAAATCTGCAACATCAAACCGCAATACTCCAACACCAGCAAAAAGTATAAAGATACTTATCCACACAAAGGACTGTCCTTTGTTTTTATTTAAATAATAAAAAAGAAAAATCACACCCGAAAGTGCGATTAGAAAGATTGAGAAAGATAAACCTAGATTAAAAAATGACCGAAATAATATACCCACTGCAAACCCACCTATCAGGATATATAAATAATTTTGTTTCATTTTTATCCTTTATCCATTGCCTCATTTGCAAGTCTGTCCGCTTCTTTGTTTTGTTCACGAGGAATGTATGTGAATGTGATTTGTGGAAAATCTTTAACCTGCATGTTGTGGATTTTTATAAATTGTCCAAATAGTGTTTCTTCTTTTATCTGATACTCGCCTGAGAGCTGGCGCGCCACAAGCTGGCTGTCCATCTTTACCTCAATATCAAAATTCTTAAGCGATTTACCAAGTATTTTTTTAACCGCATGCAAACCTTCTACTACAGCTTCGTATTCTGCATAGTTATTTGTTTGCTTACCAAGAAACTTTGAAACTTCTTTTAAAACCTTGTTTTCAACCCCTAAAACTACAGCTCCGATACCTGCCGGACCTGGGTTACCGCGTGAGCCTCCGTCTGTATAGATTGTAATTTTTTCTTTCATAACAACATATTATCATTAATACTTAGTGGAGTGAAATATACTTTTTTAAAAGTCTGGCCGAGCGTAGCGAGGGAGTCCGAGGACTTTTGAAAAAATGTATTTCACGAAACATTAAATAATGTCTACTATTCTCAATCGAAGTTTTGGGAAGTTACGAAACATTGATTTTTCCATAGTTGCTACCAAATTTATCCTTTCACCCTTCTCTAGAGCCTTCTCAAAACTTTCATTAGTTTTAAAAAATGCTATTGCAGAAACCACCTTTCCATTATTTTTCTTAAACTCAAGCTTAAGATGATTCTTCTCTTTACCAAAATGATTAACTTCGTCAATTAAAATGCTGTTGAATAGAAAAAGTGGTTTAGGATTACCAACACCAAATGGTGCAAACTTTTCCACAACACTATATGTATTCCAACTCACATCATCTACTTCAAGATGTTTGTCTATAAAAATCTCTTCTACATTGTCTGCATGATACTTTTTTGCTTTCTCGTACACATCACTCAAAACCTTTCCAAGAGTATGTACATCTTCTGTCTTAATAGAAAACCCTCCAGCATATGCATGCCCACCAAAACCTATAAAAGACTCTTTTACCATCTCCATCATACTAACAAGGTTTACTTTGCCATCTGACCTACAAGACCCTTTTAACACATCACCACCGTCTCTCCCCCAAAGGAATACCGGCTTGTCATACTCTTCAGCAATGGAATTTGCAACAAGTCCTAAAAGTGCTGGTTTCCAATCTGGATTACCCATCACTATTACATTATCTAAATCATCTAAAGCTTTGATATTCTTTTTTATCTCTTTCACAATACTTGCTACAACACCTTTTCTCTCGTTATTTATTTTATCCAAATACGTAGACAGCTCACCTGCATGCACCTCATCATCTGTCACAAGAAGTTTAAAGGCATCATATGGCAAATCCATACGTGAAGCTGCATTGATACGAGGAGCTATCATAAACCCTATATCATCTTCTGTTATTTCTTTTTGATTTACTTTTATTTTTTTACAAAGCTTCATGAGCCCAACCCTTGGCGACTTACGTAGAACTTTCAAACCGAAGTGGGCAAATGACCTATTCTCTCCTATAAGAGGCACCATGTCAGCAACTGTTGCAAGTCCCACCATATCAAGTAGCCACTTTTCCCAACCTTCTTTTATATCAAAATCTCCTTTTTGTATTAAAGCTTGCACAAGCTTAAAAGCCACTCCTGCACCAGAGATATTTTTATCTGGATATTCATCACCATCTTGTTTGTGATCTATTACTGCATACGCATCTGGCAATTTCTTTCCAACAAGATGATGGTCAGTAATTATCACATCTACACCAAGCTCGTTTGCTTTTTCTACTGTTTCTATATCTGCAATACCACAATCGACTGTGATAATTAATTTCACATTATCTTTCGTGAACTCTTCAACTGCCGATGCGTGAAAACCATAACCGTCATCGTGCCTATGTGGTATGTGATTACTTACGTTCTCATACTCAATCTTTTTAAAAAAATCATGAAGTACTACACCGCCTGGTATACCATCGCAATCATAGTCACTATAGATAACTATTTTCTCTTTTTTCTCTATAGCAGAAAGTATTCTCTCTACTGCTTTGTTCATATTCTTCAAAAGAAATGGATCGTGTACATGAGTATCATAGTTTGGATTGAGAAACTCTCGCGCTTCATCCCTAGTCTTAATACCACGATAAAAAAGAAGTTGTTGCATCAACTCCCCATATTCTTTTAATTCACTTAGATCATTTTCGTGCACTGCTTCACGAATAGGATATTTAGACATCTACGTATTTTAACATATTACCGCGGAACAAGGTCGTTCCTTGTGCGAAGCAAAGGTGCGACCTTGAGGAGCGTTTGCTATAATAGAGTCATGAATAACTGCTTATTTTGCAAAATAATAAATGAAGAAATACCTTCACACAAAGTATATGAAGATTCTGATATCCTTGCTTTTCTTGACATAAACCCTCAATCCCCCGGACATGTACAAGTAATCCCTAAAAACCACTATCGTTTTGTATGGGATATACCAAACTATGATAACTACTCACTTGTAGTACAAAAAATAGCCAAAGCAATGCAAGGAGTATTTGGCACAGAGGCTATACATATGAAAGTGGTTGGAGAAGAGATTCCTCATGCGCACACTTGGATATTCCCAGACCCACAAGAAGCAAAGGGTGACAAAAAAGATTTTGAAGGTAATGCACAAAAAATTAAGATTAATCTCTAAGTACTTCTATACCAACAAGCGTGCCATCAAGCAAGAACTTAAGCATTGCACCACCAGCTGTAGAGATGAATGAGAATTTATCATCAAGCCCAAGATGCTCTGTTGAGGCGATAGTATCTCCTCCTCCTATTAGAGTTTTTGCAGGTGAATTTGCAATAACTTGTGCAACAAGCTCTGTATGTTTACCAAATCCTCTTTCATACTCTCCAAGAGGTCCGTTCCATAAAATAAATTTAGCATCATTAATTATTTTTGAAAGACCTTCTATGGTCTCTGGCCCTGCATCTACTATATTATCACCAGCCAATACTTCATTTGGCTTTTTTACAAATATACCCTCTTTGTTCTCAACTGTGACGTCAGATGGTATTATGATTTTCTCATTTTGTACCAATTCTTTTACATCAATACCTACATCTGAAGACAAAGATACTCCAATATTAAAACCTCGCGCTTTAAAAAGGTCATTAGCAAGTGCGCCAAATACAAATATTTTATCGTACTTGCTAATCATCTTTTTTATAATAGGCTCTTTTGTATTAAACTTAGCACCACCTAAAATACAAAGCGACCCTGCTGGAGGATTTATCGCTTCCGACAATTCATCCATCTCTTCTTGAAACAAAATCCCTATAAAACTTTCTAAATATTTTGGCACACCTACAACAGAAGCGTGCTCTCTATGTGACACAGAGAATGCGTCATTTACATAAAAATCTGCAAGACCTGCAAGCTCTTTTGCAAAACTATCATCATTTACAACCTCTCTATCATCTACTCTTAGATTTTCAAGCATAACTATGTCACCGTCGTTCATTTGCTCTATTGCAGAATTAGTTTTTTCTCCCAATACTTCTTGTGTAAAAGATATTGTTGGTATTTGAGTTTTAAAATATTCAAATACAGGAAGTAGTGACTCAGGACCTCTTCCTATATGACCAATCAGTATGACTTTTGCGCCAGAATCTCTTAAAAAATTAATTGTCTTTAAAGATGCTCTTAAGCGAAAATCATTAATTATTTTCTCATTCTTTATAGGAACATTAAGAGTACTTCTTAAAAGCACCTTTTTACCTTTTAAATCTTTAGATTCTTGGATTTTTTTCATTTGTTATTTTTAGAATTTCATTAAACTCACTCGCCTTAAGAGATGCATGCCCTACAAGGAAACCATCTACCTCTCCTTTATCTAACAATTCTCTTACATTACCTGGCTCTGCAGAACCGCCGTATATTATAGGCACATTTTGCATTGTATTCTTTCCATACAAACCTATTAAGATCTTTTTTATAAAAATGGACATTTCATGCATCTGATGTGACGACACAGCATCGCCTGCAGTTTTCCCTATTGCCCACACTGGTTCATATGTAACTATCAAATTTTTAAGATGGTTTTTGGGCACACCAATAAGTGCACTTTCTAGCTCTTCTTGTAAAAATTTAAGATAAAGCGCCTGCGAATCTCTCTTACTTTCTCCAATACACAAAACTACATTCAACCCTTCTTTAAGGGTCGCGACTACTTTTTTATTTACATCAACATTAGTTTCTCCAAGAGCCCTTCTTTCTGAATGTCCTATTATCACATACTTTGCACCCACACTTTTAAGTGCGACAGGTGAGATCTCTCCTGTGTGTGAACCTTCATTCTCCCAAAACACGTCCTGCGCTCCTACTTCTACTCTATGTCCAGAATACATTTTGTTAAGTTCATTTATATATATAGATGGTGAACATATTACCGTTTGTATATTTCTAGTCGTACTTCCAACCTTTTTAATATCAGAAAAAAGCTTTTTCGCATCTTTCAAAGTCTTTGGATTAAGTTTCCAATTAGCTATAATAAGTTTCTTATTTTTAGTCATATTTATATATTATCACATTAAATCTCCAACCAGCTATCTAAATTAAATCCACCATCTAGGTCTCCGGCAAACAACAGATTAGTTAACTCTGGATTATAATCTATGTGTCCGCTATTGTTCAGCTCCACCTCATAACCAGCTGCTCCATTTGAATAAGCACTGTTTTTTATCTGGATTTTACCGTGTGGAGCATACACAACAAGATCTCCGCTGACACTGTTTTTAACTTCGATAGCTTCCTCACCTCCTCCGTTTTCTGCATCATTGTTTTGCGAAATCATAACTACATAAGAACCTTCCGAACCAGACCCTACAAATGTTACGCTATTTTTAATAGAGATTGTACTACTATCTTCTCTATCCAAAGGGTCATCAGCAACCACAACAACACTATCTCCTCCCAAAGATGGCGCTATTTGTATAATTGCTGAGTTTCGCATAATAATATCTCCAACAACCCATATATTCCCCTCTAATGTAACCACTGAAGTATCATTTATTTCTAGATCACAATTAATCTTAATAGGCCCAAGTGTTACATCTGAATCTATAATATAAGGACATGGTGAACTTATCGTACCTCCGTTTGCAGCATCTGTTTCAATGTCAGTTATAAGAGAATCAGAGATCGGCATAGTTCCTGTTGTTTGGTCTGGACTTCCAGGGTATGACATCCCTCCCACGTCTGTATCGGAAATACTTTGATAATAAGCATCTACATCAATAGTGGAATCGCTTATAGTATTAGCATATCCACTTCCTGTCACGCTCAAATCATCTATAAGTCCATCTGGTCCTGCTGATACTACATCACCATCAACCACATTTGAACTCTCTCCTTCAATTTCAGTATTAGAAAAAACATTGCCAGATACATATGAATAACTCTCCATCTCCACACCTCCATCTCCTGCTTGTAGAGCATAGTTAAACGAAGCCCCTGCTCCAGCTGAAATGACAGCTTTCATTATTCTTATAACACTATCCTTATCTCCAACAGAAACAACTTCCCTATTACTACCAACTGTTGTTATTGTAGTTGTTGCAGAAACATCACCTGTAGTAATATTTTCTGTATTAGAAAAATTCATATCATTCTTTACACGATATACCAAATCCTCTACACCACTTTCTGAAATATAGATGCTTTGTTTAGACTCCATTACGCTACGTGTAATTTTTACATCCTTAAGCACAGGAGATACAACACCACCTAGCACAATAAGACTTCCTGAAAGAAAAAACATCACAGCTATCATCATCGCTTGCCCGCCATTAGTTAATATCTTTTTATTTTTATAATTTGATCTTTTTATCATATTAATTTCTTAAGACAGCAAAAGAATAAAATTTCTTTGTAATCGTGCTATTGCGATGTGTCCCCAAAAGAGTCATTTCTATTCGAATAGCTTTGGAGGTGCCGTTATCAAGATTCTTAAGCACCATACTATCTACAGTAATACCATCTCTTGTTATAGCTCCTTTATCTACGTCATCTTCTTTTATTTTAAGCACCCCAGTATCAATATAAAATTCTCTTGTTGTAGACCCAATATTTATTACTAGCTTTCCTGGATGAGTATCAAAAACACTTCCTGCTACAGAGATATCATCTGCTGATTTTATTTCTCGTGTCATTCTTTCAAGAGATGATATGGCTGAGCTGTTTATACTTCTTGTAAGTCGCAACATACCGTAAGAGCTAGCGGTTGAGATAAGTATGTTTATTATTATAACCGTCATTACAGACAATATTGCTATATATACAAGCGACTCAAGCAATGAAAATCCTTTTGTTTTTAACTTTTTAAATTCCATAAATTAATTATTAAAAAAATCTGTAAGATATATTATTGAACTTATCTCCTCTTGAGCTATTCCTAAGCCATCCCACATAACTTTAACAGTAGCTTGAACAGTACTACCATCAAGAGTTTTTGGATCAGAAGATAATATATCTACTATGTCGTCATCTGAATCTCTACGATACACATCCGCAATAGTTATAGTTCTATCAAATTTATTATCGATCAGACTACTCGTAATAGTTGTACTCCAGTTCGACCCATCAAATAAAAGATAATACGGCACTCCGGAAATTAGTGTATTTATATTTGAAGAATATCCACCATCCCTTAAATACCTTATAGCTTCGACTCCTTCTTCCATAATATATGTTGCTTGTATCTTATTTGTATTTGAAAGACCTGTACGCATAAATACATTGAAAGCCGTCACAAGACCAACAAGAGACAAAGAAATGATCGCTGTTCCTATAATTATTTCTATCAGCCCTAAGCCATTGTTATGTTTATGTTTTAATATCATATATCAGACTCTATTATCCCTGATTCTTGTATGGTGATCACTTTTGTTTCTGTAATATCTGAGATTAAAGAAACGGTCAGGGTGCCATATTGATCAGTCTTACCTGTCAATCTCTGAAATATTACGTCATCTCCACCACCAGACAAAGAAATACCGGAGATAGACACTCTTGGTGAAAGCTCTGTAACTTCATTATCTGCACTAACTGAAGAATATGTATCGCCTTTAAAAAGGGTAACTTTATCTGACTCTATATGTACTCCATATACCGTATTGTCATACGACGCAAGAGTTAAAGCACGTGCCTCATCAAGCTCGGAGGATATTTCGCTTACCGCACCTTTTATATTTTGACTTTTATTAAAAACAGAAAAAGATGCGGTTACCCCGCCAACAATAAGAACAGATATAGCAATAATGACTAGTATTTCTGTAAAAGAAGAACCTTTGTTAGTTTTTATTTTCATCTTTTAATTGTAGCAAAAAATTATTCTTATATCCCTGAAGAGATAGAGTAGATTGGAGAGACCATAGAAATAGCGAAAAAACCTACAACTATACCGATAAATACCATTAAGAACGGCTCAATGATTGTGGATATGTTTTTTGTTTTTTGCTCAACTTCATTTTCATAGAACTCTGCAATTTGCTGAAGCATTTCTGACAATTGACCAGTCTCTTCACCAACAGCTATCATCTCAGACACGAGTATTGGGTAAATACGTTCACTTACCATAAATGATTTCGACAATGGATTTCCTTTCTGTATGTCTTTTTTAGCCTGCTCAAGCACCTCTTTATAATAAGAGTTTTGCACGACATCTCTTGTAATAGATAAAGCATTTACAACTTCTACACCAGAAGACAAGAGAGACGACAATGTACGAGTTGTTCTTGCTGAATTTGTCTCGCGTGCGATATTAGAGATAATAGGTATACGAAGTATTACATAATCAAATATTCTTTTTCCTTTCTTTGAACGAAAGCTTAAAACTGCCACGACTCCAAATAGTATAACTACGAATAGTGCTGTAATAGTATTGTTCGTAAGAAATTCACTTATTGCTATTATGGCTCTAGTACTAGTTGGCAAATCCATACCAAGCTCATTAAAAGTTTTTGTAAGCGTAGGAACAACATACATTAGCATCACAACACCTATTATCAACATAACTGCAACGATTATTACTGGATATATAAGAGCTCCTTTTATTTTCTTTTTAAGATTTTGTGCCCGCTCCATCTGCCTTCCTACAATACTTAAGGATTCTGCTAGCTTACCGCTCTCCTCCCCAGCTTTTACCATTGATATAAGAAGTTGTGAAAATATTTTTGGAAACTTAGAAAGCGCTTCATGAAAACTGGAACCTTTTTTAACACTAAGGTTAACACTTGTGATCGTTCTTTTAAATTTTTGATTTTTTGACTGCCTTTCAAGAACTGAGAGTCCTCTAGAGAGTGCTAGTCCTGCTTTTATCATAACAGACAAGTTGCGTGTAAATATTATTTTATCATTTGTACTTATCCTCTCGAATAGATTCTTTGATATTTTTACACCCTGTGGTTTGCCATTTTCTTCAACAGAAATAACATCCCCTCCTTCCTTTTTAATATGTTTATACACAGAAAATCTATCCGACATATCTACAGTATTCTCATATTCTTCTCCATTTTTTGTGGCTTTGTATGTAAATTTCATATTATTATTCTGATATAACTCTCATCACTTCTTCAATAGTGGTGACACCTTGTACAGCTTTAAATATACCATCTTCTATTATGGTAAGCATTCCTTCTTTAATAGCTTGCTTATTTATTTCATCAGATGTTGCTTTCTTTATCACAAGATCTTTAATAGTTGGCGTGATTTTAAGTATTTCATATATTCCAATCCTTCCGCCATATCCATCTTCACATTTTGAAGATTTCTTGGGTTTATAAAGTGGGATTTTATCCCATGAAGCGTCAGCGTCAACAATATTTTCATTTTTTAGTGCCTCTAATACCTTATCGAGATCAACTGATTCTCTAAGTGTTTCTATCTCCCCTGCATTTAAGAAATATTTTTCTCTTTCTGAACAAAGTTTTCTTACAAGACGTTGTGCAATTATCACATTAATAGTCGACACGAGTAGAAACTCCTCTACATTCATATCTAAAAGTCGTGGTATAGCACCTGCTGCTGAGTTGGTGTGAAGTGTTGAAAGCACCAAATGACCAGTTAAAGCTGCGTTTATAGCAAGACTAGCCGTCTCTTCATCTCGGATCTCTCCTACCATTATGACATCCGGATCTTGCCTTACCAAAGACCTCAACCCTGATGCAAACGTAAGTCCTATCTTCGGCCTTATTTGAGTTTGATTAATCCTCGACATCTGATACTCAACAGGATCTTCGACTGTTGAAATATTTACATCTGGAGTATTTAGAATATCTAAAACAGTATAAAGGGTTGTGGTTTTACCGGAACCTGTGGGACCTGTAGTGAGTATCATGCCATTTTTAAATTTGGTGGCATTATGAACTTTTTCTAACCCACTACCATGAAACCCGAGACCTTCTAATGAGAACCCTGAGATGTTTTCTTTAAGAAGACGCATTACTGTTTTTTCTCCAAAATAAGTAGGTAAAATAGAAACCCTAAACGATACTTTTTCTTTGCTTACCTCCACCTTGAAACGCCCATCTTGTGGTAGACGCTTCTCATCAAGCTTAAGCTTTGCAAGAACTTTAACTCGAGCGGTTATACTCGCAGCAGCATTCTTGGGAAGAGTCATAGCATCGTGAAGTATGCCGTCAATTCTATACCTAACCAACACTTCATTCTCCATTGGTTCTATATGTATATCAGAAGCATTTTGAACTATCGCATGACGTAAAAGTGAATCGACGATACGAATTACCGGCAAATCCTCAGCCAGTTTTTTAAGATCATCTTTTGAATCACCTTCGCCTTCTTTGTATTCCTTAATACTGATTTTTTTTATAGAATCTGATTCTTTTTTTATAATATCTCCAAACTCTGCTTTCAATGTTTTTTGATACTGAAGCAATGCCTCTTTTATAGAGTTATTATCAGTAAGTCGTGGGAGGATTTTCAGATCTACCTTCTTTTTAACGAAATCAATAGCAGCGAGGTCATCTGCATCAAGCATTGCAACCTCAAGAGTATTGTCATCTTTTTTAAAAGCAACAATATTGTTATTTCTTGCAATTGGTTCTGGAATAAGAGAAAGAACTTCAAAATCAATCTTTTTTCCTTTTAGATCAACAAATGGAATACCTAGTACATAGGCTTGCATTCTACGCAGATCATCTTCACTGACCAAACCTTTATTTACAAGGAGTTTACCCATGTCTTCTCCTGCATCTTTACCATTCTTTACAGATTCATTTTCTACCTCTTCAAAAGCATCTCTGGAAACAAGACCAGAATCTATTATAAAATCTTTGAGTTGTTTTGTTTGAATATGCATAATAGATTTTCTTAGTTTAATTATACCAAAACAAACCCAACAAAAAACAAAACTTGTCCTCATATGAGGACAAGTTTTGTTTTTTGTTGCTAACTTATATCTATTGCCAAGAACCTCTAGCGCTACATTCCATTTGACATAAATTACCACCATCGCCGGGTTCCTGACAATTACCACCAGCACTGTAAGACACCTCAACTCCATTAGAGCTTGAATTTGCAACCGCTCCTAAACATCCAGCGGAATTACCATCAACCCAACCTGAGTCACATCGAGAAGAGGAACCTCGTGGCATTACTACTTTTGTTTGAATTTTATTGTTTAAATAACGAGTATAACCAGTAATATGAACACGAAAAAGATCTCTTGCACCATCAGCATCACTGTATCCAGTGTCAGAACAACCAGCCTGAGCGATGGCTCCGTCAGCTAAACAAATTGATGTACTACCCAAATCAACTGAGTCTTGTCCTACAGGACACTGATTTGTAACCGTATCGCCACTTGTTAAACTTTTCCATTCTGTTCCGTTATATCCTTCAAAGTCAGTACCACTCCAGCGGATTGTGCCAGCGGTTGAAGTTACAGAATCATCTTTACCAATCTTAATCTGACCTGCCACCTCTAGATCTTGAGTTGGTGTCACTACCCCAACCCCAACCTTCCCTTGAAAATACCCACCGCCAAATACTGACAAAGCATTGAGAGAAAGCCCACCATCTTTTACTTGAGCTGTAGTACCTATATGCACAGGCGTAGGAGTGTTGCCTCCAGGTGGCGCTTCTGTCGGACCTGTCCATGCTGCAAAGATATAGTTTACAGAAAGTGCGAGAGTTAACACTGCGAGCAATACTATTGTTTTGGTGATTATTTTTTGCATTTAATATTATTTAATTCTTATTCCCAAAAACCAGTAGCATCACATTCTACGGTCAACGACCCACTAAGTACGTATTTACCATTCACAGCAACACCACCTGACCCTGAAACAGCTGTTGCTACATAATTACCGCCCGCACAACTAGCAGAAAAACCATCAACCCAACCACTATCACAATTATACGGACCTCCTAATCCATTTACTTTAGTCTGAATCTCATTGTTTATATAACGAGCTTGGGCTGTAGTAGAAACAGTTGGGTATTCCACTATCTGTTTATTTTCTTCTATCACACCGACATCTTTACAACTAACACTAGCCTCAGCTCCATCTGCAAGACATACTGATGATTTTCCTATAGTGACTAAATCTTGATCTGCTGGGCAAGCACTGCCACCGCTTCCGCTACTTTCAACAATAGGTAACCAGTAGATACTACTACCACTGTTAGTAGTACTCACCCTGTAAAAATCCCCTTTTTTGACAGGAAGATTAAAAGGTATAGTGAGCCCTGTGATAGCTTGGTTGCCACCACCAGCCGAAGATATTTTCTGTCTAACAATGTTAGCGCCATTGCCATTTGTTGTGTTGATTAAGGTGACAGACCATGTTCCTGTACCGCCTTCACCCCAACCCACTACAAATCCGTCAGTTTCTGCTTGATACATGGTCCTGGCGCTCCTTGTCTCCCAATCACCAAAAGCACCCAAGACAACCTCATTAGTACTAAACGGCGCACTCGTACAATTATTCCCATCTTCATCACAGTAATACTTAGCTCCTATTGCGCCTTCTACGTCTAAATTAAGATCTTGTTCTCCTCCCGTTGATGTTGTGACTTCGTTTATTCCCACACTCCCCTGAAAATACCCGCCTCCGAATACTGAAAGACCTTCTAAAGACAAACCTCCGTCTTTTACTTGGTCAGTAGTACCTACATGCACAGGTGTCGGAGTGTTCCCACCTGGTGGAGCTTCTGTCGGTCCTACCCATGCAGCGAAGATGTAGTTTACAGAGAGGGCTAGTGTTAAAACTGCGAGTAATACTACTGTTTTGGTGATTATTTTTTGCATAATTATTACTTATTAATATTATTTATTTAAATGCTCCTCAATGAAGAAGGAGTTTCGTAACTTCTTCATCGTCTATTTCCGCTTCGCTACCCGAGGAAAGACCTTCTTCCGCATTAAAACTCTATGAAACTAAAGTCTTGCTCTCTGTCATCATCTGCGCTTGAACATCCAGTATCATCTGGATAATCAAAATCTCCATCGCCATCATTATCTATACCATCTGAACATTGAGCATTATTAACAGACTCATCACCTCCATCAGCATCACTACAACTAGCGTCATTTGGATAATCTGTATGTCCATCACCGTCATTGTCTATACCGTCTGAACACTCTGAACCGCCGTCTCCACCATCACCTCCATCATCACTACTTACAAACACTGTTGCATCATCATCTGCTTGAGTTATTGCATTTATACATGTGAGTCTATATATGGTGTCTATAGTATGAGGCCCTACAACCTCACTTCCTGAAAGAGCTTTTGAACCACTCCACCCTACAGAACCTGTACATGAAGTCGCATTTGAGCTTGACCATGTAAGCGTAGAGTCCTCCCCTGAAGATACCGATGTAGGATTTGCAGACAAAGTCACTACTGGTGCGTTAGCAGGAGCAATAACCACACCACCAAACGGTGGGTCAAACTGTATCCAGCCAATACCTATAGCTTGCCCATTTATATCACTAGCATCCCATACATAATCTTTAAGGTTATTACCGTCTTTTGTAACTCCATATGTAGAACCCTTGAGACTAATCCAACCGTCCCAATCATCACCATTTGAAAGTGCTCGTGCCCAACCTTGTAAATTACTACCTGAAAGCTTTGCTTTACATGAACCAGATGGACAATTAGTAAGATCGGCTTCATTAAAACTAATCCAACCTATATTGTCGCTCCATGCAAACCCTGACAAATCTCCATTTATTGCAACATTTACACCATAATCGGCAGTATCACATGTACTAGTATCAGTACAATTAAAGCTTACCCACCCAATGTTGCTACTCCATGCCCAACCAGACATATTGTGCACCGTACCTGCATTTGCAAAAAAGGCTCCGTAGAAAAGAGCTGCTATAAAAAGTAGAGATGCGATAACAAGGACTATACTGTGTGCTGATTTTGAGATGTTGTTTGATATTTTATTATTCATGCCAAATTTATATTAAAAACAAGAAATTACTCTCCCTGAATAGAGCGTAATATTTGAAGTTTTTCCTCTTCAGAATACTCGACAGCGTCAGATGGTTTATTATTTGAGATCTCATTCAGGATCTTTCTTCTTTCTTCTACTGAAGGTATATCTTCAGGGTCTCCAGACAAACTATCTAATATTTCAAGTTTTTCTTCTTCTGAATACACTCTTTTATCTGGAGTTACTTCAAATAAATTAACGTCACTTACATAAAAATAAATAAATAAAGTCGCTATTACCAAAACCACAATGACAACTATAGAATGTGTAATTGAATGTTTTTCATTAGAACTATTTTCTTGATTTTGAGATATTTCTTTCATAAGTTATATTATGAAATAAAACTTAATTTAAAACAATGTTTTTATCCCCATATTTCGTAAAAACCAAGCTATTGACATATGCGCAGTGTCGTGTATACTTATTATATTATTGATGTTAACAAGTTCGCCTGAAAAGCGAGCTCATTTTTTTAGAAAATTTAAGAAAATCTATTATGTTTGATTTAAAAATAATAAATTCAGTTATAGATCAGTTGGAAGAAGAGAGAGGTATCCCACGGGAAAAGACAATAGAAGCGATAGAGTCTTCTCTCGCAACTGCATATAAAAAAGAATACGGGAAACGCGGACAAATAGTACGTGCTAACTTTGATATTAATACCGGAACGACAGAATTCTATCAAGTAAAAATTGTAGTTGATGAATCTATGGTAAAAATGGAAGAAGACAGTGAGGAAGAAGTGGAAACACCTGCAGAAGGAAATGAAACGGATGAAAGAGTACGCTTTAATTCTGAACATCATATTCTTATAGAAGATGCTGTAAAAATGAAAAAAGATTCCAAACTAGACGATGAGCTGGTATTTCCTCTTGAAGAGAAGGAAGATTTTGGACGTATAGCAGCGCAGACTGCAAAGCAGATCATCATGCAAAAAATAAGAGAAGCAGAGAAAGTGTCTGTTCTTGACGAATTTGGACAAAGACAAGGCGAAATAGTAAACGGAACAGTTCAAAGAGTAGAACGTGGCAACGTATTTGTTGATTTTGGACGTGCTACTGGACTTCTTTCATATGATGAACAAATAAAAGGTGAGAACTACAAACAAGGTGAGAGGATTCGTGCATACCTTTACTCAGTAGAAGAAAGTCCTAGAGGAGTTTTCTTAAAACTCTCCCGTTCACATCCAAAATTCTTGGAAAAACTTTTTGAAATAGAAACACCAGAGCTTGCAAACAAAACAGTTGAGATAAAAGCTGTTGCACGCGAAGCAGGGTCACGTTCAAAGATCGCAATAACATCAAACGATGAACACATAGATCCTGTTGGCTCTCTTGTAGGACAACGTGGTGTAAGAGTATCTACGGTGATGAGCGAACTTGGTGGTGAAAAGATAGACGTGATAGAATGGTCAGAGGACTCAGTACAGTTTATTGAAGATTCACTTTCACCTGCCGCTGTACTTAATGTAGAAATAAACGAAGAAGAAAAAAAGGCGATAGTAGAGGTGTCGGAAGACCAACAATCCCTAGCTATCGGAAAAGGTGGACAAAACGTAAGACTTGCAGCTAAACTTACAGGGTGGAGAATAGATATTAAATCTACTGAAAAACCTGCAGAAACTGAAGAAAAACAAGAGGAAGTAGCAGAAGAACCTAAAGAAGAAGTTGCAACAGAAGAAGAAAAGTAATTATTAAATTAAATTAAAAATATTATGAACCTTTGGCATGACATATCACTTGGCAAAAATGTCCCTGAAGAATTTAATGCAATCATTGAAATTCCAAAAGGGTCTTTTAACAAATATGAAATAGATAAAGAAACTGGAATAATTGCACTTGATAGAGCAAACTATTCTTCTGCTCCGTATCCGTTTGATTATGGGTTCTCTCCTCAAACACTCTGGGATGACGGAGATGCTCTGGATGTTATAATCCTCACAACATTTCCACTTGACCCTAGTATCCTAGTAAGGGTACGCCCTATAGCACTGATGAAGATGACAGATGCTGGAGATTCAGACGATAAGATAATTGCAGTACCGGTACATGACAAAAGATGGGATGATGTGAAAAATTTAGATGATATAAACAAGCACACACTAAAAGAATTCAAACACTTCTTTGAGACATATAAAACACTCAAAGGTGCCGATAATGAAGTAACGGTACACGGATTTAAAGAAAAAGACGTTGCAATAGAAGCAATAGAGAAGTCAGTTAAGCTATATAACGAAAAATTTGGTAAATAAACTTATCAACAAAAACACTCTTAGTAAGGGTGTTTTTTGTTGTATAATAATATAATTAACATTAATTGCTAATTTAAATCATGAGACAATGTAAATCATTAAATACGAATCTATTAATTGTGTCTGTAGTATTCGTAGCAATATTCTTCGCAAGTTTTGCATTTGCAAATGCTCAGGAAGAAATAAAACCAGAAGAAGACAGGGTGCGAGCAAAACCAAGCCTTATTAGAGAAAAGATAATACAAAAGGCTGATGCACAAAAAACTCGTGCAGCAGAACGCGCAGAACAAATAAAAGACAAGCGACTGGAAGTAAAAACTAACCTGCAGGAGAAACGTGAAGATGTGCGTGAGAATATTTCAGACAAAAGAAATAGCCTTAGAGAAAGAAGTACAAGTACTAAGGAAAAACTGGCTGAAAAGAAAGCTGAGAGAAAAGAAAAATTAGCTGAAAAAGCAAAAGGTAGGATTGAAGCTTATGTAAAAAGAATAATTAAAAGATTAAATGCCGCACTTGATAGGATAGAAAAAATGGTAGAACGAGTAGAATCTAGAATAACAAAGCTTGAAGAAAAGTTTATAGACAGAAACCTAGACCTATCTGAATCAAAAGATTTATTAGTAGCAGTTAAAGAAGAGCTTTCCTTAGCACGAGCAGATATATCTGCAGTAGAAGGAGCGGTGGAAGGAGCGCTTAATACCGACAATCCAAAAGAGTCATTTTCTGCAGTTCGTGAACTTATCAAAAGTGCAACAAAAAGTGTAAAGAGCGCACATATAGCACTTGTTGAAGCGGTTAAATCAGTCAAAACAGCAATTGGGTCGAACACACAATCTTCTGATAACACATCGGACACTGATGAAGAAGAGGGCGAAGACAACGAATAATTAATATAATAATTTAAATATATTATGGAAGAAAACTTTAATCAAAACGAAACACTTGAGAGTACTCCAGAAACTCCGAGTACTGAAATGGCACAACCTGAAGCATCGCAACCACAGACAGATGACGATAAAAAATCAGTTGGTCCTATTGTAGGTATTGCAATAATAGTAGTAATACTAATATTCGGTGGACTTTACTACTGGGGATCTAAACTTGATATAAACGATGAAACGATAATTGATATCGTAGATGCACCAACAACAGAAGAGATATTGAACGAACAAGACGTCACACTGGAACGACTACAAATACAAGACACATCTGATGAAATAGCAGACATAGAAGCAGATCTAGATCTAACAGACTTGAATGACCTTGACGCAGAACTTGGCAACATTGATACAGAACTAGGGCTTTAGTAGAACTATCAAAAACCCCACAGGCTTTGCCTGTGGGGTTTTTGATATTGACCAAGAAATATGCTAAACTTTCAAAATTATGACTGATACAAAAAACTACACAAACTTAGAAATAGACAAGAAAAATAATTCAGAGATTGAGATAAAAGCTCAGATCCCTGAAGAAGTCGTCTCAAAATATAAAGAAAAGGCAGTTAAAAAACTTGGCAAAAACATCAAAGTTGATGGTTTTCGTGAGGGGCATGTCCCTGAAAGTGTTTTGCTTGGCAAAATAGGTGACCAAGTAATACTAGAAGAGCAAGTACAAATGGCACTAGCTGATGTATATACAAGCATTATTACAGATGAGAAACTTAACGTTATAGGTAGACCTGAAGTTACTATTACAAAACTTGCGCCAAATAACCCTGCGGAATTTAAGATCAAAACAGCCCTTATGCCAGAGTTTGACTTGCCTCCCTATAAAGAGATAGCTGGAAAAGTTGCGGTAGTAAAAGATGCTGACGAAGTAACAGACAAAGAATTAGATGCAATGCTTGAGCAAATAAAGACAGGTATCGCTGGTCAGAAAAAAGAAGGAGAAAAAGACGAAGAAAAAAAGCCCGTAGAACTTACGGACGAGTTTGTAAAAACTCTTGGTGATTTTAAAGACCTTGATGATTTTAAAACAAAGATTAAAGAGAACCTTTCAAAAGAAAAACAAATGAAAGCTAAAGAAAAAAGACGTGCAGAGATAGTAGAAAATATTATAAAAGAATCAAAGATAGACGTCCCTACTATACTTATCGAGAGTGAGCTTGATAAAATGCTAGCGCAGTTTAGAGATGATGTGAGCCGTATGAATATAAAGTTCGAAGAATATCTTGAGAAAATTAAGAAAACAGAAGAAGAGCTACGAAAAGAATGGAAACTAGATGCAGAAAAAAGAGCAAAGTTCCAGCTTATACTTAACAAAATCTCAATCAAAGAAGAGATCAAAATCCCAGAAGAAGATATCCAAAAAGAAGTTAAACATATCCTAGAACACTATAAAGATGCTAAACCAGAAAACGTCCGCGTCTATATAGAGTCAGTAATGACAAACGAAAAAGTCTTCCAACTACTGGAAGAACAGAAATAACAGACAAGATAAAAGAGTTAGTGGCTTGTTTGCCACTAACTCTTTTTTGTAAAAATTTTTCAACTTTTTTAATCTATAACTTTTTTACAGCATCGTAACTATTTTTTGCCTCCTGTTTAAACAACTTAAAAGTTAGCGCAATGCAAAAAGAAATTATAATTACAGCTACCATCAGACAAAAATATTGTACAGCGCACTTATAATTCCTGCAAACAAGGTTATCAGCATATAAATATACTGCACCACCCGCCATTATCGATACCAATACACCATGAAATGAAAATGTCTTTAGAGACGACTTTATTGCAAATGTGCTAAAAAGCATAACTATACCCACAGATACTCCTAATCCTATCGCTACTATCACAGGATTCCAACATACAAACATACCAACAGAAAATCCTACAAACATAACTGCAACAATCGATAAATAAAATGTAAACAATTTTAAGATATTTGTATTGTTTTTTAATAAATGTCTCAAACTTACAGAAAGTAAACAAATTACTGGCAACATAAATGCTAAAATTAAATCAGAATTATTATGAAACAGGCTCTTAAACATATTTTCCATCATTTACCTCTCCAAAAAATTTAAAATTTTATTTTATTCATATTATTTTACGTAAACGAACTTTTTCAAACTAGACAAAATTTACAGCAAATACACTAAAAAGTCAATTAGTTATCGAAGTAGGCAACATAAGTGCTACAGTTAACTGTAGCACTTATGATTGTGGTATGATATAGTGTTTATATGGTATACGTATCAAAAAAACCACTCAAACAAGAGACCTTGGCACGTATCAGCAATATGCTTATTATTCATATTGCTAACATACAAACAAAACCTAACGCAGAGAAATTTCTTAACGAAATTTTGACCACGTCAGAAAAAATCATGCTCGCAAAGCGATTTGCTATAATTGCAATGCTTAACAAAGGGCAAAGTTATAGCACAATTAGAAGAGTTCTCCGAGTTTCTCCTGCAACGATTGCTAAAATTAACCAAGGACTAGAGGACGGAGAATTCGATTTTATTATTTCGCAACTGCAAAAAACTACGAAAAATACCAAGACCGAGAAAGTATCTGAAAGTTTTTTAATTTGGCTTGATATTATGTTGGGTATGCGTATACCTCCACGAGGAAAGAATAGGTGGAAATTTTTAGATGAAATCGAAAAGATTAATGAAAAAAGAGGTGGAAATATAAACTAAGTTTTAGTTTTATTGATTTAAGTACTACAGTTAACTGTAGTACTTATGATTATATATAGTTTAATTTAGTTCGTGTTTTATTAATAAAGCCCCCCCCTAAAGTCATTGAAATTGATTAAATTTTAAGTTAAAATAAACAAATGATTGGGGAAGTTTTTAACACAATATTTTTTAATCCTATATATAATGGGCTTATATTCCTACTAAACGTGCCGTTTATAGATGTAGGTATTGCTGTAATACTTGTAACGGTTGTTGTAAAACTTATACTATTCCCCTTCTCTCTAAAGATGGTAAAGACGCAGCTTGCTGTAAAAGCACTCGAACCAGAGATCAGTAAGCTTAAGGAAGACCACAAAGACGACAAGCAAGAGCAGGCACGCCAAACAATGGCGCTTTATAAAGAAAAAGGTGTAAACCCGTTTTCTGGTTTTTTGCTTATCCTGATACAGATCCCAGTTATCTTTGCATTATACTGGGTATTTTTACGTGGAGGTCTCCCAGAGATAAATATGGACATACTTTATTCTTTCACACCAATACCAGAAAATATTAATATGAACTTATTAGGTCTTATAGATGTATCTAAAAAAAGTATACTGTTTGCACTACTTGCTGGAGCCACACAGTTTTTCCAAATTAAATATTCACTTCCACCACTTAAAGCACGTTCTTCCGGAGGTAAAACATCTCTTAAAGACGACTTAGCAAGAAGTTTTCATATTCAAATGCGTTATGTAATGCCCATTATAGTGTTCTCAATCGCTTACGCTATATCAGCAGCTGTTGCTATATATTGGACAACGAGCAACTTATTTGCAATCGGGCAAGAAATATATGTGCGCAAGAAGATTAAAAATAAATACGAAGATTCTTCTGTTGATGCACCAATAGAGAAAAATCTAAAAGAAACAACTGAAGTTAGTGTAGAGAAAGCATGATAAATGAAGAAGAAGTAAAGGAAATAATAAAAAATTTCTTAGAAAAACTAACGGTCCAGTTTGATGAAATAGAGGTATTAGGAGACAATATTCACCCAATCATATCAATAAAAACAGAGGATTCCGGTGTACTTATAGGAAATAACGGAGAAGGTTTGCGAGCACTCAACCATATCATAAAAAGAATCATCGAGAACAAGCTTTCTGAAAATGGCACGCAGTTCTTACTTGATATCAATGGTTACAATAATCAAAAAATAGAGGTTCTAAAAAACAAAGCGTCAATGCTTGCAGAACGTGCAAAGACGTTCAAATCTGACATCGAAATGCCGCCAATAAACGCGTACGAAAGAATGCTTGTGCACTCTATGTTTATAAATGACAGAGAAATAAAAACAGAATCAGAAGGAGAAGGAAAAACAAGGAGAATAATATTCAGATATGCTTCTAAATCCTAGGATTTTAGCTTAAGTTGCCACAAACTTGAATCTCTTTTATTTACAAAAAACAAATAATTTTCATCTTCAGATAATACTGGTTTTATTAGATCTATTTCTTCACCAGCTATATTAGCCGGACTTACAAGAACCTTTGCTGTTTGTGTTTCAATATCAATCATCCAAATATCATCTGAGAACGAAGTCATACCTTGATACCACAGATCAAGACTTTCTCCTCTTGGAATAAAACTTGATACTCCACAATATATAATATTGTTATTCTTTTCGCTCCACACACACTTCTCTGCCAAAGCCCACAAAGGAAGGTCTGTTACCTCTTCTTTATTGAGGTCGAAAACACTAAGAAGAAGACGGTCTGCTTGATTATGTGTAAATAATACTTTTTTTGCACTGCTATTTACGAGAGTGGTTAAACCATTTACATTAGAAAGTACACTTTTTAATTGCTCTGTTTCAACATCTAAGAAATAAAGATGTCCTGGTATATTAAAAGACGGCTTTGTTGTAAGGGCTATTGTGTCTTTTTCAGGCCACTGCGCTTTCCATTCTGATATAGGCGAGTCCAATATCTGAACTTTTTTACTTCCGTCTGGATTTGACACTACACCAACAGAACCGTCTCCGTTGGGGATAATATAAAATATCTTATCTTTATCTTTAGAATATGTCATTTCTTTTATATTTTTCTGTAAAAATGAACCCTCAAGAGTGTTTGCATTTTCTATTTCTTTTTCTTGAATGATCTCTGCATAAAAACTTTCTATCTCAGAACTATCTTCATCAACAAATCTTGCGACAAATCTTTCACCTCCTGAAAGCCAAAGTGTATCCCAGATACGTAGTATTGTTGTGTTTGATATTCTTTTTCTCGACGTAGAATCTGTAGGTATTTCAAATATGTGTCCATTTTCACGCGCAATAAACCTAACAATTGTTTCTTCATTATCATTTACTACAGAAGACACCCCAGCAACTGGAAACGACGCCACTTTTCTCAACAACAACGAACTTACGTCCTTGTCGTCCTGACTATCTGACACATCATCTGGTCCTATAAAATCTATATCCGTATTAAGAGTATCGCCAAATCTTTTCTCAAACTCCTTGTCAGAACTCTCACCGAAAGAAACTAATTCACGAAAAGATTCTTGTACAGTAACATCACCTCCACTTTTCCTAGAGACAGAAAAGGCAAAAACCAAAAGCACTATTAAAACAATGCTGAAGATTGTTAGGATTATTATAAGTATTTTTTTAAACATGGTGATTTAGATTTACTGATTCTTTAACTCTATTATCTTTTGTCTTGCAAGATCTTTCTGTGCTTCGCTAATACCACCGTTTGCTATAATATCTTCCAAAACTTTTATTTTATTAACTGTGTCTACTGGGAGACCTATAGCACCATTAGTGTCGCTTTCACCACCTGTTCCACCACCAGAAGTTCCTGTATTACTACTATTAGTAGTTGTGGTTGTGGGAGTATTATCTAAAAAATTAAAATTCAAAATCTCTGGATTGATCTGACGTAGTAATATCCATGAGAACAGCACTAGCAATAGACCCATTATTGCATATGTAATACGCTCCCTTCCTTCTGTTTTGCCACTTACTGCGTCTGTACTCATGTACTGTATTCCGCCAATTGCTATCATAAGAACCGCTAAAAATGCTGCTATAGATATTCCAAACATAAACATACCGTTGAAGAACTTTGATGGGTCTTTTGCAGCTGCTTCGTCTGTAACACCAGGAATAGGACTAAGTGCTGTAAAATCAGACCTTGCTTCACGTCTTGCATTTTGTATTCGCTTATGTTCATCAAGCGATGAATCATAAAAATCACCACCGGGACCGGAGATAAAATCATCCTGGTTAGCGTCAGCATCTTCTTCTGTTATGCATTTACCTTGATACACAAACACGCAATCCTCAAAATTGGCTATGTCGACATCCTGTATGTCAGGATTTTGTATGTTTCGTTCAACATCTTCTTCTGTTATGCATTTACCTTGATACACAAACACGCAATCCTCAAAATTAACTGAATCATCGTCAGCAGCATATACAAAATTAAAAATACCAAACACAAAAAACATACTTATAAAAATGCTTGTTAATACTATTATTTTTTTGTTAAGTAAAATACTCATAATTTTTTAAAAATTAAAATCCAAACAATGATTCATTACTCCCTAAACCGAACAACATGGAGAAGCTTTTTTCTGCAAACTGCAATATCTTATCTGTGTTTTCTATGGATAAAGATATGACTGCCTCCCCCTCTCCTTCTCCAACCTGCCTTAATATAATACTACTTTTATCGTCTGGTGTACTTTCTACAAAAGAACCGTTCACCTTCCACTGATAGTTTGAACTAGGTACAACTCTTGTTTTTGAAGAGAAAAAGTAAGGATGGGCTGTTATTTTTATTTCTTCATTAAAAAGAGCATATCTGCTACCCACTGCTTCTTCGTATCTTGTACCAAATATAGTACTGTTTTCATAAAAAACTATCTTTGGAGAGATTGCTAATATAAAAGTAGCTCCTTTTCCTTGGAGTGTGCCTCCTGACGAGACTACACTGACATCAATACGGGAAGTTCTAAATATTTTTGGCCCCACGATATTAAGCATATTCTTTCCTCGTCCTGACAAACTACCGAGCACTCTTCCGTCTTTTTCCCACGTAAAGATAAGATCTTTTGCTTTTAACCTGTTTCCGTTTGACGTAACGAATTCCGCCATAGCAACAACAGTGATGTCCGCATCAGACGCCGGAAGAGCTTTACCAGAATAAAAAGGTGGTACATAAGAGTCTACTTCCCATAATAGATTTACTTCTGTAGGCCTTATGACAATACTTTCTCGTATTGTCCCACTTTCAGCACTCTCTATCACCACACCAACTTCTGAACTAGAGCCCAGCTTACCTGTTTTAAATTGAACTGTTTTAAGACCAGCTTTTTGCGCTATTATTTCACCATCTAAAAGCCATGTTATACGACTCGCTCTGTCCAGATCAACAGAAAAACTTTCTATATCTACAGTTACTACCTGGTCTGCTTTTGGATTACTAGGAGTAATATCAAAAGAAACAGTTTCCCCCACCCCCCCAAACTGCGCATGAGCAAAAAGCGATATAGAGAATAAAAATACTGATATTGTAAATGTCTTTAAAAGAAAATTCATAGTTTAATTATACATAATTATTACATCTAATACCTAAACTTTTAATATTGCTTTTCTCGCACCCCTCAATACTCCTTTTGTAGCAGTCTTGGTTATACTTCTACTTTTATTTCTTTTTCTATTTGACCTGACTGACATTTTATTATTCTCCATCGACACATCATCCATATTTAACCCTGTTTTTTTAGCTAGTAACTTATTTAAAGAACCTATTTGACCAATACCAACATCTTCTATTCTTACAATAATAAGCATTATTACTATAGAAACAGTCCAAGCTGGAATATTATTAATAACTGGCATAAGTTCGATAATACCAGCCCCCCACATTGCCACAGTTTTTAATACAACTTTTCCGTTCAGAAAACCAATACCATTCAACCTGAACCAAAACCAAAACATTAACCATATAAATATTGATATAAAAGTATTAACAATAAGACCTATTGCACTAATTGTAAGAAGTCCTTGTACAAAATCAACGCCCACAGCTATACCGACTATCACCGTACTTTGCATTTTTCCTATCCTTATTCTCTTTTTTGCTGCCTCTGCCATAAAACTTAACTGTTTACATTACTATCTGTATCTCTAGAACTACTAAAATCTTCTTTATGCCTCCAACGCGCATCTTTCACAAAATCTTTGCTTGGCTGATTTGCAAATTGTGGTGCTTGCGCTTGCTCTAATGGAGCCATCTCTATAGCATCATTCTTTTTATCTAATAACTTCGCACGCTCTTTCTTAATCATCAGAACCTGCGATGGATCAGAGGTAATGATCTGGTCTTCGGTATAAGAAGCTATTATTTTGACAGCTACATGCTTAAGCCCTGCGAAGAATATCCCCTCCCCCACACTTGACTCAAGTAGCAAATACTTTTCTTCGTCACTTAGGTTAAATGTTTTTTGTACAGTATCTATTGTTGTCGGCGACTGTTTAAGCAGAAGCTGGATAGAAGAGTTTGTAATAAGCGGAATCCCATACGGAGATTTCAAAAAGTCTCCCACATCTTGAGTGATAGTAGCAAGACCTAAATAATATTTTCTACCTCTCTTTGCCATAGAGAAAAGGAACGACGCCGTGTCTTCTGACTTCATCATCCACCATGCCTCGTCTATAACAAGAAGCCTTTTCTTTAAGTTTTTCCTAACAGCGTTCCATATGTAGTGTGTAATAATATACATAGCAACTGGCTTAAGGTCATCTTCCATATCACGCACAGAAAACACGACAAACTTTTTATTTATATCCACATTTGTTGATTTGTTTAGGAACCCTGCCCACGTACCTTTTGTATACTTAGAAAGTTTCTGCACAAGAGACTCGCTTCCTTCCATACCTCCAAGCACCATTTCAAAGTCGGACAAAAGAGGTGGTTCCATATTTGCAAAATTAGAATTTGCTGTAATATCTTTAAGCGCGTACGTCTCTGTTATAGCTCTATCAACTATTGCATCTTCCTCTGGCGTAAGCCCCCCGAGCATAATCCTAAACATACCTACTAGATGTACGATATTTGAACGCAACACATCAGACGGCGCTTCATCTTCACGTGGCATAGGCAGATCAAACGGATTAATGTGATGCTCTGAACTAAGAGAGATGTTAAAGTACCTGCCCCCTGTCGCTTCTGCCATATATTCATATTCTCGTTCAGGGTCGATAACAATAACCTCTGTGTCAAACATTAGCGTTCTTAATATCTCAAGTTTTGTGGCATAAGACTTACCCGAACCAGCTGTCGCAAATACAACAGAGTTATAGTTCTCAAGTGTAAATCTGTCAAAAAGAACTAGAGAAGAGTTGTGCCTATTAACGCCATGTAGCACCCCTTTATCTGCAGTAAGATCAAAAGAAATAAAAGGAAATAGACTCGAAAGGGGTGCTGAATTTAGCTTTGAATGTACTTTTAGAACATCAGTGGCAACAGGAAGCATACTTTTAAAACCTTGCTCTTGTTGGAACAATGCTGGTTTGAGATATACAAGCTTTGATTCAAGAATTGATTTTATTTCTGATTCAATCTTATCAAGTTCTTCTTTCGAATCTCCATATATTGAAATATACAAACCAACATCAAATAACCGTTCTTGTGCTTGTTGAAGTTTATCACGCAAATCCTCTAAGTCTTGATATGCTGTATCAAGCTTTGGATCTCTTACGAGACCTTTTTCTTCACGAGTCCTTATCTGACTCTCCACTTCTGCAACCTTTTTTTGAAACTTCCTTAAAACAGTAACTGTGTTTATCGGGTGGATGTATATTGAAATATCAAACATCTTATCTAAGTTGATTATTGGAGAAAACCAACTATCTGTAAGATATCGTGGGTAAGATATAACAAAGAACGTTCGCATTATCTTATCCCCCAAGTTTAGCTCTCTCGGTGTGATACTCAAAGCAGATGGGGCTATGACATCTCTAAGCTCTAACACCCCAGCTTCGTATATCTCCTGTGGAAGGATGGGTGATATAGATTCTGGTTCTTTTTTATTCTTTTTTAAAAAATCAAACATGCTCATATTATTTGTTAAGTGGGATAGGTTTTTCAAGCTCCCCTGGGTTAAACATTTTATAAAGCAGCTCTATAGTCTCTTCAGTACCAAGGCGTGCGACACGTATACCAGTTCTTAAAAGCCCCTGCTCTACTACGGACATCCTTTGCTCAAGCTGTGTGCGACTCTCTTCAAAGCTTTTATTCTTGCTTTTTACGTCTGTTGTTTTACCTCTATTTGTTATTGCACCTAATATTCCATCTTTTGTAGAAAACATGGCTGGAGAATAAGACACGACAACAAAAAAACTTTTCGACATTATGTTTGCACTTTGTGTAAAGTTTTTTATAAACTCTATATACTCACGTATCTGTATCCTCATAAGATCAGTAACTTGAGCTTTATGACGTTCTTCAAGAAGAGCGATGTATGGCCTTATGTCTAACCTTCTTGATTGGACAAATATCTGTACAGAAAAATCAAGTGAGTTCAAAAAGTTCTGAAACTGAAACAAAGTAGAAGCTTGCTCGTCTGCCCCTTTAAGCGCAAAGTTCAAAGACGAAGTCATAAGTACAGCACGCAGTGAGCCGTCTTTTAGAACTACTATGCCATCACGAACCTCTTTGATTTGTACAAAGTCTTGTGTGGCTTTTGCTTTTGTATTTATATTTGGCATAGTTTACTTTTGTTGACTTTTATCTGAGTAAATACTTTCTTTTATATCTAGACTCCATGCAATATCCTTGAGCTTGCTTCCTGAAAGTTTGGGTACTTGTACTTGTGATCCTTGTAGTGCTGGGTCTTTCTTTTTCTCTTTCTTTATTTGCCTTAGATCCTTACTCTTCCATATATATAACCTATTACTAATTATATATTTAAATGCTGATTCCAAAACAAACACAAATGGTCTTTTGTTTATCTTATAAAAGGCTAGAGCTAGAGCAAGAACTATAATAGGAGCGGCGATGAGTACAGCGATAAATATAGGAAAGACTCTCCAGAGCACAAACACCACACCACCTGCTCCCGCAAGATAAATAAATTGCCTCAAGGTTAGTGGCCCGAAAATCTTATCTTCTACTTCGATGAATTGTGGTACTTGAAATCGCATATTTTTTTATTTAAGTGGTTCACGATACGGGTCTTTGGCATATGGACTTTGCTTCTGTATATGCTTTTCTTTTATCTTATTTTCTTCACCAATAGGAAGGTTCGCAGGTGGCGCAGGGGTCTGTTTCACTTCTTGACTTCTTTTGACCTGCTCTCTTATCTCTTCTGACTCGGTTAACGGCGGGCGACTATCCTTATTCTCTAAACTTATCGCCTTTTCTTGTAAGTCGCTCGGGGCTGGTGTTTCCGGCCCTATATCTTGAGCTGGTTTGTTTGCTGCATTTTTCAAAGCCTCTCTGATTGGTAAAAATATTTTATCGTTTACATCTCCCGCAACAGCGTTAACCTTATCTTCTGGCAAATGTACCTTTGTCTTTAGATTACTTATAAAGTTAACAGACTTTTCTGCACCGACCATGACGTAAGTGATCTCCTCGTTTAAAAGCCCAGCTGTATCTATGTACAGATCATTTTTGTCCGCAATAGTCTTTATCGCGTCTGCAACTTCTGCAGACAACACCACGTCTTGTACGGAAGACGGTAGCATTTGGAATCTCTCATTTATTTGTTCTTTTGTATATCTCATGTTTTTATTAAGTAAATAACGCCATTGGTAAAGTCTTATCAGTAAGAGCTTCGTATGCATCTTCTAGGTCTTTTGAAATTTTAGTTGAAGATCCAGGAGCTGTGGCTTCGTCATAAGCTTTAACAACACCGTCGATTACCTTTTTCTTGTCCTCAGCTGTTGATTCTTTTATAATTTCTGCCAAAACATTTCTTGATACAAAATTTATACCTTCTTTTGAAGTAAGAACATCTGGATCAAGTTTTGCTATTTGAGGTATTTTCATACCATCTAATTCTTTCTCGAGACTACCATCTTCCATTCTGACCAATGCCTTGAAGTACATTTCTTTTGTATCTAGAACACGCTTTTTCAGGCTACTATTTATCTTTGCACTCTTCTTAATACCTTCAACTTGCGACTGTGAAATCATCTCGATCATACCTGCCTCATATAGCCTGCTTCCAAATATCTCCATTTCTTTGTCGCCAAGCGCCCGTAACATCTTCTTACCTTTCTCTTGCTTTATAGGATCTTTGCTGTTCAACAGAGTCATAATATCTTCAAATCTTGCGTCTTTTATAGCTTCAACTTGCTGCTTTGTAAACACCTCACTCTTGTCCAGAGCACTGTACATATCTGTAGACAGATTTTTTGCAATCTCAGGATATGCTAGATTTTCTCTAATACCACGCTTCTCAAGCTCTTTAATACTCATCTTACCGACTATTGCCGCAAACTCTCGTTGTTCTTTTGGTGACATCTTTTCAAACTTAGCCTCGTCGCTCATCACATCAATTGCATCTTTTTCTTTTAGGTTTTCCTGTACTTCAGCAATCTCCTTCCTTCTTGCTTCATATTTTTTGTCCATATCAGCATATGATGCACCACTTCCAAACTTTGCACCCTCTCCCGCACTTATAACATTTCTGGCTGTCAGATCACCTATAGCACCTAACTGCTTGAGGCCAGGTATTTTACGCAATATCTTACCAAGATTTGAGCCTGCAAATTTGGCAGCACCTCTGTCATACGCTTTCCCTCCGTATTTGCTTCCAAGACCAATAGTGCTTCGCCCGACAACACCTTGTCCGAACTTACGTGCAGCATGTCCCCATTTTATAACTGCATTTGAACCAATGATCCCAAAATAGTTTGATATCAAAACCGAAGCGATTATAAAAGCAATAACTATTATAAAGTTAAATATGATCGCCATATTACCACCCGTTATAGCTGATGCAAATGATGATGTTTCATTTAATCCAATACTTAACCCAAAAGAATCGGAGTTAATAACCTCTATAACAAACCAAGTAAGTATCATATATGCTGGCGCAAAAAATGCATAACGCATAAGCGCACCCCACCACTTACTTGCATGTTTCGAAAGTGACGGCAATATCATCCCTACAAAAGCAAGCGGAGCGAGTATCATAAGGAAAATAAGTACCACAAACCTACTGATGAGTAAAAATGCCCCCGCAAGAAATGCAAAAGCAGAAACTAAGAATACAACTGATCCTAAAACAGATGTCAGGAATATCTCCAAAAAAGTATTTTTTCCTGATAATCTTTCTGGTTTAAAAATTTCTTTACCATCATATAAAGTAGTAAGCCCAAATGCTTGCATATACTTTTCCCCTACAGTTTCTATTATCACAATATCCTCTCCTCCTACAACAACACTTTTTTCTGTTATTTTATTATAAAACTGCAGCGATATGAGATTACTAGAATCAATAATAACTTGCGTAAAGAACAAACTAAAATTTATAAGAAGTGCCACTACTATGAGCTTAGCGAGGAGCGCCTTTGCGCCATAATTTTCCAAGCCTTGATAGGGCTGAAGAATTGTAGCAATACCTATGACAAGCAAGACGAATATAATCACTATATTTGAAAGATCTCTAAACACCTTCCAACCTGTCTCTATTGCACCTATATCTCTTGTATGCTTACCCATACCAACGATCGTATAATCAACAGCTCTATCTAATATATATCCAGCAATACCAGTAAATAGTGCGAAAATATTTAGCATCGCGTTTCCAATTATAGCAAATACAGAAATCACACATCGATCGAGACGTAATATCTTACATCCAGCCCTGTCTTGTACTATGTCGTCTTGTACTATGTCGTCGTCTGTTGATACTGAGTCAAATGGTAAACTTTTACTAGTACCAACAGTATTAACATTTTTTTCTTTAAATAATTCTGTACGTAAGTTTCCAGAACTATTAGAATTAGTGGGTTTAGCAGCACCATCTTCAGTTGCTTTTACTTCATCTGCTTTCTTGAACAAATCATCCGGACCTTGCGCATGCGCCACGTTTGCACCAATAACACCAAAAAATCCGGTTAGCAAAACCGCCATTATGAGCAATGTCGGGATTATTTTTTTGAAAAGTTTTTGTTTTAACATTTTTGTTTTTTGTATTTGCTCCTCAAGGTCGCACCTCCCTGTTCCGCTTCGCTACACGATGAGGAACGACCTTTTTCGTAAATACTATGTTCCAAAACCAATTTTGGTTTTTGGTTGTTCTGTCGGATTCAACATTTTCTGTATTGTCTGAAAGATAATCTGAAAATGTTTGTCATGCTTACTATATTTTCTCTCCATATCTTCTATCTTCTTTTGTAATTCTTTGTATGACATCATCATTTCTCTTAACTTTACAAAGGTTCTCACTATTGCGATACTTGCCTCTATGGCTGCTTTACTTTTTATAACATTTGCTGCCATTAACGCACCATGTTCTGTAAATACATAGGGCAAATGTCCTCCCAAACTCTTTTTTGATGGTATCGCATTTTGCGATACCAAGAGAGTTGCTTCATCTTTAGTAATCTGAAACATAAAATCTTCTGGAAACCGTTCTTTATTTCTTTTTACCTGCTCTCTTAGACGAATAGGCTTTACACCATAAAGCACCGCCAAATCTTTATCAAGCATTACTTTTTTGTTTCTAATAAATAGAATCTTACTCTCTATTTCTATACTTGGGATTATTTTTGTTTTTGTTTTAGCTTTTTTCATTTTGTTTTTTGTTTTTTCATTTTGTTTTTATTCAGATTTTATGGATTCTGCTGTTGCCCCTGCGGTAGCAGCGGGAATACCTGACATTCTGTAATTTTATTCTCAGTATCTTGGTTAAGTGCATTCATCTCGCTCAACAATCCCACCCTTTCCTGCTCTGCAGAAAATATATATGGACCTCTTAGAATATCCTGTCTGCGCATACTTTCTAACTCACTTGTAGGTACTTGAAGCTGAATTGGATTTGTTGCGTTTTGCATATTAGTTAACAATGAATCTAATTTCAATATAACCCTACTTGAAAAATCTATTTCTGTGATAAGAATATTCTTACGCGGTGTGATGAGTGTATCTATAGTAGAAGAGGCACTGTTTCTCCTCTCAAGAGCTATTGTTTTTTCACTAATAGTTAAATTCAAACTGATATCCGCGAGTTTATTGTCGTAACATGCGACCAAGCTAGAAAGTCTGTTTTCTGCCGCCTCAATACTCTTAAGTGAGCCGTCTTTGGCTGTCAGGTAAACTAACTCTTCATTTAACACCCTTCCAAACTCAAGCTCTGAACTTGCTATGACATTTCCTATCGTAGTATTATCTTCAGTAGCTGAAAGACGGTTTGTATACGATGGGTTACCTCCATAACTTCTACTTACACCCCTCAATCCATCTACTCCAGTAAATACTTGTACCACAAGCTGTTGCATTAAAGCATTTATTACTTCATTAAATTCATCCGCAAGCTCTAACTGCCTTACACCAGTACCCAAAACATGGTCTAATTGATTTTCAATAACAGTCCCCGGTGTTACTATTTCACAACGCGGTGGTCCCCCAAACCCTTCGGGTAAGTCTTCACATTCTTCATACGAAAGAAATCCATCACCCCAATCAAGGATTTGTGTCTGTCGCTGTTGTGTACCCGCTATCCTTTGGTCAAGCTCAGATGCTGTCATAAGATAAAGTCCATAAGGGTTATTTTGTGGTTTTGTAGTAAGTTCAAACCACCCTGCCCATCCACCTTGAGAGAAATCTCCATTTATAAAATCATCCATATTTGCCACAATGTCAGAGAGGGTACATGCGATTTCTCTGTCAAACGGTGCTGCCTGTCTCATTGCTAATGCAATTCGTATGTCTAACTTCCAAGGACTACATAGATCTGTAAGCCCTAGACGCTCTATGAAGATACTAGTCTGATCATCTGCAACATCAAGAAGAAAACCGTTAAGATCTGTTACATATGCTGGACCACCCTGAAAACCATTATTTATCCAGTTTACAGTACTTGTAGTGATCATCCTTATAGCTCTTTTTGCCATAAGTGACCAAATAGAATCTTGTACCCTTTCTTTGTAATTATCTTTTACATCATCTGTAGGAACCATACTGTTTCCAAAAGGGTTTGAACTTAAAATCCCTGCTGTTTTGTTTTTTACTTGACTTATCTGTGCATCATTTGCTGACAACATACCTATAGCATCTTGATCAATTAATTTATCAACTGGTGACAACATACCTACAACATCTTGATCAATTAATTTATCAACTGGTGACAACATACCTACAACATCTTGATCAACTACCACAGTTGCTGTATTTACCCCAACAGCATTTACCCCTTCAGCCCCTGTCATGATTTCATTACGATTACCACTTGTCCCTGATCCTGGCAATCCTTGAGTCCTTGGTGGTTTTGTTGCGGCAACTGTAATACTAATATTAAAAGTACCAAAAATACTTATTGCAAAAATTGCGATTGTTAGAATACTGGATATTATTTTTTTAAAAATATTTTTACTCATCTTTTAAAAATTAAATCGTATGCCACATATATCCTACTTCACTTACACTAAAAACAACCCTATTTTCTATGAGAGAATCTATAATCTTTTTGAAAAGTCCAACTTGTAAATCCTTTGTATTGGTATAAATACTAAACCCGCTTAATCCGCGGATAGGATCATCTAATACCAAACTCATATCCTCCAATGCACCGCTGATAGCCATATAACTATTTAAAATATCCAAATGAACAAAAGTAAGATCACTTGGTACACTAATATATTTTAACTCATCTACTGCTGAGCGGTATACACCTGCAGATTCACTAAGATATACAATGTCTTTTTTATCTTCTGTCCTTAATATCCTTTCAAAAACAGTTAATTCATCTTGTGGCAAATTATTTGAATAAAACTGTATTATCTGAGCAAAATCATTTCCATATCTCTTAAACGCTGTTACACTATTGTCATTTGTAATATTCAAATTAGCGATTTCATACTGTTTGTTAGATTCAGTATTTAAAGCATCGGCTACAGCAGAATTAACTAAAAAATTTTTATCTATATCATTAAGCGATTCGTTTGATCTTCGTAAGGATAAGTATTCTGTAAATAAATTCTGTGCAAAAATATCTGTATCAGTAAGACTTTTAAATGTGCTTTCACTTTTATTTTCTTTATTCTGTGCAAAAGGTTTATTATTAACTTCATCATTAAGTCCTCCATTAAGAGGGTCTCGTCCTATTTGTATTTCATCACTATCTTTTGTCCCATCACCATCAGTATCAGGATTTCTGAGGTCAGTTCCCCACAGCTCTTCTTCCCAATCTTTAAGTCCATCATTATCGGTATCTTTCTTATTTATATTTTCTAATATCTTTATCTGTGCACCTCTATCTAAAGTACCAGCTAACAATATTTCATTACCGCCATATTTCAGATGATTAGGCTGTGACGCCAAAAAACCGATTATTACTACTAGAAATAATCCAAAAATTACAAACTTAAGCTTTTTCTTCGATAATAAATTCAATTTATTATTACTTATCTATATTTTAATTATATCAGAAATAGCCATTTTAAATACTTAAATAGTTATTTTAATGTGGATAATAACAATCAAAGTTTTAATTTTTATGTTATCGTTACAGTATATGTTTTATTCAAAAAAAATAATCTTAATCTTATTAATTGTTCTGTTTTCCATAACAACAGTTTATCCAGTTTCAGTATCTGCACAGATATCATCTTTATATTCTTATTCATATGCTGGCATTAAGCCATTTGGAGGTAGGATTATAAGCATACAGCCATGCAAGACACCAGCTGGAATGATGTTAACCATAGGAGGTCCAAGAGGCGGACAATTTCTCCTGACAGATAGTAGTCGTGTATTCAAACACGGTGTATTTCGAAATGGTACATGGACACTTGGTAATGCGGACACTGGTACTGTAACATGTAAGGGAAAAAGCGGACTTTTCTCACCAGGTTTTGGAACAGCATTAATAATTGCGGGTACTGCAATATCTTTATACTCTACGTTTGGTACTAATATTATATTTCAACAAGCAATAGGTGACACCATATTAAAGGTGTCTTCTGCGCAAATTGGACAAGCATTAGGAATAGCTGGTTTTGCAAGCAAGTTTGGTTTTGGAAAAAAGCTTGATACTTTGGGACACCCTCATGTAATCCAGATGGTTGGAACAAGTTTTTAATTCCTCAAATAATTGTTCAAGTGCTTGAAACCGAGCTTAGAACACTTAGAAGCTGTTTCCACTGCTCTAAACTGATATCTTCTGCGCGGGTTTTTTCATCTATTTTGACTTGTTTAAAGGCTTTTTTAAGTATTTCTTTACCTGCCCCGTTAGCTTGTCGTTCGGGGTCTATAAAACTGCCCAAATTATTTATTAAAAGCTTTCTTTTATGAGCAAAGCCTGTTTTAACCACCTCAAAAAATCTCTTTTCTGCTGAACATAGAGGTTCAACCTCGCTGTTGCTAAAAAATTGCTTGGATATGTTTTCTATAGACAAAATAGCTGAATCAACTTTTGGCGCTGGACTAAAACTTCCAGCTTTTACTGTTTGAATATACTTCGGTTCGCCATATACCTTTACACTTAACGACAAAATGCTTTCTTTTTTACTTTTTGCTATCCTTTCTGCGACTTCTTTTTGCACAAGAAGTACCATCTGAGTAGGTTGTGTATTTGATGAAAGTACTTTGCGCAAGAACTCCCCAGTTATGTAGTAAGGGATATTGGCGACTATTTTAAATTTCTCCTCAAGACTTTCAAAATCAAATTTCAATATATCACCACGTACAAAGGTTAATCTCTCTTCTTTAATTTCTTGTGCAAATTTTTCTTTCAGTAGATAAATCAAAGCGTCATCCTTTTCAACAGCTATAACCTTCCCCGCTGACCTAAGTAAAGTTTGGGTCAAAATACCTTTACCTGGACCCACTTCCAGAACAACATCATCATTACTGAGATTTGCTGTTGCGACTATTTTATCTACCACAGACTGTGATGTAAGAAAGTTTTGTCCTAATGATTTTTTAGCTCTCATAATGTTTAATCAAAATCTATTAAATACTCTTTTGTGGGAGCAGGGCTATTAGTAGCTTCCGCACCGTCGAGCATAACCTCATCTATAAAACTCTCATCTATATCCATAATAAACTCCGACGGCAAGTTTACTTTCTGTGAGCCAAAGATAGTTCTAACCGATGTATGTGTAAGAAATACTTTTTTCTTCGCTCTTGTGAGAGCAACATAGAAAAGTCTACGCTCCTCTTCGTCGTCCCGCTTCTCATCTCCCATCGAACTATGCGGGAAGAGTCCGTCCTCAAGCCCTGTTATAAACACGACGCTAAACTCCAAACCTTTGGACGCATGCACTGTCATCAGTCGTACTGCATTCTTGTCTTCTTTAAGCTCGTCTTGGTCTGATGCAAGTGCAGCGTCTTCTAGAAGTTTTTCTATTCCGTCACTTGGTGACATAACATCGTAACGCATAGCAAGCGTTGTAAGCTCTTTTATGTTTTCAAGTCTTTCCAAATCTTCTTCACTTCCGTTCTTTAAAAGACTTTCGAGTCCAGACTCTTTGAGTATAAATTTAATAGTCTCACTTGGTTTTGCATTCATTGCCGTGTGTGCGATCTTCTTAAGAAGTAGTTTAAAATCATCTACCTTCTGTGCAACTTTCAAACTTAGCTCATCTTCCCTACCTTCTACGATTTTTAAAAGTGTTACTTTGCCGATTCCACGTGCCGGTACGTTTATAATCCTTTTCATGTCAGAAATACTTTCCGGATTAAGTGCTGCACTCAAAAATGCCAAGATATCCTTTACCTCCTTACGCTCAAAGAAGCGCACACCAAGCACTTGATACGGAATATCTGTTGCTAAAAATACCTCTTCTAGTATTCTAGATTGAAAGTTAGCCCTATAAAGTACAGCTATATCCTTGGGTTCTACACCTGCCTCTATAAGCTCTTTAGCCTTCACTGCGATAAACTGCGCCTCTTGCATTTCATTGTAAGCTGAAAAAAGTGAGATATTTTCTCCGTCTTGATTGTTTGTAAATAAATTTTTCTCTTTGCGGTTTTTATTTTTCTGTATTATTTTATTTGAAACTTCTATTATTGTTTTGGTGGAACGATAATTCTCTTCAAGAAGCATTGTCTCAGCACCTGAGTAATGTTTTTCAAAATCCAACATGTTTTGCATATCTGCTCCTCTCCAACTATAGACATTCTGATCTCCATCTCCCACAACACAAATATTATTATGTTTTTTAGACAGAAGTCTTGCAAATTTGTATTGAACTTTGTTTGTGTCTTGATACTCGTCTATATGAATATACTTCCAAGTGTTTTGATATCTATCTAGTACTTGGCTGTTTTGTTCTAGCAAAATTACAACCTTCAAAAGCAAGTCGTCAAAGTCATATGCTTTTTCACTTTGTAAAGTTTTTTCATATTCGCGCCATACTTGTGCAACTATTTTTGGGAAATATGAATTGCCAACATTTTCTTCATACATTTGCAAAGTTACTGCATTACCTTTTTGTTTTGAGATTACACTTAACATTACTTTTGGTGGATATTGTTTGGGATCAAGGTCAACCTTCTTGATAGCATCTTTAATAGCACGTAGGGAATCATTTCTGTCAAAAATTTTAAAATGTCTTGTTGTATTTAAAAGCCGTGCATTCTCTTTTAGCATCTTTACTCCAAGTGCATGGAATGTTGCAACATACGGATATGCATTAGTAGAGATAGGGAAATTAATTTCTTCATCTTTATCTATCAAATCCTTCACCCGACCCTTCATTTCTTTTGCTGCTTTGTTTGTGAATGTCACAGCGAGAATATTCTCAGGTGCTATACCTGATTTTATAAGATTAAGTATTCTGTGCGTGATAGTCTTGGTCTTCCCTGCTCCGGCACCGGCGATTATTAAAAGTGGTCCATCTTTATGGAGTACCGCCTCTTTTTGTTGTGGATTAAGTCCTTTTAAATGCATTTAAGTAATATACCATAAATTAAATTTCAAAAATCTAGGGAAAAGGTTGTTCCTCGCAGATAGACGACGAAGGAGATACGAAACTCCTCCTTCGTAGGTGGGACATTGAGGAGAGGTTTTGTAATGCATATTTTAACTAAATAATTCTGAATGATTACCTGTATTAATTAGTACTAGAACTAAATTTTGTTTATTTTTAAAGTAAATAAGTAATAGATCATCTTTTATATGACATTCTTGAAATTCCGACATTTTACCTGTTAAAAAATGATTCTTATGTTTTTTATCTAATTTCTGCCCAGAAGCGATGAGCCCTATAACCCCTTCTAATTTTTTAACGTCTTTTGCTCTGCCTGATTTGACCAACCTTTTAAAAGCTCTCTTATAGGTGGGAGCAATTTTTATCTTAAACATAAACTATGTCTTTAATATATCTACATGAGCTTCTTCAGCGGTTTTGTATAATTTACCTCTTTTATTATCAATAACCTGATTTACTTCTTCTATCATCTCTTGCTCTTTAGCCATAGAAAAACCATTCTTAGTAGTGGGATAAAATAATATGGAGCCAGTATTGATTACCTGCGAAAGGTATAACTTCACACCAGAAGACATGTCTATACCGAGGTCATTAAATACCTTTTTAGCCTTTTCTTTAGTTCTTTTGTTTATTCTTATTTGTAATGTTGAGTCCATATTTATATTATATTCAATGTAATGACATTGTCAATCAAAAAAGACCTAGAAAGAATAAATCCGCTAGGTTTGACCTAGCGGCAGTATTTTTCAACAAATCACGTAACAAAATCGTGAAAAACTACTAAAAAATACAGATTTTCACATTTTTTATATTGTCTTTAAAGATTGTATGAATTAAACAACCTAGGAATCTCTGATTCAAGTTTAATAATTTTCTCTATTTTTTCGTCGCTACCTTCAAATAAACGATTAAGTACTCCGATCGTATAATTTCTAAACAATATGCACTGTGGAAGTGCTTCCATTTCAAATTGATTTAATGGATGTAATTCTTGATATTTTTTTAAATACGTATTCATTTCATCTATTCCATAATCAAATAGGATACCCCAAAGTGTATACCCCAAACACACGATATTTGGTGAATACTTAAGATCATCAAAGTCTATAATTCCAGAAATAGTGTCATTATTAACAATAACATTGCCATCAAAATCAATATCTAAATGATTGTATCCATATGTAATTTCTGTAGGTAATATATATGAAAATGAATTAGATCTTTGAAGAAAACTTTTTATTCTATCGGAATATTTATTTACATCGATTTTTATTACGTAAGAATCTTTTAGATTTTTCCATTTATTTTCACACGGATATTTTTTAGAAAAAACCACTCCAAGCTTATGCATCTTTGACTGAATCGTGGCAAGTTCATGTATTAACTGATTACTATAGGTAATGTTTGAGATTCCTATATCACCTTTACAAAATTCCATTAAGATTACTTGCCATTTTGTGCTACCTAACTCTATAATACTTAATTCATTTCCATCTATATTTTTATATATGATAGGAATAGGAATCTTGTGTTTGCGTAAATAATCTTGGAATTCAAGCTCAAAACAAATCTCTTTGTCAGTCTTACTGTCAGCGCGATAAATTCTTAATACATATTTTTTATTGTCTTCTTCAATATATAGAGATGTATTTTCAATACCTTGTTTTATTTCACGGTAAGTAAATTTTGTAATATCGTAAAATCTTAATATTGTAGTAATATTTTCATTATTTACTTTTATTTGTTTGTCTTGTTCTAACTTAGACATATGTAAAATAATAACATAATAAAAACAACAAAAGGCGAATAAATTTTACCTTTTATTGTAAAATCTATCCGCCCCCTTTCTAAGACGCAACACACCAGTACTCAATAGGTGGAATTATGTGGCAACATCCATCGTAATGAAATTCTTTTCCGTCAGAAAATCGTACATTTACATCAAAGAATACAAGTACATCGCCAACGTCATGTGTATCCATACCGCATTTACTCTTATTACTACAACAGAGTTTCATTGATTTCTCTTGAGCAACAGCTTTAAACTTCAATATCTCAATTTCCTTATCTACTTCGCTTCCCCAATGCACTTTAAATTTTCTTGATCCTTTATTAATCTCGTCAAAACAGTTTTCGCACGTATATGGACCAACATCTAAGGTTCCTTGCTGAACCGCCATTCTTTTTCCACAAAGATGACATTTTACTCTTAAGGCCTTCTTAACAGTTTTTTCAGTTTTCATTTTTTATTCCCCTCTCTAACTTTTTCTAAAAGAATTTCAAAATAGTTTTTTGCCTCAATACCTTTTTTTCTAGCTATCTCTACTGCCTCTTTCGTAAATCTCTCAAAGTCACAAGTTATAAAGTCTCCTGATAAAAACAACTTTATCGCTATGGCATTTGATTTGTGCGACTTGTCGCTAAACTGATCTATGTATTCCTTTGCGGCATCATTCATCGTTTGCTTTACCTGGTTTTCGTTCATCCTTTTGTTTTTAATTGCTTCTTTAATATCATTTTCTAAATATACACTTAACAAGTTCATTCCAATTCTCCTTTCAAGAGAAAAGTTAAAAGAAATATTTAATTTTAAATTTAAAGAACTATCGGGAACCTTTAACAGGACTGCTGTTTGCAAATCAATCGCTATGCTCTTGAGCAAACAGGGAGCATTCTGTTTCATCCTTTCGGAATCATCAGTTGAGATACACATCTCAATACAGAAAGGTTTTTTAAGAGACCTTATCTCTACAAATAGCGTGTGCTTTATGTTGCCGAGACGTTTGTACGCCTTCGCCCAGGGGGACTTTTTTTCTGGTCTACTTCACTTTTTTCTCCTTAGAAAATTATTATAAAATATAAGATATCTCATCATCCTGTGACTGGGATTCGAGAGATCTCTTTCAAAAGACTCTCGTATGCGCGACTCCAGTTTTTCTCTGGAGAATCTTCATCCAGCTCCTTGTCGCCCAGATAATGTCCACTCTTTTTAGTGTCAACAAGTACATGCCGACCATCTCCAACAAGACGGGTTACCATAGATCCTATCCAATGGTATTTCTGACCGTGATGATGTCCTGCTGTAACAAGAATGCAGGGAATCGCTCTAGCAGAACATATTGAGAAAATCCCAACCCCTGCAGGAACTTCCTCTGTGAACTGCTCATCATCATATGGTATGAAGATGTCTGACAAGATGCCGTCATAGTTTGCACGTAAGTTTCTAAGTTCTCCAAGAAACCCATCAAAATTACAAACTATTTTTAGTTCCACATCTTTGTCTGCAAAAAATTTCTTTGCAGAGTCTACATGGTGCTGGCTATCTTCGATCAATAAAATCTTTTTCATAATAATTCTCCTTTCAAGAGAAAAGTGTAAAAGAAATGATAATTATTTAATTTATGATTCTGCCTACATTATACATGATGAGTTTAAAAAGTCAAGTCTAGTGTCTAATTTAATGACTAAAAAGTACCTAGTACCCCCTTTAAATAAGCCATTATTTACACTTTTATATGACTTATCATCAAAATTATTGACTATTTATTTATATAATATATACTAAAAATATGACTATAATAGAAGCCTTACAAAACCTAGGACTAACAGACAAAGAAGCTCGCGTGTATACCGCCTTACTCAAGCGCGGAAGGACTTCTGCATATGGTATTGCGGAAGAATCTGGTCTTAAAAAACCTACTACTTATGTAATCTTAGACGACCTCATAGAAAAAGGCCTTGCAAGTCGTATACCTAGAGTAAGAAAACAGCTCTTCGTGGCAAAGCCTCCTGAAGAACTATTTGCTATGGCTGAAGAGCGAATATCTTTAGCAAAAACTATATTGCCACAACTTAAAGCAATGAAAGAAGGAGAAAAACCAAAACCAAGAACTTTATTTTTTGAGGGGATGAAAGGTGTGAAAGAAAACTTCAGATGGGAAAACAGAAAGATGAAAGATAAAGAAACGCTTGGTTTCTATGCACATTCTGGTGATGCCTCAAAAGAACTTGTTGAATTTTTTATAGAAAATATGGAGGATTTTAAGAAAAATAATAATAGAATGCGAGGGATCGTGCCAGACCACCCCAATCTTGATTGGGCTAGAAAGACTGATGGGAAATATAATCGTCAACTAAAAACTATTCCACTTGATGAATATTCTGCCAATATTTCTGTGACTGTGGGGGATGATTTTATTTCTTTCTTTTCTTTTAGAGATTTACAAATTACTCGTATAGAAAATAAAGACATAGCTGATACTATGAAACAAATTTTTGAAATAGTGTGGAAAACTAGACTTGAAAAAGCAACAAAATTGATTGAAAAATAGTTTTATGGCATGGTGGATAACTCTATTGACTTTATATCTGACGGGGGTATAGTAGTGAAATACTGAACGGTAGCAGTTTTCTTTATGGCTTAACAAAGCCAGATATTCTAGAAAGACTAGCATTGTCGCAATAAAACAAGACATATCATACCCACTAATCAAGACCCTGATCTTCCTCATAGACCTACCAAGAATCAGGCGACAAATACAGCATTTTGGACACTTTTTGCCACAAAAGTGGTATTTTCTGCACTTATTGTAGGAACTCTGTCTACTCCAGGACTTGCTCATGCTGGAGTATTTTCTTTTGTTTCAGGACTGTTTTCGTCATCAAAAAAGGTGGAAATAGCTACCACTAGCGCATATAACTCACAAACAATACCCGTTCTAAGAGCGGCTCTTAATATAGACCCCAACCCTTCAAAAGGAGGTGGTGCGATAATTATCGTTGACGATGAGGCTCTACTTTCTGAAATAGGACCGTCAGGAACACTAGCAGAGATAGAAGAAAGACCAGCTTCATCTGACGAGATCAGTATCTATGTAGTACGCGAAGGAGATTCTCTGTCACAGATCGCAAAGATGTTTAACGTATCTACAAATACCATTATCTGGGCAAATGACATCAAAAGAGGTTCATTTATAACCCCCGGACAAACACTTGTGATACTACCTATTACTGGAGTACGACACGCTGTGGTAAAAGGTGAGACTGTTAAAAGTATTACTAAGAAATACGGCGGTGACTATGAAGAAATACTTCAATACAACGACCTTACTTTAGAATCAACCATTGCTGTTGGTGACATAATAGTAGTACCAGACGGAGAAATAGCAACGCCTTCATACACAAGTGCTGGTCATGTAGTAAAAGGATCAGTTGCTCCATCATATAGCGGATACTATATTAAACCCATCACTGCCGGACGTCGTTCACAAGGACTTCATGGATACAATGCCGTCGACTATGCAGCACCTGTTGGAACACCTATTCTCGCATCAGCTTCAGGTAATGTGATAATAAGTAGAGGTTCTGGATGGAATGGAGGTTACGGAAAGTATGTTGTTATAAAACACAGCAACGGCACACAAACTCTTTATTCTCACAACTCAAGTAACATTGTTTACTCAGGACAGCATGTAGTCCAAGGTCAGGTTATCGGCTACGTCGGTTCAACAGGCCGATCTACAGGCCCTCATGTCCACTTCGAGATACGTGGTGCTAAAAACCCGTTTTAATATTTAATACTTGACAATATAGTAGTTCTTATGTTATACTTACTAGTGTAAGTTTATTTTTATACCAACATTTATAGGAGGTTGTTATGAATACGAAAAAAGTTCTTTTTAGTTTTTTAATTATTGTTGTTTTAGTTTTTGGATCTAAAGCATATGCTCAGACAGAAAATCGTACGATAAACCCTTGGGTTTATGGGCAATTACAAAAGGCTACCCAAGCTCTTGGAGAACTTGGGATTGATACTTCATTCGAAGTTATTGTAGATGGAGGCGTTGGAGTGGTGTTTACTATACATCCGACCTCTAACATCTTACTGATGCAAGAGATTCTCGCATCATCTAACATCGGCACTAATTTTGAAGTTGACAATGGCTGTGCAAGAAAAGAGTTTTATGTAGAAAAGCTTGAAGAGACATACACCTTACAGAAAAAACTTTCTGAGCGCAATATTGGGTTTAGCACGCAAACTGGTGGACTCATTGATGGCCACAAATGCTCATTTTCTATATGTATAGAAGAAGAATTTGCCATTACTTCTGTTGACGAAAGTGGTGAGAGTTCAAGTATTTATTCTAACTCTAATATTACTTCTGAGTCCATGGCGGTAGCTAATTAAAACACCTTGATAGTACCAACCAGAAGCCGCATCATTAACATTTTGATGCGGCTTAAACTTTATTTAAAATTCTATTTATTCTACCTGCTTTGGTCTATACTGAAGTGCTTCTAATACATGACCTTCTTTTACATCTTCGCTTTCATCTAAGTCTGCGATAGTACGAGCGAGCTTGATGACTCTGTGATATGCACGTGGAGATAAGTCCATATTGTGTGCAGCAGTATTCAAACTCTTTTGTGCATCTTCTTTTAATTCAACAAGCTGTGACAAGTCTTTACTATTCATCTCGCTATTTGTTTTTATATTTCTTTTTACTCCATCAAATCTCTGTTTCTGTATTTCTCTTGCACGAGAGATGTTTTTTCTTTTCACTTCACTTTCTTTATACCCACTTCCCTTTTCTGAAAGCTTTTCGTGAGAAATATTTGCAACTTCGATCCACATATCTATACGATCTATTATAGGACCTGATATTTTTCTTTTATATCTCTCAAGTGCTACAGCTGAACATATGCACCTTCTCTGACTTCCGTGGTTACCACATGGGCACGGATTCATCGCTGCTACTAATATAAAACTCGCAGGGAAAAGTGCTGTGCCTTTCGCACGTGAGATACTTATCACTCTGTCTTCAAGTGGCTGACGAAGCGCTTCTACAACCCTTCGTTCAAACTCTGGGAATTCATCTAAGAAAAGTACGCCCCTATGTGCTAGTGTTATCTCCCCTGGCTTTGGTATAGCACCACCTCCAACTATCGCCACGTGTGATGACGTATGGTGAGGAGTCCTAAATGGAGGCTTAGTCATAAGCGTCTCATTTAAAGTACCTGCAATAGAATGTATAGATGTAGTCTCAAGTGCGTCGTCAAAACAAAGCGGTGGAAGTATATGACAAAAAGCCTTTGCGAGCATTGTCTTTCCTGTCCCTGGTGGTCCGTACATGGCTATATTATGCCCACCGGCTGCAGCTATTTCTAATCCGCGTTTTGCTCTCTCCTGCCCTTTTATATCTCCAAAATCAATAAGATGGTCTGCTTTTTCTACCCTAACTTCCGTTTTCTTTTCTTGTTCTATAAGTTTGTTTTCTATCTGTTTTTCATCTAAGTGCTCTATTACTTCTTTTAGACTATTAACACCATATATCTTAATACCATCTATCAGTGCGCCTTCTTCGGCATTTTCTTTTGGCAAAAAAACTTCTTCGAAACCTTGTTTTTTAGCCTCAAGTACTATCGGCAGCACACCTTTTATTTTTCTTAAATATCCATCGAGAGATAACTCTCCCAAGAAAAGTTTCCCCTCTGGATCAAATTTAATATCATCACAAGAAAGTAGATATGCGAGAGCTATCCCTAAATCAAACACAGGTCCTTCTTTTTTAAGATCAGCTGGAGCAAGTGAGATAACCACTTTTTGATTCTTAGCTTTCGGCGATTTGAAATCTGAGTTTTTTATAGCAGCAGAAACCCTGTCTCGAGATTCTTCCACAGCTTTATCAGGGAGTCCCACAACTGCAAAAGAATGTAACCCTTTTGAAAGATCTACTTCTATATCTATAATCCGCGCAGACAAAAGTGTCGTCTGTGCACTATAAACTTTTGCAAAGTTTTTTGTACTCATTAATTAAGTATAGCGCAAAAACAAAACACCACCGAATTCGTTTCTACAAATTCGGTGGTGTTTTGTTTTTTTAAATTATTCTTCTGGTCCTAAATGTTCTGCGCAAGTTTTTGCAGCAGGGTTTGCTTCAAGACGCGCAACAGGTATTTGCTCTCCTGTATCCTCACAAATACCGTATTTGTCATCTTCTACCTTCTTCAGAGCATACTTAATATCATTGTATCTAATTTCAAGATCTTTAACCTGTGCTGTGTTTTTCTCAAATGCCTCTATCCTATCTGCAACCTCATTCTTATCTGCTTCTTGTATATCAAGATTTGCAGGAATAGGCTCCCAATCATTGTGATTTGAAGGGTTAATCCTAGCTATTTTTTCCAGATCTTCTGTAATGGCTTTTAATTCTTCTTCTAATTTTTCTTTAAAATGTTGTGTATTTATTGTTTCCATATATACATAATACCAACAAATTCTGGCTAACTCAATAGTGGAGCGATCGATGCACAGCCTGTTTTTTACCGAACAGATCTAGAAGAATACCTTGTAAGAACTTCACTAAATGTGTGTTCGTTTGTCGTTATAACGATAGTATTCTTATCTATAAATGAATAGATAAGCACAATATCTCCATTTTTATTTTTCAAAACCCTAGTGTCTTTATTTTTTAAGACCAAATCATTAAATGTAAGTACTTTTATTTCTGTTGTTGTAGCTACTTGTGCAAGTGTGTTTACAGCAATCTCTTTTTCTGCAAAAAATGGAGACAGATCTTCTTTTATAGACCTCTCCCATTCGAGCATCCCTACAAAAGCATTCTCGTAAAAACTTGTATTGAGTATGATAAACGGCTGATTCCCATCAAACACGTGGACACCTACCATAAAGCTTGTTTGAAGAGAGCGCAAAAACGACGTGGGTACTTGTGCGTCGATTGCATTTAAAAAATCCTTCGTACCAGCTAAGGTTTTCTTTTCTTCACCTATCTCATTTAGAAAAGATTTTGTTATAACAACATTATTAATACGTCCTATAGATAGCTGTGTACTAACTTTGGCCGAAGCTAATTCGTTTAAGATCTGCCTTCTTGATAAATCTGTTATATTGAATTCTGAATTGTCGTCTGCAAATATAATTGATTGTATTTTAAAACCAGACTCTACTATACCTGGATTACTTTTTCCATAAAAATAAAACATTGACCCTATGCCCAAGACAACAAGGATTGTTATTAAAATAATGATACCAACTTTTTTTCCAAATCCTTTTTTAGACTTTTTTGCTTTACCATAAGGTGTCGATGCAGCTTTTTTACCACTATAACGCCTCTTGCTTTCTGCAGATGCAATACCAACCAAAGACCCAGATTTTGTACCCATAACTTTCTCAAGGTCTCCTTTATATGTACGCAATGACTTTAGCTTGGTTTCTTCTACCTTACTCTGCTGTTTATCTTCATCTGGAAGAGGTTTTATTTCTTGTGGTTTTATCTCACTTACAGATGGCTCTGGTTTTTCTTCTATTTTATATACATCTTCTTCGAGATCTTTTTGTGGTGTAACTATGCCCTCTTTATCTGATTCGAGATCTACTTCTGGCTTAAAGGCCTCTTCTACTTCACTATTTATCTCTTTCTGTAGATCCTCTTGAAGTTTTGCGTCTAAAGCATTTTTATCTTCGTATAGTTCATAAAAGTTTGGAGCTTTTTTATCTGAAGGAGTTTCTGTTTTTATCTCTGCCTCTATTTTTGGCTCGGACGTAGGTGGTGTTGGTGTAGGAGCCTGCGGAGAGATAAGCTGTGTTGTTTCATCAACATTAGTAACCTCAACACCTGGTAGATTCTCAGGTGCATTATCTTCTGGTGTCTGATATTGAACTTTAGATTCTTCTGAGTTTATATTTTTTTCATCCATTATTCTAATTCTAACAGACGCGCACCATTTTTCAATTTAATCGACTTGATATCTATCGTCCTCTATATCCCATTAAGTATCTTTTTGGATTGTCGCACATATCTATAAAATCATCTGATGCTTCACGAAGTTTACTTGAAGATGATTTACCAAAAGAGATAACTTCTACCTGACAACCTTCTTTCATTTTTAGGTATTCAACAAGTGGTATGAAGTCGCCGTCTCCCGTTGCAAGTATTACAGCGTCTAGCTTTGCAGCCATAGAAACTGCATCTATAGCTATACCTACATCCCAGTCTGCTTTCTTAGCACCACCAAAGAACACTTGCAGTTCTTTACTTTTTATCTCAATACCGAGTTTTCCCATAGCTTCAAAAAAACTAGACTCTTCTCCAGACTCTGTAGTAACCACATATGCACTTGCACGTATAAGATCGCGACCTGCGAGCGCGTCCTTAATGACGTTGCCGAAGTTTACTTTTGATTTATATAAATTCTTAGCGCTGTGATATAGGTTTTGTGTATCTATGAAAATCCCAACGCGTTGGTTTTTGTGTTTTATAACTGACATATTAAAAATGTTTAATTAAAATAAATAAATGTAGTTTCGCAGGAAAAGGTCTTTCCTCGCCTCGTAGAGAGAGGTGAGACCTTAAGGAGCGAAAAATACTCACCGTCATACTTAATTATTATTGAAAAATAGCCAAAGAGCAAGTCGCGAGAAAGGAGCGACTATTTCTTCAAACCAAGTTTTTTGATAACAGCACTGTATCGCTTTTTATCCTTTTTCTCTAAATACTTTAGATGTGTCCTACGAGCAGCAACCATACCTAAAAGCCCTCGGCGTGGGTGCTTGTCTTTGTTGTTTTTTTTGAGGTGTTTTGTAAGTTCAGTGATCCGTTTTGTAAGGATAGAAACCTGCACTTCAGGAGATCCTGTGTCTTTATCATGAACTTGCGTCTCTTTTATTGTTTTTTCTTTCTTTTTCTTCGTAAGCATAACCTGTATATAATAGCAGAAAACTACACTTTTTGCAAGTATTCGCGGAAAAAGGTCTTTCCTTGAGGAGGAGTGACAGCGACGGGAAAGGTGAGACCTTGGTGGAGTAAATACGGAATTTGACACAAGGACTCTCCTCCGCTCCACTTCGTTTCGCCGAAGAAAGACCTTTGTCTGCATCCCTCACAAGTGTGAGCGGCTACAAAGCGAAAATTTGATTTTATGCAGAAAAAGACTACGAAGCAGAGCTAACAAAAAAATAAAGTTTCAAAAAAGAAAAACCAGCCGTTCGTGTAAATAACACTACTAGACTGGTTTATATTAGATTAATTTACTCATACTTACATACCCCAGAAACAACCACATGCAGCAGTTACAACATCTTTAGTAACTAGATTAGTCTTTAATAAGACTCTGCACCTACCTTGAAGCGCCCCTAAAACAGACTTTATTATCTGCTTCTCTTCATCACCGATATTTTTGGAGACTTTTAGAAACAAATCCATGGTGTTTTTAGCAGCTACAATCTCTTCAAATTCCATTGAAGTGATTTTAGAAAAAAGCTCATATACTGCTTCAATCTTTATATCATCCTCTTTTATTCTTGTTAAAGCGTTCTGAAAACCTTTATCCATGACAACCCCTCTTTCTTTTTAAAAAACGAAGTAAAAGACTTTATACGTCTATAAATATGTATTGAATTACTACAAACAGTCTACCATATTAAATACCACTTGTCAAGCCTTTCCCAAACTCACTCCCCTGCTACAATATAGTTAATGTCGCAAAATATGGAACAATTAAAGCGAGAGTTTCTTGAATACCTTGAGATAGAGAAAGGTAGGAGCTTAAAGACTATAAGCAACTATGACAGATACCTCTCTCGTTTTATTGATTTCACTAAAATAAAGAAACCTTCTGGTATTACAGATGAAGTAGTGCGCAAGTTCCGTCTTTGGCTTAATCGCCAAGAAAGTGGCGTTATAACAGAGGGTATAGCAGATACTTTAAAAAAGAAGACTCAAAACTACTATCTTATAGCCTTACGTGCCTTTCTTAAATTCTTACGCCGACGCGAAATAGACTCCCTATCCCCCGAGCGTATAGAATTAGCCAAAGTTGCAGAGCGTGACCTTGACCTTATATCTGCAGATGATCTTGAAAGACTGTTATCCGCACCAAATGGCAGTGATTTAAAGAGCCTCAGAGACAAAGCCATGCTTGAACTTCTATTTTCTACAGGACTTCGTGTATCAGAGCTTTGTTCACTTAATAATGACATCGACCTAAAGAGGGATGAATTCTCAGTACGTGGTAAAGGCGAAAAAGTGCGTGTAGTGTTTCTTTCTGACGATGCAAAAGGTGCAATAAAAACATATTTAAAAGAAAGAAAAGACATGGATGATGCAATGTTCGCACAGCTTGGCAAAAACACAGCAAATTCTAAATCTTTACGTCTCTCTCCCCGCTCAGTAGAAAGGATAGTAAAACACTATGCTATAAAAGCTGGTATCTCTAAGAAAGTTACACCGCATATAGTACGTCATAGCTTTGCAACTGACCTTCTACAAAACGGCGCAGATCTGCGCTCTGTGCAAGCTCTTTTAGGACATGCCAACATAGCAACCACACAAGTCTATACACACGTTACCGACAAACATTTACGTGATATACACAAAACCTTCCACGGAAAAGGCCGTAAGAAATAATGCTACAATAAAAACATGAAAATACTATCTTGGAATGTGAATGGAATACGCGCAATGTCTAAAAAAGACGGTTGGCAGGATTTCCTAAAAGAGAATCCGAATATTTTTTGCTTACAAGAAACAAAAGCTCATCCAGACCAACTCTCAGACGAACTTCGTGAAATTAAAGGTTATTTCTCATACTTTGATTACTCTAAAACCAGAAAAGGATACAGTGGTGTGGCTATATACAGCAAAGTAAAACCAGAAAAGGTGCGGTACGGCATGGGTATTGAAGAACTTGATCAAGAAGGGAGACTTTTAACTTTATACTTCAAAGATTTTGTACTTATGACTGGTTACTTCCCTAACGGTGGCCAAGGACATGAAAGACTAAAGTATAAACTAGAGTTTTATGATGCTTTTCTTGAATATATAGAGAAGATAAATAAGAGCGGACATAAAGTTATCTTCTGCGGTGATATAAATACTGCACATGCAGAAATAGATCTTGCACGCCCAAAAGCAAATAGAGATAATACTGGCTTTCTACCTATAGAGCGCGAATGGATAGACGAGGTGGTGCGTCACGGATATATAGACACCTTTAGACACCTTAACCCAAACAAGAAAGATGCATATAGCTATTGGGATATGAAAACAAGGTCAAGAGACAGAAATGTAGGTTGGAGACTCGACTACTTTTTCATAAGCTCTGACCTACAGAAAAACCTAAAAGACGCTTTTATCCTTACGGACATATTTGGCTCTGACCATGCACCCACTGGTATAAGACTCTCTTAGACATATTTTGTATTAAAAATGTTTCCTAAAAGACTGTTCTAGAAGTTATCCACAGGTATGTCCTTTACATGTCTCTTAGGGATGGTATTCTTAAATCAGACCTACAGTACCTTCACGTAATTAAATAGTTTGGATTCATTTAAGTATGTGGTATATATATCCACAATCTTTTAACTTTTCTTGTAAAAAAAGATATGTATACATACATAGTAAATACGAATTACAAACCGACTTTCCTTTCCACATCCGTGACTTTTCCCCGAGAGTCACAACACATCCATTATGGCTTCTCTTAAGTCATACTCCACATCAAACATCTGCACAGTATCATTAACGTTTAATGGCACTATGTAGGTGTTTTTTTTATTTGACCCAGTGTTTTCCTCTTAATCCCTCTATCTCTTTCTCTTCTACCTCCTCCTTCTTGTCTCTCCCCTTTTCACCAAGCTTTTTAAGCTCTGTTTCACTTAATTTAATAAGGCTTTTAGCTGTTTCTTCGAGATATTCCTCTGTATTTAACTTTGGATCATCAAGCACTTCTTCCAATAAAGCATGTAGTATGAAGCCTATTTTAGGTCCTGGTGTTTCATGTGTAACCTCCATAATCCTAGCGCCGTCAATCTTAAGCATCTTTACAGATACTGGAGCTCTCAAAGCTTCTTCTATCATAGATTTATACTTTCTAAGTCTATATGGATTTGCCTTTGGTCTACCCATACCTATCCTGTCGCTCTCTCTTACATCCATAAGGTGCCATATATTCTCTTCCCCTACGTTTCTCACCATTCTACGTACAGCAGAGAGTGTTATCTGATCAGTATCAGAGAAAAACAAATGCCAACGTACTAATTTTGTTATTTTATCTATCTGTTTCTTTGGAAACTTCAATCTTTCTAATATTTTTTTTGTCATCCTACCACCAACTACATCATGTCCATGAAACGTCCAGTCTTTCTTTTCGTCAGACCACCTTGCTGTTGCTGGTTTTGCTATATCATGAAAAAGTGCTGACAACCTTATCTCAAATGGATATTTTTTTTCTGCAGAATGCTTAACCGCCCTTAGATTATGCTCCCACACAGTAAAAGAATGTGCTTGGTTCTGATTAACACCAATTCCCTCCTCAAGCTCAGGCACAACAAACTGTAGAACCGCCATTTCATGAGCTAATTCTAGACTTTCCATAGGTCTGTCTGACATAATAATCCTTACAAACTCATCTTTAATACGCTCTTTTGCTATCTTTTCAAGCATTTTAGCGTCTTTTTTTATAGCTTCTTTAGTTTTTTCTTCTATTTCAAAGCCTAATTCTGCTGAAATACGTATTGCACGTAATATTCTAAGAGCGTCTTCATTAAAACGCACGTTTGGGTCCCCCACTGCTCGGACTATCTTCTTTTCTATGTCCTTTTGACCTTCATACAAATCAATAATTTGTCCCTTACCTTCACTGTATGCGATCGCATTTATAGTAAAGTCACGTCTCTTAAGGTCATCTTCGATAGAATCACTAAACTCTACAGAGTCTGGTCTTCTGGCATCTGAGTATTCTGACTCTAGTCTGTATGGCGTAACTTCTACAACTTTAAGTGTTTCATCTGAAACGTCTTCATTAACTACACCAACTGTACCGTAGTCGTTGTTATAATAAGTATTTTCAAACAGCTTCTCTATGTCTTCCGGTTTCGCACTTGTTGTTACATCCCAATCCTTAGGCGCCCTACCTATAAGCAAGTCTCTGACACAACCGCCAACAATATACGCCTCAAAACCAGCGTTTTCAAGCTTCCCTGTTACATGTGAAACCTCTTTTGGTATGTTAAATTTGTCAGTCTTTGGCATTAGTTCTATTTTATTATAGATTCTATGTTTTTGCTATTAAATACTATATAATATCTTGATATGCACCCGTAGTGAAACGGATATCATATCCGCCTTCGAAGCGGCTGTTCCAGGTTCGAATCCTGGCGGGTGCACAATATTTGGAATAAGACAATAAAAAATATATAATGAACATATTGCGGGTATAGTTTAGTGGTAGAACACGTCCTTGCCAAGGATGAAACGAGAGTTCGATTCTCTCTATCCGCACCAATAAAAGTCCTTAACAGTCTGTACTTTAAGTCTTTTAAATTTAAGTAAGAATATACACATTTATGTGTATAACTGTGGATAAAACTGGGGACATGTGCATAACGGACAAAAGTGGCTATTAAACAATTTTCATGTCTTTTTACAAAATATGGCTTATACCAAGGCTATATTGAACTAAAAGGTCATTTAATAGACATTATTACTGTATTTAATAACGTTTCACGTGAAACATTATTAAATAAATAATTTATGTTTCATATGTAACATCTGATAGAATAAATCTATGGGAACCAAAACAGATAAGCAAAAAGTGGGGGAAATTGGTGAAAATGTGTCTTGTAGGTTTCTTATGAAACATGGATTTGAGATAGTTGAGAGGAATTACTGGAAAAAATGGGGAGAAATAGACATAATTGCAAAGAAAGAGGGGATTTTACGGTTTATAGAAGTTAAAACTGTTTCATGTGTAACATTAGATAACGTTCCATATGAAACAGACTCCTACAGACCAGAAGATAATATACATCCATGGAAACTAAAGCGTTTATCTAGGACTATTCAAACGTATTTATTAGAAAAGGGAAGTGACGATACGGATTGGCAGTTTGATGTAATAGCGATATATCTTGATATGTCTAATAAAAAAGCAAAGGTTCAGTTTTTAGAAGATATAGTTATATAGGACAAAATGTTGAGTTTATTACGTAAATAACTTATACTAAGAAACATTATACGGGGTGTAGCATAGTGGTAGTGTACTCGGTTTGGGACCGAGCGGCCCGAGTTCGATTCTCGGCTCCCCGAATTTTTACAAAACAAAAGCCCTAGGAATTCATACGGAATCCCCAGGACAATAACTACAATTACATAAGCCGCCACAGCCATTTTTAAAGATGAAACAATAAATTATAAACGAATTAAATTTAACCATCTACTAATTTACAATCTACAACAGAAACTGAGTTAAGCCAGTGACTTTTCTGTCTTCTTATCCTCAATCTTTTCTAAGGTGTCGGAAGCACTGATAGGTTCGAAATCCCAAGCTTTATCTACAAAAGAAGTCTTTTCTGCACTCCTGATGAACAGGTCTGCAAGATCTTCTTTTGTAAGGATTTCTTTGGTAAGACCCATGGTAACATTTTTCCTGAGATCATCGGAAACCGTCATAAGAGTGCCGTTCAAAGTGATAAAATAATTATCACCCGTACGACTAACTATGATCACCGGCAACTTCTTACTCAAAGCTTCCTGGATTAACCCAGTCATTCCAGAAATAGATTTGTGAAGTTCTGTACCTATAGCATCGATCGGAAGGTCTTTGGCATTAATTATTAAACCGTTAAAGCTTAACGAATTCGTGTCTATTGCCTTTAGGGTTTCGCCAAAAGAGTTGTTAGATGTAATAGGTATGCCATATTCACTCAGAATTGTTTTAAGACTTTCTTCCAAATCATTATTAAAACCATGTGTCAATAATCCTTTTTTTAAACCTGTTTCCATAAAACCAACTCCTTTTTAACAATTATAAGAAAATATAGAATTGTGGTCGTGGCGGGCTTATGTAATATTCAACTGTAATGTACTACGAAGCTAACACCATATCACATACCCTTATACCATGTCAATAGCTTTACAGATAAATGATGAGTAGGGGATTTGCATAATAAAGCAATATATTATAAGATATGTCAATAATACATAATAATAACCATACAAAAAATGACTAATTTCATATCAAATATCAATTTCAGCGCAGTATATTTCGGTAATTCACTACTTGAATACGCTAAAGCTGTCGGACTATTCATAGTATTACTCATAGTTTTCAAACTTGTTCAGTATTTTATCCTGAAAAGACTAGGGAAACTTGCGGAAAGCACCAAGACAGACCTAGATGACACTCTAATAGCTATCACAAAGAGCCTGAAGCCTGCTTTTTACTATTTCTTAGCATTCTTCTTCGCAGTGAAGTTTCTTGCACTAGGAGCGCTTACAATGAAGATTATAGGAGGTGTGTTAGTTGTGTGGGTGGTGTATCAAATCATAACAGGGGTTCAGATACTTATTAATTACATACTTAAGAAAAAGTTTGCAAAAGAAGACGATGCTGGTGCAAAGTCAGCGATAAACTACATAGGACTTATATCAAAGATAATACTTTGGGCAGTTGGACTTCTTCTTATTTTCTCAAATCTTGGTATTGATATCACATCATTAATAGCTGGACTTGGTATTGGTGGTGTTGCTATAGCATTTGCACTTCAGAATATTCTAGGTGATGTATTTAGTTCATTCTCTATTTATTTTGATAAACCATTCAAAATAGGGGATTTCATAGTTGCAGGAGCTCATTCAGGAGTTGTAGAAAAGATCGGTATTAAAACAACACGTCTACGAGCACTACAAGGAGAAGAGATTGTGATCTCAAACAGTGAGCTCACAAGTGCGCGTGTACAAAACTTCAAAAAACTTGAAAAAAGAAGGGTTGTATCTTCTTTTGGAATACTTTATGAGACTCCAGTAGAGAAAATAAAAAAGATTAAACAAATAGTAGAAAATATTTTTAATAACTTAGAAAATACAGAGTTTAGTAGAGTTCATTTCAAACAACTTGGAGATTTTTCTCTAAACTTTGAAGTAGTGTATCTTATAACAACAGATGATTACAATATTTATATGGATGCGCAAGAAGGATTTAACTTTGCACTTCTAGAGATGTTTGAAAAAGAGGGGATAGAGTTTGCTTACCCAACTCAGAAAGTTTTTGTAGCTAAATAATTATTTATCCAGCTCATCTGCTAACAACTGTGTAAGAGCAGGTGCTAGGTTTTCTTCAAAGGCATTTACTTCGGCCTCCATATTACCACTAAAGAGTGTTTGCAGATCAAAACCTGTATCTTTCACAAAACTTCTGTTTATATGAGCTATGGTTATGGCGCGCAAATCACGTTCATCTGTTGCATCTGCTACAGAACTTGTAACTATAACGCCAAGTAGTCTGTTGTTTGTATCTACGACAGCACCCCCAGAAGAACCCTGTTGAGCCACCACAGAACCGCCTATTGAAAACAGGTCTAATGTACCATCTCTAAAAGTAAATAGCTCCATCACGCTTGTAATAGCCGAGCTTATATAAAGATTTTTAGCAATAGTAATACCACTTAAAAACCCTGCTGGATAACCAGCAAGTAGAACACCGTCTCCGGTTTCAATACTTCCACTATTATAAAGCGGTTCAATAAAAGAAAAACTTTCTGGAAGGTCTGCAGTGGGGTCAGTACGTTCTGTTATCAGAAGCAATGCGTAGTCGTCTTCACCTGTACCTTTTGGAGACTGCTGTATAATATTGTTTGCATTTGCATTGACCCACGACGGCGATATAAAAATAAGTTTTGCTTTATAAAGTGGTATAGCAGGGGAGCCTGTTCGTATAACACAATTAATAAAACCTTCAGTTAAATAATTTTCCAATAAAAAATATTGTGCAACATGTGCATTTGTAAGTATCACACCTCGCTCATCTATAATAACCCCGCTTCCTGTTGTTGGTTTAAAAGACCCACCACTTTTTGTAGTACAAAAAATATTAACAATAGCTTTTCTTGTAACTTCATTTATTTTTGTGAACGACACTTGCGGTAATTCTTCTATTTTCTCTTCAACCTCTTCAACTTCTGGTGCGATAGGCTGTTCGACAACTACTTCTGCTGGAAGATCCACTACTACCTCCACCTCCTCTTCGACAATAAGTATTTCGGGTTCTTCTTCGGTAGGTTCTAGCTCAGAAACCTCAACATCTTCTACCACTACCACCTCAGACGCACCTAAATCTTGCACTTGAGCTGTATCAAGAACTGTTTCGTCTGGCACATAAAGCAACAGGGCAAAAAACATGACAATGACACCTATAAAAATAGTATAGATAGTTGATTTCATAACAATATTAATATTATACACAAGAGATTGACTAAGGCATATAACCATTGCAGGGTATTGACAAATGTTTCCATTCGTGTATACTGTTGAGTATAGAAGCTTGGGTTTTCCTGAGTTTTTGTTTGTTTATAAGCAAGTTTAAATACGTCCAAGAGGCACATTTGAGCTTTAATAAAATAGTTTTATGGAAGAGAATACAACACCAGAAGGAGTAGAAGAAACTCCTGCAGCAACTGAAGCTCCTGCAGAGGAAGCTCCAGCAACTGACGAAGCAGAAGCATAGTCAGAAACAAACCCCATCGCTTTGCGATGGGGTTTGTTTTTTGTTTATTTTTTGATACTATTCATTCTATTGCGGGTATAGTTTAGTGGTAGAACGACTGCCTTCCAAGCAGTAGACGGGAGTCCGATTCCCCCTACCCGCACATCAAACAAAAAAAACCCGCCATATGGCGGGTTTTTTTGTTTCCTCTAGAGAAAAATACTATTTTACTGCGTCCTTAAGAGCTTTTGCTGCTCTAAATTTAGGAATTCGCATAGCTTGGATCTGGATGCTCTCTCCTGTACGAGGGTTTCGTCCCTGACGAGCTGCTCGCATCTTTGTTGAGAAGATTCCAAGACCTGCTAGAGATACTTCATCTCCTCCTTTTAGGCCTTCTACGATAGAATCTACAACCATATCAACTGCTTTTTCTGCTTGAACTTTTGTACCTCCAAGCATTTCGTGAACTTTTTCTGCAATTATTGCTTTGTTCATAATATGTAATGGTATGAATTTATGTACTTACTAAACTCGACCGATTTATTACTATAGGATAATTATATATTAAGCCACCATTTAAGCAATACCCTTAGAAATAGGTGTGGAAAACTTGTTTATGCTCCACAAGGACTCACCTCCGCTCCACTTCATTCAAGCGAAGGTGAGACCTTGAGGAGCGAAGGTTTTATCTAGCGTATTCAATACTTCTAGATTCTCGTATAACATTAACCTTTATTTCACCCGGATACTTCAAATCCTCTTCTATTTTATGTGCAATATCTTTCGCCATGTTTTTTGCTTCCAAGTCTGTTACTTTTTCTGGCGTTACAAATACACGAACCTCTCGTCCTGCTTGAATAGCATAAGATTTTTCAACTCCCTTATGTGTGTTTGCAATAGCTTCAAGCTCTTCAAGTCGTTTCAAATAGTTTTCAACAGAGTCGCGACGCGCACCAGGCCTTCCACCCGAAATACTGTCAGCGACCTGCACTATAATAGACTCTACTGTTTCATACGGATACTCTTCGTGGTGAGACTGCATAGCTTCTATTATTTTTTCATTCGAACCAAACTTCTGCAAAATCCTTCTTCCTATTTCAACATGAGTACCTTGCACTTCATGATCAACAGCTTTTCCAAGGTCGTGTAAAAGTGCACCAGCTTTTGCAACAGCTACATCCGCCCCAAGTTCTTCTGCGAGCATTCCTGCAATGTGTGCCATCTCTATAGAATGCTGTAAAACATTCTGCCCATAACTTGTACGGAAGAACAGTCGCCCTAAGATAGAAACGACGCGTGGGTCAAGCCCAAACACACCCACTTCAAACACAGCTTGCTCTCCTTTTTCTTTTATTATTTTATTTACTTCTTCTTTTGACTTCTCCACAACCTCTTCTATCTTCGCTGGTTGTATTCGTCCGTCCACTATAAGTGTTTCCAGTGCTACACGAGCTATCTGACGCCTTACAGGGTCAAAAGAAGATATAGTTATAGCCCCAGGAGTGTCGTCTATTATTACATCCACACCTGTTGCTTTTTCAAACGCTTTAATGTTTCTTCCTTCTTTACCGATAATCTTTCCTTTTATCTCATCTGACGGAAGTGTAATGTTTGTAGACATTACATCAGCAGGAACTGCATTTCCAAACCTATGTATTGCAGAGGTAAGTATGTCTCTTGCTTTCTTTTCAAGTCTTTCTTTACCTGTGTTTTCTATCTTCTGTATTCTTGTAAGGATATCTTCCTCGTATTCTTTTTCTGCAACTTTCAATATTTCTTCTTTTGCTTGTTCTGTTGAAAGTTTTGAAATCTTTTCAAGTTCTATATTCTTTTTTGCATCCATCTCATCGACACGTTCTTTTATACCCCTGATCTCTTCTATTTTCTTTTTAACATCTTCTACTTCTTTATCTATATCAACCTGTCTTTTGTCTAAGAACTCTTCTTTTTTAATAAGCCTGTCTTCATTCTTCTTTGTTTGCTCTCCTTTTTCTTTCAGTTCAACTTTAAGCTCTTGTAGTGTCTCTTTTGCTTTTTGTTCTGCACCTGCTGTTATCCTTTTTGCATCTTCTTTTGCTTCAAGCATCATTTGCTTGATCTCCAGCTCCATAGAACCTTTCTTACCGAGAGAAATGATCCAACGCAAAAAATAACCGAAAGCTATTCCGATCACTCCTGCAAAAGATAGCAGTACTAAAACTATTTTTAATGACATATATAAGTGGAAACTTCACCACTTAATAAGATAAACACCTTAAGTGTTCAAACAACTTAAGTTATTACTATTATTAGATTTTTTAGGTAAAACTAGACTTTCAAAACCTTTCATAAGGTGATTAGATATTAAGAAACGAAACTTCAAATTTAAATTTTTAATCAATTGTACATAAACACTTTACCATATTTTTCGCAAAAAGGCAAAAAAATACCCAGTTGCTTACGAACAACTGGGTATTTTTTGTTTATATATAAATTTATTTAGTTTTTAAGATTTTATCTACTAAACCGTACTTCTTAGCTGCTTCAGCATCTAGATAATAGTCTCGGTCCACGTCTTTTTCTATATCTTTTAACGGATGACCTGTGTTTTTAGCTAGAATCTTATTCATAAGCTCTTTTTGCTTAAGAATATGCTTTGCTGATATTTCGATATCAGATGCCTGACCTTCCACACCACCGAGAGGTTGATGTATCATCACTTCAGCATGAGGAAGTATAAACCTCTTTCCTTTTTTACCAGCTGAGAGTAGTACAGAACCCATAGAAGCCGCTATACCTACACATGTAGTAGAAACATCTGGCTTTACATGATTCATAGCGTCCATAATAGCTAGTCCTGAGTGAATATAGCCTCCAGGTGAGTTTATATATAGGTGAATATCTTTCTTTGGGTCTTCTGACTCAAGAAAAAGTAGTTGGGCAATTATAATATTAGCGACATTATCGTCTATTGGGCCTGCAAGGAAGATTATTCTGTCTTTAAGTAGGCGAGAGTAGATATCAAAAGCTCTTTCCCCAAATTGTGATTTTTCTATAACTGTTGGAATTAACATAGTTTTTATATAAATTAAGCTTAAATATACCCTAAATATAACACAAATCACCAAATCTGGCAATAAAATACCATACGATGAATACATAATATGTGAGGGTTTACCCCTCACAAGTTTAATTTGCTAAGATATTTGCTTTTTGCATTAAATCAAGTATTTCTGCCTTATAATCAGAATGTTCTAGGTTTCCGGCGCCTTTTTTGGCGAAGAATATAGCTATGTAGCCGTCTTTTGTTTTTTCAGACCGTGTTATATGGCGCCCGCGGCGCTTAAAAAGGTTACGTTTTACTGCTTTTTTGATGATTTTCCCAGAAACGACGAAATAGAAGGCGCTTTTACCTATTTCTGGCATTGAAAGCACTTTTATTGACATATGTGGAGAGTGAGAACCTCTACCTTTCTTCAACACCTCTCCAAATAATTGTTTGATGTTGATTTTCACACTATTTATACTGCAAGCTTAGTCCTACCCTTAGCTCTTCTTCTTGCAACTACATTCCTACCTCCTGTAGTTCTTTTTCTTACTAAGAACCCATGAGTCTTTGCTCGCTTTCTTACTTTTGGTTGATATGTTTTTGACATGTTTTTATTAAAGTTATTAACAGGTTGTTAACACTTTATTAACATATATTCCGTTTAATATCAAGTTACATTATTTTCTTATAACTATATAATAAGTGTAATATATTTAATTTTCTCAAAAATTTATGAATGAAACTATAAACGATAATGTAATAGAAGAAGTTAATGTAAAAGAACTTTGGGAAAACACTCTCGTTGATGTAGAGCTTGAGATATCTAAAGCAAATTTCAGTACTTGGTTTAAAAACACACACATAATAAAAATAGAGGACAATGTAGTCTACTTAAGTGTAGAAAGTGAGTTCGCGAGAGGTTGGCTTTTTGACAAATATCATAAAACAATACTAAAAATATTAAGAAATTTTGTCCCAAGTATACGAGGACTTGAATATATAGTTAAAAAAGATGAAAAAAAGGGGGATGACGTAAAAGAAAAACAAAGTGTAAACAGAGAACTACCTTTGAATGATTTTTATATAAATAAAGAAGACAATCTAAACCCAAGATACATATTTGATACATTTGTCGTAGGTTCATTTAACGAACTTGCACATGCTGCGTCACAAGCCGTAGTAGAAAAGCCGGGAATAGTCTACAATCCACTTTTTATTTATGGTGGAACTGGGCACGGTAAGACACACCTTATCCAATCAATAGGGAATCAGCTTAAAAAAAGAAACCCTGACACAAAAGTGTTTTACACTACGTCAGAAAAGTTCGCTATGGACTACGTAAGCGCTCTTCGTAGTAATAAGATCAACACACTCTTTAAAGAAAAGTATAGAAAATACGATGTGCTTATACTAGATGACATCCAGTTCCTCTCTACAATGGACAAAACTCGTGAAGAGCTATTCCATCTTTTTAATGCACTTTATGACAACAATAAACAGATTATATTTTCATCTGACAAGCACCCAAACTTCATACCAAACCTAGAAGACCGCTTAAAGTCTAGGTTTTCTTCAGGTATGATAATAGACATACCGTCTCCTGATAGTGAATCTCGCATCGCTATTATAAAATCGAAAGCTCAACAAAGTAAGCTGATAATAGACGATGAAGTTACAAACTACCTTGCTTCAAACGTTCATGGAAACATACGCGAGCTTGAAGGAATACTAAACTCCATCATCTGTCAGTCACAACTTAAAGACAAAGTCTTGTCTTTAAGTGATGTGAAGAATCTTATAAAAAATAATGTAAAACCTAAGAAATCTGTTTCTGTAAAGGATGTTATTAAACAAGTTGCAGACTTTTATAACCTTGAAGAAGATATTATTTACAAAAAAACACGTGTTAAAGAAGTTGTGAAGCCAAGGCAACTTATTATGTACATACTGAGAGAAGATTTTAATGTTTCATACCCTACTATAGGTCAGAAGCTTGGTGGTCGAGACCATACTACAGTTATTCACTCATGTGAAAAGATAAAAAACGATCTGAAAGTTGATAGCCTACTTATAAAAGAGGTGGAGCAGATAAGAATGATGCTAAGTTAGCTGTTGATAAGCCTGTTGATAACTTATGTATAAAAACGTTAACAACTATTGCATAAGTTTCACATAGATTTAGGTTTATTTAAAAAAGAAAGTTATACAGTTTTTAAAAACAACTTATACATAACTTATCAACAAGAAAATGTGGATTATAAATACAAAAAGTATGTTTAAGAATATACAAAAGAGAAAGTTATACACATATCCACACACTAAGTAATAGTAGTAATAAAATAAATTAAGAGAAACTAAACTATAACTAATACAATATGAAAATAGAATGTATAAAAGAAAATTTGGTGGAAAGTATTGGAGTAGCTGAAAAGATAAGCGGTAAGAACTTAACGCTTCCTGTTTTAAATAATTTACTACTTATAGCAAAAGATAATAAGTTTACAGTACGGTCTACAAACTTGGACTTGGGTATAGAAATAGAGGTTGCATGTAAAGTGGAAAAAGAGGGGATAGTCGCAGTGTCTGGACAGGTCTTACATGGTCTTATTTCAACCATTTATGGCTCTGATAAGATTGTTTTGGAAGTTGTGTCTAATAACCTAACAGTATCCACAAAAAGCACTAATGCTCTTGTAAATACAGTCCCAAATGATGATTTTCCTACATTACCTCAGGTAAAATCAGATAATCCTATACATATTAAGGCTAAAGACTTAGTAAACGGCTTAAAATCAGTATGGTTTAGTGCTTCTGTTTCGTCTATAAAACAAGAGCTTTCAAGTGTTTATATCTACCATAATGACGGAAAACTTATATTTGTAGCCACGGATTCATTTAGACTTGCAGAAAAAACATTGATAATTAAGGATAAAATAGAGGATTTTGAGCCTATTTTGATCCCACTTTCAAATATAGCAGAGATTATAAGGGTTTTAGAGTATATTGGTGGTGATATACAGATAAATATCAGTAATAATCAGATTTCTTTTGTTTCTGACAAGATTTATCTAACCTCAAGGCTTATAAATGGCTCATTTCCTGACTATAAACAAATAGTTCCTAAAAGTCATACTACAGAAGTGATAGTTTTAAAGCAGGATATTATAAATACGCTTAAAAACACCAATGTTTTCTCAGATAAGTTTAATCAGGTTAGTTTTTCTATTAATCAAGAAGAAAAGTCGTTCACAGTAAGCTCTAGAAATGAAAACGTAGGGGAGGTTACAGACGCAGTAGACTCTGCTATAACAGGCGATGCTCTTAATATAAATTTTAACCACAAATACATATCAGATTGCTTCCAGTCCATAAACCAAGATAGTGTATCGCTATCATTCGCAGGGTTAAGTAAACCTGTTATTGTAAGAGGGGTGGGGGATAATAGCTTCTTTTATTTAGTCATGCCGATGAATAAGTAAGAATTCGTTAAATAGCGGGAAAAGGTCTTTCCTCGATGAAAAAGATGCGAAGATGGATTACACACATATTGGATTTATCGGATGATGTTCTGGAGTAATTCTAAAAGAGTTTCTACTGGAGTTCATAATATTTGTGAACTAGAATCTTTTAGGCCTAGAAAGCCGGTACTCATACTTTTTAGATTTTTAAAAGCTTTCGTTTGTGCAAGATGTCGCACTTATTATTAGGTGTGAAAACAAAAAACCCGTGTTGGTAGATGGAGAAACCCAGCTACCAACACGGGTTTTTCTATTTCACCCACCCCATCGATAGACTTGACAAAATGGTTATATTTGATATGGTATGCAAAGTGAATTATGTGGGTTTTTAATTCAAATGAGTTTTTTGAAAGGAAAAAAATGTTTGAAAATTTCCAAGCGTTGGTTCCGAATCGTGCAGCTCTATCAGATGAGAACATAGAAACGTTCTTTTGGTTGGTTGTAGACAGAGAGCCTAAAAAAACAGTTGAAGCATTTAAGCTTTTGTTGGAGTATAGGGAAAATGTGGCAGAAAAAGTTGGACAGATGGTCTTAGAGGCGTGTCAAGAAGTATCCGTAAGATCTTAAAAACAAATATTTTGGATTTTGAAAAAGGGAGTAATAAAAGTGGAGGATATAATGGAGTCTGTGACGGAAGAAGAGATGATCAAATGGCTAAGCGGCATGCATAAGGACAATCCAACTGACATAAATACTTTGTGCAAAGATAAAATTACTAACTTTAGGCCCAGAATCACTCGTAAAAATGTTGCAACATGGCGCAAGTATCGCGCTAGACTAGCCAATGTATATAGTTCAAGGTATGGTAGTTGGGATCGATAATCTCGGTTTTTAATTTTATTATAGAAAGAGGTGAAAGGTGGATAAGGTCGGCAAAGTTGTAATATTACCGATTGGTAACATATGTTCTGTTTGTAAGGGTGTGAAATTTTCAATTTCTTCAGGTGATAGAGCTAGGCCGCCTTGGTGGCCGAGCCATGTCTTGGGAGCACTAACCTGTAATTGTAAACACCCAGCACTTGTTGCATTGGCTCCAGAGCTTGAAGGTAATATAGGGCAAGCTTTGAGCTATAGTGGACTTGAGCCGGAAGTTGTTTCCCTTGTTCTGAAAGCTCTTTTTAGAGGGGTGAAGAAGGTAGCGAAGTACAAGGAAGGGGATGCGGTAGATGTAGAATGTGTAGTTTGTCAGAGTATGCAATCTGCTATAGTAAATAGTGATTTAAATACGGCAGAGATACCTGAACATCCATTTCCGACAGGTAAAACAAATTGCGGAGGGGTTGGGAAAAATGCAGTAATAAAATAAGCTCGTTATAGTAGAAAAAACCGTTTTCTGCTTCGACGGGTTTTTTCTATTTTAATTTAATTTGCGTTTCATCTCATATTTGTATATATTGGTGGCAGAAGAACCTACATTGAAGTTTAATCTTGTATATAAAGAGGTGGAATATGGAGCAGGGAACTAAGAAAATAGAATTTTCAGCAGGAGATGAGATAGAAATACCTTGTCCGGTTTGTCGGGTTGATAAGTATGCAATAGTAAGCGATGACTCAGAAACAGCAAAGATGTTCGAACATCTATCTAAAACAAGAAAAACTATATGTAAGGGGTCTGGGAACGATGCGTTAATTTAGAAGAATAGATATAAAAGAGGATAGAGGCACAATTTGGTGCCTCTTTATTATTTATAAAGTTATAGTATTCTGTACCTATGTTCAACATCAGCGACTATTTATCAAAGTTTAAAAACATTACTCCTCCAGATAAGTTTGTGAAAGATGAGCTGGTTTCTGTTGTGAAAGATGTGGTTGGGGTTGATATAGAAAAAGGGGATATAGATGTACGCAATGGCACTGTTTTTATATCTACTGATCCAATAATAAAAAACGAAATCTTTTTACGAAAAAAACAGGTTATGGAAAACCTAAAAGAAAAACTCAAAACTTATAAGAAGACTATTAGAGATATACACTAACACTCCTCAAGGTCACACCTCTCCCGTCATTCCGCTTCGCTGCACTCCTCCTCGAGGAACGACCTTTTCCCGCGTTATTTCACTTCGCTTCTAAATATTTACATCAAAAGTTATCTCAACCTCACCGCGGTTGAATACATTGTCGTAACCGATTATCTTTAATCGGTTTTTACTTTTTATATTATCCAGATCGCTTGGTAAGAATGAAAAACTAAACGGAGCTTTTTTAGATGAGCCGACAAATATGTCATTTATAAAGATGTCTATCTTAGACATAGGGAAGCGACTGCTCTGAATAGTGCTTATAGTTATTTTATTGTCTTTTGAATAAGTAACATCTGTCCTTGGGTTTGTGATAGTGATCCTAGGTGCAAACTCTGGCTTGTGTACATCGTCATTTGCTGTAGGAAGCCCACTTGTTGTGGTAGATGCAAAACCTTGTTCAGTACGCCACTTTTCTACAGGGTATTCCCAGAACTTAAACTGCGAATCTTCCTCAGGCTTTTTTGGGTTAGGGCCGTTCGGATCAGTCTTGTCTACCCAGTAGAGAATAGAGTGGATGTCTGTAAGAACTTTTTTGATCTTTGTTTCTTCTGGTGTGTATTGTGTTGCAAACTTACCAGAGATACTGTCGACAGTGTATTCCACACCACCTTTCCATACATCTTTTAGTGCTGGCTTTAAAGTGTTTTTATCTACTTCATTTGGTTTCTTGAACTTCTCGTCGTCTGTTGCTAGTAATACTTCTTGCATAAATGCATTCCACATAGGTGCGACTATAAAGCCCGCCACTTTCTTTTCCATGGAGCTATTGTCGTTGTTTCCTGCCCATGTACCTACTGAGATGTTGGGTGTGTAGCCTATGATCCACGCGTCACGGTAGTCGTTCGTAGTTCCTGTCTTTACAGCTACGTCTCTGCCGTCAAAGTATAAATATGAATGTCGTCCAAATGCAGGAGCTCGTGCTTCTTCGTCAGAGAGTATGTCTGATATCTGCAATGCGGTGTTTGTGGGAAGTACGGTCTCACTTCTCTGCGTGAACTCTTCTATGACATTCCCGGCACCGTCTTCCACTTGTAAAATACTCACTGGCTCGTTACGCACACCCTCATTTGCAAACACACCATAAGCACTTGTCATGTTTAACAGTGATACCTCTCCACCACCAAGTACGAGAGTAAGTCCGTATCTGCTTACATCTGTCAGACCTTTAAGACCCATATCTTTTGCTGTGCGAAGTGAGTCTCGAAGTCCTGAAAGGTAAAGAGCTTTTACTGCAGGTACGTTCACAGACTGAGCTAGAGCATCTCTAAATGTCATCGGTCCATTAAATACTCCGTCGTAGTTAACGGGTGAATAACATTCCGCTTTACTTTCGTCGTTCTCATCAACATGTAGGTCCTCTGGCTCACATGTGGTTTGGAATTGTGTTTTCAAGTTAAACACAGTCGTGTCTGGTGTGTACCCTTTATTAAAAGCTGTTGCATATACAAATGGTTTAAATGCAGACCCAGGTTGCCTGTTTGGGTTTATTGCTACGTTGAAGTTGCCATCTATATCTTCGTCGAAGTAGTCACGAGAGCCGACCATCACAAGTATCTGACCAGTCTTTGGGTCTGTTGCTACAAGTCCTGCGTTTTTAGCATTAAACTTTTCTTCGTTTTCAAGTGCAAACTTGTTTATTATCTCCTCTGCTTTTTGTTGGAGATTAAAGTCTAGTGTGGTTATAACTTTAAAGCCTTTTTCTTCCACTGCACGTTTGCCGTATTTGTTTTCCAAATATTCTATTACATAAAATACAAAGTGTGGGGCATTTATACCTGTGTCGTGCCGTGGTTGAAATGCGATAATTTCTTCTTTCGCACCTTCGTGCTCTTCTTTGGTTATGAAGCCGTTCTCAAACATCTTTTGTAGTACAAGGTCTTGTCTTTCGTCTAGCTCATCTCTGTTATTGCCATATGGTGAGTAAAAAGTCGGAGCTTGAGGTAGTGCTGCTAAGTATGCTGACTCTGCGAGAGTTATGTCAGTTGCACTTTTGCCAAAAAATAGCTGGCTAGCTTCTTCTATTCCATAAATATTTCCACCGTATGGAGATTCGTTAAGATAAAGTTCGAGTATTTCTTCTTTCGTAAGTTCTTTCTCAAGCTTAAGTGCCAAGATCCACTCTTTAAGCTTCCTTGATATCTTTTTATCAGAAGTAAGTATGGAGTTCTTTACAACTTGCTGTGTGATAGTAGAACCACCTTGTCCTGAGTAACCGCTTTTTAGTCCAAGGTTTACAAGTATAGCTCGTAAGATTGCCCTTGGTCGTATGCCGTTGTGTTCATAAAACTCTGCATCTTCGATAGCAACTGCCGCGTTCTTAACATTACGTGAAACTTCAGTAAGAGGGATAACTGTCCTCTGTATGTTTTCATGGACGTCGTATAGAAGTATTTCTCCTGTCCTGTCGTAGATCTTGGTAGACTGTCTAACTTTTCGTTTCTCGAACGAATCAAGCTCGGGTATAGAAAGTGAGGATACCCAAAGGAAGATTATCCCAGAACCAAAAAGCCCGATAATTATCACCAGTTGAAGTGTTTTGCCAAATAGGCTATCTCTTTTTCGACGCTTCTTTCCCGACATTATGAGTTTCATAATAACATAATATTTGTGCTAGTATACATATATGTTTTGGGAAACTAAAGAAAATAAAATAAGTACAGATGAGGGAGATATTCAAGATTTTTTAGATAGAAGTGTTGAGAATATTTATCCGAGCCGTGAGTTTTTGGAAGCACAGCTTAAGAAAGGTGTGAGATTGAGTATGTATATAGGTATAGACCCAACTGGGCCGACACTTCACCTTGGGCATGCTATTATTTTGAAAAAGCTACAAGAGTTTCAAAAACTTGGTCATAAAGTGATTTTGTTAGTAGGAGATTTTACAGGTATGATAGGTGACCCGACAGATAAAACTTCACTTAGAAAAAAGCTAACAAAAAAAGAAGTGCTTGATAATGCAGAATTGTACAAAAAGCAAGCGTCTTTGTTTTTAAAATTTAATGGAGAGAATAGGGCAGAAATAAAATATAATTCAGAGTGGCTTTCAAAGATGGACTTTGAAGAAGTGCTTGAGCTTGCGTCGCACATGACAGTAGAGCAGATGTTAAAAAGAGATATGTTTGAAGAAAGGCAAAAGCAAGAAAAGCCTATCTACATACATGAGTTTTTGTATCCACTTATGCAAGGGTATGACTCTGTTGCTATGGAAGTAAATGGTGAGATCGGTGGTAATGATCAGACGTTTAATATGCTTACAGGAAGAACTTTGATGAAGCAAATATTACAAAAAGAAAAGTTTGTTATAACGATGAAAATCCTCGAAGATACTTCTGGTGTGAAGATGGGTAAAACTACAGGTAATATGATTACGTTTCAGGACAGTGAGAATGAAATGTTTGGGAAAGTGATGAGCTGGACTGATGGCATGATACTTTCTGGATTTGATCTTGCGACGAATGTTTCTACAAGTGAGATAGAGGATGTAAAAAAAGAATTAGATAGCGGTGTGAATCCAAAAGATATAAAGATGAGGTTGGCGAGAGAAATAGTCACTATTTACCACGGAGAGAAAAAAGCAAAGAGTGCTGAAGATAACTTTACAAATACTTTTAGTGGTGGCGGTGTACCAGAAGATGTTGATGAAGTCTGTGTTAAGGAAAACGCAACTCTTTATTATGCAGTTAGGGGGTTTGTTAAATCAAAATCAGAATTAAGAAGATTGGTTGAAGGTGGCGCTGTCTCTGAAATGAATGGAGAAAAAATTACTGACCCGAATTTTGTTATAACAAGAGATGTTACCCTAAAGATAGGTAAAAGAAGATTCTTAAAAGTAAAAGTAAAATAAAAAAACACCCCGTCGCTTGCAAGCGACGGGGTGTTTTTTTATTTATTCTTCGTCTTCAGTTTCCTCTTCGTCAGCTGAAACTTCTTCGTCGTTCTCCATTTCACCTTCTTCCATGTTCATAACTTCATCTTCGTGAAGCATTGTATCTTCTTGCATATATTTTGTGTTTATATAATTATCTTTTAAACGACCCAGCCTATCTGAATTACTGTATTTAGGCCTAGCTCTATATTTTTATCAAATCTATATTTTTTTGCAATACCTTGCTAATTTTGCTGTGGACAACTTGTTTATTTATAAGGTCGTTCCTCGAGGAGGAGCTTGCGACGGGAGAGGTGCGACCTTGAGGAGCGATAAGATTAAAACCTCTCTGAAGCAAAGCATGTAAGCCCTACTGCTATGGCGTCATATTCGTCGTCGTACTTTATATCTTTTTCTATTTTTATAAGATTTTTCACCATCGAGATCACCTGTGTCTTGTCGCCATGTCCGTCTCCTGCTACTGCGACTTTGATCTGAAGTGGTGTGTATTCAAATACTTTTAGCTTATTTTTAAGTGCTATATAGAGTAATGCTCCACGTACTTCAGAAACATTCGTCGCTGTCTTCTGGTTTGTATTGAAAAACAGCTTCTCTATAGAGAAAGCTTCTGGTTTGAATTGTTTTATAATTCTCTCGACTTCATTGCCTACAAGCTCTAAGCGTTCTAAAAAGGGTAGTCCTTTGTCTGTCTTGAAGCAGTCAGAGTAAATAAGCTCTTCACCACCAGAGCCACTCGAGGTTTTTTCAAGTACCGCAATACCAACTCGTTCATACCCTGGGTCTATGGATAGTATTGTCATATGTATATAGTACAGCCCAGCTTAAACCTTGTAACCTCTTGACAAACAGGACAGAATATGCTATCCTGTTTATGAATTTGAAAATTATATATTGTGTTTGTCTAGCTTAGAAAGTTGGGTAAACACACAACATTTTTTCTAAAGGAGAAAAAATATGAAAAGTTTGGTAATAGTAATAGTTTTACTGTTGGTAGGGATGTCAGTAGTTTCAGCACGTCCCGTAGAAGGTGAGCTGCTGAAAGAGCGTGAGAAGTCTACAGAAAAAGTAATCAGTAGGTTTCTGAAAAATTCTAAAGAAAACCGTGCTAATTTGGACAAAGCTCTTCAGGAGATTAGTGTCAAACAAAAGGATCTTAATATAAGGATCGACGTAATCCAGCAATCTCAACCTGTTTTGGTTGAGATTCAGACTCTTGACGATATCATCAATTTTAATGTTGACGAATTTGGAAAAGAGGTCGACGCTAAGTTTGAGGCCGATCTAAAATGGGCATTGTCTCAGGCTGACTGATTATGTAAGAAGGTTTTGGAAGAACGCAATGGTGCGTTCTTCCATAAGGTTTAAAGTTCACATTTGTGAACTTTTTTTGTTTTTAAACATTCGTATATACTCCTTGTACATCCTCGTGGTCTTCTAGCTCTTCTATAAGACCTTCGAGCTTCTCTAGATCACTTTCTGAAACCTCATGTGGCATCTTGGCTTGCCAACCACCACCTTCTACTTTATCAAATGCCCATGTTGCAGAATGTTGTGCTGCAAGCGCAAGACCTCTTTTAGTAAGTATATGTTTTATCTCTGGTGATGTGCGGTTATTGTTATCAGTTAGCGCTTCTATTATCACCGCTGAACCACCTGGGCCGTATGTTTCAAATGTTAGATGTTCCATGTGTTCACCTTCTCCTGCTTTACCTTTATCTACCGCCTTTTCAATATTGCTTGATGGCATGTTCTCAGCTTTTGCTTTGTCGATAGCTGCGCGAAGACCGGGTGAGTCAGTGTTGCCACCTGCTTTCTTAGATTCTACTTGGATAAGCTTCGCAAATTTTGAAAACACTTTGCTTTTCTTAGCATCTGTAAGTGCTTTTTTATGTTTTATTTTTGACCATTTATTATGTCCTGACATAGTATTTTTATTATTAGCGTTTCGTGGAATATGTTTTTTCAAAAGTCCTCGGGCTCCCTCGCTATGCTCGGCCAGACTTTTAAAAAAGCATATTTCACTGCACTTGTTTTATAATAATCTCCCTTGTAAATCTTCGGGTACATCATACCCCAAATGTTTATAAGCTGCTTCTGTTGCTACACGCCCACGTGGTGTGCGTTGTAGAAGCCCGAGCTGTATAAGATATGGCTCATGTACTTCTTCTATTGTAGCTTGCTCTTCTGATGTTGCGGCAGCGATAGTGGAAAGGCCTACCGGCCCACCTTTGAACTTCTCTATAATAGTTTCTAGGATCTTTCTATCAGAAGAGTTAAGTCCAAGTTCGTCTATCTCTAAAAGCTCTAGCGCTTTGTCCACCATGTCTTTAGAAAGCGTTTCTCGGTTTACTTGTGCAAAATCACGACAACGCTTCAACAAGTAGTTTGCCATCCTCGGTGTGAAGCGACTTCTTTTTGATATTTCATTTGCAGCAAGGTCGTCCACCTCCACTTCTAATATCTTAGCAGAGCGTTTTAGTATTTCTTCTATTTCGCTTTGCTCATAGAACTTCAAGCGGAATGTTCCACCTGAAAAACGTGAACGAAGAGGGGAAGAAAGAAGTGCGATACGAGTCGTAGCAGCTATAAGTGTGAAAGGCGGAAGCTCAAGCTGTATAGTCCGAGCAGAAGGACCTTTACCGATGATGATATCCATCACCCCAGACTCCATAGCAGGGTAAAGTACTTCCTCAATAGTTTTATTAAGTCTATGCACCTCATCTATAAAAAGGATATCACCTTCACCGAGGTTTGTAAGTATAGCTGCAAGGTCACCCACCTTTTCAATAGCGGGTCCTGAAGTGACACGCACCTGAGCGCCGAGTTCTTGCGAGATAAGGTGTGCTAGCGTGGTTTTCCCAAGTCCTGGTGGGCCATAAAAAAGGAGATGCTCTGGTGGATGAGAGCGTTCTTTGGCTGCGGTAAGCAATATCTTTAAGTTTTCTTTGATATTTGCTTGTCCAACATATTCGTCCCAGTGTTTGGGGCGAAGGGTGGTATCAAGCGATGCTTTTATACCACTACCGCCTGAATCTTTTAATGTTTCTTTAGGGCTTGACATAATATATTTTATATGCTAGTATTTATGTATTGAAAATAGAAGCTACAAGAACTTAAAGTGAAATGTACTTTTTTCAAAAGTCCTCGGATACCCTCGCTGTACTCGGCCAGACTTTTAAAAAAGCACACTTCACTTTAGTTCCTCCGCTTTTTGTTTCGAGAGCATGAATCTCTAAGCAAACCGACGCACCTCTCGAGGATGCCTTGGTTCCAACCACTGGTTGGACTTGCTCGGGCTCTCCTTAGGGAGGATGCTCACTTTTAGTCTTGCATTAAAAGATTGCTTAGAGATTCATGATTTCGATATATTGATTGATTCCAAGGGTAGCCCTTTTTAAATTATAAGGGCTACCCTTGGAAGCTTTTTATTTTAAAGAACTTTAGGTCAGCTCTATCACCCTCGCCAGCTCATCAAGTGACGTGACACCTCTTAGGACTTTCAGTACTCCGTCTTGTTGCATACTAAGCACTCCTTGGCTTATCGCAGCTTCAGATATCTCTCTTTCACTCGCACTACCTTTTACAAGCTCTTCTACTTTTTCATCCATTACAACTGCTTCGAAAACTCCGATCCTACCTTTGTATCCAGTGTTATTACATTTGTCACATCCTCCGGCCTCCCAAATAATGGAAGTATTCTCTTGAATATTTTCTTTATTAATAATAGTTTCAAGAGTCCTGTCTATTTGTTTCTTTTTGTCGCCACTTATTTCTATTTGTTTTTTACATGATTCACAAAGCTTTCTTACAAGTCGTTGTGCTAGCACTACGTTTATAGAAGAGCTTATAACTTTAGGATTAATACCAAGATCTATAAGGCGAGGGAATGAGCCAGCGGCATTGTTTGTGTGTAGTGTTGAGAATACAAGATGACCAGTTAGGGATGCGTTTATGGCAGTTGAGGCTACGTCTTCATCTCGTATCTCACCCACCATTATGATGTCAGGGTCTTGTCGTAGAGTTGAGCGTAGGCCGTTTCCAAATGTATAATTTGTATCGTCTACTTGTGTTTGCACTATCCCTGGAAGATGGTACTCGATAGGGTCTTCTATGGTTATTATTTTTTTCTCGGGAGTCTGTATCCTTCTTAGGAATGCATATAGTGTGGTTGTTTTACCAGAACCAGTTGGTCCTGTTGTTAGTATCATGCCATTTGGTTTAGATATTTCTCTTTCTAAGATATCAAACAACCTTTTTTCTATACCCAAGTCTTCCATCGACAAAGATATCGTCTTTGGGTTTAGGATACGCATAACTATAGATTCACCATATGCATCTGGAAGCATGGATGTTCTTATTTCCACATCATCTTCGTCGATCTGTACACTAAACCTTCCGTCTTGTGCTGTGTTCTTTAGGTTTAGCTTTAGTCCGGATATAAGTTTTATTCTTGATAAAAGTAAGTCATATGTTTCTATATCAATATCTGTAATGTTTATAAGTACACCGTCGAGACGATATCTTAAACGCACTATATTTTCTTCTGGCTCTATATGTACGTCAGATGCATTTTTTGCAAGACCTCCAGCAATAATAACTTCAAGTATTCTTGATATTCTGTGAGCCTTTTTTATTTTCAATGTTTCGTCAATGAGGTTTTTAATATCAGAAACACTGTTTAGTGAAGTTAATATCTTTTTTATATCTTCTCCAGATATGTCCAGCATCCCTGCTTTAGTTTCAACAGCAAAGGAGATGTCAGCATATCTTTTAATAGCACGGTTAATACTGTTTGAAGAAGCCATGAAGAGTGTGGGAAGATAGTTTTTTTCTTCAAGCTCTTTTACCACTTCTTTTGTTTTTATATTGTTTGGTGAACGTACGGCAACGGAGATCTTCTTGCCAACTTTTTTAAAAATAGCCATTTCAGCTTCTTTAGAGACTTCTTCTGTGATGAGCTGAAGAGCTTCTGTGTTTATCGGAACACCAGAAAGGTCAATATACTGCAAACCATATTTGTTTGATAGAATATCTGCTAATTCCTCCTCCTCTTTCCTGTGGAGTTGGGCAATCTTCTTCTCTACTTTTGTTTCATCAAAAGTGACCATGTCATTATTATTTCCATATTAGCGTCTTTTCCACATCGTGACAATATTTGTTTTGTATAAAAACCGTGTGGTAATAAAAAGCAATCGTATTGCTTTTTATCGTCTATAAATTAAGGTCTTTCCTCGATGAAGAAGATACGTAACTCCTTCTTCATAGGTGCGACCTTGAGGAGAGATTTTTAAAAAAGAAATAGCCCAACCTTTATGATAAAGGTTGGGCTATCTGTGTTCATGCTTCTACTAAATGTACAAAATAGAGTAGAGGGAGCGACTCCTCTAAAACATTGTTTATACTACTCCTTCTAAATAAAACTTGTACTAATTTTACCGGCGCTTTGCGTCCGATTAAGCGTTTCCAAGTTGTATTACAAGTGTGCCATGCTTTTATTAAAGCTGATTAAACCTGTCTTGAGACTTTCACTTTTTTTGTTACGGCAAACTTTTCATTGTTGTTAATCTTCAGATCATTCGCTGATAGCTCAACATTTTCCAGTGTGAGTCCATGGAAATCCTGGTACTTACCGGCACCTCCTGAGTTTGACATGGCCATAATTTCTGCATTCAGTATGGCTGCTCTTATCTTCAACACATCGCCTTCATTAATCGGTTTCTGTTCCTGTGTAATTGCCAACACCCCTGCTTTATAATATGTGGGTGTGACGATAGCGGCCAGTGTTCCGTATTCAGCCCGGGTCGGACATCTTCCAATAGCGGCTTGTTTATATCCAGGATCAATCGCCTTATCGTAAGCTACATTGCTCTCATCAACGTTTCGCTGTTTGCTCTCACCTTCGATACCATATTCCGGCCAATTGTTGTGTGACACACCGTTTTCTTTCTTGTCGTACTTAAACGACTGCAGATCATTTGCTCCATCAGAGCCTTGTGTAAAGAAATGTACGTCATGACTTGCCGATTTCGTTTTCTCGGCAAACGTTTCCTGCGATTGTGTAATCACAATACTGCAGAGCATTGCGAAACACGCGATTAATATAATAAATCTGTTTTTCATAACTACCTCCAATCCAAATTAAATTGTTAGAAATTAGAAAAGAAATCTACTACCTTTTACTTGTCAAAGAGTCGCTCCTCTCTCCACTTTTTAGAATACGTGGTTTTTGGCAAAAATCAAGGATGTTGGGTAGATGTGTGGATGGGGTATAAACCCTTGACAAATACGGTGTATATGCTACAATAGGGCTAAGAAAAGTAGTTGTTTTATAATTTAAAATATTATTTCGATCAGGAGATCGAGAAAGTGAGGATGTCATGAAAGTTAAAAAACTGATAATGACAATAATATCTATAATGCTCCTGATCGGAGTATTTAGTGGATGCGCAACAACGCGCTCCACCGTCACCGCTCCTAGTCTTGGAAGCTATATGAAGCGTCCAAGTGACAAGTTTCATTGTCCGGTTCACAATCTTTATTATGGTGATAGAGAGCGTGGACTGCATGGGGGGAGTAGATGTAAAAGAAGAGCTGTAAGTCCAATAGTAGTGGACAGCAGTAACTTCTATGGTTCTGCTTCAGAAACAAGATCTTCTGTAGTAGAATACACACCATCTTGCGATAGTTGCGGAAAAAGTAGCTGCAATGGTGGATGTGGAAAAACTACCTTTTCTCTTGGTAATGCTAATGTTCAAGTCAACATTAACAGAGGGCAATACTGGCCATCGAGAAGAAGGATGATTTACTTCCAAAATGTATATTCTGGAAGAAGAATTAGATATCTTGGCGGTGATTGGGGTTGGGGAGATAGCAGACGTAGAAGGTCTAGGAGATACGATAGAGAGAGTAACTTCAATGTTGGTTATTGGGGTACTACAGGCTATCGAGGTTTCGGTAATTAAAAAAAGGGGAAAGTCATTTTGATTTCCCCTTTATTTGCGTCTAAAAAATGATAAAGTAGTGTGTATGATATCTAAAAGCATAGAAGAAACAGGAAAAATAGCAAAAGAGTTTGTAGAAAACATCAAACCTCACAAAGGCTTAGCCTTTGTGGTGGCGATGCATGGTGACTTGGGTTCTGGTAAAACAACTTTTGTAAAAATGGTGGCAAAAGAGTTTGGTATAGAGAACACTGTTACAAGTCCGACATTTGTTATTGAAAAGATTTATAAACTAGAGAATCAAGATTTTGATAATCTGATCCATATTGACGCATATAGGCTTAAGAGCGGGGAAGAGTTAAAGACTTTAGGTTGGGAAGAAGTCTCTAAAAACCCTAAAAACATTATATTTATAGAGTGGCCTGATAATGTAAAAGATGTCTTACCAGACGATAAACAAGAAATGTACTTCAAATTCATAGACGAAAACACAAGAGAGATTGAAGTCAAATAGGTACTTGACAAACGCATCTAAATATGCTAATATATAAGCACGATACAAGTGTATTGTTTTGTACATTACATATTACTTTTTTAATTTTCATCTCTTGAAAGGGGACCGAAAATGAAAATCCGAAATCTTGTCGTTATTGCTATGTTGCTATTTGTTGTTACCGCTTCTTTCTCTGCTGATTCATTTGCAGAAAAGCGACTTTTGGCTTATACGGTTCCTGGAGTAAGAAACGAATACGTCCTTAATTATGAATTTGTATCAAGTGATGATGGTAAAATATTGCTTCGTACAAAAGTTGCACAATTTACAGCATTAAATAATGGTAGCGAAAAATTTGGAATAATGGTTGCAAAAATAGCGCTTAATGCAGAACTTATGAAGTTTGTTGTTAAAGCAAGGGTCAAAGTATACGGCGATACTACTGAAATAAGCAGGTCTGCGATGGTTAGTAATGGAGCCACAATAGATGGTGATTATGCGGTCATTAATCTGGATGAAGTAAAGATTGCTGGTGTTGAGTTTACTTCAGGGGATTTAGTAAATATGTGCGAATAGTTAAAGTAAGTTCGCAGTTTCAAGAAAGACGGGGTCCGAGCATGTTATATTTATATGCCGGGCCTTTTTTTTGCATCCAAATCTAGCTTAGAGTAAGGGTAAAATTAACCCTTGACAAACATATATAAGTATGCTAATATATAAGTACGATACAAGTGTATTGTTTTGTACATTAAATATTATCTTTTTAATTTTCATCTCTTGAAAGGAGACCGAAAATGAAAATCCGAAATCTTGTCGTTATTGCTATGTTGCTATTTGTTGTTACCGCTTCTTTCTCTGCTGATTCATTTGCAGAAAAGCGACTTTTGGCTTATACGGTTCCTGGAGTAAGAAACGAATACGTCCTTAATTATGAATTTGTATCAAGTGATGATGGTAAAATATTGCTTCGTACAAAAGTTGCACAATTTACAGCATTAAATAATGGTAGCGAAAAATTTGGAATAATGGTTGCAAAAATAGCGCTTAATGCAGAACTTATGAAGTTTGTTGTTAAAGCAAGGGTCAAAGTATACGGCGATACTACTGAAATAAGCAGGTCTGCGATGGTTAGTAATGGAGCCACAATAGATGGTGATTATGCGGTCATTAATCTGGATGAAGTAAAGATTGCTGGTGTTGAGTTTACTTCAGGGGATTTAGTAAATATGTGCGAATAGTTAAAGTAAGTTCGCAGTTTCAAGAAAGACGGGGTCCGAGCATGTTATATTTATATGCCGGGCCTTTTTTTTGCATCCAAATCTAGCTTAGAGTAAGGGTAAAATTAACCCTTGACAAACATATATAAGTATGCTAATATATAAGTACGATACAAGTGTATTGTTTTGTACATTAAATATTATCTTTTTAATTTTCATCTCTTGAAAGGAGACCGAAAATGAAATTTGCGAAAATTATACCTACCTTTGTTGCATTACTGATTGTTGTTACTATTTCTTTCTCTGCTAATTCGTTTGCGCAAGATGAGCAGAAGTCAAAAACTATGGAAAGTGTGCTTATCCAACTGACAGACAATATCTTGCTTAAGATGGAGTTGTTTGAAATTAAGAATGAATCGGATCAACTGTCAAAAGAACTTCAGAAAGTTGTTGGTCTAATCATGGCTACTGAATTACAAAAGGCAAAATTTCAAGGTATCGCTGATACAACAGATAACACTAAATTAAAAGTAATGCTCGAAAATGGAATAAAAAAAGTTGATGAGAGTATTTCTGAGCTTGAGAAGATGCAGGCTGAAATTGAGAAGAAGATGTCAGATCTTCTCAAAAAAGCTCAAGGTTTGGTTGCAGATGCAAAGAAGTAAGATATGACAACCAATTAAAAAGGGTTTTATACAAAGGAGCTGGACTAATTTATTAGTTTTCAGCTCCTTCTTTTTTTGTAAAATTTTTTACTAAAATATATGGTAAAATTGGAGTATGACTAAAGGTGGAAAAAGTGAGAAAAAGAGGTTAGTACTCCTTGATGCACATGCGATATTGCACAGGGCGTACCATGCATTGCCGGATTTTACATCGGATAAGGGTGAGCCCACTGGCGCGCTCTATGGAGTGTCAGCAATGCTTATGAAAATCATTGACGATCTGAAGCCGGACTATTTGGTAGCGTGTTATGACTTGCCGGAGCCGACATACAGGCATGAGGTCTATGAAGACTATAAAGCAGGGCGTGCAAAAACACACGATGACCTTATTGCCCAAATTAACCGTTCGCGAGATATTTTTGAAGTTTTTAATATTCCTATTTATGAAAAAGCTGGGTTTGAAGCCGATGACGTACTCGGCACTATTGCACATCAGGTAAAAGGTAAAAAAGATATTGATGTGATTATCGCATCTGGCGATATGGATACACTCCAGCTCGTGGACAACAAGCGCGTGCGTGTTTACACACAGAAGAAAGGGATTAAAGAAGTTGTACTATATGATGAAAAAGGTGTTGAAGAAAGATTTGGTTTTGGTCCAAAGCTTTTGACAGATTACAAAGGGCTTCGCGGTGATCCGTCTGACAATATCCCTGGGATTGCAGGAATCGGCGAGAAAACTGCAACTATTTTAATACAAAAGTTTGGCACTATTGAAGAGATGTACAAGGCTCTCAAAAAGAGCAAAGAGAAATTTGAAGAAGCTGGTATAAAGCCACGAATCGTAGGTATTTTAGAGGAAAATGAAGAAGAAGCATTGTTTTCTAAAATGCTTGCGACAATACGTCTTGATGTACCTATAGATTTTAAGATACCAGAGGAAAAGTGGAGAGATGCACTCGAGGTTGATGGGATATTTAAATTGTTTCAAGAACTTGGGTTTAGAACTTTGTCACAGAGAGTGCGAGAGGCATTTGGTGGGGGAGCTAATATCTTAGAAGAAGCAGAGCCTGAAGAAGAGGTTGAAAAAGAAGAAGTTTCAGATGACGATATTAAAAAGGTTGGTATAGCTCTTTGGCTTTTGCATTCTGACACTACAAACCCAACACTTGAGGATATTTTGCAGTTTGCAGACACTAAATCTTTTAAAGAAGCGCATAAGTATATATTTACAGAAATAAAAAAGCAAAAGTTAGAAAAAGTTTTAAATGATATAGAGCTACCTATCATACCTGTGATAGAAAAGATGGAAGAAAGAGGTATTGTTGTCGATGCTGTTTATTTAAAAAAACTTTCGAAAGATTATCATAAAAATTTATCTAAACTTGAGGATAAGATCTATAAACATGCAGGTGAAGAGTTTAATATTAACTCCCCGAAGCAATTAGGTGTCGTGCTTTTTGATAAGTTAGAGCTTAAGCCGAAAAACCAAAAGAAAACAGGCTCAGGTGCTCGTTCTACTCGTGAGTCTGAGCTAGAAAAGATGAGGGATATGCACCCTATCATCAGTGAGATCTTTTCATATAGGGAGTTGCAAAAACTTTTGTCTACTTATATAGATAATATCCCACAGCTTCTAGACAAAGATAATCGTTTGCACGCTAAGTTCATACAGACAGGTACGACAACGGGAAGGATGTCGTCTCAGAATCCGAATTTGCAGAACATACCTGTTCGCACAGAGCTTGGTAGGAATATTCGTAATGCATTTGTTGCGAGCAAGGGGTATAAATTAGTAGCACTTGATTATTCTCAGATAGAACTTCGTGTTGCTGCATTTTTATCTCGTGACGAGAAGCTTATAGAAAACTTTAAGACAGGTGGAGATATTCATGCGAAAGTTGCATCGGAGGTTTTTGATGTGCCTATAGATATGGTAGATGATGAGATGAGAAGAGAAGCAAAAGTTATCAACTTTGGTATCCAATATGGCATGGGTGTAAGTGCGCTTAAAGAGAATCTTAAGACTACACGTGCAGAGGCACAAAAGTATCTTAACGAATACTTCAAAATATTCTCAGGACTTGCGCATTATATGCATGAAATAAAGCTAGATGCAGCGCGTCTTGGTTATACAGAGACGTATTTTGGCCGAAAACGGCACTTTGAGGGGATTAATTCTAATATACCATTCGTCAGGGCTATGGCAGAGAGGATGGCTATAAATGCGCCTATTCAGGGTACACAGTCAGATATTATAAAGATAGCTATGGCGCGTATCGATAGCTATCTTGAGAAGCAGGGACTCTCAAAAGACGCACAGCTTTTACTTCAGGTACATGACGAACTTGTATATGAGATCAAAGATAAAAAAGTAGAAGAGATCTCAAAAGAAATTAAAAAAATAATGGAATCAGTGATAGATCCAAAAGATATTTACGACATAGAGCTTTTGGTTGATGTATCAGTGGGGGATAATTGGGGAGAGATGAAAAAAATATGATATATCTTCTCCACGGTACAGATATAATAAAATCTAGGGAAAAACTACACTCACTTTTGGGTAGTATGTTTGCAAAAAAACCAGACGCATCGTTTGTACGTGTAGAGGCAGGAGAGTTTGATGAGAGTAGGTTAGACGAATTCGTAGGAGGGCAAGGACTTTTTACAAATAAATATATAATAGTTTTCGATAATCTGTTTTTAGATAAAAAAGTAAAAGAAGTTTTGTTAAAAAGTTTGAAAGAGATTTCAAAGTCTGAAAATATCTTTATTTTCTTAGAAGAAAAGTTAAACAAAACAGAATTAAATAAATTTGAAAAATATGCCGAGAAGATTCAGGAATTTGTCGGTGTTGAAATAGAAAAAAAGAAAAAGTTTGATATCTTTTCTTTAACAGAAGCCTTGGGGAAGAGAGATAAGAAAAATCTTTGGGTCTTGTATCAAAAAGCGAAGATGAACAATGTTTCTGATGAAGAAGTACACGGCATACTGTTTTGGCAGGTTAAAAGTATGTTGCTATCGCTCAATACAAAAGACGCTAAAGAGTCTGGGCTTAATCCGTTTGTATTTAGAAAGTCTCTAGGATTTGTAAAAAATTATTCAGAAAGTGAGCTTAGAAAGCTTTCTTTTTCTCTAATATCTCTTTATCACGATACTCGTCGTGGTGTACATGAGATGGATAGTGCAATGGAGAGGTTTATCTTGGGGATATAAAATTGAATATAATCGCTATATGTTGTATAGTTCTATTTGTATCCGCCCGTAGCTCAGTTGGTAGAGCAGCTCCCTTTTAAGGAGAATGTCGTAGGTTCAAATCCTACCGGGCGGACAGCATAATAAAAAACTCCCTAAGTAGGGAGTTTTTTATTATGCTGTCCGCCCGAAAGAGCAAAGCTCTTGTGTAGGATTTGAAAAGTTTGAGTGTGTCGCACGGAGCTTTTAGCGAGTACGATGCGAAAACTGTACTGATCCTGTAAGGATCAAAATTCCTACCGGTTAACAATCAGTAAGTTTACAGAAAGTAAATTATGTGTTATATTAAAAAAGTTAATTAAAAGTTGATTAATCTTGTTCTTTCAAAAAAAATAGGAGGAAGTGGTGAAAATCTCTAAGATAATAAATGCATTGCAAGATATGTTTGCTGATAAAGCTCGGAAAAGAATCTCTGAAGAAAAGGTAGTAATTTATTGTACTAGCCTAGCTAGAGAAGTAGAGAAGGTGTATACGCCAGATTTGGTGATTGCTATTGATACCGGAGGCTCTGTGCCTGGAGATCTTGTCGCTAAGGATTTAGGTGTTCCAGTTAAACATATCACTATTCGTAGAGATATTAACATTGGACGTATGTACAACAGAGATCCAATACCTTTGAGATGGATAATGAGTGTATATCACCACTATCTTTTTCATACAGTTAAACCTGTGGTTTCAATAAATCTTGATTTTGATATTTCTGGTAAGAAAATTCTTATTGTTGATGATTCGGTCCATACTGGTGCAACATTAGCTGTTGCAGTAAGGTATTTTCAGGAACGCTTTGTTTCAGAAGTTAGGGTTGCAACACTTACTTTTGTTTCAAATGTAGAGTCTGATTTCTCAATACTTCCAGCAGGAAACTATTGTTTTCCATGGTCCAAGGATTTTGTTAGAGAAGAAGGTAATTAGGTTAGTTTTCTATATACGCGGTAGTCTTATTTTTGATTGCTTCGATACATTGGGGCACACTTTTTTGCAAGCTATTAGACAAAATAGGTATCGCTTTTTCTTTTGAAAAAAAGGTAAATTCTTCTAGTTCGTCAGCTGCTAATTGTATTTCAGAAATTTGTTTATCGGTTAATACACCGCCATTGAAAAGGAATTTTAGTGAATCTGAAAAATATCCCTTTTTTTGAGCGTAATATATACCGACTAATTTTAACTCTTGGATGTCAAGACCTGTTTCTTCTTTGGTTTCTCGGATAGCACAGTGTAGTGGTGATTCATTTTCATCTGTTGATCCTCCGGGTATCAACCACCCATCTTTATAGTTAGGTTTGAGTATAAGTAGTTCTCCTTTTGTATTAAAAAACAAAACAGCAGTTCCTACTTGTTTCTTTGGAAGCATATTAGCATACTCCTTGTCTGTATATTTTTTTAGCATAGTTAGATTATAGTATTATAAAATAATTTTTACTAGGAGGTAGTTGTGAAAAAAATTATTGAAAATGTTGGTGATCTAAAAAAGATTATACCAAAGAATAAAACATTTACTCTGGTTGGAGGGTGTTTCGACCTTCTTCATGTAGGACATGTTCACCTTCTTGAATACGCCAGTAGTCTTGAAGATCTGCTAGTGGTGGCAGTTCTTTCTGATGAGAATATACGAGGGTATAAAAAATCAGGACGACCAATCATAAATGAAAAACAGAGAGCTGTAATGCTTGCAAGTATGATAGTTGTTGATTATGTATTTATAGCATGTATAAATCCTAATGGGCATGAAACCATAAGTCTATTACAGCCCGACAGTGTTGTTTTTGGAGGAGGTGTGGTTGCAGACAAAATTGAACGGTGGAGTAATACCATAAAAAAATATTCATATAGAACGAATATAAATATTTTTCCTCGTTATACTAAAGAAGAGGTGTCTGCAAGTCTTATAATTAAAAAGATAAGAGAAATGACTATCTGACTCTGACTCAAAAATATGTATCAACATCACTCGCACAACTAACGTTGTTGCGGGTGATTTTTCTATAACGGTAAATCAATTGCAAAGGCTCCGGCGCCGGAGAATATGAGTGATAGAGATATTATAAGTACTAAGATATAAAACATCTTGCTGTACTTAACTACTTTATCTAAGTCTCTGTATAAAATCTTTGCGAATAGTGCGTCTATTGCAATGAGTGCTCCAGCTATTGCAACACCTTGTGTGAAAAGCCCTGCTACTAGAAATATTCCAGCGACCATCTCTATTATTCCACCAGACCACACAGCAAAAGATGCTAGTCTTGGAAATTTTGTTTTAAGCTGTGTTATTGTTGCAACTCTATCTTTAAATATATAAGAATATCCTATCCAAAAGAGCATAGCACCTACTGCAACACGTAATAAGAATGGCGCGAGAAGTTGTAAAAACAATAAGTCTGGGAATATATTTAACATTAATAATATTGTAGCATTTTTTATTTATGAGTGTAATATTGGTTTATGGATAATAAAACATACATAATACTCCACAATATAAGAAGCGTGCAGAACGTGGGCTCTATTTTTAGGACTGCTGACGCTGCTGGTATTTCTAAAATATATCTTACTGGCTATACTCCTACACCAGTTGATCGGTTTGGACGAGAGCGAAGCGATATTGCAAAAACTGCACTTGGTGCACAGAAAAATATAGAATGGGAGCATTTTAAAACAGTTAATCCTGTAATAAATAAATTGAAGAAAGAAAAAACTGCAATCGTAGCAGTTGAGCAAGCTAATGATGCAGTTGATTATAAAAAAGTAAAAATAAATTCTTCTACAGCGTTTATTTTTGGAAACGAAGTGAAGGGGCTTTCCAAATCTATTTTAGAAAAAAGTGATCAAATCTCACAAATAAAAATGTTAGGCAAAAAAGAATCACTCAACGTGTCTGTGACGGCAGGAGTGTTTTTGTTTAGAGTATTAAATATTTAATACGTATACGTATCAACGACTTTGCCGTCGTTATCTATAAGTCTTATGGTTTCGCGTTTTGCTCTCCAGAGTTCACTATCTTTCTTTAGAAAGACTCTCCACTCTTTTGTAAAAAAGTTTAGGTCATCTCTATGGTTTTTAACACAACCTGAATAGTTTATAGTGTTTGAAACAAATTCAGTACACTGACTTGATACGCCGGCAGGGAAGGCTGTAAGCTCCATCTCACATCTGCTAATACTGTCTACAAAATCTTCGCATTTATTGTCTGTTGAGGGGATACTTAAAGCGATATCGTCAAACTCGTCGTCTGGGTAGGGGCACTTTTTGGATAATTTGGGGAAGAAGTCTTGGAACTGTTCTTGGTAACCACTACATTTGTTGACTTTAAAAGATGCACCGATAGGAGAGAGCCCTGTCGATATTATTACGGTTTCACCTGGTGCTAGTTTGAGTGTAGGTTCAGAGTTTACCAATCCTGATATATATACTTCAGTTGCGCCACCTATTGTAGCTTGTTTCTTTGAGATTATACTTTCAAGTTTCCATCCTGTTATTGAAATCTTTTCATTGTTCCTGCTTGATGCAGACAAAGTGATATATTCTTCCAAAGGAGAGCTTTTCCTAGGTCCTGTCGAGCTACTTTTAATACTTACCTTGTTTTCAAATTCTGAAGAGCTTGGATTAACTTCAGCACCACTGTTTCCGTTTCCGTCAGACGTACCAACTTGTACACCTCCATTCCCACTTCCGTCAAGATCCACATTAACAGAAGATCTTACCACGTTTATTTTTCCGTATGTTTCTCCAGAATCAAGTGGAGCAGGTGGTTTTATAAAAACTCCTTGGTTGCGAGCACGCTCAGGCCCTCCAGTAAACACCCACACAAAACCGAGTGCTACGATAACAAGTATTACAAATATTAAGTCTGATTTTGCTCCCATGATTTTATTATATTTAAGATTTAAAAATGTATTTATTTAATTCTTCACGCGCCACCTCTACGTCACTCCAAGGTGTCTTCTTTCTTTTTGCTTCCATTATATAAGGGTCCGTACCTTTTCCTGTTATTAATACTATATCGTTTTCTTTAGCTAATGTGAATGCTTTTTTTATAGCTTTCCTCCTGTCTAGTATTATTTCTGGCTTCTTGTCTTTTATTCCTATCGCCATTTCTTTTAATATTTGCATAGGGTCTTCGTCATAAGGGTCTTCATTTGTGAGGATAATATGCTTACAATACTTTTCCGCAATACTTGCCATCTCTGGACGTTTCCATTTATCTCTACCGCCACCAGTGTTCCCTAATACACAAACTTTGTCAGACTTATCAAATGTTTTGTATAGTTCCTCTAGGGATTCTTTTGTATGTGCGTAGTCTACTATCACTGTGAAGTTTTGCCCTTCTTCCACTCTCTCAACTCTTCCTTTGGCACCAATAAATTTTTCAATTGCAGTACGTGTTGTTAATATGTCTATACCTTGGCTTTTTGCAAAAGACATGGCGGAAAGTGTGTTGTATATATTGAATTCCCCGACAAGCTTTAAGTGCATTTTTATTCCGTCAAATGTTACTTCGGTAAACTTCTCAGATAGCATATACGGCTCCGCATTCTTAAGAGATAATGGTATTTTATTTTGTACATTAATATTTAAAAACTTCCCACCGTATTCGTCGTCATTGTTTGCTATTACAGTTTTGTTTTTCTTTGGAGAGCTCTCAAGAGCATGTGCTATCTCTAATTTTGCATTTAAATAGTTTTCAAACGAACCGTGTGACTCTATGTGCTCAGGTGCTATGTTTGTAAATATAAGCGCATCGAGTGCTATAAACTTGTGTCTGAACTGTTTTACACCTTCTGATGTCATCTCCATTACTACATATTTACATTTTGCATCTACTGCTTCTCTTATAAAACGCTGTATGAAAAACCGCCCTGGCATTGTCATCTTAAATAAATTTCTTTCTTCTTTGTCCCCGATCTTGAAATGAATAGTATTTAGAAGTGCTGTCTTGTGACCAGCTTCTCTTAATATTTCGTTTATCATTTCTGTTACGCTTGTCTTTCCTTTTGTGCCAGTCACAGCTATAACAAAAACCTTTCTAGAAGGGAATTTATAATATATTGCACCAGCTAAAGCAAGCAAAAAATGGTACACAGGCTGTGCTGTTTTAAAAACACTCTTTGGTATTATTTTCCTCCCTATGTTTAGTATAGTTTCCATGTTATTTTTCTATGTTTGGTATTGGATAAGTATGTTGCTTGGGTTTTCCTAGTTCGGGATACTCCACAGCCATTTGTGTAAATTTATCTATTTTGTATATCTCGTTAATTTCTATTTGATAAACAATGCTTCTAAAATCGTTTTTAATCTGCCTCAGCATGTCTCTTAGTTTGTCACGACTTTCTATTTCTACATCAAGTATTAACTGCCAATCACCCATAACTTTAACATAGTTTATTATATTTGGATGTAGTTCACAAAATTTGTATAAACGGTCTATTTCTTCTTTATTATACTGAATTATTTTGAAAAGTACTCTATAAAAAACCATTCCGATTTTTTCATAATCAAGAGTGTATGTGATTTTAGTGATAACACCTTTTTCTACTAGATTATAATAATGTTTGTGTACTAATCCTACAGATACTCCTAAAATCTTTGCGATTTGGGTAAAATCCATCCTCCCGTCTTCTTGCAAGAGAGATATTATCTTTTTATCTACTTCGGAAAGATTTTTTATCTTTTCTGTGCTACCTGAAACAACAAAAGAGCCAACTTTATTTTCTTTTCCAATCAAGTATGAGCGTGGAAACTTAATAAAGCCAAGTCCAACGACAATGTCGCTCATTGTTATATATTTTCCATACTTAGCGAACACGTCCTCCAAGACTTTATTATGATGAGATATATCTTTACCTATTATTCCTAGCAATGCATCAGCATATCCATCACAACGCATGACTATGGGTATATGCCCGTTTGTTTTGAAGTCAGCATACATTTCTTCTTCGGCTTCTTTTGTGAGTCCGCTGAATTTTAGCCAATATCCCCAGAAAAATGAATATCCTGCTTTATCATAGTCAACAAATGCCCAAAAGTGCTTGATAACCCCGCTATCAATAAGTTTATCGTAATGATATTTAACCACTTGTGTGGTGGTGCCTATTGTCTTGGCAATTCTGGCAAAGCTTTCGCGACCTTCTTGGTCAAGTTCGTAGAGTATTTTTTTGTCTAATTCTGATAGCTCTTTTTTCATATCTCATGTCGTTAAAAGGGTGTATTAAAGTATAATTTAATACTACTATTTTTTTATATTTTATACAATATAGTATCTTTTCAGACAAAACATAAAGAAATTATACTATTTTGTTTGACATTCTATCAAACAAGTGTATAATATAGGTAGAATATAAAGAATATTGAAATTAATATAAAGGAGAAGGAGAAATGGCCAAAATACAAGTTATACATAATCCACACAAAGAGGATAAAATTTATGATTTTAAAACCTTAAAAAAAGATGTATTTGTTTATGCAGACACGATTGAGGTCAGAAAGTCTCGTCCTGGTGCAGAAGATAACCTTCTTCCTCTGGAAGAAATAATAGGGGAACTAGAGCAAAAAAATAAAAACGGAAGGCGAGTGTGGTTTATAAGTTGCGGATGCTCTATTGATTACAAGATAAGTTTGTTATTGGATAGGTTTGGTAAAAAAATATCAATACATTATCTTACTGGCTCAGTATCTTTCAATGAAGATATTTCTGATTTTCTTGAGAGTGATAAAGAAATCAAAGCCTTACTAGAAACTCCTGGTTGTTGTAGTTGTGAAGATGGTGTATTGGAAAAAATACTAGCATACATGATTATTGCGAAAGAACATAGAAATTAATAGAAAGGAGAAAAGAAGATGAAAAAAGATATACATGTGTATATCCAAGAAGGGATAGAGTTTGACAGAGCAATTCTAATAAAAAAACTATGTAGTTATGTGCAAAGATATAAAATTCATGAATATCAAGATCTCAAACCATATCTTTCATTACCATTTAGTAGTAATGAGTCACCCTGCATAATAATGGTGCGAGACGGCGCCAAAATTATGCAGACTTTGTACTGGATTCAGTATCAAAGATGGGGCACGTGCACAGCTGTGGGTGTGATAAGTGATTATAAGGCTGGAACGATTTATATGAACGATATTTATTTGCTTGTAAGTAAAAGTTTAGAGGATCTAATCTTTTCTATGGAACAAAAAAAATGGTGGAGAGAAATCTTTATACCAAAGCTGGAAGAGACTTAATTTAGTATTTATGTTTAGAGGCAGGTAATGTTATCTGCCTCTTTTTGTTTGACATAAAGGTTATCTTAAGATAAACTTAGGGTGTTATGAAAAATTCAATCATAGGGCTAAAGGAGCTAAGAGGGAATACTGAAAACTATATATCTCAAGTTAAAAAAGGGAAGTCTTTCGTTGTTGTTCGTAGGTCAAAACCTATTTTTAAGATTACACCTATTGATGATCTGGGAGATGAGGGAGTGTGGGAAACAGTCGCCGACTTCACAAAATTTAATAAAAAGGGTATTCCTGCAAAGGATTTACTAAAACGGCTAAGAGATCTTAATGGATAAAATAGATAAATTTCTCAAAAAGATTTCTATAAAAGATCGTGAAAAAATAGACGATTTGGTTTTTAAAATTATAAATAAGGATTTTGAAGGTTTAAATTATAAAAAACTTAAAGGATATACAAACGTGTATCGCATTAGAAAAGGAGAAATTAGAATTATTTTTACTGTTGATGAAACTAAGGTAGTAAATATTATTTCTATTGATCGAAAACAAGAAGATACTTATAAATTTTAATTATTTTTGTCCGCCGAGTATTTTAAGTGCTTCTTTTATTCTTTTGCTTGGTGTGTCTGCATCTTTGCTTATGTTTTGCATTGCTTCACGGGCGTCACGTGTGGAGTAGCCAAGAGTTTGTAATGCTTCCAAAGTCTCCAGCTCTTCTTTCATGGTCGCACTGTCTTCTTTTGTTTCTATCGCGCCGAGTTTGTCGCGGAGTTCGAGGATAATCTTTTCCGCATTCTTTTTGCCGATACCTGAAACCTTTGTAAGATAAGAGCTCTCTCCAGTAGATACAGCAGTCTTTAGTGTTTCTACATCAGCAACATTTAAAATACCTATTGCTGACTTTGGACCGATGCCAGAGACTGATAGGAGCATTTCGAAGAACTCAAGCTCCTCATTCCTTAAGAACCCATAGAGATCTAAAGATGTTTCACGTACTGCAAGATATGTTTTTATGACGATCTCTGCAAGATCAGCCTCGTTTATTTTTTTGATAGTTTCAAGTGTTGTGCTGACTTTGTAGCCTACTCCGCCAACAGAAAGCACTATAAAACCACCCTTTATTTCAACCACCTCTCCTTTGAGTTGAGCTATCATATCTTAAGTATAAAGGATAAAGTAGGAAGTGTCGAAACCTTGCGTTTTATAGGTATTTATGCTACTTTTAGCAGATTAAATATGGCAATAACATCATCAGCAAAAAAGGCGATACGAAATTCAGCGCGAAAGCGTGTCTTTAATGTGCGTCGACTCACTGAAATGAGAGGGGTAGTTAAAGATATTAAAAAGCTTATTGTAGAGAAGAAAAAAGACGAAGCTACGGCACTTCTATCAAAAGCATATAAAGCAATAGACAAAGCAGCAAAGAGAGGTGTCATAAAGAAAAACACAGCAGCAAGAAAGAAATCCCGCCTAGTTGCATCTATAAATAAAGTCGCATAAAACCCGCTATAAAAAAGCGGGTTTTATTGTGTGTTTGACGCTGTACCATGTTAATATAAGGCATATGAAAAAAATAAATCTAGTTTTCCTTGTATTAATAATAATTGTGGTGGGGTATCTTGGGTATTTTGGTTATAACACTGTTGTAAAAAGCAGACCTGATATTAAGATAAGTGCAGTAGAGGCTGGCTCTGGCTGGGATATTAATATGGAAGTTGAAAATTTTATAGTAGGCAAGCAAGATGGTCATGTGCATTTGTATATAAATGATAACTTAGTGAGTTTGGTGTTTGATAAAGTGCATCATATAGATCCATTACCGAGAGGAGAGCATAACATCCGTGCTGTGCTTTTCACTCCGCTACATAAAGAGATAAAAGTCTTAGGTGAAGCTGTGGCAGACTCTGTTGTTTTGGTTTCTGAGGTAGACGGTGTTATGCCACCTGCTTTAAAGATGGACATGGTCATGAATATGGACATGGGTGGCATGGGAGTAGGTTATGGAAAAGAAGAAAAGACTGACGAAGAGGTTTTTGTATATGATCCAAAGAGTGAAGTATATACAAACAATAAATGGAACCCACGGGACATTATGGTGGTTGTGGAGAAAAGTGCAGGAGGGTTGGCTTTTGTAGATGGAAGTAAGAATGAAACAATTGCAAGAATAAATGGTCTAGGGAAGCAACCGCATACCATGGTCTTCTCTGCAGATGCTAAGTATGGTTACCTTATTTCAAGAGACGGTTGGCTAAGTAAGATCGATCTAAATAAAATAGAGGTCGCTGCATCTATAAAGGTAGGAGAGAGTTCAAGGGGTACAGCTATGACAGACAGTGGAAAATATATAGCAGTTGGTAATTATGATCCGAATACATTGGTGATCCTTGATGCAAAGACTCTTGAAATCGTAAAAGAAATACCACTAACAGACACGCGCGTTAAAGACGGTACACCGTCCAGAGCTGGAGCATTGCTTGAGTTTGGAGAGATGATAGCTGTTGCTCTTAAAGATATTAACAGTGTTTGGATTATTGATACTTCTAAAAAGGGAATACCTGTTACTAATTATTTTTGGGATGTGGGGGACGAGGGAGGTGTAATGCATGACGGCTACGCTACACCTGACGGACGACACTTAGTATTTTCTATTGAGCAGTCAAATGTTGTGTGGATACTCGACGCTCTTAAAATGGAGGAAGTCGGAGAGATAAAAACTGGTGTCAAACCTCACACAGGTCCGGGTGCTACTTGGAAAAACCTTACATTTATACCAGCTATCGAAGAAGGTAAGACTACTGTTATAGATACTGATACGTGGAAGCTTGTTGAATATATAGAGACTGGCTATCCGAGTCAGTTCCCGCGTTCATATACAAGAGATGATAGGTATCCTTACGTGTGGTTAGATACTTGGGAGATAAATAAAAGTGACGAGCTTTATATAATAGATGCTCGTGACCTGTCTATTGTAAAAACTATCGTGCCTATAGAGGGAAGTATGGTGATACACCCTGAATTTACTTATGACGGTAAATACGTATATGTCTCAATGATGCAAAAAGATATGGTTTATATATATGACGCAAACACTTTTGAATTTGTGACCAAGCTCGACATAACAAACCCAACAGGGATTTTCAACGTAGGACTAAGGACGAGTGAGGCAGGGTTGTAGGGAAAATGGTGCTCTTTTAATAGACTTTGCTCGAACCTATTTCGAGGAAAAGACCGATTAACGCACGCGCCACGCGCGTGATATCTCTAACCTCTCTCCTACGCCCCGAGTCCGTGGTAATGTTATCGCCCCAACGCCTCCACTTCGCTCCGCCGTCGCCAAAACAGAAAATTTTTCTTCACCGTTCTTTTCGTTTTTTCTGCCCCCAATTTTTAAAAGTAAATTTGAAAAGAAAATTTCTGTTTTGCCTCTCTGTTCGTACCTCACAGAGTTGGTGCTCACGATGGACGACGGAACGAAGTCGTCTTAGTAAGTATATTAAGTATAGATATAATTACAGAGTTTTCCAACGTACCCTCGGCATTCGCCTCGGGCATTACCGCTAAGGCTACTCGTGCCTTGATACTTGGTGTGTGCGGTTTTTCGCCTCAAGGCGAACACACACCTCTTTATGGGGAGAGGAAGGAATCCTCTCCCCAGCTTCGTGACTCCTCCTCGCAGTTGTAATGTTATGTCTTCAGTATTGTTCGGATTTTCACTTAAATTAACGTAAGTTGCTTGCTTTAATGTGCCTACGGAGTCCGCCACTCGCCAACCCCTCACCTCGTTTTCAATACAGATTATGTGGTATCGCTAGACTCTGTAGCTTGTAAAACGACGGCACTCATCTTTATCATTAACGCCCTAGCGGTAATGCCCTCGGACGACGACGCTTTCTGTTTACACTTGTCCCACACCACCCATACGCGTGTAGAAAGCTCCCAAGTGCGTGAAAATGACGGCAAAGCAAGCTTTGCATCTAAGACGCTATTCCATCAAAATCATAGTAGATTTTGATGGAATGTGAGGTATTTAGGTTGAATTTGCTCACTTCTACTAAAGTGTTTCCAAGGTATTGGAGGATTACAAACCCTTGACAAATAAAACGTCATATGTTAGTATGTAGGTGCTTGTTAGAATCGTCAGACGGATTCTAACTTATGGAGCCAACAGTCTGGTCTTGTGAAAAGACGTGTCACGGTCATCGCAAGGAAACAACAGTGAATAGCTCCCCTAGTTACGCGACCTCGCTTAGGGAGTGACGGCAGAGGCGCCTTCACTCGGAAGAGTGAAGTAAATATAAAAGGGTCCCAGCGATTAAGTTGGGATCCTCTTTTGTTCTCGAATGTTCTGATTCGTTTGATTTTACTTTAGTTTTTTATAACTAACCTGCGGATGAATATCAGAAAATAAAACCGCTGTCTTTTCTTTATATTCATCTAGATCTATTTCGGTTGAATAACCATCAATTTGCTGTTTCTTGTAAACTAATTTTTCTATCATATTTTCAACCCATGATAAATAAGGTAACATTTTTGCAAGTTCTTCATTCTTATCTATAAATTTTTTTGGATAGAAATGATATGGAATTATTATCTGTGGTTCACATGTTTTTAATGCTAGATCACCTGAAGTTGCCTCTGTATCACCTGAGATTCGATTTGGGCGTACAAAGGCAATGTTTGTCGACTTAAGGATTTCTTTTTCTTCTTGTGATAATTTTTCTAATGATTCAAGATCGCCCAAATCTGCAAAATTTGTTATAGAAAAGTTATTGGTTTTAATATTGTAAATTAAGTTATTTGTCCCACGATATTCTTTGGTCATTATTCCTGTTATTTTTATATCATTTTTTAATAATTCAGAACCTGTTGCATGATATGTTTGTGAATATGGAGAAGCTGCAATGTTTCCGTGGTCATGAGCAACACTGCTAATTAAAGTATAATCAGTATCAACTATACCCATAGAAACACCATCAAACTGATCGTAAGGGTCTATTAATATCTTTTTATCATTTACTTCGATCAGGAAACAGCAACGACCATACCAAGTTAATTTTATTTTTTTCATAATTTAAGTATATTAAATAATTTTTAAACATATGTAGATACTAACTTTTCTATTTGTTCAACTATCTCTCTTGCAAGTTCTTTGGTAAAATTGTCGGGGTTTTCTACATTCCAAAAAGTTACTTTTGGATTATTAAGTAAATAATCTGGACTTTCATTAGCTTCTGCCATTGATATTATCTTATCTGCCCAGCTTACAACCTCAGGAGTAATCGGGCTACAGATATTCTCAGAGAGATCAAAACCTTTTTCTTTCATAACATCAATTAAGTTGGTCAAATTCATAGATTCATTAACTCCATCAAAATCTTTCAATTTCTTACCAGTTAATCCTTCTTTTTCAACCCAAGTCCCACATGACCGCACCAAAGTGTCAAAAGCCGAGCTTTTGACACTTTGGTGCGTGTGCCTAAAAAGTGCCTCTGCAACTTGGCTTCTAAACATATTTCCTCTACAAACAAATAGTATTTTCATTATATATTTTCTATGATTTTCCTATGCTTTTGGGTTTCAGTCCAACTGATTTTCAAAAATTCCTCGAATGATTTACCGCTTTTTAAGTGTTTTTTATATAAATCTTCAAAGTGTTTAATCATCGTCTTTTTGCCGATTTTTACTTTCTGAAAATTGGAATAATGATTATGTTTAGATTTAAATATTTTCTGAATATCTTTATTATGATTTAGAATAATAGGGGCTAGTATTTCACTCAACCTCCATATTAAATGAGGGTTATTTAACTCTTCTTTCTTTGTCTTGGGGAAGACTTCCATCCATTTTTTAAAATATAGAAAGTGGACAATCTCATGCATAGATATTCTTATTGCAAAATCTATATTTTTATAGGTTACATTAAAACCCCAACTATCTAAAAATCTAGGGTAAATTGGAACTATAGAAACATAAGCTGTAATAACTTTTCTATCTGCTGGGTATTCGGTTTCAAAATGTTCAGATAAAGTTTTAAGATATTCATCATTTATTTTGTCCCATTGTATTTGGTATTCCTTAACAAGTTTCTCTAATTTCTTTCTATTTTTCTTAATAAATTTACTAGAGTATTTGTGTACATACTTATAGTATTCGTCAGATTTTTTATCTTTTAATATCTCTCCAAGCTCTGGATGGTTTCTATAGATTATTTCACTCCAATCCCACCCAGTTTTTCTAGGTTTACAAAAAGAAGTCATTATTTCAGCTTCTTTTTTTATTGTCGGTAATTTAAACTTTACTTTTGGTAGTTTTGACATATTTATGAAATTTAATTTATTCTTTTTAACAC